>CAIJVD010000016.1 GCA_903824045.1 uncultured Chlorobiaceae bacterium
AGGCCGCCAGAGCGGCACGTAAACAAAAAAGACTGGAAATGAGACAGAGTCTCGATTGCCACCAGATTTCGACAACTACAGGTAACATTAACTCGCTAACTCAACAGGGCAATTTCTCCATTTCCATCTGAGGCAAAACAGCACCTCGCTAGTAATGTTTACAACAAGCTTAAGTTTGAAATGGGGCTGGAAAAATATGATGTCATTACTCTCAAATCTACAGGTCAGCCTTTATTCAATAATCGCGCAGCCTGGGCTAAGTCCTATCTTAAAAAGGCTGGGTTAGTTGATTTTCCTATGAGAGGTTACGTTAAAATTACAGAAAAAGGTTTGGAGTTGATAAGTCAACCACAAGCAGAGTTAGACAAATACAAGCGGTTTACTGATTTCTTTTCTAATTCTGTTTCAATTTTGGAGGAGTCTCGACCTATTGTTCCGTATTCAATAGACGATATCCTTACAAATGGATGTTTCATTGCCCGTGAAAAACTCGAAAAGATACTCGAACGACTTCGGACTAAGAAGAATCTGATTCTCCATGGTCCGCCAGGAACAGGAAAGACCTGGCTGGCAAAAAGATTAGCGTTTGCCTTGATGGGGCAACGCGATGACAGCAAAGTCAGAGCGGTACAGTTTCATCCGAACCTTTCTTACGAGGATTTTATTCGTGGTTGGCGACCGGTAGGGGATGGCAAGCTTACACTGGTAGATGGACCTTTTATGGAGATGATAAAGGCAGCAGCTAAAGATCCTACATCAAGATACGTTGTTGTCATCGAAGAGATCAATCGCGGAAACCCCGCACAGATTTTCGGCGAGATGCTAACACTGCTTGAGGTAGACAAGAGAACGCCAAATGAAGCCTTGGAACTTTCCTACAAACGGTCGGATGGGGAGCGTGTTTTTATCCCTGATAATCTTTATGTCATCGGGACAATGAATATTGCTGACCGCTCTCTCGCGCTAGTCGATTTGGCGTTGCGTCGCCGTTTTGCCTTCATCGATCTTCAGCCTACTCTTGGAAAGCCCTGGCATGACTGGGTTCAATCTCAGTGTGGTATTGACTCAGTAATTCTTGATGAGGTCGAGAAACGCCTCAATGCGCTGAACAACGAAATCTCAGCTGACACCGGTCTCGGACCGCAGTTTCGAGTTGGACACAGTTATGTTACTCCCCCATTCGGTGTTCCGATTATTGATGCCCGAGAATGGTTTCGCCAAGTCGTTCATACCGAGATTGGGCCGCTTCTTGATGAATATTGGTTTGATGCACTTGAAAAGTCGAAGAAAGCCCGAGAACGCCTGCTTGAAGGATTCTGATGGTGACGTTTTTTGCAACCAACTTGAAAACTGATGCTTATGAGGGGATTGGTCGGATCGGGCGAATCCCGGTGCGCAATCTTTGGTTACTTATGCTTTATGCGTCGGATCTATTCCGGGATATCGAAAAAGCAAATGTAGCCGTTGAGGATAACCCTGATGATATTCCAGATCTGGTAGCAGAAATACTCTGTCGGCAGGTCGAGCGTCGTATTCAACGCAATTTAAGTTATGGGTACCAATCCCGGGTGGCCGTGCTTGGTCGTGTGCGAGGGCGTATTGATCTGCTTAACACCGAAAGGCACAGATTGCTTGAGCGAGGCAAAGTTGCGTGCTGTTTTGATGAATTGACCGTCGATACTGCTCGCAACCGTTTTGTTCGAGCAGCATTGGAGGAACTTTCTAAAATAGTTCGCCGTGGTTCCTTGGCTCATCGATGCAGGTTATTGGTGGCACGCTTGAGACGCATGGGTGTAACTGGTGAGCGTCCAAGTCATGGCGAGGTGTCTATTGATCGCTTTGGTAGGCACGATGCTGATGACCAATCAATGGTTTCTGCGGCATATCTAGCCTTTAACCTGGCTTTGCCTACTGAAGCAGCAGGAGCGGAACATCTATCGTTACCGGATAGAGAAATTACCTGGATTAGGAAGCTTTACGAGAAAGGTATTGCTGGATTTTACGATGTCGTGCTTTCAGGGCAAGGATGGCGTGTTGAAGCTGGTAAAACGATAGGCTGGCTCGTCGAAAGCAAGAGTCCTGGAATTGATAAAATCTTTCCCGCTATGCGAACCGACATCATGTTGGACCACCTTGGAGATGGACGTCGAATTGTCATCGATACCAAGTTTAACTCCGTCGTGACAAAGGGCTGGTATCGGGAAGAAACCGTTCGAAGTGGGTATATCTATCAAATCTATGCTTATTTGAGATCCCAGGAAGGTAATGGCGATCCTCTTGCGGATAATGCTACGGGGCTGCTTCTTCATCCCTCGCTGGGTGACATGGTAAACGAGTCGGTAGTGATTCAGAACCATGAAATTCGATTTGCCACCGTTGATCTTGGGGCGACGGCAAAAGAAATTCGAACGCAGCTGTTGCTGATGGTGAACTGATAATCGTATTATTACGTCAGGCTTTCTATGAATTTCAGCGCAGCCTGATGAAGAGTAGAAAGATATTTAATCAAGACAATGGTCCGTAGATGTCTTTGACTTCGGAACACATTAAATGGCTTGTCAACTCCGGCGAACGACTTAAGACCGCCGACGGCAAGGATGTCGAAATCTGGGAGTTTCGTCATGAGAATGACGGGGCCGTGCTTTCCGCTTGGGCAAAGCATTTTCGCAATCATTACTGCTTTGATAGCGAAATCGATTATTTGCGTAGAGGGTACAATTGTACTCGCGCAGAATATCTCAGCACCATAAAGTTCCCTGACCCAAAAGATGCACCAGGACCAAGTATCCGCGCTGGGGATTTTGGAGAAGTGCTGGTTGCCGATTTTCTTGAATACCTTCTTGGTTACTGGGTTCCACGCACACGCTACGGTGGCAAAACCATTCGGAATGAGTCTACTAAAGGCAGTGACATAATCGGTTTTCATATCGTCAAGGATGGCAAGACCTCTTCGAAGGATAGGCTGGCAATTTTTGAAGCGAAGGCGCAGTTCTCAGGAAAGAAAGCCAAGGCGAGACTTCAGGATGCGGTAGATGGCTCGGCAAAAGACATCGCCCGAAAGGCAGAGTCTTTAAATGCCATCAAGCAAAGGTTGCATGGCCGCAATGAGCTTGATGATGCCGAAAAAATCGAGCGCTTTCAGAACGAAGTTGATCACCCATATAAGGAAGTTTATGGCGCTGTCGCGCTTTTTGAAAATCCGCTTTTTGACAGCGGCTTGACATCCTCGACAGATGCCTCCTCTCATCCACATTCAGGTGATCTTGCACTAGTTGTCATAAAAGGGGATCAGATGATGGCACTCGTCCACGAGCTCTACAGGAGGGCTGCGGATGAGGCCTGAACAGAGATCCCAACTTCTGCTTGGCGTCACCAGGTCAAAGGCTAAGATGCTCGAATATGGTATTCCGGAAGAGCATCACATCAAAATTACCCAAGATCCGGCCAAGCTCTTCACCATCTCGATTGGCTTGCTGGGCGACCTTGCCGCCGCTATCAACCGGGAGGAGCCAGATCCCGGTTCCCTCTCGGAGCTGAAAAGCAATCTGCTTTTCTCTGCCCATTTTTTCGATTCCTATCTCCAATCAAAGCTGAACGAGACACTTGATCCATACCTCGTGCTTCTTGGCTCTGCCTCCTATTACTTGTGCGATCTGCCTGGGAGCGCGTCGGTATTGGCGAAACGCATCGATGGCGACTGCCCAGATCTTTATAGTGATGGTTTGGAAGACCTGTTGCTCTGGTTGTTACAGGCCCATCTGGGAACTTATTTTGATGGAGCTGAGGGACTATTCGGCGGATTTATTGACGGCATTTCAAAATGGATTCTCCAATTTTTCGAAAATGGGACAGGCGAAGAAAATCTTCTCGATTTGGCCACAAAATTGAGGGAAACCGCCTATGAATTCGGCACTCCTAGGCAGCTCCTGTTTGGGGATGTGATCGCGGCCGTTCTGAGGAAAAAGCTCGAAAATTCCGTGTGGAAGGCTCTGCCGTCATATTCAGGACTATCCCGCGACAAATGGCTCCATGCACTGCAAAAGGAGTCCTTCATCAAGGAGCTATGGCCTGCGCAACACCTCTTGGGCAAGGCTAATGTTCTCAAAGGCGAGTCTGCCATCGTTCAAATGCCCACCAGCGCTGGCAAAACGAAGGCAGCGGAACTGATGCTTCGAAGCGCGTTTCTGGCTGACCGCATAGCACTGGCCATCATCATCGCCCCGTTCAGGGCGCTATGCCATGAGATCAAGAACAGTCTTGTCGAGGCATTCCACAACGAACCCACCAAGGTGGATGAATTATCCGATGCCCTACAGACCGACTTCGAGATTACCGAACTCCTGGGGCACCAACAGATCCTGGTTGTAACCCCAGAGAAGCTGCTCTACGTCCTTCGGCATGCTCCGGAGTTGGCTACCCACATTGGCCTGCTTGTCTTTGATGAAGGCCACCAGTTCGATAGCGGCACTCGAGGTATCACGTACGAGCTTCTCCTAACATCGCTGCGCTCCATGATTCCCGAAGGGACCCAGAAGGTGCTTATCTCAGCGGTCATCAGCAACGCCGAGGCTGTCGGAGAATGGCTGAACGGCGAGTCTAATGTCGTCAAAGGCACATCCCTGATTCCAACTTTCAGATCGGTCGGATTCGCGAGCTGGCTCGATCAGTTGGGAAGGATCGAGTACGTCGACAGCCGTGACGCCGAACAAAACGAGTTTTTCGTTCCGAGGGTGATTGATAGATTCAATCTCGGGAGAAAAGGCAAAGAGCTGAAAGATCGCCACTTTCCTGAGAGAGACGATGGTCAGGCCATTGCACTTTATCTCGGTATAAAATTATCCATTAATGGCAGCATCGCTATCTTCTGTGGTAAAAAATCAACCGCGACAAGTATCTGTGAAAAAGCCGTGGAATTCATTGATCGTGGCATTCCTCTTCGGTTGCCACAAGAATTTTCAGACCGAAAGGAGGTTGAACGGCTCTATTACCTCCATGTTGAGAATCTTGGAGCTGAAGCATCGGCTTCCATGAGTGCCGAGCATGGCATATTTTCTCATCATGGCAATACACCACATGGCATCCGCCTTTCAGTGGAACACGCCATGCGTGAAAATCTCGTACGGTTCGTTGTTTGCACTTCCACATTGGCGCAGGGCGTAAATCTTCCAATCCGATACCTCATTGTGACCAGTGTCTACCAAGGTATGGAGCGGATCAAGGTTCGGGATTTCCACAACCTCATTGGCCGGGCAGGTCGGGCCGGGATGCATACCGAGGGCAGCATTCTGTTTGCAGACCCGATTGTCTATGACAAACGACGCAATCGAAATGACGGATGGCGGTGGGATATAGTCAAGGAACTGCTTGATCCAGCCAAGTCAGAGGAATGTGCAAGCAGTCTCTCTCAACTGATCCCTCTGGTTATTCGGAATGACCGAACCAAGGCAAAAGACAAAAAGAATCATACGCTGAAGTGGGATATCCTGTCTTTTGCCAAAGCACATATAAGCGGGTGGGATTCCCTGAATGAGATTATTGGCAAGATTGCTATACAACACGGTGGAAACGGCTTTACGGTCGATGCGGTGAGACCCCAATTCGAATTTTTCAGCGTGACACTCTCCTCCATCGAGGGCTTTCTTCTCTCTAACTGGGATGCTGTTGATAATGGGCTGACGGAGGCAGACATTGTTGATCTCGCGCAACAGACTTTGGCGTATTTCTTGGCGGATGACGAAAAACGGGAACAGATTCAAGAATTATTTAAGCTTCTGGCTAAAAATATTTCAGAAAGCATAACCGACATTAACCGCAGGAAAGCTTTTGGTAAGACACTCTATGGTGTCAACGATGCCAAGGCGATTGAGGGGTGGGTACAAGATAACGCGGATGAACTTATTGCCGCCCAAAATGGAGACGAAATTCTTGACCTTGCATGGCCGCTAATAACCGGGCATGTACACAACAAAGCTTTCAACAAGTTCGACAAAAAGGACGTCCTGAGAGAAATTACAAAGAAGTGGATTTCAGGGACCCCATTTCATGAGCTTTTCCGAATTGCCGACAAAAATAAATGCAAGCTCGGTAAAGGAAAGATGCCTAGAAAAGTCAAAATCGAAAATATCATTGATATCTGCGAGGGCGGGCTTGCCTATGATGGGGCTCTTCTTGTGAGTGCATTGTGTGAATTTGTAGAAATGCTGGACCGCGAAGGAATAAGCGACCCGATCAAACGTCTGCAGCTTTTTCAAAAGCGCCTTAAATATGGTCTGCCCACGGAAACCACCATTGCTCTTTTTGAGCTTGGCTTTTCGGACCGTGTCATCTCTCAGGACCTCGCTGCATCCTTCAACCTGGCAGCGACTCAAAAGAAGGATCTTGTGAAGGCGCTGAAACAAGATCGGGACGGAGTCAAGGCGGTGATGGAGAAATACCCAAGCTATTTCCAGGAGCGAATGAATGAACTCATGTAGAGGGAAACGCAATCAACGAGTCGAGGTTTTATGTCAGACAATTTAAAAACTGCAAAATCTGCTCTCGCTAAAATCCACCAGGATATGGAAGCGATCAACCGTTTGGCCAAACCGTCCTATCTGAGCGTACTCGAGCAGATGGAACGTACGATGGAACCTATTCGTCGTCAGCAGATGGAAATCAGCCGCGCCCTCGAAATGTCTGGAGCAGCAGCCCGGATACAGGAGATCGCCAGTGCAAATCAACACTGGCAGAAAGTGATCAAGCAGGCCACCGCGACAAGCCGCATTACCGAGAGCCTTACCGCTGCACATCAATCATGGCTTGAGCGCATCAAACCCATCCAGCACGATTTCTCGCACTTTTTACAGCTTCAGGTATCCGCCAAGCTGGCCCTGTGTGATACTTCCCTGCTACTTACAGCCACAGAACGGCTCATGGCTGGCATCGATTTCGTGCGGTTCCGGGACGCTCTCGACTAACTCTACAACCGCGGGTAAAGCCACAAAAGGATTAAGAGGGGGGGACGTGAGCCCGAAAAGCTATACCACTTGGTTGTGACTTCGGGGACGTTCCTGAAAACATGAACTTATGATGACCCTATGTCTTTCATATGGGCGTAAGCTCTCCATTGTTATCTGTGGGCCCTTGTCAGAAATAACAGATTCAGTGAGAGAGGCCAAGGTGTTTTCTACGAGGTCAATGCTTCAAAGTTGTTTACGCGGGCTTTTCCCACTGAATAAACACAAGCAATGCGCAAATGAGAGCAGCGCACGTTTCAGCATAGGTATTGCGGCCCAAGGAGTACCGCATCGTTATCTGTTGATTGGTTTGAATATCTGAGTGCTTCCTGATGCTCTTAAGGTGTGAGTGATTTTATGATAAAATAATCGCCTCGACAGAAAGATTCCGCTTGTTTCGTGCGTTTTGAGGTGGTGCGCAAGCGTTTAAATAGCTGTAATAGCCACAGGAAATTGTGGGCTCCTCGATGTTTCAGCCGTTCCTCACTTTCAGGAGTTGATCCCTCCCCTGATGAGCATCATTCCCGGATTTTTTGTAAATACCGTATGGCCGATGGAGCTAAATCGGTCGGGTGGCGTGCTTTGATTCAATTTCAACAGGGGGATAGAGATGATTCCGGAAAAATTAACGGAGGTTTTAAAGCACGAGGGTGTAGTTGCAATTGCTACGGTGGGGGGGGATGGGCCGCATATGGTCAATACCTGGAACAGCTATTTGCAAATTTCCGGTGCTGAGCGGCTCTTGATTCCTGTCGGTTACATGCATAAAACGGAGGCGAATATTGCTGTTAACGATCAGGTGCTGATTACGTTGGGAAGCCGTGAGGTGGCTGGAAATATGGGGTCTGGTACGGGATTCCTTATTAAGGGCAGGGCGTGCATAGAGAGCTCGGGTCCTGATTTTGAGGCGATCAAGGGGAGATTCGCATGGGCACGTGCGGTTATGGCCGTAACCCCGAGCTCTGTTGTGCAGACGTTGTAAGCGTTGCGTGGAGTTCTTCGCCAGTTTCTCGATGAATCGGGCGGCGGGCGATTACAGGGAAACCCTTTAGTTATAGAGAATCATGCCGTTGAAAATAATGCTGCTGGGCAGCGGGGAGCTGGGGAGGGAGTTTGTTATTGCGGTCAAGCGTCTTGGGCAGTATGTGGTAGCGGTTGACAGCTACGATGATGCTCCGGCGCAGCAGGTGGCCGATGAGCGTGAGGTGATTGATATGCTTGATGGCAATGCACTTGATGCCATTGTGGCGCGTCACAAGCCGGATCTGATTGTGCCGGAAATCGAGGCTATCCGTACCGAGCGGTTTTATGAGTATGAGAAGCAGGGAATAGGGGTTGTGCCTTCAGCTCGGGCTGCCAATTTTACCATGAACCGGAAGGCTATTCGTGATCTGGCGGCAAGGGAGCTTGGTTTGCGCACGGCGAAGTACAGCTATGCGGCGTCCTTGCCGGAGCTGGTAAAGGCAGTCGGCGAGGTGGGGCTGCCGTGCGTGGTAAAGCCGCTGATGAGCTCGTCGGGCAAGGGGCAGTCGACCCTGAGGAGTGCCGGGGATATTGAGCGTGCCTGGAGCTATTCGCAAAGCGGCAAGCGCGGCGACAGTGCTGAGGTGATTGTTGAGGCGTTTGTGCCATTCCATACCGAGATCACACTTTTGACGGTGACGCAGAAAAATGGGCCGACACTCTTCTGCCCGCCGATCGGTCACCGGCAGGAGCGGGGAGATTATCAGGAGAGCTGGCAGCCGGCTCTCATCAGCCCGGAACTTTTGCTGGAGGCGCAGGAGATTGCTGAAAAGGTTACCCGCTCGCTCACGGGGGCAGGGATCTGGGGGGTTGAGTTCTTTCTCGCCGATGACGGGCTCTATTTTTCGGAGCTCTCCCCGAGGCCGCACGATACCGGTATGGTAACTCTGGCGGGCACGCAGAACCTGTCGGAGTTTGAGCTGCACGCGCGGGCTGTGCTGGGGTTGCCGATTCCCGCCGTTGAGTTGCTGCGCGTCGGGGCGAGTGCGGTGATTCTTGCCGATGGGGCGGGAAGCAACCCCCGGTTCACCGGCGTTGAAGATGCGCTCAGTGAGCCGGGAACCGACATCCGGATTTTCGGCAAACCCGTCACCCGTCCTTACCGGCGCATGGCGGTGGCACTTGCTTCCGATGTGGCGGGCAGCGATGTTGATGCCGTCAAGCTTAAGGCCATTGCCAATGCCGCAAAGGTGAAGGTGCTCTCTGAAGAGCCGCCTTCGCCCTGAAGGTTCAGCACTCCTCGCCGTTGATCAAGAGGATAATGGGGCGGTCGTCGCCGAGCAGTTCGGTGACCTCCAGTGACCAGTTGCGGGAGGCCTCCTCAAGCTTGCCGATGACTATGTCTTCCAGTTCGTCGAGCAGCTCTTCATCGCCGAAGAAGTCATTCGGAGAGGTGATTTTGATGAGGATGGCGGGTTCGGTACTTTCCCCCTCTCCGTAGTTGTCGAATTCAATGGCGACGCTGCCCTCTTCCGTTCCTGTGATGGGCTTGAGCTGACCGCTCTGCTTCAGCGCGGTGGCGATGTTCTGGAGGTCGGCGAGCAGAGGGGCAAATATCGGATTTTCCTTGATGTTGATGTTCTGGCTCATTGCTGCTTCAGGCTTTTGTTGGTAAGTGTCGGGTTTCATGGATGCAAAATAGTGATATAGTGCCGGAAAGCCGTTTGCTTTTTTTTTGGTTCGATTGGTTAATGTCTCATAATTGTTTCAATTACTTGACAATAGAGGGCGTATGACCCCTGAAATTTTTCAGCCGACCTCCCTTGCGGGGATGACACTGCCCAACCGCCTGATCCGTTCCGCCACGCATGAGAGCCTGGCTGATGCGAGCGGAGCGCCCGGTGCAGCGCATGAAAAGCTCTACACTGCGCTTGCCGCAGGCGGGGCTGGCGCCATCATTACCGGCTATGCGGGGGTGCAGCAGGATGGGAAGAGCAGCCTTATGAACATGCTGATGATCAACGAGGATTCGCTCGTTCCTGCATACCGGAAGCTCACCGATGCGGTTCATCGTTACGGGACGCCCTTCATTCTGCAGATCGCTCACTGCGGGCGCCAGACCCGTTCGGCGGTAACGGGCATGCCGACGGTCGCCCCTTCGTCGCTGAAGGACTTCATCTTCAACGAGGAGCGCCCGCACGAACTCAGCGAAAGCGAGATTGAGGCGATCATCAACAGCTTTGTTGCTGCAGCCGGTCGGGCAAAAAAAGCGGGGTTCGACGCTGTCCAGCTCCATCTGGCGCACGGGTATCTCCTTGCAGGTTTCCTTTCCAGCTATACCAACCGGCGTCGCGACCGGTGGGGCGGTTCCACAGAGAACAAGTTTCGCATCGTTTCGGAAATACTCCGCCGCATCAGGGATGCTGATGGCGACTATCCCGTGCTGGTGAAAATGAACGGCTTCGATCACCGGCGGGGAGGCATGAGGCAGCCTGAAGCCGTGGAGATCGCCCGCATGCTCGAGGCGTCGGGATGCTCGGCCATTGAGGTCTCTTCGGGCACGGTGGAGGAGGGGCTTTCGATCATGCGCGGGCCACTCTTTCCGTCAGAGGCGCTGCTTGCCAGCAACTTCAGGTTCAAGTCGCTGCCGTCTGCTCTGAAGAAAGTTCTTGCGCCCCTGATTCGCCTCGCAATGCCCTCTCCAAAACCGTGGCGCGGCTACAATCTCGATGCGGCAAAAGCGATCAGGCAGGCGGTTTCGATTCCCGTTATCGCCGTCGGCGGTATCCATACGCTTGAGGGTATCAAGGGCGTGCTCGAAAGTGGTACGGCCGATTTTGTATCCATGTCGCGCCCGTTTGTTATTGAGCCCAATATTGTGCGGAAGTTGCAGGAGGGTCGCCAGACGGCATCGCGCTGCATCGAGTGCAACTACTGCGCCATCATGATTGAGGATGGCCCGCTCCGCTGCTGGCACGGCAGGCTTCCCGGCAGCAAGCGTTAAAACGAAGAGCGCCGCTGGAAGAGCGCCTGTGGACGCAGGTTGACGCCGGCGCGCGGGATCCTCGCGATATCATTGTTTTTTTGCAGTATATTGCTCCTGACCGGCATCAATGTGCATGTGTCGTGGCTGCAGCAAGCCCCGGCAGATGGGAGTGAACGAGAGTACCCTATATGAAAATCATCGATCGATACATCCTGAAATCTCTCGCCGGGCCATTCTTTTTTTCCTTCTTTACCATCCTTTTTGTTCTGATCCTCCAGTTTTATGCGACCTTTTCGGAGCGGTTCATCGGGCGGGGAATAGGGTTTTCCGCGGTGTTTGAGCTTCTGTTGCTCCAGTCGGCCTGGATGGTCGGCCTTGCGGCCCCGATGGCGGTGCTCATTGCGGTGGTCATGGCATTCGGCACCTTGACGATGACTTCGGAAATGACGGTGCTGCGCTCTTCAGGCATCTCTCTTTTCAGGCTCATGATTCCGGTGCTTTTGGTCGGACTCTTTCTCTCCGCGCTGGTCGAGCGGTTCAACAATATCGTGCTTCCGCAGGCGAACTATCAGGCGCAGGCGCTGTTGACCGATATCGCCAGGGCGAAGCCGGCATTCGGACTCACCGAGGGAGCCTTCTCGACGCTGGTGGATGGTTATTCCATACTTGTCCGCAAGGTTGACGACCGTACGAAGGAGCTTCGGGGAATTGTCATCTACGACAGTTCCCGGCCGCAGTACAGCAGCATGGTGACGGCCGAGCGGGGGCGGCTGGAATTTAGCGCCGACAATCACTACCTCGTTATGACGCTTTTTAATGGTGAACTCAGTCAGGTGCGCAATCCGGATCACAGGGTGCTCAGAAGCATGATTTTTGCAAAGCACCGGTTCGTTTTTGAGTCTTCCGGTTTCGGCTTCTCCCGCAGTGCTTCAGGCAAGATGCGGTCGGGGGACGGGGAGCTTTCGGCAAGTGAGCTGCTTTCAATAGGCAAGGAGTTCAAAAAGAGGATGGTTGAGTCCGCCATGCGGACAGGGATCTCGCTCGACACTCTGGAGCAGCGTCTTGCCGGAGGCGCGTCGGTGAAAGGGGAGCGCGGTTCGGCGGGTCGCTATGTTGACGGGCAGCTTCTCCAGCTTGAGGGGGAGCTCAAAACCATCAGCGAGAACCGGAAGATGTACAACCGCTACATGGCGGCCTATCACAAGAAATATTCGCTCTCCCTTGCCTGTTTTGTGTTTGTGCTGGTCGGTGCTCCGCTCGGGGTGCTTGCCAGACGTGGCGGGTTCGGCATAGGAGCGGGCATGTCGCTGCTCTTTTTTGTTCTCTACTGGGCGCTGATGATTTCCGGCGAGAAAATTGCCGAACGGGGGCTGCTCGATCCCGCGATTTCGATGTGGCTGCCAAACGTTGTCATGACAGCTATCGGCACGCTGCTCGTTGTACGCCTGAGTGGCGCGGTGTTTGCTACCTCCCGCTGACCGCTCGTCCGGCACCGCACTCTTCAGAGGCAGGTGCCGTCTGGGCCGCTCTTTTTGTATCCGCAGCAGAGCGGCTTTTTCACCCCTTTATCGTCGAGGCATACGAAGGTGATGTGCGTGCTGAATACCAGTACCCGGTCACCGGTGTCGATGCTTTTTTTGTAAACATTCACGGTGTACTCGATGGATGTCTGGCCGAGCTTGCTCTTTTCGGTGACGAAGCAGAGGATGGTGCCGCCGCGGATGCTCTTTTTGAACTCCACCTTGTCCATGCCGACAGTGACAAAGTTGCAGCCCGGGTAGTCGAGCGAGACGGCGATGTAGCTGACCTCGTCAATCCATTTCAGGAGGTTCCCGCCAAAGAGGAACCCGTAGTGGTTGAGGTGTTCAGGCAATACAAGCTTGTAGGTTTCCATAGGGTCGCTGTTTTCGGTGAGGTGGTTGCCGATCAATCTGGAGAGAAGATAAGCAGAACAAGCGGTAATTGAAGAACGTTCAGTGTGCCGAGCCTGGTTTTGGCGTTGTTCCTTGTCGGTCTACTCTTTCCGCGGGCGGACGAGGATGACGTTTTCGCGTTCGACCTGGACCTGGCCGGGGATGCGGGTTTTTGAGCGGCGGACATATTTTTTCAGGGTATAGATGACCGGCACGAGGGAGGAGTGTTTGGCCGAGGAGTACCATGCGGCGATTTCGGCGGCCCTGGTAATTTCGGGGATCCTTGTGAGCGATGCGCCCTTGAGGACGCAGTGCGATCCGGATGCGCCGCGGGCGTGCAGCCAGATGTCGTCGGGGCGGGTATGCTCGAAGGTGAGCTGGTCGTTGCAGGTTGCGTTTTTGCCAACGAGCAGGGTAACCGAATCGGAGATGGCGATGCTTCGGAACGCTGTGGCTTTCTGCTCCTTTCCCGGAGCTTTGGTTTTTCCTTGTCCGGAAGTTATTACCTTTTCGGCGATGAAGCGCCGGGCCTCTTTGGGGGTGGTGATTGATTCCGAGGCGACGAGAGTGCAGGAAATCGAACGGATTTTCTCTTCAAGGCCGGCATGGCGCTCGCTCATGGCCTTGCGTTTTCCCCGGGTTTTCGCGGCTTTGGAGAAGTACTCCCGGGCATTCTGCTGGACGCTGAGGGCGGGTTTCAGCGGGATCGACACTTCGGCTTCAAGGGGGTCGAAAATGTTTTTGACGGTGATGCTCTCCGGCTCCGTTTTTGGCTGGTAGATTGATGCCATCAGGAGGTGGCCGAACGATTCATATTTTTCGGCCAGCTGGTCGAGCTGCTCGGGGTTGAAGGCCTGAAGCTCCTTTTGCGCCTTTTCGAGCTGCCGGCGAAGGAGTGCCTGAAATGATTTCAGCTCCTCTTTGACGTCGAGGAAGCGCCGCATTGCGATGCTGTAGAGGTTGAGCGCCTCAAGGATGGAGTCGAAGGAGCGCCCTTTCTGCCCTGGCTCTTCGATCAGCGTGAATTGCGGCTCGCCGCTCTCGAGTTCGGTAACGACCGGCACCGGATCAAGCAGGTCGTAGAAGATGGAGTGGAAGGCCGTGAAGAGCTCTTCGGGGGTTGCATTCGGCCCGGCGCGCTCTGTCAGCTTTCGCGAAAGCGTCAGGTCAAATCCGGGCAGGTTCTGGTTGGGGTTTTGCAGGAAGCACTCTTTGTCTCTGGCAACTGCTTCGAGCTCTTTCAGGATTTCCGGCTGACCGGACAGGGGCTCCAGTGTGGTGCCGGCAAGGGTGTCGTGCTGTTTGAAGGCTTCGACAATCCGGTTATCCCTCACCAGGAGCGCATTGCTTCGTGAGCTGTAGAGCCGCAGTACAATGAGCTGCCCGTCGGCCAGACGGATGAAGAGCTCCCGGTCGGAGGGAGATGGCTCGACAGAGGAAACTCTCAGGCCTTGAACAGGCTGCATCAGCAAGGCGGCGTTGCGCGGGGCACACTCCGGGCCCTCCTTTGTGTAGAAAGAGAGCAGGGGGGTGCCGGTGACGAGCAGCAGCTGCAGCGGCTCGCCATTCGGGGTGGTGAAGCTTAGGGTCAGCTCATTTTTCTGGCAGGAGAGCACCCTCTTGAGCAGGCCTCCTGAAAGCCGTTCATGCAGTTCCCTTGCGGCATGGTAGAGGGTAAAGTAATTGCGCAGCATGAATGGCGAAAGGTTGCGTGAGCCGGATCTTTTTCTCTATTTTACCGGTGAACCGGGTTTTCATTTTCCCAATGTATCAATAAATAAGCATATGCAGGAAGAAACGACGGGGGGCTGCGGCTGCTCTTCGGGAGAGGGATGCGGGTCGTCGGGCCCTGAAAAGCGGCTCGGATGGCACGAGTATTTCATGAGCGTTGCCCAGCTTATTTCACGCAGGGCGACCTGCACCCGCGGCCATATCGGTGCGGTCATTGTCAGGGATAACAGCATCCTTTCGACGGGCTATAACGGAGCTCCTTCCGGGCTTCCGCACTGCAACGACTCGACCTGCAAGATATATCGCAGCATCCATCCCGACGGGACCGTCGAGGAGAACTGCGTGAACACGATCCATGCGGAGATCAACGCCATTGCCCAGGCGGCAAAGCACGGCGTATCGATCAAGGATGCCGACATCTACATCACCTCAAGCCCTTGCATCCACTGCTTGAAGGTGCTGATCAACGTCGGCATAAAGACCATATACTACGAAAAGCCCTACAAAATCGAGCATATCGACGAACTGCTGCGCCTCTCTGGCATCAGGCTGGTGCAGGTGGGTGGCGGAGAAGGTCCGGCTGCATGAACGGGGCTGAGTGCGACGACGCCCTCTTCATGCGGCGATGCCTCGAGCTTGCTCGCCGTGGTGCAGGCAGTGTGAGCCCCAATCCGATGGTGGGCTCGGTTATTGTTTGCGACCGGGAGATCATCGGCGAGGGGTACCATGAGCGCTTCGGCGGCCCTCACGCGGAGGTCAATGCGATTGCCTCAGTTGCCGATCCCTCCCTGCTCCGCCGCTCGACGCTCTACGTCAATCTTGAGCCCTGTGCCCATTTTGGAAAAACCCCGCCGTGCAGCGATCTGATTGTTGAAAAGGGTCTTGCAAGGGTGGTTGCAGGATGCCGAGACCCCAACGTTAAGGTTGCCGGCAAGGGGGTACAGAAGCTTCGCGATGCCGCCATTCTGGTTGCCGAAGGGGTGCTTGAGGCTGAGTGCATGAGGCTCAACGAGGCTTTCATTACCAGCCACACTGCCGGAAGGCCTTTTGTGGCGCTCAAGCTTGCCGAGACGCTCGATGGCAAAATAGCGACCTCTCTTGGCGCATCTCGCTGGATCACCGGGGAGGAGTCGCGCTGTGAGGTTCACCGGCTTCGGAGTGTTTATGACGCCGTGATGACCGGTGAGGCAACCGTGCGGGTGGATGACGCCGAGCTTACCGTCAGGCAGTGTGGCGGACGCAATCCGCTGCGGGTTGTGCTTGACCGGATGTTGAGCCTTCCGCTGGAGTCAAGGATATTCAGCCCCGAAGCCCCGGTCCTCGTTTTCGCATCCTCCTCGTGGGAGAGCAGCCCGAAAGCAGAGCAGCTCAGGGCGAAGGGTGTGGAGGTGCAGTTTGTTCATGAACACGTCGGTCGTCTCGATCTCCGGCAGGTGCTCCAGGAGCTGCACCGCCGTCAGGTGATTTCGCTGCTGGTTGAGGGCGGCAGCCGTCTTGCGGCATCGTTCATCCAGGAGGGGCTCGTTGACAAGCTCTACATGTTCATTGCCCCGAAGCTCTTCGGCGGTGACGCTCTCAGCTCCTTTGCGCCACTCGGCATCAGTCTGCCTCTTCAAGCCGTCACCCTCTCTTTCGAGCCGCCGGTCTTTTTCGGCAGCGACCTGCTGCTTGAAGCCTACGTTACTCGCTAAGAAGGGAAGTGGACTTGGTGGACGAAGACATGGTGGACAAGAGAAAAGGGGAAGAGATGCCGGGTTTTGGATTGATGAGTCCCGACTTGTCGGGTTCGAAATAACGGAGGGTTGTCCACGAATCCCTACTTGTCGGGATTTTCGGGAAATGAGAGTCGGGGGGAGTGTCATCCCGAATGAACGAGAGGGCTCTCGGTTTGGCGGCAGCTTGGGGAGGGATTTCTCTCCCGACAAGTCGGGTTCGAAATGACAGGTGGGGGGGGATGATGTCGGGATTTCGAACCAGCGGGGAATAAAAAATAAATGTGGTGATGGCAAAAATTCATATGAAAAGGAGGTCGTTCATGCTGGATCGTCTCGTTAACAACAGTGACCTTGGCAAGCTGCTTCTGCGGGTTTCGGTGGGCGGGCTGATGCTTTATCACGGGGTGCACAAGCTGCAGCACGGTTACGGGTTTCTGGAGCCTCTGCTTCAGCGGGCCGGTCTGCCGGGATATCTCTCCCACGGAGTACTTCTTACCGAACTGATTGCGCCGCTCTTTATTGTGTTGGGCATCTATACCAGACCCTCTGCGCTGATTGTGGCATTTGGCATGTTCATGGCGCTCTATCTTGTTCATTCTAAAGATCTTCACACGCTGACCGCACAGGGCGGCTACGGCCTTGAGCTGCAGGCGCTCTATCTCTTTGGCTCCCTTGCGCTCTTCTTTTTCGGCGCCGGGCGTTACAGTATCTCGCGTGGAGGTGGTTCGTGGCGATGAGCTTCGGCGCAACTGAGGGGGGGACGCTGGTCGATATTCAGAATGTTACGGCTTACAGGGGCAGCAACCGTGTGTTTGATGCGTTGTCGCTGCAGATCGACGAGGGGTGCCATACGGCAATCCTTGGCCAGAACGGTTCAGGCAAGAGCACCCTCATGAAGCTGATATCGAAGGAGATCTATCCGGTTGCCAATCCGGAGAGCCATGTCAGGGTTTTCGGGCGCGACCGCTGGAATGTCGGGGAGCTCCGCTGCAGGCTTGGCATGGTTTCCCATGACCTCCAGCAGAGCTATCTTTCGGGGGCAAGGGGCGTCAATGTGATTCTCTCCGGTTTTTACGGCAGCATCGATACCTGGCAGAACCAGGCGTTCAGCCCGCAGGATGTGGAGAGGGCCGAAGCCGTCATGCTCCGTCTCGGCATCGAGGAGCTTCGTCACCGCGCTTTTGGCTCCCTCTCAACCGGCCAGCAGCGCCGATTTCTTCTCGGACGGGCGCTCATCAACAACCCTGATGCACTTCTTTTTGACGAACCGACCACCGGCCTCGATTTGAAGGGAACCTGCAGCTACCTTGAAACACTCCGTTCGCTGATGCAGGATGGAAAGAGCGTGTTGCTGGTGACCCACCATCTGCATGAAATTCCGCCTGAAATCCAGCGGGTCGTGCTCCTCAGGGAGGGACGCGTCGCTACCGACGGCATGAAAAAGGATGTTCTTACCTCCCGGCTCCTTTCAGAACTCTTCGACTCTCCACTCGAGGTGGCTGAGAGAAACGGCTGGTACCAGGTGCTGCCGGCCGGGTGACCCCCCCCGACGCGCAAGCTTCATTGCCCGCGCTATGGAAGTTCTGCAAATAATTTCTCCCGGTTTTTGGTTATTATTTGGACAAAAAAAGTCCTATAATTATTTTGTTCTTGCAACTTAACCTGCCGGGTTGTCGTTTAGTCAGAAGGTCCAAACACAAACAAAGAAACCTCAAACAATGAAACATCTCAAGAGAACCCTCGCCATCGCTCTGTTGCTTCTCTCACCTTCGCTTGCATCGGCGGCCGCATGGACCCTCGACGCTGATCACTCAAATGTGGGATTCAAGGTTCGCCATCTCATGGTTTCGAACGTCAAGGGGAGTTTCGAAAAGTACTCCGGTGTTGTCGACCTCAACGACATGGATATCACCAAATCGAAGGCCGACGTCACCATCGAGACCGCTTCGGTCAACACCAACGTGCAGAAAAGGGATGAACATCTGCGCAGTGCCGATTTCTTTAATGTCGCCAAATACCCGACCATGACATTCGTCTCGAAAAAATGGAGCCGCGGGGCCAAGGGCG
Source organism: uncultured Chlorobiaceae bacterium (assembly GCA_903824045.1). GTDB lineage: Bacteria > Bacteroidota > Chlorobiia > Chlorobiales > Chlorobiaceae > Chlorobium. The sequence goes on from CAIJVD010000016.1 coordinate 18,371, forward strand.
CACTAAAGGTAACGGGTGAGTTGACGCTCCACGGGGTTACCAAAGAGGTTGTGCTGAGCGTTGCTCCATTCTCAAAGGAGAGCAAGGATCCATGGGGCAACCTCAGGCGCGGAACCTCTGCTACGGCGACTATAAACCGCAAGGATTTCGGCCTTGTCTGGAACAAGGCGCTGGAGACGGGTGGTGTTGCGGTTGGTGAAGAGGTGCAGATTACGCTTGAAGTTGAGCTGGTAAAGTGAAATGCTCCCCAAAAATAGGACAGCTGGTTAAATTGGCTAAAACCCTTAAATCCAGCAGTCATCATGAAGCAGAAGCGCAGAAAATTCAACCCCGAATTTAAAACCAAAGTCGTTCTTGAAGCTCTCAGTGAGCGACTCACCCTGACGGAGCTTGCCCAGAAGTACGAGCTCCA
>CAIJVD010000017.1 GCA_903824045.1 uncultured Chlorobiaceae bacterium
CTACTTTTCCCCAAAACGAATCAGATACTTCCCATGACTTTGTTTTCGCCATCATCTTCTCCCATAATAATGATTTGCCTTTGGAAGAAAGATAACGTTTTTCCCAGTATCGATCAATTTATTTACGAATAAGCTCTTAATCGTTTGAAGGAACGCTTATCCTCATCCATCCTCAAGCCGACCACTCGCAATGCCCACGAATGCCGCTGCCTGAAACCCTTCATCCGGGCGAATTTTAACGCCGCAAAGATAAAGCTCTCACTCTTAATCAGGATACTTTGAGTCCAATATAAAAAAAATATCATTTCAAAACATTCTTGCATATCACGTTGACCGCTTTTCCCTTCACACAGAACTCCCGCTCATCCGAGCTCTTCCCTTTATCTTCCAAAGAGAGCAGCTTCTTGAGCATGACTTCCAGAGAGCTCCTCCAGTGGGGAATCTCCAGCCCCCAGTCACTGACGACCAGCGACGTGTTCATGACACTGTAGTGCGGTCTGGGAGCCGTCTGGGGGTATTGATCACTCCCAATGGGATGAACCCTCGAGGAGAGTCCGGCGAGCTCCATTATTGCCACAGCAAAATCGTACCAGGAACAAACCCCTTCATTGGCGTAATGGTAGGTCTCCCGGTAGAGACACTCAGGGTCGTAGCGTGCAATGATCGAGAGAATGGCTTCTGCCAGGTCCGCTGCAGAGGTCGGCGCTCCGACCTGATCGGAGACGACTCGAATCTCATCCTTCCCGGCACCGAGGCGGAGCATGGTCTTGACAAAGTTATGGCCATAAACAGAGTAAAGCCATGAAGTCCTGATGATCAGGTGGGAGGGGGCAATTTTGCGAATGCACTCTTCGCCCTCCCACTTCGACCTGCCGTAAATACCCAGAGGAGATGGCGGGTCTATTTCACGGTAAGGTGTAGAGGATTGGCCGTCAAACACATAGTCGGTTGAGAGATGCACCAGAAGCGCGCCGATATCCCTGGCGCATGCAGCCAGGATGGCGGGACCCTCCCTGTTGACCAGAAAGGCCGCCTCTGCATCTGACTGGGCCCGGTCAACTGCAGTGTATGCGGCACAGTTGACCATAACCTCTATCGGGTTTTCCCGGCAGAAGCGATTGACCTTTACCGGATCGGTAATATCAAGCTCGTCGCGGTCAGGAAAATAAAAGCGATGTTCGCTTGTGTTGGGCGAAAGAGCCTTCAGCTCCGATCCCAACTGTCCGCCGCCCCCTGTAACAAGAATATTCATGATGAAGGCCTCCTAACCTACCCGAATTTCAGAATAGTCGCCGATATTGATCTCCTGGGGGGTTCCGGAGATGACAGCATTGTTGCCGATGATCGAACGGTCGAGCATGATTCGTCCCACCTTCGCATTGTTGCCGACAATGGAGTCCCTGACGATAGCATCGGCAATAACGGCATGTTCGCCAACGGTGGTATTTGGTCCGACAACGGCATTGACAAGTGATGCGCTTGAAGCGATGAAGACCGGCTCGTTAATGATGCAGCCAGGGTATTTCCTTGCCGGAGCCTGTTTCCTGAGCAAGGTTTCATTTGTCGCGAGCAGCGTTTCGGGCTTGCCGCAATCATACCATCCGTGAACCGGAAATGCGGTAAACCTCTCACCATCCTCGATCATCAGCTCAAGGGCGTCAGTCAGCTGGTACTCCCCCTTGGTGGTGATGTTCTGTTCGATCAGATGCTCTATGCGGCTGAAGAGCGGAGCTGCCTTGTGCAGGAAATAGAGCCCAACGATGGCGAGGTTGCTAATCGGAGTATCGGGTTTCTCCACAAGCTTCTCGATCTTTCCCTCTCCCATCACCGCCACACCGAACCGGCGCGGGTCATCGACCTCCTTGACGCCAAGGGTCGAGCAGGGGCTCTTGAGTACCGGGCCGAGATCGACATCGAAAATGGTGTCGCCAAGAATGATAAGAAGGGGCTCCTCTTCATTGACGAACGAACGGCACATCCAGATCGCGTGGGCAAGGCCAAGCCGCTCAGGCTGGTTGACAAAGGTGAACTTGATGCTGTAATTCGCCGTCAGCCACTCTTCGACCATGTTGCCGAGATAACCGACGATAACGATGGCCTCATCAATACCGGCATCGACAAGCTTGTCCATGATGTGGCCGATAATGGGCTTTCCGGCCACGTTAAGCAGCACTTTCGGATAGGAGAACGTGTGTGGCCGCAACCGTGTTCCAACACCTGCGACAGGGATGATTGCTTTCATGGGCCAATACCGGTTGTAATTGAAAATCCTTTTACGCTCACTATCCATAACAACAAATCTTGTGCCAGAGCCGGCAGTCATCCATAAGAAACTTTCACATAAGCAGTTATATGATCACCCACCAACAGCACCATGCAGCAAACCTTTCATCCTGAAGGTAGTTGAGGCAGGCTCTCTCTCTCTGTGACAGAGCGAAGCTTCAGGCCCGCAGGCTGAATTTGCTGAAAAGTGGATAGTTAGCAATTTCATTATCTTTTTATATTACGTTCCATTACGTTCTTACGATATGCCCGGCATAACCATTTGCCAATATCGTGCGAGGCTGACTCGAAAGCGTGTTGAGAACAAGTGGCTTTTAATTATTAGTGGCAGATAAATAGATGCAGAACATTTCTGGTGTCAATATTCTCATTGTCGATGACGAACAGGACTCTCTTGCGGCATTGCAGAGGCTTCTTCGCAAGGAGCCCTTCACGACACACATCGCGTCCGGAGCCATTTCTGCCCTCGACCTTCTGAAGGAAATCGACTGCAAGCTCGTCATCACAGACCTTCGGATGCCCGAAATGACCGGCCTGGAACTGATTCAATGCCTTAAAAAGGACCATCCCGATATCATCCGGATCATCCTGAGTGGAACTGAAGATATCGGCATGATTATCGACTCAATCAACACCGGCGAAATCTTCCGATTTATTTCCAAGCCTGTTGTCCCCGATCAGTTTAAACAGATCATTGCCGACAGCCTCGATTACTGCTTCCTGAAAAGTGAGCGTGAAGCGCTTGCCCTGGAGCTTGAGAGGCAGAACCAGCATCTTTCGCGATCAAATGACGCGCTGCGCATCATATCGGAAGAGCTGAGAGAGCGTGAAATGCAGTTCAGAAACATGAACGATGCCGCACTTGACCCTATTTTCATGATCAATCAGCAGGGCGGCGTCGCCTATGCCAATACTGCGGCTGAAAGGCTGTTCGGCTTTTCCGAAGAGGAGTGGCACTCGATCCGGTTCAATGAGCTGCTCGACATGAAGGAGGAGGGGCCGGACTCGATCAATTTCACTGGAGTTACCCCGGCTTGTGACATTGAGCATACAGTACCTCGCCCGGCAATCGAGCTTACTGCATTGAAAAAAGACGGAAGCCGCATTCCTCTTGAGGCGACAACCGGCAGCGTGATGCTTGATGGCAGCTGCCACACCGTGCTCATCGCAAGGGATATTACCTCCCGCATTGAAGAGGAAAAAAGCAGGGCGCACTACGAGGCAATACAGCGTGAACTTGAAGCACAAATAGAAAAAAAGCTCCTGCAGGGACGCATTCCTGAAAAGCTCAAGCGGCTCTCGATCAGCCGCCTCATGATACCCTCCGGCCATCTCGACGGTGATTTTACCGAGCTGCTCTCCTATTCAGACAGGCTCTTCGACCTCTTTGTCGGCGATGTCATGGGCCATGGGATCATGTCCGCACTCACCGGTGCAGGCCTGAAATCAATGGTCATGAAGGTTGCCGCACAGAAAAACTTTCACAGCAACGGCCTCGCACCCTTGCAGGAAATCGTCGCCGGAGTCCACGACGCCATCATCAGTGAGCTGATCGAACTTGAAATTTATGCAACGGCCATGTTCATCCGCATCGATCTCGACGCCAATAAGCTCACGGCGGTCGACTGCGGACACAATCCGGCGATTCATTTTCATGCCGATACCAAAAGCAGCTCTCTCATCAAAGGAGAGAACCTGCCTATCGGCCTGATAGAGGTTGCCGACTACCGGAGTGTCACGTTTGATGCCGGAAAGGGTGACCTTCTGGTTCTTTTTTCTGACGGCCTTACCGAGAGCATCTCTCCGGACAACACCTATTTTGGTATAGAACGCCTTTCAGAACTGATCGAGCGCCACCACGAGGAAGAGCCCACAGCCATCGTAGAAAAAATCCATGCCGCAGTGTGCGACTTTAGCGGTCGCAATACCTTCGATGATGACCTCACCTGCATGGTTATCCGTATCGGGGAGCACAGTTGAGCAGGGCGTGTCCGACAAAGGCTACAAGAGCCGACGCCGTGGGCATCATCGCCACAACGCAAATCAAGAGGACATGACTTTTACGATACTCATTATCGGCAGCAAGCAAAAAACGCAGCTACAGCGGGCTTCTGATATTCATACGAGAATCGTCGGTGCCGGAACGATCGACGAGGCTGAGCGGTGCATCGAAACAGAGCCGGTCGACATGATTCTTTTCGCCCTGAACGACGAAGGACGTGACGCGTTTCTTCTCGCCCGGATGGCGATGGAAAAACACCCGTCGATAAAGAGCTTGTTCTTCAGCGATCAGGAGTCGTTGCAGGGCACACTTGCCACCCTTGTTGCCATGCCTGCTTCACAGCTGAAGGCTCTCTTTTCAGGAGGAAACGAACCTGTTGCAGCTGCTATGCCGAAAGTGGCTCCCACAGTCAGCGCCTTGCCGCGCATAGATGGCCATGATGCCGGCCGTTTCAATTATGACCGGTTCATCGGCGACTCCCCGGAAATCCATAAAATCAAGAACCTGATCGTCAAGATCGCTCCGACCAATGCCACGATTCTCCTGCAGGGTGAAAGCGGAACCGGCAAGGAGGTGATCGCACGATCGGTGCATGTCCACAGCATACGAAAAAACGAGGCTTTCGTGCCGGTCGATTGTGCCGCCATCAACGAAAGCGTTATTGAGAGCGAACTGTTCGGCCACACCAAGGGTGCATTCACGGGTGCCGATCGCGACACCATCGGACTGATCCGTTCGGCAGACAAGGGAACGCTCTTTCTCGATGAAATTGCGGAACTGCCGATGGCTCTGCAGGTAAAGCTGCTGCGAACCCTGCAGGAGAGAGTGGTCAAGCCGGTCGGCTCGGCAAAAACCTATCCGGTCGACATCCGGATCATTGCAGCGACCAACTGCAACCTCGCCGAGGCCGTTAAAACAGGGACCTTCCGCCAGGATCTCTACTATCGACTCAATGTCATCACCATCTGGTCTCCGCCATTATGTGAACACGTGGCCGACATCCCGATGCTCTGCAGATACTTCATCGGAAAACTGGTCCAGGACGGATTTCCTGAAAAACAGTTTTCCGAAAGCGCCATGCAGGCGTTGAAAGGCTATGATTGGCCTGGCAATATCCGGGAACTTGAAAATGTCGTCAGAAGAGGAGTCATTCTCTCGCACGGCGATCTCATTGAGAGTTCAGACCTGCCCATCTCTCCCACCCTCTCGGAGGAGATGGAGAGCTCCCTTCACCTTGACCCATCAAGCATGGCATCCCATGAAAAAGAGGCCATCCGCAAAGCGCTTGAACAGATGACCGGTAACCGAAGGGCTGCCGCACAGCTTCTTGGCATCAGCGAGGCGACCCTCTACCGACGCATCAAGCTCTACGGCATGTAATGCCCCGCCTCTCTCTCACTCCTGTCAGGCCGTCTATCACGATGCAAGACCTGAACCGGTTCCTCTCGCATACTGACTGCAAATAACCCATTCCTGCTTCAGGCTGATTGCCACAAACCCGCGCCCTGCGCTGATCTCCAACGCCGAGCTTCCGTTGGCACAATTCTTGCTGATATTCAGGTAAACGGCATATAAACCTTGAACGCCTGAAGCCTGAACTGTGAATAACGAGCATCATAATACTGCAGCACCCAATGGGCACTATCCCTCGAAAGCCGTCATACTCGGAACAAAAGAGGAGTCCGCCGGTCTCTTGAAGCTTATTCTGGGAGCTTATGATCAGGTACGGATTATTGAAACCCTCTCTGATCTCTCGAGGCTCCGGAGTGAAGGCCATCCCTGCAGGCTTGCCATTTTGACCGATGGTTTTCCTGAAGAGCTCACCATAGAGCTGGCAGAGCTTGTCAAGCAGTTTCTCGCCCCTGAAAACATGATCTGTCTGGTGAAAGACGATGATGAACAGAAAGAGCGCAAGCTTCGCTCCGCAGGGCTTATCTATTATGGCAGTTACAACGGGTTTGCGGCGTTTGCCGAAAAAATCATCCTTCACACACTGACCGACCCTGGCAGCCGGGGCAAAAGACCTTCCGAACAGAGAAAAGATGCCGCCATAGCGCTTGAGAAGCAGCTTGCAAACTCCTCCTCACCCCTCAGAAGCGTTGCAAGGAGGATCCTTTTTCTGGTGAGTCTCACCTCTGGTGAAGCAGTTGCCAGAGTCATTGAGCTAGCTTTGGCCGTTGCCGTTCTGGCACTGCTTGTTCTTCCGCTCTCTCTCATCCTTCTCTTCGGCAAGCTTATCAGCGGCAGTCCAATCTTTGCATCCCGTGAGATTGCGGGGCCTCGGGGAGTGCCGCTGAAGCTGCTCTGTTTCAGCACTATCGCCTCTCCATGGAGCGAACTGCCCGCATTCCTTGAACTGATCACCGGAAGGCTCAGCCTTGTGGGAACCTCAATTGAGGAGTGGAAGCCCCGGAATGCGACTCCCGAGAAAGGCTATATCCGCATGATCAAGCCTGGCATCATCTCACTCTGGGATATCCGCCGGACCAGCAAGATGGCTCATGAAGGACAGCAGGCAATCGAGTGGGAGTATGTTTTCAAAAAACATCCGTTCTATGATTTCATGCTGATGCTTCGAGCCCTTCCGGTCATTCTCTACAGCCAGAAAGACTCATCATCTTCGCCGATCTTTCGCCTGCTCGACCTCGATGTCAACAACCTGACCATGCTTGAGGCCGTAGGGGCGATGCAAAAGTGTCTTGAAGAAGAGCAGAAGGCCTGCATCTACTTTGTCAACCCCGACTGCCTCAACAAGATGGTCTCCGACAGAGAGTACCTCAGCACCCTGCAGGGAGGCGAGTTCATCTTTCCGGATGGAATCGGGCTCGTCATAGCCGGAAAGATGCTCAAGACCCCGTTGAAGGAGAATATCAATGGCACCGACATGCTTCCCTATCTCTCCCGAATGGCCGCGGCAAAAGGGTATTCGATCTTTCTGCTCGGGGGGAAGCCCGGAATTGCAGAGAAGGCAGCTAAAAACATCAGCTCCGCCTATGGGGTCACCATTGCAGGAACCGCGCACGGCTATTTCGATCACCAGAAGGGAAATATGGAGATCATCCGGAAAATCAACAGTGCGGCGCCGGATATACTCCTCGTGGGATTCGGTGCCCCCCTGCAGGAAAAGTGGATTGCAGAGTATCGCGACCAGATCGGGGCAAAAATGCTGATGGGGGTGGGCGGATTGTTCGACTTTTATTCCGGCACCATCCGGCGTGCCCCCTCATGGATTCGCGAAATCGGATTTGAATGGGTCTACAGGATTCTTCAGGAACCGGGTCGCATGTGGCGAAGATATGTGATAGGCAACCCGCTCTTCCTCTTCAGAGTGATCAAGTGGAATCTCTTAACGCAAAGCCAGAACCAATAAGACTCATGGAACTCAATCCTGCTATACGAAAAGAGCTGATCCGTGAAATAAGCGGTTCACTTAACCCGAAAGCGCGTTTCGCGGGCAAGCTCAAGGTTGCTGCATGGGAAGCGACCATCAGGTTTTCCTATATCCTGAAACGGTTCCTTGATCTCACGGTTGCCATAGCCGCAATGGTTGCACTCTCGCCGGTACTGGTCGTTACAGCACTCTGCGTCTGGGTCGAGGACCCTGGCCCTGTCTTCTATTTCCAGACCCGCGTCGGCAGAAATGGACGTCACTTCAAGTTTTACAAATTCCGGTCAATGAAGGTCAATGCCGATAAAATCAAGAAGGATCTTCTTTCGCAGAACGAATCTTCCGCCGGAGTCATCTTCAAAATGAAAAAGGATCCGAGAATCACAAAGGTAGGCCGCTTCATACGCAAATTCAGCATCGACGAGCTTCCCCAGCTGCTCAATGTGCTCATCGGAGATATGAGCCTGGTAGGCCCTAGGCCCCCTCTGCCGAATGAGGTTGAAAAATACAGCCTTGAAGAGCGCAAGCGGCTTCACGTCATCCCCGGCATGACATGCCTCTGGCAGGTGAGCGGCAGAAGTGACATTCCCTTCACCGAACAGGTCATGCTCGACATGAAGTACATTCAAAGCGCCAGTTTTATTAACGACATCATTTTGCTTCTAAAAACCGTCCCTGCAGTACTTACGGGAAAGGGAGCTTACTAAACGGAGAAAACCATGATTTTCAACCTTGACAAATCGGCGGGAAACCCTGTGGGCATTGTGGTATTAAGTGTAAGAGTGGATGCTCATAACAGCTCCGAGCTGCAGAAGGCATTCGTCCACTGGATGCAGTATACATCCTCCTTTGTGTTTGATTGTAGCGGGCTGGACTTCATCGACAGCAGCGGACTCGGGACGATCGTCTCATGTTTGAGAAAAGCCCTTGAAAAAAACGGTGACCTCAAGCTTGCCGCGCTCAACCAGAAGGTTGCCCTAGTCTTTGAACTCACAAAAGCCAAAAAGCTCTTTTCGATTTTTGAAAGCGCAGAAGAGGCAATAAAATCTTTCGCTTCACCGATGACAGCCTGAGAGGCCTCGCAATGAAAACACTTATCATTATTCGAAAACCGGACTACCAGTGGATCGGCGGATATTTCAACGAGATTCATCCGCTTCTCCTTCCGCTTTGCAACAAGCCGCTGGCGGAGTATCTGATTGATTTCGCCATTCTTGCCGGGGCATCGGAGATACGCATAATCAGCGACACTTCGCTCAGCGATGTGGAGCAATACTGCGAAAACGGCAGCAGGTGGGGCGTGGAAATAAGCTATGGAAGCATCCATTCGGATGACACGCTGCAGACGGCAATTGACAAAAACCGGAGATTCTGTAAAGAGGAGCGTGTTCTGGTCATCAGCGGACTGCTCTTCATCAGGTACAGCAAAAAGAGGGATTACAAAGCGCTGTTTGAGTCGTTGCCAGAGGGCGAGATTCTTCACTCTGAAGGGGGAAGCGTCACCTTGACCGGCAACCCTTCCGCCAAAGAGAGCGGAAACGTGCCAGAAGAGCTCTCGCTTGCAGCAGTTGACTCGATCAAAGGATATTTCGACCTTTCGATGGAAATTCTCCAGAGAGATGCCGATAACTACGTCCTGCCGGGCTATGGAAGTGAAGAGGGGTGCCTCATTGGAAGGAATGTGATGATTTCGAAGAGTGCCGAAATCAGAAAGCCCTGCATTATCGGCAACAACGTGCAGATTCATGCGGGATCGGTTATCAATTCCGGCACCGTCATCGGAAGCAACGTTATTATCGATAGGGAGAGCACCATTTCCGGAAGCATTGTTATGGATGACACCTATATCGGTGAGAAGCTCGATGTCACCAGCAAGATCGTCTGCGGAAGCATCCTGATAGATGCCGAGGCCATGACATCGATTACGATGCAGGACCCTCATCTTCTGACCGAAATAAAGCAGCCTGGCTATACAGGCCATCTCCTGCAGGGAACATTGCATGCCATAATAGCCTTTATCCTCCTCATGGTGCTCGCTCTTCCCTTTCTCATCCTCTGCCCGGTACTGATCCTGCAAGGGAAATGGATAAATCGCAAAAAAACGTATTTTATTAACAGAACCGGCGGAAAAGGCAAACTTTTAACGGCAACAATCGAGAGACGAGGATTTGCCGGTGCTCTTGCCGCAGCGATTTCGCTTGACCGCTTCATGCTACTGCCGAAAGTCTTGACCGGACGTCTCGGCATCATCGGTAGCAAGCCTCTGGAGGTAAACCCCAAAGCCCCGATGCCCCTGAACAGGATGGCAACATACCGGCCGGGCGTTTTCAGCTATGCGGAGGCTGAAGCGTGGCCGGAAACCGGTGCTGATACTGAGATTGTCGACCATTATTATAGAATTCACGGAACACCCCTGAATGATGTTTCCATGACAATGAAAGCCCTCATCAACAGAAATCACGAAACCTCATCACCATGAACATTACTGACAAATCGCTCAACAACTTTTTAATTGTCTCCCTGCATGGCATTCTCAATGCATCATCAGCCCCTCAGCTGCTGAGCCACATTACAGGAGTTCCTGAGGATCAGTCGGTGGTCATCGACCTTGAAAAGATCGAATTTCTCGACAGTAGCGGCCTGGGTGTGCTGGTGGGAATATCACGAAAGAAAAGGGCCGCCGGGGCGACCTTCAGGCTGGCGGGCATGAACAACCGTGTCAGAAAGGTATTTGAGCTCACCAACACATCATCGCTTTTTGATATCTACGACGATGCTGCCACAGCGGCAACGGCCTGAACCCTAATGTCCTCACCCCTTTAAGAGCAAATGGAAACTGTCCTATGAAAAAGATGATTACCATAACACTCAATGCTGATATCAGCTACTCTCGCGCTGCTTCGCATGCAGCATACGATATCGCGGAGGTGTTTGCCGGCATGATCGGTTTTTCCGGCAATATCGCGGAGTACTGTCATGCCTATGAACTCGCCGTCAGCGAGGCCTTTACCAACGCCGTCCGCTACGGCGAGTCTTCAGATGAGGATAAAGAGGTTACCATAAGCTTCAGCTCCGAAGGGAATCGGCTTACGGTGTGCGTCATCGACACCAATGCAGCCTATAGCCCAATTACGCAGGCGCCGGACATCAGCAGTTACCCTGAACGGGGGTATGGCCTTTTTCTGATCCACAGCGTCATGGATTCGGTCTCCTACACCAGAAGTAATGGAACCAACATCCTTTCCATGTCGACACTCGCACAGTAAGAGCACCCGTGAAAGCTCCAACCATCAACAATACTCTCCATTTTCGATATGGTTTCGATTGTCATTGTCAGTTATAACACCCGGGATATCCTGCGAAACTGCATCCAGTCGCTTTATGACAACTCGCCGGATGTCAATATGGAGGTGTTTGTTGTCGATAACAACTCCGGCGACGACTCTGCCGCAATGGTGCAGCAGGACTTTCCTCTTGTCCGCCTGATTGCCAACACCGGAAACCTCGGATTTGCGGCTGCCAACAACCAGGCTTTCGCCCTCGCTTCGGGCCGTTATGTCATTCTCCTCAACCCCGACGCCTACATCAGGCCGCTCTCCATCCGGAACTGCATCGAGTTCATGGACCGCACACCCCTCTGCGGGCTCTGCGGCGGAAAGATCATCTCCCCGGAGGGCCGCCTTGAGCCCTCTGCAAGACGTTTTCCTTCGGCACTCTCCAAGCTTCTTACCCTTTCGGGAATACGGGGGAAATATCCCAACTCGCCGATTCTGAACTACCATGAATTCGGTGGATTTGCCCACGACCGCCCGATGGAGGTTGACTGGATACCAGGTACCTTTACCATTGTCCGCAGAGCGATGCTTGATGCGATCGGATTTTTCGACGAACGTTTCTACCTCTACTATGAGGAGACCGACCTCTGCCTGAGGGCGAAGCGAGCGGGATGGAAAGTCTATTTCATCGCCGATGCGGAGGTCATGCACATTGGCGGGGCCTGTAGCAAAACAAGAAAAGACAAGAGCTTCGATCAGTTGGCATCACAGGTGCTCTCCTTCAGGATGCGCAGCGAGTGGCTCTACTACCGCAAGAACAAGGGGCTTCCGGCAGTTTTCTCCAGCGCCGGCTCCGAACTGCTCTGGCAGGCCTTCCGGTACGCGAAGAACCTGCTGATTGCCTCTGACGGCGCCGAAGAGAAGCGCCGAACCGCAGCGGGCGTAGCACAGCAGATAGTGCAGTCACTCAAGGATACCCGTTTCGGCGCCGTCTCTCCCCCGTCACCCTGGTAAGCGCCATGAAGCTCTTCTGCAACCTGAAAAAAGACCTTGCGGCATACCATGGTGTATGGAGCAGCCAGGGGTTCTGGGTCATGATTGTCTACCGGTTTGGCCGGTGGCGCTATACTATCGCCAGCGACATGGTGCGCAAGCCGTTCTCGCTGCTCTATCGGTTTTCTTATAAAATTGTCCAGATCATCACCGGCATAGAGCTTCCGTGCGAAGTACCGGTTGGAGAGAACTTCCGCATCGACCATTTTGGCGATATCATCATCAGCGGCTATGCCAGCTTCGGAGAGAACTGCATCATCAGAAACGGCGTTACGGTGGGGCTGAAAAACATTAAGGAGAAAGCCGCTCCAGCAATCGGCAACAACGTCAATATCGGCGCAGGCGCTAAAATACTGGGAAATATCACCATCGGAAACAATGTTGATATCGGGGCCAATTCGGTCGTCATCAGCTCGGTACCCGACAACTCCCTCGCCGTTGGCATTCCCGCCAGAATCATCCCAAAAAAAACCGCACCATCCCCGCAACATTGAGCTGAGAGACAAAGAACGATCACTCGAGATCTGCCCCTCTCCCGGCTGTCAAGCTGACAGTACCGGCCAGATCCGCTTGCTCTTTGACAGCCAGAATAAACATTCCCGCCAAACAATCGCATTATAGAATAATGACTTAGAGGAGAAAATCCTCTTGGCACGTTATTTGATATTTTCTATTAAAAGCATCAATAACGAGTTACTGTAAGGAACATGCTCCTCAACGCCTCCGGGTTGTCTCCCCTTGCTCATCGCGAAGAGCGCAACAGGCCGAATTTTGCAAAAAACGCCCTCTTGCTCGCGATCGTGCCGCTGCTCCTCGGAGCCTGCAGCGGCATCTCCCCGAAGCCGACACGCGTTCCGGCTCCACCTGAAAGAGATTTCAGCATCGAGCTGCCAAAGAAAAACCAGCAGTTTGCCACCAAAGAGCAGGTCGAAGCAATCAAACCAAGAGAGATCTTCCAGTATCGCGTTGGGCCGGGAGACCTTGTCAGCCTCAAGGTCTGGCGCAGGCCTGAACTGTCGCAGGAGAACATTATGGTCTCTCCGGACGGCTTTATTGCAATCCCAAGGGTCGGCAACGTCTACATAAAAAATGCCACGCCTGAAGAGGCTCAGAAGCTCATCACCGCAAAACTTGAAGGGCTCTACATCCAGCCGGAGGTAACCCTATGGGTGCGCGAATTCCATAACAACAAGGCATTTGTTCTCGGCCGCGTTTCAAGACCCGGCGTCATCAACTTTCCGGGTCAGGGCACGTTGCTCGAAGGGCTCTCTCTTGCGGGCGGACTTCCCGACCAGGGCAAGCTTACAAGGTGCGCCATCATCCGCGGCAACGACAACGTTATATGGATAGACCTTCAGGATCTCCTCAAGAACGGCAACATGGCCCTCAACGCCCAGATTGCCAACAATGACGTCATTTTCATACCTGAACTCAATGACGAGCTGGTCTACGTGATGGGCGAAGTAAACTCCCCTGGGGCAGTCCACATCAAGGACGGCATGAATGTGCTGAAGGCAATCATGCTGGCAGGAGGAATGAACAAAAATGCAAACCCCGAAAAGGTATTTGTTATCCGGCAGCAGAGCGTCAAGGGAAGCGTTATCGAAGTGAATCTCAATGACCTTGTCGCGCATGGTGATTTCAGCAAAAACTTTACGCTGATGCCGGAGGATATCATCTTTGTCGGCACGACGGGCATGGCAAAGCTCAACTACACGCTTGACAAGATTTCACCTGCGCTGCAGTTCCTCAGCATAGGCAAAAGCACGGGTGTTATAGTTCTGCCATCAACAACGGTAAAATAGCACTCCAAAAAAAACTCAAGAAGAGAAACCGAGACAACCCCTTTTTCACACTATTGTTAATCGACATGAAATTTCGCCCTCTATCGCTTATCCAAAAAGCACAGACACTCTTGCATCAGAAAGAACGCCGCAGCTTGATTCTTTTGCTGCTGTTCATGCTGATTGGCGTTTGCCTTGAAACCCTGGGAGTCGGACTTGTCGTTCCTGCTCTCGCCCTCTTTACGCAGCATGATATTGCCATCAGATATCCGGTACTTCGTCCTGCGCTCGAGTTTCTTGGCAATCCCGACCATCAGACGCTCCTGGTTGGCGGGATGCTCCTGCTCTTTTTCGTCTATCTGGTCAAAGCTGTTTTTTTAGGATTTCTTGCCTGGGGCCAGAACCGCTTCACCTATGAACTGGAAGCGCGGCTCTCGTTGAGGTTATTCACCATTTATCTCCGACAACCCTATGCATTTCATTTACAGCGCAACTCCGCACAACTGATCAGAAACGTGACCAGTGAAGTCGGCATCTTGATCAGTCACGTCGTAACGCCCCTTATGCAGGTATTTACGGAGTCAATGGTTATTGCGGGATTGTTCCTGATGCTGGTCACCGTGGAACCTCTGGGCACGATGACTATTGTGGCCATTTTTGGCCTTGCCGGATTTGCGTTTACCCGGCTTACGCAGCGAAGCATGACGCGCTGGGGTGAAGCCCGACAGTATAATGATGGCCAGAGGTTCCAGCACTTGCAGCAGGGCCTTGGCAGCGCCAAAGATGTCAAGCTGCTCGGTCGGGAATCCGAATTTTTAACCCGGTATAAGGCGCATAACAATGAGTGTGCCAGAGTAGGTCAGCTCAGCGGAACAATGCAGCAACTGCCGCGTCTTGGACTTGAACTGCTGGCAATAGGCGGACTGGCGGCTCTGGTATTCACCATTCTTGCACAAGGAGGCGAAATCGAGACGATCATTCCAAAAATCGGACTCTTTGCCGTAGCAGCGTTCCGTTTGATCCCTTCAACCAACAGGATTCTTACTGCCGCGCAAGTGCTGAAATATTGTCTGCCGGTAATTGAAATGTTAGAAAAGGAATTGACTCTCCCGACTGAAGACCCGGCAGAGTCAACCAAATCAATGGCGAAGTTCAGTGACAAACTGATACTGCAGGATATTGCCTATACCTATCCTGCTTCACACGCTCCCTCGCTCAATAGAGTCTCTCTTACCATACCCTGTGGCAAGTCAATCGGATTTATCGGATCAAGCGGCGCGGGTAAAAGCACGCTCGTCGATATACTGCTTGGGCTCCTTAAGCCGGATAAAGGGACCATACTCATCGACGGCATCGACATACAGGAAAACATGCGCGCATGGCAGAATCAGATCGGCTATGTACCACAGTCGATATACCTTACTGACGATACCCTCCGCCGAAATGTCGCCTTTGGCATCGCTACCGGGGAGATCGATGAACATGCGGTCACTCAGGCGATACTATCGGCAAATCTCGATGAATTCGTTAAAAGCCTTCCTGAAGGCCTCGATACCATTGTGGGAGAGCGGGGGGTGCGTCTTTCGGGCGGACAACGGCAGAGAATCGGCATTGCACGGGCCCTCTACCACAATCCGGCGATACTTGTGCTTGATGAGGCTACAAGCGCACTGGATACAGAAACCGAGAAGGGTGTCATGGAGGCTGTCAGTGCACTGCAGGGATCCAAAACAGTCATTATTGTCGCCCACCGCCTGACCACAATAAAACATTGTGATCAGATTTACTCGCTCTCAAAAGGGACAATCTCGTCTTACGGGACACCAGAAACCTTATTGGCAACCGCATAAGGGTTGCTCATCAATTAGCGGAAAGCCGTTTCATAAAATATAAACCCATCATGCTGAAAGAGAGTGCAGTCAGAGAAGTTCTTCCTTTCGGAAAGACCAAAAAATCGTTTGACAGTATCGGTTTTTTAAAGCGCTATGGAATATTCATCCTTCTCTTGGGCTTGTTCCTTTTTGCCATGATGACGCCACTCCTCTTCGTCATCAAGGAGCCCTATTATGAGGTACACTCTTTCATGAAGCTTGATCCAGTTGTGCCTACAGTGATGACAAAAACAGAGGAATCATCGATTGTAAGCTACTATCAGGATTATGCCAATACCCAGGCGCACTCAATGAAGACACTCGATGCCCTGAAAAAAGGAGTCGAAGCGCTTACCCCTCGCGAGAGGGCAAAGATTTTCCCTGCCGGCTTGTCATCGGACAATTGCGCCGAAATACTTCAGAAGATTGTCACGGTCAAGCCGGTAAGCGGCACGCATCTCCTGGACATCTCCATTTCAGGAAGCAAGCCTGACGGCCTTGCAACGCTTCTCAACAAACTGATGCGAGTCTATATCGATGAAGACCGGAAGAGCACCAATGATGTTGATCGTGACAGGCTGAAATATCTCTACGACCAGAAAAGATTAATTCAATTTGAGCTCGCTGAATATGAAAAAGAACTTGATAACATCACCAGGGATGTATCGACATCAACATACTCGGAGGCATTCAATATCGCTGGCAAAAACAATGAGGACCTTCTCAAGCTCTATAACAATGCGCTCAATGAACGAATAAAAACCGAGTTCGCTTATAATGCAGCGCAGAAATCAGTCAATGATCTGAAAGGGATTTCCCTGGAGCCAATAATTGATGAAATGGTTATGGGCAACTCCTCCCTTAACTTCACTGACTCGTGGACATATCAGCAGCTTCAGGAGATGAGAAGCACCACCGATGGCCTTACGGCAAGCAATCCTGACCGCGTCTATGTGGAACAGCGGATGGATGCCATGAGGCAGTATCAGAGCAAGCTGCACAATGAAATCCGGAGTACTGCCAAAGGGATCACATACGGCAAACAAAATATTGAACTGCGCAAATCGTTGATTACCGCCAAAAATGAGTTTGAAAAATCAAAAAAAACTGAAGCGAGCATAAAAAAAGAGCTTGAAGTCAACTTAAAGGAATCAAAACGAGTCTCGATAGCACTCCATAAAGGAGAGTATATCTCAACCTACTGGAAGCACAAGCATGATCTGCTTGACAATATTGACACACGAATCACGGAGATTGAAGTTGAAAAAAAAGCTCCGCTGCGTCTCTCTATTGAATCGACAGCAAGGACGCCGAAAACGCCATTGAAATCAAACACCAACAATCTTATAGCGACATTCTTTGCAATATCATTTGGCATTGTTGGAGGATCATTCTTTGCCTATGAATTTTTGGACAACACCATTCGTCGCCCCGAAGACATCAAGCAGGCTCTGGGTTACCTGCCAACGCAGACCATTGTCAAAATTGATCCACAGTCAAACAATCATGAGGAGCTCAGCCTCGCTCCGGATGATTTCAATACCCACAGCATTGGCTCTCTTGCCATAAGGTTCTTTCGTGAACGAGAGAAGGATAACACCCGGATAATCCTTTTTACCGGAATAGAGACCGGCGTCGGCTCCTCATCAGTCGCCTTCAGCTGCGCCAAGGCTCTTGCACAAATGGTACCAAAAGTGCTCATGATCGATGGCGATCTTGAAGCGCCGCCACTGAACTTCTCCGATATCTATATCCCGAACCTGCCAGGTTTTTGCGAATTCCTCAATAGTGAGGGCTCCTTTAAAGACTATATCATATCTACTCCCGGAGACAATATCGATATCATGTATGCAGGAAACCTGACCGGCAATAAAATCCCTCGCCAGCGCATCCGTGAGCTTTTTGAGGAGATAAAAAAAGAGTACGATTTTATCTGTATCGATGCCTCGCCACTCCTGAAAAGCCATTTCACTGAACATTTTGCTATTTATGCGGACATCGTCGCTTTGGTCTCTCTTGGTGACAGCTCACGGTTTGATGATTTGAGAAAATCTGCTGAACAGCTTGTCAGACTTGACGTTGCGGCAATTGCGCCTATCCTTAATTTTGGAGGCATCAAACAAACGCTCTCCCTTGAAGAGATCTTTGAAAATCCTCAGGCATTCATAAAAGCCGTTGTCCCTGAAAAAATCATCACCAGGCTGAACGCCATACCCGCAGCCATTCCTGCGCTTATGGTTGTCGTCAATGAAGTGATCAACAAGGTCAAACGTATCAAAAAACGGTAACCACACGATGATTTCAGCAACAGATCCTGACTGGAGCAGGGAGAAAATTATTCCAGGCCGTTATGAGCCGTCGAAATATCTGCTTGCGGCTATACGGAGTTATCAGCGCCTCCGCTCCAAAAGCGGACTCATGGCAAGAGTGGCTCGCCCTTTTGTGGTCATGAAACACCGGTTCTGGAGCGCCGTAACTGGCGCCGACGTGCCCATAAACTCTACCATCGGAGGGGGACTCATGATGCCTCACCCAAACGGTATTGTCATCCACCCTGATGCCGTTATTGGCCCGAACTGCCTGATCTTTCAGCAGGTCACCATCGGTGAAGGTCTGAAGCCCGGCCTCCCCGTAATTGATGGCCATGTCGATATCGGCGCCGGAGCGAAAATCATCGGCAGCATCCGTATCGGAGCCCACGCTCGCATCGGGGCAAATGCTGTCGTTCTTGAAGATGTCCCTGAAAATGCCACGGCTGTGGGAATACCCGCCCGTGTCCTGAAAAACAAAATGACAGTTGCGCTGTTCGAGAAGGATATTGACCATGGGTAATCCCGGCGCAAATATTCTGGTCCCGATAGCGTTCTTTTCCTGGCCGCTCATTGTCATCTTTTTTTTCAAAAAGTTTGATAAACGACTGGTTCCCGTGATAGCCTATGTGGCTGGGTGGATGTTTCTGCCCTGTGCAGAGTATGATGTCTTTCTGCTCAAAAACACAAAAACGACAGTAATCGGCCTGGGGATTCTTGCTGGTGCTTATCTATTTGACCGTGACCGGCTTTCAAAATTCCAGTTCAATACCATTGATATCCCTGTGTTGCTCTTGTGCACTTCACCTTTTTTCTCATCGCTCTTCAACGATCTTGGTGTCTACGATGGCCTCTCGCAAGTCATGTATCAGACTATCCGATGGGGGCTCCCCTACTATATCGGAAGAATCTATTTTTCAGATACGGAGATATTGAAAACGCTTGGAATCAGCATTGTTATCGGCGGCATAATTTATGTGCCATTCTGTCTGTTTGAGCTGATAATGAGTCCGCTCTTGCACAATATGACATACGGCTTTTTTCAGCACTCCCTCCTTCAGACAATGAGGGAAAATGGCGGCTACAGGCCCATGGTCTATATGGAGCATGGGTTGATGACTTCGATGTGGATGATACTGGCATCACTTGTGGGGACCTGGCTCCTTTATTGCGGGGAACTCCCCAAAAAAATCCTTTTTGTTCCCTCACACCTCCTCGTATTTCTGCTTGTAGGAACAAGCATCCTAATGCAGTCAGTCGGAGCAATCTCGTTTTATGTTATCACTTTGGCCGTACTGTATCTGTCAAAAAAGATGAAAAAAATTGTTCTCGTGACCATTTTGCTGCTTTGTCCGCATCTCTATATTATTGCAAGAATAGGAACGTCATGGAATGGAACGAATTTCTCCAACTTTATAGCCAAGACGGTCAGCAGTGCGCGAGCTGCCTCTATACAGTTCCGCTTTGACAATGAAACGATACTCATGAACAGAGCCAAAGAAGGGACGCTTTTCGGCTGGGGCGGTTATGGCCGATCAAGAGTCCACACCGAAAGCGGAAAATCCCGCTCCGTCACTGACGGATTGTGGATTATCGTCTACGGAGCCAACGGGATTTATGGGCTGAGCGTGATGATCCTCGCTATTCAGCTTCCAACGATCCTTTTTATCAGACGCATCAAGCCGGAACAGTGGCAAACAATGGAATTTGCCGCGCCTGCTGTGATGGCTGTATTTCTGGCCATAACGATGATAGACAACCTGCTCAATGCCATGATCAACCCTATCTACATGATCTTTTGCGGCGGACTGAACGGCATGCTGTTAACCAATCCACAGCTGCTCTCAAGCCTGTCATTGAACAGCAAGAATGAACTTCCATTTGCATTGGCAACACCCGGAACCCGGTTCATTTCCGGCACCTGTATTCCATCATCAAAATTTCTCGGCTGATTACCCCAAACCCTATTGAAACCATGCATCTGTACACAAAGCTAAAAATCATCTGGATTATCGTCTTTACCTTTCTGGTCACCGCGAGCCTGTCGAAAGAGACTGGCGGGTTTCAGCTATTCGGTATTGACATCATATTCCATCTCATCATCTATGCTGTCCTGTCATTTATCCCGATAATTTCAATCCGGAAACGACTGGATGCATTTATGGTGACCATCGCCATCGCCCCCCTGGGTATTCTGTTTGAGATAATCCATGGCATGATAACCGGATACGGCTTCGAAACTCTGGACGCGTTTTACAACAATATCGGCATCATGATCGGCGTCCTGGCAGCTACAGCTTTACGCCTCAAGAGGCACTATGAAAATGAGTCGAAAATAGAACCTTGAACTGTTTCAGTAATTACCGGCCTCTCGCCAGTCAGGGGAGATCCTCTTGGCCGGCGAGCTACGCCGCACCCCTTTGATTGTACCCTATGAGACAAGTTTCGAAATACATCTTCGCACTCACGCTAACCTGTTTTCTTTACGGATGCAGCCCTCTGCCTATGGAGACCATCCATTCCAACAGGAACGCCCAGACGACGGGGACCCTGCCATTCAATGCACAGCACGACTTTTCGGAGGGCCGGGCTGTCGTTCAGGCAGGCAGTAAATTCGGTTATATTGACAGGCTGGGCAGGGTAGTCATCAAGCCTCAATTTGATGAGGCACATGACTTTTCAGAAGGTCTTGCCGTCGTGCGCATGGGCAGTCGCTTCGGGTTTGTTGACAAACAGGGAACCATGGTTTTCGTGCCGCAATTTGAAACGCTGCACAGCTTTTCGGAGGGCCTCGCAGGAATTCTTCTGGGCAGGGATAGTCCTGCAAAATCAGCCTTTGTCGATAATAATGGGAGTATCGTCATCAGTCGGCAATTCGGCTCTTCCACTCCCCTTTTGAAAGGCCTCACCAGAATACAAATTGATAATATGGAGGCCGGCAAGTTCGGCTTTATCGACGAGCGTGGAAGACTGGTCATCATCCCGCAATTCGACAATGCCCTGCGCTTTTCAGAAGGTCTGGCGGCAGCAAAACTCGGCAATGACTCCAACGGCAGATTCAGCTTTATTGACAAGCAGGGGAACACGATTATAGCTGCCCAGTTCGCTGACGTTCATCGCTTCAGGGAGGGAGTTGCGGCTGCAAGGCTCGGCAATGACTCCAACGGCAAATACGGTTTTATTGACAAACAGGGCCGGATGGTCATCACCCCCAGATTCGACAGCGTTCGTGACTTTTCTGAAGGCCTGGCAGCAGTGAAAATCGGCAACGATTCCAACGCCAAATTCGGTTTTATTGACAAGAGGGGAGAGATCCTCATCGACGCGCATTTCGATGACGCGCACAACTTTTCAGAGGGCCTTGCAGCCGTAAGACTTGACGGACAGCATATGTTTATCGACAAGCTGGGCAATATGGCCATCAATCAGATTTTCACCGATGCCCACGACTTTTCAGAGGGTCTGGCCGCGGTGAAGGTCGGCGGCGAATCTGACGGAAAATACGGCTTTATCGACAAACAGGGCAGAATGGTCATCGCCCCCCAATTCGATGACGTTCATGACTTCATTGAAGGTCTTGCCGTCGTCAAGATCGGATTGAAACGAAGGTTTATCGATCGACAGGGCAAGGTCGTTATCGAACTGATCGATGAGGAGATTCCCGGCAACCGCAATGACCGGTTGATGGTAATGAATGACCGCAGCGGCACTCTCAATTAGAGAGTCCCGCCAATAGCAACTGTCTGAATGCTAGATATCCCCCCCGCCCCCTCCTCCTCGAGATAAACAATAACCCGCTATTAATAAATAACTTAACCGCAAGCCATCCCTCTGGCACCACATTTGCTCTATTGTTTTTATAAGAACATGCCGTTTTCAGCCACCAGGTGACTGGCAACCGGCTGACTCCATCTTGAACAACAATCGAAAGCAATAGAGCAGAATGAATGTAGCTGAACTCATGACCCTCGGCCTTAGCCATACCAGCAATGCGGTTGCTGAAGCACTCTACCTCAAGAGCGGCATCGACATCACAAAACCCATTACCTTTCATGCGCTGGTCAACGAGCGGTGCAACTGCAAGTGCCGCCATTGCGAGTACTGGCGCCAGGAGGAGTACCTCCCTGAGATGACTATCGAACAGTGGGAGCAGACACTGTTGAGCATAAAGCGGTTTACCGGATCGTTCTCCGTGAACTTCAGCGGCGGAGAGCCCTTGATGAAAAAGGGATTCATTGACCTGCTCTCTTTCTGCCGCGATAACGACATCCACGCTGGAGTCACAACCAACGGCCTGCTGCTCAATGAGAAAAACGCAGCAAGGATTGTGGCGGCAAAGCCTTTCAACATCAACATCTCCTGTGACTCCAATACCGACGAAACCCATGACTATATCAGGGGGGTTCCGGGACTGCTTCAGAAAGTCAGCAAAGGAATAACCTTTCTCCAGCAGGAACAGGCAAAACAGAAGATCACCTTTCCGATCATCATCAAGCCGACAATCATGTCGACGAACTTCCGGGCCCTTCAGGATATCGTGCAATGGGCCACGGATATCGGCGTGACCGCTGTGAATTTCCAGCCCCTCGGGCGGTGGAGTCGCGAAACCTATGATGAACTGTGGATCGAAAAGGAACAGTGGGCGGAACTCGATCAGGTGATGGAAAAACTGATTTCCATGAAGAGGGCCGGGGCTCCCATAATGAACAGCGAGGAGATTCTTCGCCTTGTGACGGCGAGCTTCCGCGAAGAGAAGGCATCAGCTGAACATATGCCGTGCAGAATTGGTCTTCAGGAATATTACATCCGTCCGGATGGCGAGGTAAAACTCTGCTTCCACTTCCCGGCCATAGGGAACACGACGAAGGCTTCAGCAGAAGAGATATGGAGAGGGCCAAAGGCACAGGAAATCCGCCAGGCAACGATACAATGCGACAAGCTCTGCCTTCTGACATGTCTTTCACATAAATCGCTGGCCAACAAATTCAACCAGGCGCTGACGATTCTTTCCCGTCAGAAAAAAACCGATCACCTTCATTGCGTTCAAGAATGAGTATTGCAAGCCTGAAGACCGAAAAGAGGTCATCGTTGCCTGATATTGACTGTGTTATCATCGGGGTCAACTGCACAAAGACGCTTGGCCGCTGCATCGATTCGATCATTGCTGCCGATTACCCCGGCGAAAACCTCCACATCTACTACGTAGACGGTGGATCGAACGACGAGAGCATCAAAACTGCAGAGGCCTATGCGGCAGTAACCGTCATCGCGCTTAACCCTGACTACCCTACTCCCGGGCTTGGCCGGAATCAGGGGTGGAAAAAGAGCCGCTCGCCATTCATCCAGTTTCTGGATTCAGACACGATTGTAAATCCCCGCTGGTTCCTTCAGGCAGTTGCCGGTATGGCGGCTGACAAGGTCGGCGCGGTAACCGGTTTTCGCAGGGAGATGTTCCCCGAGCGCTCGATCTACAACTGGATCGGGGATATCGAATGGAACGGGCCGGTCGGCAAAAGCGACTCTTTTGGAGGCGACGTGCTTATCCGCCGCAGGGCGATCGAAAAGATTGGCGGGTATGATGAAATTCTGGTGGGTGGCGAAGACCCTGAACTCAGCCGAAGACTGATCCGGGCAGGATGGGAGATCATCAGAATCGACGCCGTCATGACGGCACACGATCTGGCAATGAAAACCATCCGGCAGTACCTCCGCAGGGCATTTCGCTCAGGTTACGGCTTCGCTGCCGTAAGGGATCGTGAGGCTAAGGCGGGCAGCAGTTTCTGGAAGTATGACTTCCAGAAAATCATCATCAAGGGGGGGGGCTTTCTTTGCGCCTACACCATCAGCGCACTGCTCATTTCCCTCGCTGACGGACCGGGAGCGCGCCTCGCCGCACTCCTTTTGCTTGCCATCGGCACTGCATCTCTCCTCTCACCCCGCCTCTTCAAGGTGAAAAAGTTCATGCGTGAGAACGGGCTGAACAGAAGCGAATCAAAAACATACGCATGGCACTGCTCGCTGGTGGTCGTTCCGCAGCTCTTCGGCGTCATCCGCTATTATGCCGGGCAGTGCGTCAATGCTCCGATGAGAAACAGGCGAAACTCACTGAAAACAGGACTTTCAACAACCGCAATATGAGCACAAATACCATAGCATATCTCTGCAGCGAGTACCCTGCCGTATCACACACCTTTATCTACAGGGAGATAGAGTCCCTGCGCAAAGCCGGAATGCGTGTGCATACCGCTTCGATCCGCAAGCCCTCAAACCTTGAGGTCATGACACAGGCTGAACAGGAGGAAGCAGAGCGGACCCTGATGGTGCTCTCATCCTCTTTTTCCGAACTCTTTGGTGCCCATCTCCACTGCCTCCGCACGAGTCCGGCAGGATACATGCGCATGGCAATAAAAGGGCTGACGTTGCTGACCTCCGGACCGAAAAGCCCGCTGAAGGCGGCCGCCTATTTCGCAGAAGCCGGAGTTCTGTTGCAGTGGATGCATCGCCACGACATTACACACATTCATGAGCACTTTGCCAACCCGACCGCCATTCTGGCCATGCTTATGAAAACCTATGGCGGGGTCAGCTACAGCATCTCGGTTCATGGTCCCGACATATTTTATACCGTCGACTCCGCCCTGCTGGCTGAAAAGGTCCAGGAAGCCTCCTTTGTGCGTTGCATCAGCCACTACTGCCGCAGCCAGATCATGCGCATCAGTGATCCGACGGGATGGAAAAACGCTCACATTGTCCGCTGCGGTGTTGACCCCGACCTCTACACGCCGAGGCCTGAGCCCTGCAACGAGAGTGCGCACCTCCTCTGCGTCGGCCGCCTGGTTCCGGCAAAAGGCCAGCACATCCTGCTCGAAGCCTGCTCCCTCCTGAAAAAAGCCGGCCTGAGATTCAGGCTCACGCTCCTGGGTGACGGCCCGGACAGGCCCTCTCTCGAACGCTTTGCAAAAGCGCACTCCCTTGAAGAGTCGGTCACCTTTACCGGAGTCCTCGGCCAGGACAGGGTCCGAGCCCTTTACGACACTGCCGATATCTTCGTGCTGGCAAGTTTTGCCGAAGGAGTTCCGGTTGTACTGATGGAGGCTATGGCAAAAGAGATTCCGGTCATCTCTACCCGAATTACCGGTATTCCGGAGCTCATCGAGCAGGGAGAGGACGGGCTTCTTGCAACACCGGGAGACGCCGAGGATCTTGCGCTTCAGCTCCGCTGGCTGATCGAAAACCCCGGACTGCGCCGGGAACTCGGCGTGGCCGGACGAAGAAAAGTCATCGAACACTACAACCAGCACAAAAACAACCAGAACATGGTCGATCTTTTCAACAGAGAAGCCCAAACTCCATGATGATCATCGAACTGATAGTGAAAATCCTGCTGATAGGGCTGAGCCTCCCTGTAGCCTATCTCCTTTTGAGCACCGTGGCGGCATATCTGTTCAAGAAAGAGCGGTCGGGTGAAAACCGCTTTCTCAATATCGGTGTGGTGATTCCTGCACATAATGAGGAGATGGGCATCGTCAGTACCATAGAGGGTGTCCTTGCGTGCGACTATCCCGCAAACCGTCTTGAAATCTTTGTCATTGCCGACAACTGTGATGATGCTACCGCTGAAAAAGCACGGACTGCAGGAGCCGTTGTCTTTGAAAGGTCCGACACCTTCAATCGCGGAAAGGGCCAGGCTCTTGACTGGTTCCTGAATACCGGGCATGAGGCATACCGTCATAGTGATGCAATTGCTATCATTGACGCCGATGTCACACCCGACAAAAATTTTCTCCGTGAGATAAGCGCCTCATTCAGCAACCCCTTTGTGCAGGTCCTGCAGGCATACAACGGGGTCAGCAACCCGAAATCAGGATGGAGGCCAGCGCTGATCGATGCGGCATTCAACATCTTCAACCACCTTCGCATGGCCGGATCAGTCCGCCTGTCAGGAACATCGGTGCTGAAAGGCAACGGCATGGCATTCCGCACCACTATCCTGGAGCGATACGGGTGGCCCTGCCATTCAATAGTGGAGGACATGGAGTTTACACTACGCCTGCTTGAGGACAACATAACGGTTCACTACAATCCCGATGCCATCATCCGCAGTGAAATGGTCACCTCCGCCAAAAGCGCATCAAGCCAGAGAAGCCGGTGGGAAGGGGGTCGTTTCATGCTGATACGGAAAATGACGCTTCCCCTGCTTATGAAGTTCGCCAAAACAGGAGACTCCAAATACCTCTTCGCCCTTGCCGAACTTGCCACTCCCCCGCTGTCGCTGCTCGTCCTTCTCTGTTCAATAGCGACCGCAGGAGCCTTTCTGGTTCTCAATGGCGCATGGACACTACTGGCAGCATCCTTCTGGGCCATCATGGCGTTCTACGTCATCTCTGGCCAAATCCAGCGTCGTGCAGAGCTCTCGACCTGGCTCTATCTGGCCATGGCGCCGCTCTATGTGTTCTGGAAAATCCCGCTCTATCTGGCAATGCTTCTCAAGAAAAAAACTCCTGCATGGATTAGAACCACACGGGAATAACAAGGCGGAACATCGCACAGAAGCGCTTAAATAATTTAATGCAGGAGAATCCCTTGAGTGTAAACTATAGAGCAGATATTGACGGACTTCGAGCTATAGCCGTTTTAGCTGTCATCTTCTTTCATGCTGGAGTACCCGGGTTTTCAGGCGGGTTTATCGGCGTAGATATCTTTTTTGTTATCTCCGGATTTCTTATCACATCAATTATTCTCAAAGAGATCAATAACGGAAAATTCTCTATTGCACGATTCTATGAAAGACGCATCAGGAGAATCTTTCCTGCTCTGTTTTTTGTCATCGCTGTTACTTCATTTGGTGGGGCTGTGCTCTTTGAGCCAGCATCATTTATTGATCTTGCCGCAACAATAACATCAACCACACTGTTTTTTTCGAATATCTGGCTCTGGCAACATGCAGGATATTTCGATGTAGCATCAATTGAAAGGCCATTGCTGCACACCTGGTCACTGGCGGTTGAAGAGCAGTTTTATATTGTTTTCCCCCTGCTTCTGGTCGCAATCAATCGTTTTTTCAGCAACAAATATTTGCACTGGTTGATCGGAATCTGGATCAGCTCTTTTCTTATAAGTATTTGGGGAGTTCATGCACATCCAAATTCAACATTTTATCTGGTCCATACCCGGGCATGGGAGTTGATTTCCGGATCAATACTGGCGACAGGACTTCTCCCTCAGCTGAAATCTGAGGTCAAGAGAAACCTGCTCTCGGCAGGAGGGTTCGGGTTGGTCCTCTTCAGTATTGTATTCTATACCGAGAGCACTCCGTTTCCTGGTGCCAGCGCGCTTGTTCCTGTAATGGGATGCAGCATGCTTATCTATAGCGGCATTGAAGGGAAAGCAACCGTTATCAACCGCTTGATGAGCATCAAGCCGCTGGTTTTTATTGGACTGATCTCATACTCACTCTACCTGTGGCACTGGCCGGTCATTGTCATGACAAAGTACTTTTTATTTAGACAGTTAACCCCTCTTGAGACCATTGGCATAATAGTTGCGATCTTTATCATCTCAATAATTTCATTGGAGTTTATTGAGAAACCATTCCGCGGAAATTACCCGATCTTTCCGCAAAGAAAACCGCTCTTTATCATTGCCGCAACAACAATACTTATCACGGCCATAAGCGGCTATGCTGTGGCACTCAATAATGGCTTTCCCAATCGATCTCACTATGTAAGCACGCTTCTTGACAGAGCTCATCAAGGCGGTGATAACATTGGATCGCCTGTTACGAAAATTGAACACTGCACCATTAAACGAGTGGGCGCAGCAGATAGAGAGCCAACATTTATTATCTGGGGCGACTCGCATGCGGGAACATTAGTTCCAACCGTTGACTTAATGGGGAAATCCTACGATTTATCCGGCTATACTGCCGCATTTTATAATCGGCCGCCACTGCTTGGCGTCGATATTGATAAGGATAATACGCATGTATTCAACGACAGCATTCTCCTGTTCATCAAAAACCATCCCGAAATCAACACCGTATTTCTTGTTGGCATGTGGGAGAGATACGCCTCTGGCCACAGGTATAATGAGAGTAATCCTGTAAAACTGACCGACACCTTCAGCAACAGTTCAAATGCATCAAATGTGCTGGTTGTCAACAACAGTCTCTCGAGAACAGTAAAAGCCATTCTTGCCCTGAATCGTAAAGTGGTCATCGTCAGCGATGTCCCTGAACTCGGAGTACATGCCGTCAGACTTTGCTGGGTCAAGAATATTACCGGTGAAAGCATTACCGGGCATCTGCCGACTATTCAGGATTATACCACCCGGAACAATAACGCAAATGCACTGTTGAATGGACTCTCTCGCACTCCTGGCGTTTCTATCATTCACCCCGAGTCTTTGCTTTTTGATCATAATGGACGCGCCATTATTATTGCTGATAACAAGACCCCGACGCTCCTCTACACTGATAGTGATCATTTATCAACTTATGGTGCCTTTTTTGTTGCGCCTGCATTTCAGGATGTTTTCAGGAGAATGGCCAGTACTCAGCACACCCTCTAATCGCTTTCTGAAATCATAGTATCCCCATCACGATTTATGTCTATGTCCCTATAATGAAAACATCCATTCTTTATGCAGGACTTGCCGCCCCTCATGCTGGCTGGGTAGCCATCGACGAACTTGCGGAGCTGCTCGCATACTATTTTCAGGCAGAAATCCTCTCGCCAAAACCTCTGCCTGTTACCTGGCAAAGTCGCTTGCTCTATCCCAATAAAACCCGGTTTGCACCTTTGCATAGCGCTGGGGGTGACCTGTTGATTGTGGTTGCAAGGAGCCCTCACGACCTCTGCATGCTTACTGCCATCAAGGAGTGCCGAAAGAGATTCGATAAAATTTATGCCATCATTACCGACTCATACTTCCAGCCAGGTTTTGTCAAGCAAACAGCGCTTTTTGATGCGATCACCGTCACCGCTCATGAGGACATTGACTATCCGAAATCCCGTTTCGGAATTCCTGTCCACCAGCTCTACCAGGGGGCAGACTGTTTGACATGGGCACCGAGGGCGCTGAAATCCAGGGAGATTGATGTCATCGGTTTTGGTCGAACCCCAAAGAGCTACCATGACCTCCTCTCAGAACAATTTCATCAGGCAAGCTCCCCTTACCTCTACCTTCACTCTCCGCTGGGCAACCTGTCAGGACCTGCCGTACACCTTGAGCGAGGCATGCTCTTCAAGCTCTTGCACCGTACACGCATCTCTCTGGCATTCCACCTCTACGTGGAGCCTCAGGTTGACAGGCCACGATCCATGATGGTAACAAGCCGGTGGCTGGAGTCCCTTCTCTCTGGCTGTGTCGTCGCTGGACGACGGCCGACCTCTCGAATGGCTGAAGAGATGCTCTTCTGGCCAAAGGCGACGATTGAACTCTCAGAAGAGCCCAAACATGCGATTGATGAACTGCTCGAGCTTCTCTCTGATAATGAGAGTCTGGAACAGCAACGACGCATCAATATTGCCCAGACACTCAGCAATCACGATTGGCGATACCGGATTGAGAGGTTTTGCGGACTGATGAATCTGCCCGTCCCTGAAAAGCTGACCCCCGACCTGGCAAAAGTGCGAGAACTCGCCGCGTCATTTGCTCCTGTCGTTTAGCGATAGTGAAACTATCTATTAACAACCCTAACAGATTGATTATGAACATCAATGACTACTTCGACCGGACCGTGATCATCAATCTCCCGAAACGACTGGATAGAAGAAAGGAAACCATAGAGGAGTTTGAGCGGATAGAATGGTCCGCGGATAACGGAAAAACGTTTTTTTGGCCGGCTGTTCGACCCACAGAGTCCGCCGGGTTTCCCAGCATAGGGGCAAGAGGGTGTTTTATGAGCCACCTCAATGCCATCAAACAGGCCCGCCATGACCATCTGAAAAATATGCTGCTACTCGAAGATGACATCGCATTTCGATCTGACATTAACGCAGCTGGAGCTGAGCTGGTGGCGCTGCTTGAGAAGACCGACTGGGGGTTTTTCTATCTCGGCCATGAACACCCTCCGGTCAAGCCCAACGGAACACCGCTCCAAAAAACAACCGTGTCGCTGCCGCTTACGCACTGCTATGCCATCAATGGGACCATCTTCGACCGGTTTATTGACTTCCTGGAGCAGGTCTGTCAACGCGAACCTGGAGACCCCATGGGAGGCCCAATGCACTATGATGGTGCCATATCGACATTCCGGATTCAAAACCCCGATATCAACACCTATATAACCGTTCCAAGCCTCGGTTATCAGCGCAGTTCCCGCACGGACTTGCATTCGCTGGCGCTTTGGGATCGATTGCCCGGACTAAGCCACATTACCGCCGGGCTGCGGAGGGCAAAAAACTCAATAGGAAGAGCAATGGGAAATTAACGACCGCTCTATTAAACATGTAAGCAGAGGCAAATTATCATGATCTCTTTCTCAAAACTCGGCAACTACGGCAGACTTGGCAATCAACTTTTTCAATACGCCTTTCTTCGCCTGACAGCACAGCGTTTGAATACGAATTTTTACTGCCCTAAGTGGGATGGCGACGATATCTTCGATCTTCAGGATGAAGATGAACGCGCGTCCAGCCCATCAAACATTATTCACACCTATCCGACAGGGTTTATTAACGCTGGCTTTACGCCCGAAGCCCTCTCTATAGCTGACCATACCGATATGGAGGGGTTTTTTCAGTCTGAAAAATATTATCCGGACAAGCAGCTTGTCAGACAGTGGTATACGTTTAAGCATACGATCGTCGAGGAAGTAGAAGAGTTATACGGCAACATTCTGAAATGTGACTGTGTCAGCTTGTCGCTCCGTCTGGATAGTGACTATGCAAATACCAGAGAGTATTTCCCCCTCTCCCCGCTCACCTATTACAAAAAGTCACTGGCAGTTGCCAAGCCGAAAAAATTTGTTCTTGTTTTCGCTGATCGGCCTGATTTGGCTGAAAAATTCCTCCAGCCGATTAATGACCGTGAATTCATCTTCATAAACAATCTGAATGGCCCCCAGCAGCTCTATTTAATGACCCGGTGCCGAGTGAATGTTATTACTAACTCAACGTTTGCATGGTGGGGCGCCTGGCTGAACAACCATCCCGAGAAAATGATCATATCACCGGCATCATGGTGCCGGCCCGGAGTCCCCAACCCCGTTGACGACATCCTTTGTGACGATTGGATAAAAATCCCCTGCACGCTCCCCATTTTTGATCACTTCTCAGTCTGGAGGCTACGCCATCCCGTTGCCACATGCAATCGTATCATGAATCGAGTGACAAAAAAAACCGTCTGGTAGTTCATCATAACCAAGCACTCTCCTGATGGACCTGCAGGGCATACTCTCAAAATGACAGACTTCAAGAAAAAAAACCTTCAATATGCGAGGCAGCTGAAGAATACAAAAGCCGTGATAAATGGCTAACCAATTATAATGAATGATGATAGAAAAAAATAATCCCATCTGGCACGCATTTTGTTAAAAGAAATCTGAAGATCATTGATCCGTAGCCCCTTATTTACAAAACTACCGGAGCGTCTCATGGGTACCACAACATCCCCCCTTACCTGCAAAAAAACGCAGAGCAGCAGAGGCCGCCATTTAGAGCTGAAAACAATACTCAAGCCGGCGGTGATGGCCTGCTTGCTCGCTGTGCTCGACGTCGCCCCTGCCGCTGCCGCAACAGATCCGATACAGTCCCCTGCACGGCCCTTTGGGCTTCAGATCGACAGCCCGGTCTATCAATCCGGTTCGGACCAACAGGCAGTGTCGTTCCAGCAAAATGCTCTGCCAACGCTGGATGCCTGGATAAAAAAGAATCTGCCTGAATACACAGCCATCAAGGACTTTTCGAGCATGACTCTTGATCCTTCGATGTTGACCGTTAAAACGACACAGGATGTACGAGTCTATTTTATCGGCGAAGGAGCCGGGTATCAAAACACTCTGGGTTACAACACCTCCAGCACAGGAATAAAAAGTGGTAATCCCGAGCTCATTTTCCCCAATGCATCATCCTCCGTCTCGTCCTATGCGACGGCCAGTCAGATAGGAAGTCGCACAAAAGCGGATCCGCTGATCCCTGGAGACTACGTGGACCTCGGCACAATGCAGGCAGGCACACAGCTGGACTTCTTCATGATTGCCAACGGCGCTAGCGGAGGATCAAACGTCTTCTCGACAACGACTTCCGCAAACCCGGATGGCATCCGCCATGTCGTTGCCTATGCCTCCAAAGACAGCCCCTATCTGTTATTGGGATTCGAAGACATGTTGGGTGGCGGTGACAGGGATTACAACGATGTGCTTATTGCCGTCAAAGGATTGCAGATGCAGCTTACCACCGCGCCAGAGCCCTCTACTCTGCTTATCCTTGGAACCTTTTTATTGCCGGTTCTCTACCTTGGCCGTCAGCACTATCCCCGAACTGCACGGGAGGCTTGTGCATGAAGCGAGGCTCCAAATTGCGCCGCGCTCTTCTCTCTCTGGGAGTTGTATTGATTTCCGGTGGCCTGCTCTTTTTGACGTTTCTTCTGTTCCGCTCGCAGATTGATAACTACCGGGATGAGCAGGCCTACCAATCTGCACGAAGCCTCCTTGCTACTGAACGGCCTGAAAAGGCCATTGAGATCATTCGGAACAGGAAACGTAAACTCACCGGCGAAAGAGAGACGGCCTGGATTGACCTCGAGATAGATGCTCTGGAGAGATCAGGCAATACAGGCCGACTGCGATACCTTTTTGACCTCAAGCCCGCCGCCTTTTCGCGGCATGAACCGGCATCGCTCTTGATTGCCCGTTCTATGCTCCTGACCAATAATCTGGACGCCTATCTGAAGGTGCGAAACACCTGGAAAACCCGTAGCATAATTCCGGCTGCATGGTTCGCCTTAGACGTCGACGCTCTGATTATGGAAAGAAAAGTGAATGAAGCACTAAAACTGCTGAATGCAAGCTCTTTTAAAGGTGAGGCGGATGCCGGTCGCCTGATGCGACTCGCCCTCTTGACCGCTGGAAAAGACCGGCGCGGTGCATGGAACTACCTTGACCAAGCCTACACCCTTGCGCCTAAGAACCCGGAGGTCCGCTCTTTCCGGGCTCAGCTTCTGGAAAGCACAGGACAACTCTCCAGAGCGCGAGTGGAATACGTGGCAGCACATCTTGCACAACCGCGCAACCCCCTCTTTCGTGACCAGCTTGCCGAATATTACCGGCGAAACGGCAATATCGGCCTTGCGCTGCAAACCTGGTCAGGCGATCTCGACGAACGTTCGCCCGATTTTATCAGGCTGAAAGCACTCTTTTGGAGCCAAATAACCTACCCCGTAAAGATCAGCAAGACCACCGAGGCCGACCTCTCAGGTGATCTGAGTTCATTTGTCCTCTATCTGCAGAAGTTGCCCTCTGGCCGCTTCTGGGATGATGGCGCCTTTGAGAAAGTCACTGAGAAACAGGCTGTTCTTGAAAAACGCCAGGAAGCATTCTGGCTTCGGATTGTGCAGGCATTGAAAGACGGAGACGAAAAAAAGGCCTATAATCTTCTGCAGGATCACACCTTTAAGAGTAACTCATGGAGTCCGGACATTCAGAGTGCTCTTGAAAGGGTGCTTGCCTACCGGCTCGGACAGAAACCCCCATTGCCCGACGACGATTATCTGGCGACGGGTACGAAAACCGGCGAGCGGCACCAGTTCTTCCTTCAGCTGGATCAGATGGCAAAAACCGGAGTGGTGACGCCGGAACTGGCGACTCTCTTGAGGAGCAAAGAGGCGTTTGCCTCCGTCTTTATGGCTGGAGGGTGGATTGAAACCGCGCTGCAGCTGCACACGCTACCGGTAGTGCCCGATAATTTTCCGAATTGGGTCGCCTACGGCATGACACAATCGATACGTTTCAACCGGGGCAACAAAGCCGCCCTGGATTTTGCCGGGAGACAGAAACAATCCGCAGCCATGGCACTATTGAGCGCCGAACTGCTGATTGCTGAAGGCCAGACCGCTGAAGGCCTCAAGAGACTGGAGAGCTTGTCCGGCACGGATTCTGATATCGGGTTCCGGGCGGCATGGCTGCTCACTCTCGCCAGAATGGATCAGCGCAACCTCAAAGGCGCCCGAAGTGTGCTTCTGCGCCAGCCGAGACTCCGAAACAGCATCACCGGCAAAGAGATAGAGGCTCGCATTTCCCTTTCAGAAGGTGACACGCAAAACGCCCGAAAGATTTACCAGGCGTTAGGCAAAGAATCGACTGAAGCCATGGCCTACCTGGCAAAAAAAGCATATCAGGAGAGGGACTGGAAAACAGCCAGAACGCTTACCGAAACCCTCATACTGAAGCTGCCTGACCGCATGGAGCTGCGCTCAAACCTGAAGGCCATTGCCAAGGCGGAGGGGAGATTATGAGCAATCGGGACCGGGGCATGATTGGGCTACTCATCATCCTTGCCATCTTCATCTGGTCTCAGGATCTCTCCTGGCTCTCTGAGGCGGAGGATACCCTTCCTATTCTGGCCACTCTGCCGCTCTTTGTCTGGCTGGGGTTGCCATGGCGATTCCGGACGAGCGCATCAAGCTTTTCATCGGGTGGACTGGTTACAGCAATCTTTGGATTTCTTCTTGGCGGCATTACCGGCTCAACGCTGCTCTTTGCTCTGGGATGGAGCGCCCTCTTATGGAGCTGGCTTGCGGCAAGAATCGAACCTTCGGACCGGCAAAACCTGAACCGGCTGATGATCCTGCCGCTTATGGCTTTTCCCTGGATAGCACTTGACGGCCAGATGATAGGATGGTGGTTCCGGCTGTCGGGAAGCCGGGTTGCAGGCACCCTCTTTTCATCTCTTGGCTTTAATGTTGTTCAGGAGGGAACACGGCTGCTTGTCCAGGGATTGCCTATTGAGGTCACGGCCGCCTGCTCCGGACTCAACACCCTGCAGGCCATGATCATTGCCGGTTCAACCGTGGCATACATTACGCTCGGCAATCACCCGGCATACTGGCTGAACCTCATGCCCCTGCTTTTGCTCTCCTGGATGGCCAATACGCTCCGCATCATAGCCATCTGCTGGGCAGCAGTCACCTTTTCGCCGGCATTTGCAGCAGGATTCTTTCACCAATGGGGTGGAGGGCTGGTGCTGTTCCTGATGTTCAGCCTGTGCCTTCTGATCTTCACCCTTGAAAGAGCTCTCCTCAACCAACCGAAGGAGGCTGTGATCTAGATGCAACCCAAACATGACCTCTTCAATGTGCAGATACCGATTGCCCTTTACTGCCTGTGGAATGCCCGTGATCTCCTGGGCGCATGGGAGCACTGCCTCTATGACCGTTACGGATGGCTGGTCATGCTGATCTGGTGCATGCCGCTGCTTAGCCTTCAGCTTGCCAGGCAAAAGAGCAAAGCGTCATCATCCATACAATCGCTCTATACGGGAGCGGGACTTCTCCTCTCATTTACCGGTTCGATTGGATCGCTCAATCTGCTTCAATATGCAGGACTGGCCCTGGTTCTGGCAGGATGGATCCCTTTTTCCCGCGTCCAGCTCTTCTGGCTGCTCGCCTCCCTGTCTTGGATGCCAGCTCTCGGGTGGATCGGCAGCAGATTCTTTCTGGATCACGTACTCATGGTAAGGGTACTGCTTGCCGGCACAGCATCGGTCTGGATCTCCTTCTATACAGCAACCAAACAAAGGCAGCCCGAATGCATGGCAATACAAAATTAATCTTGTGGATCGCCCTTTTATCGGCAATCGTTTTCAGTGCTGCCGTAAAATGGGCCCCTGTCAAAGAGGAAAAGAGCCGTCTGCAGCGAATTCCCATTGCGGGGTCATTATATGCCAGCCAGGCACTGCCGTTGTCACAAACCGAGAGCTCGGTATTCGGTCAGGCCCGGGTGATCAAGCGATTCTACCGGTTCGGACGGCATGGCTTTATGATGATCGTCGTCGACGGCTCAGCTAACCGCCATGCCGTGCACGACCCGCTCTACTGCCTGCGGGGAGATGGATGGCAGATCAACACAAGAGAAGAGATCGCCATAGACGGGGGCGCGGCCGATCTGCTTCGGCTCTCCCGGAAGGGCGTCAAGCGGGAAGCCGTATTCTGGTATTCTGACAGCTCCTCACGCCACGCATCCATTATTCGCTACTGGCTGCAAACAACCCTGCGCCGCCTGACGTTCGGTCAATCTGCACTTGAGCCGGTCATGGTGATCCTTCAGTCCACAGGAGATGAAAAGCCTGACTGGAGAACGATTCTGGACCAATGCGGGTTTCTGTTCGAAATATGATTGTTGCTTCCCGACAGAGGGATTCGTGTCAACGGGATAACAACAAGAGTCACAGACTGCAATCAATAAAGAGTTAATCATGCACTTCGGACATCTACCGGCAGGATATATAACCTCGAAGCTGCTCTACGGGAAACTTGAGCATCGTGCGCCGGTGCAAAGGGAGTTCATGCTCTGGGGAATGGTCGGCTCCGTGGCTCCTGACTTTGATCTGCTTTACTATTTCACAATCGGGCAGTTCAAGCTCCATCACCACAACTATTTCACACACTACCCCCTCTTCTGGCTGATGCTGCTGATAGCATCACCGGGATGGATGATTCTGGACAGAAATCGTGCGCAACGTACGGCATCGGCTTTTATTTTCACTTTTTCCGGCTTCTTGCACACCATTCTGGACGCTTTTTCTGAGAATTTTCTGCTGCTTGCTCCTTTTATTAACAAGCAGTTTTATGGACCTGCGTATCTCCCAAAGGCATTAACTCGTATTCCCTTCTGGAATTATGGTCTCGAGCTTCTGGTGATTCTTTGGGCCGCTTACCTTTGGCTGAAGTCGCCGGAATCGACTGCTGCAATCCAGGAGAAACCCGATGAGCGCAAAGCTGCCACCGGAAGGGTGCCTGCGGCACCGAAAACCTCCACTCGGATTTCCGACAGAGTTGATCTACGCAAAAAAATGCCGGCAAATCCAGCATGAATGCAATGATAAACCTCACCGGAAAAAAATATTATTTCATTGATAGAGGAACATTTATATTTCCAAGTATCCCTTTTTTCATAGGGTTATCTTATTTCATCCTATAAGGTTCACAATACATGGCAAAATCCGGAACACTTCTCAGGGCAGGCATTCTAACAGCAATCGTTGTTGCTATGCCATGGCATGCTATCTCATTTGGTGAAGGGAGTGCCGTCGTAAGAACTAAAATATCTATCACAATATCGGACTCCTTCATTCAAGCCCTCAATCAGCGAAGGGCTTTGGCTGCAAAAACACCTGCCGGGACAACACAACCAGTCATCTCTTCCGTACCTGCCGATACGACCGCCATCACCCCGGTCAGTAACAACTGACGGCAGAGCGCAATTCTGCATCATATTCCTCTCACCACCGCATATCAATTTGCTGCCGAACAACTCTCAAGAGACTCTCATCCTGCAAGATTGCGCCCCCCCCTCTCTCTCAAATTGACTGATAACAGATTTTCTCCGATCATCTTAATCCCCCGAAAACGCCCGCCACACCTCACTTTCCAGTCTGCCACAGACATTGGCACGCATGTTGCATAATTAGAAGTAAACCACGTTAGAACACCCGAAAAAGAATCATGGAGAAGGCAAGCGAGAATTACAGAGGCAATCAAAAATAGGATCAACCTTGACTTATTTCAAGATTTCAACACAACATCATCAACTGATTTAATTGACAAACCCCTAAACAACTACAACCATGAAACAGAGAAAAACAATCAGACGCATTATGCTTGGTGCAGCTCTTCTTGGCACCTTTGGCGTATCATCATCTGCGCATGCAGCTGCCTCACAGAACGGCACAACCAGCTTGACGGTCACCATGCCAGAATTTATCGTCCTGAGCTACTATGGAAATCTGGGTTTGACCCTTACAGCCAACAATTCGACGTCAGCAAGTGATGCCGCTTACAATATCGCCTGGGCTGACACCGGAACAGGGGATGCTGTAACGACAATCAGTGGTGCGGGCGGTGGAGCTGACTCTCAGGCAATTACCCTTCAGAATGCCTGGGCGATACGTGGCCTGGCTCCTACTGGCAAAGCTACCGTTGCCATTGAGAGCGTGAGCTCCAGCTTGTCCAGAACTTCAGGCGTTGGAGGTGCAGCAGTAACATCAACAATTGCCATGAGCGGGCTCAATGTAGGCTATGGCGGCGCGACTTCAACATCAATTAACGCTCCGCTCAACGGCCTCTCATCAGGCAGCGCCACTAAAGGTGATGTAACGATGACGCTGAACTTTGCCAACACCAAGCTCTCTGGCCAGCACACCGGAGGATCGTTCAAGATTACTGCCACGACCATTTAACGATCAATGGGTATGGAGCCCGCACAATGATGACCATAAAAACACATTCAAACGTTACGGCAAGGCCTGCAGGAAAGGGCCTTGCCACCATGGGAGCCAAAACAGGCATTATTCTGCTGCTGTTTTTGGCATCTTCGGCTTCCAGCTCAATGCCGGTAATGGCGGAGGAAAGAGTCGTTGCCCCAAAAGAGATTGTTGCTGCTCCGCTTCAGGCCGCCGAAGAGATAGCAATCGAGCCTGATGCCTCAAACGGATCACACTCTCAGGCAGAAGACAAGAACACTGATGCAAGTACGATACCGAATCATATCCATGTCATACGCACTATCGAGAACCTCTGGTACTATGAAGTGAAAGATGAACATGTACCGAACCTCGCTATCAAATACAGCGTTACCGGAGCCAATGGGAAAACCGGCGTTTTCTCCAATGCCGAGGACCCGTCATCAGCGATCATCGTTGAAATCAGGCCAAAAGGGATCGAATCCGTCGAATATGTCAACGACCACTGGATGATGTCGGAGGGAGTGGATCTTGTTCTTGACCCTATTCAAGCAGGCCGTCCAGGAGAGTATACCGGCATCATTACCGCATGGATAACACGATCGAATATTTAATCATCATACGTTACCGTGTTCGTCATGGAGCATCAAAAGGAAAGTTATAGCGCATCGAGGAATACCTCCTGTAGTATGCGCATCAGGCCCGCCAAGGCGATGCTCATTACCGCAGTGCTTGCAGGCCTCGCATGGGCACGTCCATCAATCGCCAATGCTGAAGGCAGCAGCACAACCATCTCTTTTTTGTCGAGTGCACCGAAAACGACGATACTGGCCTCGCAAATCTCGATGTCACCTGTAACTCCAGCATCTACCACCATAACTTTTGACTGGGCGGCCCAAAACGTCTCGGCAACTCTGGCAGCCGATATTACCTACACCTCAACCGTTGTAACACAGACGATCAGTTCAATCTGGACAGCAACATCATTCAAGACCACGAACAGCTTGGCACCAGCCTATAGTGCAGCATACAGTGTCAACGGATCCGGGAGCTCTACAGGGTACTTCTACAATGCTCAGGACCCGACATCATCAATAAAGGTCACCCTTACGCCGAACGTGCAGCAGAGTTCAACCGGAACCGGCACTAATACTCGATATACCTTGATCGCTTCACTCGATCTTGCCTTTGACTTCACAACAGTCAAGCGCTCTGGAGATTACACCGGGACCATTAAATGCACCATAACACCAACAAACTTCTGATGAAAACGATTTTACGCCTCGGTCTCGTTCTCCTGATGGCATCACTGCCGACAGAACAGCTCTACGCCAATGATCCACCCGGCCAGATTGCAGTTTCACCCGCAATGGTTGAAATGAAGATAGGATCAAAGCCGGTCAGCCAGTCGATTCGGCTGAAAAACCTCAAGAAAGAGGCCGTCACCCTCAAGGCGGAGGTCTTTAACTGGACGCTCGACAATCAGAACAAGCTGAAAATGATGCCCCCGGACGGGCAATCGCTCGACCAGTGGATGATAATCAACCCCGAAATATTCACCATAGAACCCGGGAAGGAACAGGTGATACGCTTTTCGGTTCGCCCCCGTACGACCCCTCTGCCCGGTGAGCACAGAGCTATCATCTATTTTACGGAGCAATCTCCCGCAATGAGCCCTGAAGGGGTCGAAATTCTCTTCAAGCTCGGCGTAGGCGTTTATGGATATGCAGATAACGTTCGCCATACCAGTGCATTGGAGGGGATAACATTTGACAGCGCAAGCAAAACGCTTAAGGTAGATATACTGAACTCCGGAAATGTGCACACCCGCCTCAAAGGCGATTATGCCATCTGGAAAAAAGGAACCTTCCCGGGATTTAACGCCATAAACACCTATCTCAACTGGCCGCATAACAAAACAAAGCCAGACTGGTTTATAGGAGCAGGCAGTATGGACAACACCCCGGTACTGCCGGGAACCAGAAGAACCATCAGCACACGAATCCCCCTGCCGGCAGATAAAAACGGCTATGTAGTTACGGTGACGGGAACCATTGATGATACAAAAGTTGAAAAGGTCTTTTCAGTAAACTGAGATTGCAGACGGAGAAAACTGTTGCCCCCGGTAAAAAACAAATCCCTTTTACTTATTCTCTTTCTTTGCTTGGGCATTGAGGCTACTTCATCATGGCCTGCTGTTGCAGGGGAAGAAAAGGCTCTTGTAAAAGATGACCAGACGCCGGCAGAGAGTCGCCAAAAACCAGGCACTCAGCTCATTCCGACGAATGAAGCTCTCCTGCAGACACTGTTTGTAGGAATATTCATCAATAGCCGCTTCGAAAAAGACGGGACGATATACCGGGAGAAAAACGAATACTGGATTCCCTTTCCCTTTTTTCTTGAAATGACGGGACTCAAAGAGGATGGTCGGACGGGAAGTGTTGCACGCTATTCGACCTCGATCGGCGCGATCAGTTTTGATACCGCATCGCTTAGAACAATCAATGCGCTCCCCTGCATTTCGTTCTCCGAGCTTAAAAAGGTCTTTTATATCACGGCGGCTTTCAACCAGCCCCTGTTTGCAGCAATGCTCGCCGTTCCCTGGGCACCCGGTTCCCCACAAAAATTGCGGCAGAAAACGGATCTTCCGGTAGACATCAAAGCTCCTGAAAGTTCAATATCCTTTATCGGCATTGAAGCACAAGGCACCTATGATTTCGACTCGACCTTCAAAAAATACCTGTTACTCGAAACCTCCGGCCGCCTGGCCGGAGGAATATGGGATGTAACCGCCAATGGTGACCCTCAGTCAGGCTTTTCACCCTCAAGCTACCACTGGACCGCATTCAACAGCAATCTTGCCCTGCGCCTCGGCACAGGATATTCAGGCAGTTACTCGCTCATCGGCTCGCAGGCAGTCACCGGCCTGCAGATAGGATGGAACAACCGCTCGATACTTAAGCAGCTGGATGCCGAGCAGCATAGCTCCAGCGATATTTTTCTGAACATCGACAATAATCAGTCGAGAACCATTGAGGGCTTCGGCCCTCCTGCAACCATTGCTGAGCTTCGT
Source organism: uncultured Chlorobiaceae bacterium (assembly GCA_903824045.1). Taxonomy (GTDB): domain Bacteria; phylum Bacteroidota; class Chlorobiia; order Chlorobiales; family Chlorobiaceae; genus Chlorobium. The sequence continues at coordinate 41,438 of CAIJVD010000017.1, forward strand.
TTTGACGGCGAGGTTTTTTCACGCTTGCGCATAGGACTTGACGGCAGGTTTGCATTCCCTGACGTACGCATGACCAGCGATCTGCGCAAAACCGAGGTCTACATCTACGAGCGCTCCATCAACGAAAAGCCTATAAAGGTTATCGACTTCAGCCAGTCGGTATCGAATCGAGCTCTTCCGGGAGGAGAACTGCTTGTTCGCGGCGGGCTTGGCCAGACCGGCAACCCCTTCAGCCAGCAGCCTGGCGCAACAGGCTCAACGGCAGCATTCGCCCACATCCTCTATGGATTGAGTGACAGGATCTCCCTGGAAACTGCCGTGCAGCAGAATACGGGTTCAGGAGTTCCCGACCTGCTTGCCGGAACGATACTCTCTCCAGGTGCGAACTGGAACGCCGCACTCTACGGAGCCAGTTCAAACCGAAACTACGGTAGCGATATCCGTCTCGAAGGACATTATAAATACTGGGCAACCTCCTACTGGGGAAGGTTCCGACAACCAGCGTTCGGAAGCGACAATATAGAGAAGTACCTCAATCACTCTTTCCGCTGGACGGCAACCCCCGAAAGGCAGCTCTCTTTGCAACTCATCGGCCACTACGAAAAGCAGGGGGATAGCTGGCTGTCGAGATATCTGCTACCGGCAGGGAGTCTCTTCCCCTTCTCCTGGCTCAGCTTCTCCGCTACGCCGGATGAAGAGCAGAACTACCGATACGAAGCAGGCGTCCGGTTAGGGAATCAGAGCAATCTGCGAGCGATCTATCATCACAACATCGCTTCGGCTGATTACCTGCAGGAGTTCAATGAAAGACTCAACATCAGGTTTTTGCATGACTATGCCATCAACACCAAGGGCAATCTCTCCAACATGGTCATAGACTGGTATCCGCGCAGCAGCAAGAACGATCTGCTTGAAACCGCCTTTTCATATTCGAAAGGAAACGCAGGCATTACAGGGTCCTGGAGCCATTATGTCAACTCCGGGCTGAGGGTTGCCATGCAGTACAGCTATAACATGAACAATGCGACAAGTCTTAACCTTGGAAACATTGTTTCAGCAGCTACAACCCAGGCCCCACAAAAATACGCGTCACTTTCACTCTCCTGGGACCTTGGCTGGTCGAACAAAGGGCTGTTTCCCGTCAACCGCAACGCTATCACCCTTACCAGGGGCGGCATAGCCGGATCACTCGATATAGAAAACGAAACAAGACTCTCAGCTGCAGATGTCAACAACATCAGCATCCTGCTCAACGGCCGCAACATGCAACAGCGCCAGATTGACGGATCATTCTTTGTCGGAAGCCTGAAGCCTGGCATCTACAACCTGTCGGTCGATCCGGAAAAGCTTCCTATAGAACTGGTTGTCGATCAAAAAGTACGCGTGATAGAGGTAAAAAATGGTGCCGTTACGGGCGTCAAGATCCCCATTTATGCAGAGTTTGGCGCTTCCGGTCTTGTAACAGACACCGCCGGAAATAGCCTTGCAAATGTCGTAGTGCTGATTGCAGGGAAGGAGAACAAAACCACCGTCAGAGTTGTCACCAACGAATTCGGCTATTATCGAACTGACCGCCTGAGGAGCGGCTCATACGTCATTTCGGCCGAATCTGTAAACAACAGACCTGTTGCCACCAAAAAACAGCCGTTTACCATTAAAGATGACTATCTCTTCGATCTCAACCTCATCATTGAACCTCCATCAAAGGCGCCGATCACTGTACCGCCAACAATTGAAAAAACAACCACAATCAAAACAGGAATAGAATCATGACTGGATATACGCAGTTTATCTCGAAAATGCTCCTCAGTGCCGCGGCATTTGGAATGATTGTTACCGGCACGGCCAGAGCTGCCAGTCAAATTGCCACTGACGGATCCCAATCAGTTGGTCTTATTGCAAAGGCATTTGCAATAGAGTTCATCGAAAAGGAAAACACATTTGTCAGTGTAAGTGAAACCGACTCCGACCACGGGAGTCACTGCCTACTCAATAAAAAATGTGACATCGCATTGATGGGCAGAGAGATAGATAAAGATGAGGTCGCTGAAGCAAAAAGGAATGCTGTCGACCCCGTCCGTTACATTGTTGCACTTGACGCGATCACCATGGTTGTTCATCCAGACAACCCCGTCAACGGCCTGACACGTGATCAGATCCGAAACATCTACACAGGAAAATACATCAACTGGAAACAAGTCGGGGGGCATGATGCTCCAATTGTGGTCATTCAGCGTGAGATAGGCAGCGCCACAGAGGAGAGCTTCATCGCACTGGTGATGGGCAAACATCATCCGGTATCGATGAGAACCGTAACGATATCAAGCAATCGCGAAATCAAACGCCGCATCAATTCAACGCCGAATGCCATCGGATTCATCGGACATGGCTTTGTTGACAAATCAGTCAAAACACTGACCGTCGACGGCATAGACCATACCGAACAGACCATTAAAGACACGACCTACCCGCTCCACAGGACGCTCTACATGTACACCAATGGCCAGCCGACGGGGGTTATCAAAAAATTCATCGAGTTTCCGAGAACTGACAAGGGAAGGAAAATCATCAGCACCATCGGCTTTGTCAACTACTACTGAAGTCCAGACCCATGCAAACACTTCAGGCAGAAAAAAGCAGTGCTATCGACACGCTCAGGGGCCTTGCCTGCACGAAAGCACCCTCAATGGCGCAGAGGTCAGACCTTGGCAATAGTTTCCCGACAACCAAGCAGGAGTCATGAACGTGATGATGATCAATCACAATGAAGTGCATCTCTGGAGCGCAAAAGTTCATCCTCTGACGCAACACATTGCAGAGACCTATATAACGTGGTTGTCGGATTCGGAAAGAAAACGTTATGACCGGCTGGCCACATCAAGAGGTCGGCATCAATTTCTTGTTACCCGGGCCCTGGTCCGTTCGGCACTCTCCATCTACCTGCAGGTGAACCCGGAAGAAGTTGAATTCAGGTATGGGCACTATGGAAAGCCAATGCTTGATCCGGCCTGTGGCCTGCATTTCAATCTGTCAAATACAAATGACCTTGTCGTCTGCCTGGTCAGTTGCTCGGGACCGGTAGGTGTAGACATGGAAAAATGTACCCGAAAAGAGGAGCTCTTTGAAATTGCCAACGGTTTTCTCTCATCTGCAGAGTATAAAGAACTCTCCTTCCTGCCCGTCAATATCCAGAAAGAACGAGCGTTATCGCTCTGGACCCTGAAGGAAGCATTTGTAAAGGTTCTTGGCATCGGCATGAACTGTCCATTGGACACTATACGCGTTGAATTCGACGACCAAAACAAAATCAGCATACACGTTGATGACAAGATCACCCCTCATCCGGGCCAATTGAGTTATGGGATGTTTGATTATCAAAAACACAGAATCACACTGGTCATAGAAGGGTCCGTCCTGAACCGGTTAACAATCATTGAAGTACAACCATTCATGAACGAACCAACTATGTATTGTGGGTTAAGCCTGCAACACCGCATAAAATCCGAACCCATTCAGAGTGGAAAAATCAATCACAAATATTTTCACTCAATCACGAATATGAGACAAACTGTCGAGAAGAGGATATTAGTGCCAATTAATTTATTACAGAAAAATAAGTTAGGATAAAAGAGCCGATCAATCATCATCATATGCAGACCATCAATACAACTGTTCAGGAACCCCCGGAAAGCATCAAAACCAGTTCAGTGATCAAGGCTGTTGGTGTGCTGAGCTCAAATACCACGGATTTCGTCAGGACCATGTTCAGCGCATATGAACAAGGAACTGTCGTTGTACCTCTCCGGAACAGGATCTATGCAGAAAAACTCAAGGGCATTCAGCTTACCGAGATCATTGCCACCGGGAACGGCACCCGCTGGTTTAACGAAAAACATGTTTTTCGCTCTGACGACACCACTGCCCAAATCACCTATACCTCCGGGACCGAAGGGGAGCCAAAAGGGATCATACTGACTCACCAGGCTCTCTCGGACGTTGTCGATCGCCTCAACAAGGTGATGCTCACTGACAGTTCGATCAGGGAGTATGTAGGCGTTCCGGCATACTACTCTTTCGGCTTCGGACGTTTTCGGGCCTGCGCGGCAGTTGGCGGAGAGGCATATATCCCCCGAAATGGCTTTGATCCGTTTGAAATCGCCGAAATGCTTCAGAGAGAAGAGATTAACGCCATTTCTGCTGTCCCTTCACTGTGGCGCATAATTCTCTCCAGCCCTGACATTATCGGCCCTCTCGGCAAAAGAGTCCGATGGATTGAAATCGGAAGCCAGTACATGTCCCGAAAAGAGAAGGAGGAGATGAAGGCGTTGTTTCCAAATGCAAAAATCGTCCAGCATTATGGACTGACCGAAGCATCCCGATCCACACTGCTGGACATATCGGAGACAGAGGGGTTTCTGCTGGATTCCGTAGGAAAAGCCTTTGGCAGAACCGAAATCAGGCTGACAGAAGATACAAGAATCCAGATCAGAGGGCCTCATGTATCAGAGGGCCGGATAACCAGTTCGGGCATCGTAAAACAGACAGACACAGAGGGCTGGCTGACAACGGCAGATCTCGGCGAACTAAAGGACGGTTATCTTTTCTTCAACGGCCGTGCTGATGATACGATCAACTGCGGAGGAATAAAGCTCTTTCCTGAACATATTGAAGCCCAATTGAAGCGGTCATTAGCCATCTCTGATGGTATTGCTGTGGCAAGGGTTCCTGACCACTTTCGCGGAGATGGTCTCCTTGTCGCCTTTACCCCCGAGACAGGAAGATCAGCGAGCGAAGTACAGTCAGCAACAGCAACAATCCTTGAGGAACTCGGAGTAAAGGCGGGTGACGCCCTGCATGTGTCTGAAGTTGAAACCCTTCCAAAAACGGAGACAGGCAAAGTCCAGCGAAGAGTTCTCACAAACACTTTCGTCCCTCGTCCGGAACTCATGCAAGCGGAGAAAGAGCCGGAAAAAGAGAATGACCATCAACAACTCACTGAAGAACAGCAGAAGCTGGTCGGGATCTGGGAGGATGTGCTCGGAATACGTCCTGTGTCCATTCACATGAGTTTTTTTGATCTGGGAGGCGACTCACTCTCCTCACTGAAGCTGATGATGAAAATCGAAAAAGCCGGGCTTCCGAGAAAGATTGCACAGGCATTCTTTGAAGGCAAAACCATCGCCGAAATCACCCGGGAAGAGAGTCATGAACCTGCAGCTGAAAAAGAGGAAAAAGGTTCAACTCGAAACCTGCTCTCCAGCACATCAGACGCTATCAATGCAACTCGCGGCACACTTGCCTTGTGGCTGCTTGCCATTCATTGGCTACCGGGAGTCTGGAAAAGAATGCCTGCCGCATTTTCAGACATGGACACCCTGCTTACTCCTGCTTATCGACTTGGCACACCCGGCTTTGCGATTGTTTTCGGGCTGGGGGTAGGATTCTACTTCTTCCACCAGCTGGCAACAAATGCCTCCCTTGTCAAGAAAAATATCCGGTTTGCAGCCGGCCTGCTGATTGGCGGAATCCTGCTTTCGGCCAGCCTGAACTATACCACGATTCTGGCCAGTCACGCAGAACTCAATGCGCCACTGGGAACTGTCCTTTTCTACTCTGTCCTGTTATACTATCTGCTGGCCGTCATCAGCATCAAAACATGGTTCCGAATAATCTCCCGGTTTGAAAACTGGATCCTCGGGGCACTTTGTACATCGACAGTTTTTTTTGGACTCGGAATTTTAATGCGCCATGTGCTCCCTGATGCGCAGTCAGAGTCAAATATTGATGTGATCCGGCTGATGATGAAAGCAAACTATAATTACTTCACCCTGACTGGCGAAGTCATGCTTGGCATTGCAACGGGACTGCACTTGCGGGAGAATCTTGAAACTGCCGGTATTGAAAGAAAATACGCGCTGGCGGGCGGGGTGCTGTTCTGCTATGGAATCATCAATGCGCTGGACAGCGGACTGGCACGAACGTGGTTCACATCGGTGATTGCGCCGATATGGATGCTCCCGACATACCTTGGGTTCATTATTCTCCTGTTGTCCGGCATGATGTTTGTGCGGAAAAACATACAAAACAGGCTTCTGCACCTCTCGATAAAACTCCTTGGGACTCTGGGGATACTCTCCCTTCCACTCTATGTGGGCCATGGAATGGTGATTCCGACGAAAAACCTGCTCGTCAATATTGGAGTTCCTTTGCCGGGCGCATTGATGATCCCCATGCTGCTCTTCATTGGCAGCATAGGATATGCGGCAAGGCGTATTTTTATTGTCTATGCTCAAGCAGAATAACCAGGATCAATGTCAGTGACACAGCACTGTCTGCTCTGGCGTGCTATTGTTTTCATGCGAAAGTGATCGCCAGCAAAATCTGCCGGACGCGAGCTAAAATCTCTTCGGTCAATCCTCTCGATTTTTCAAACCACTCTTGACGATTTGAAAGCCGCATCTTTTTCGGTAGTGCGATTAGCCCTATCTAAAAACGATGAACAACTCTTGCCGTTCATAAGCCGGTTTTCTCGGAATGGCTTCAGATACTCTCGCGCAGGCCAGATAACATCCTGGTGAACTCCTGAAAAAGGTCGAGGCAGGCAGCCGGGTGCAGGAGTAACCTACAAGCCCCATATGAGTGCAGCCACCACAATGGCGGGACCAAATGGCCATTCGGCTTGGGGGCCAAGGCCTTTGAAACGGCGCCACACCAAATACCAGAGCACGGTAAGCAAGCTGCCCCACAACACCACGTAAAGCACGCCGACAACGCCACACCAGGTGGATAGTGCGGCCAAAAGTTTGAGGTCACCACCACCGATACCGCTGTCGCCTTTGATGCGCTGGAAGAGCCATGCAAGCCCACCCATGAGGCCGAGCACCACGGCGGCAGCGGCCGCACTACCGAGCAGGCTGTTCGGGGTAAAGCCGCCGTAGCTGCTGAAGAGGCCGGCCAGCCCCAGCGGCAAGACAACCCAGTCTGGCAACATGGTGGTGTCCCAGTCAATGAGGGCGAGCAACACCAGTGTACTGGCCAAACTTGCCCCTGCCAGCGCGGCCCAAAATGCGTGGTGGGTGGCGGCCGCATAGGCCCACAAGCTGGCGTTGAGGGCTGGCACCCAAATGCGTCGGGCCAGCGAAATGGGCTGTCCGAGGCCGCCACCTGGGCCCTGCCATTCGTCGAAGGGAGCTTTTGCGCACTGCAACACCTTGCGCGGAATAATGCGGGCCAGGGGCACCAGCCACAGGCCTGCACAGGCACCGGCCAACCACCACGGCCAATAATGCAACAGGTGGCTGAGGCTCATTGCGCAGGCTTATTGGCGAAGACTTGCATCAGCTGAATGACTGCCGGGCCAAGCAGCACCAGCATGAGGGTCGGGAAAATAAACAGAATAAGCGGCACCGTCATTTTTACGGGGATTTTTGCGGCAAGCTCTTCGGCGCGCTGGGTGCGACGGGTGCGCATCATGTCTGACTGCACGCGCAACGCTTCGGCCAGGCTGGTGCCAAATTTATCGGCCTGTACGAGCACAGAGACAAGGTCTTCCAGGTCTTCGAGGCGGGATCGCAGCGCCAGGTTGCGTAAGGCTTCGATGCGGGTGACCCCCGCACGCATTTCGAGCGCCGCGAGGTAAAACTCCTGGGCCAGGTCAGGGTTGGTACGGGCCATTTCGCGCGATATGCGGGCAATGGCGGCGTCAATACCCATGCCCGACTCGGTGCAAATAACCATGAGGTCAATCATGTCGGGAAGGCTTTTGCGCATGCGTTCGGTACGTTTTTTTGTGATGAAGCGCAGCGAAATTTCGGGCAGGTAGTAGCCGGTTGCTGCTGTGAGCAACACAAAAAGCATGATACGAGCCAAGGGGCTAAAGGGCTGGGTGAAATAGAGAAACAAAGCCAGCACCAGCGGAAGCACCAGTGTGAGCAGGGTTTTAACGGCGTAGTAGTAGTGCGGTACGTTTTTATTGAGAATGCCGGCTTGCAAAAACTTGATCTGAACGATGGAGCTTTGCCACCCTTCTTCCGGGAGCGAGAGTTTGGAAAGGATGTTGATGACAGGGGCTACTTTGTGGGTGTTAGCCTTTTTGGACAAAGAGGTGTCGGCTGGAGTCCAGCCTTGGCGAACGATTTTGGTGATGCGTTTTTTGATCTCTTTGTTGACAACCCAATTGTACACCGCGAGCACAAGCGAGGCGACAGCGGCCCCCGAGAGCACGATGATCAGGATTTGAAGGGTAGCTTGCATGGTGGGGGTGGCTGGGGTTAAACCTTGATCTGGATGATTCGGTGGAGCAGAAAGAAGCCAACTGTCATAAGACCGCCACCGATGAGCATAAGGGTCTGGCCTTGGGTCGTGGTCCAAAGCAGCGACATGTAGCCGGGATTTATGAGCGCGAGGATAGCGGCAAGCATAAATGGCATACTGCCCAGTACCCAGGCTGATGCGCGCCCTTCACTTGAGAGCGTGCGAATTTTGCCTCGCAGTTTGAAGCGTTCGCGCATGGTTTTGGACAACCCGTCGAGCAGTTCGGTAAGGTTGCCGCCAGTTTCATGCTGGATCATAAGCGAGATGACAAAGAAATTGAGGTCGTTGCTTTGAACGCGATCGGCGAACTGAGCGATGGCGTCTTTAAAGGGAATGCCGAAGGAGATTTCATCGAAGACGGTTTTGAATTCCTGACCTATGGGGTCCGCGAACTCCTTGCCAACCATGCCGATGGCCGAGGTAAGGCTGTGGCCGGCGCGCATGGCGCGAGAGATGTAGTCGAGCGTTTCCGGGAGTTTGTCTTCGAAAGCTTGGCGGCGCTGGTTGGCCTGTCGAGACAACCACAGAAGGGGCGTGCAGGCCAAAGCGACAGATAGCAATAGCAGGGAGAAGGGGTTGGTCTGACGAAGAAAACCAAACACCACAACCACCGTAAACAAGAGGAGCATGATGCCCATTATGCGCCCGGCAGTGATGGGGCTGTTTGCGCGTTGTGCCAGGTTTTCAAGTTGCTTGAATCTTCTGGAACGTGAGCGCAACCAGCTTTCGAGTGCACTCTCCTGCAGGGTGGCTTGCGCGCTGCCGGGGCTTTGCCCATCCCGGTGAACGGCATTGTGAATGGCCTGCAAGCGCTGTTTTTTTGCATGGGTTCGGCGATCGAAAAAGTTGACCCACACCCCATAGACCAGCAGCATGATCAGCATGACTGCCAAAAAGGCAAAAAAGGAGATCAAAAATGTGCTCATGATGTGCTCACAGGTTAGTCGTTGGCGCCGGGGTCGAACATGCCGTCACTGAGAGTGATGCCGTAGGTACGAATTTTGTCAGACACTTTGGGCCGCACGCCCGTTGCATTGAACACTCCTTGCACCGTTCCGTCCGGGTTCGTGCCGGTGCGCTTGTAGCAATAGATCTCCTGGGTGGTAATGATGTCGCCTTCCATGCCGCTGATCTCCTGGATGCTGGTGATCTTGCGACTACCGTCATTGACTCGTGTGACCTGGACAATAAAGTGAACCGACGAGGAAATGAGCTGGCGCAGGGCTTTGCTCGGCAGACTGATGCCCCCCATGCCCACCAGATTTTCGAGCCGGCTAAGCGCATCCCGCGAGGTGTTGGCATGAATGGTGGTGAGCGAGCCCTCGTGGCCCGTGTTCATGGCTTGCAGCATGTCGATCACCTCGGCGCTGCGGACCTCGCCCATCACGATGCGGTCGGGCCGCATGCGCAAGCAGTTTTTCACCAGTGCACGCATGGTGATTTCGCCTTTGCCTTCGATATTCGGCGGGCGCGTTTCCAGACGAATGACATGATCCTGCTGAAGCTGCAGTTCGGCCGTGTCTTCGATGGTGACAATGCGTTCACTCGTGGGAATAAAGCTCGAAAGAATGTTGAGCAGCGTGGTTTTACCCGTACCAGTACCCCCGGAAATGATAATGTTGCACTTGACTTTAACCAGAGCTGACAACAGTTCTGCCATGGCAACGGTGAGTGTATTTTTTTTAATGAGATCTGGCATTTGCAGGGGGACAACGGCAAAACGCCGAATGGTGAGAACCGGGCCGTCGAGAGCCAGTGGAGGAATGATGGCATTGACGCGCGCCCCATCAGGCAAGCGGGCATCGGCCATAGGGCAGGATTCATCGATGCGCCGCCCCACGCGGGAGACGATTTTGTCGATGATTTTCATGAGGTGTGCGTCATCGTTGAAGCGGATGTCGGTAAGCTGAATGCGTCCGCTTTTTTCGACATAGACGTTTCGGTAGCCGTTAACCATGATTTCAGAGACGGTGGGGTCGGCAAGCAGAGGTTCCAAAGGGCCAAGCCCCATGATTTCGTTTTTTAGGTCGGCCACCAATCTTGCCCGCTCCTGATCATTGAATCGGATATCGTCTTCTTCGATGAGCGCAACCAGCAGGAGCCCAAGCTCGTTGCGCAGCTGCTCGGGGGTCAGGCTTTCGATAGAGTTGAGGTCGATGCGAGTAAGCAGCTCCTGGTGCAACTTCATTTTGGTCGAGTAATAGTCAACCCCAGGGGATGCTTTGGTTTTTATCGCCGGTGCCGATGCATGTGCCGTGAGGGGCTCAACAGCAAGCTCTTGTGGCTGCGCATCAGTGATTGCAGGCTCCGAAAGAGGTGAAGCCGCAACCCGTTTGGTGGAGAGGTTCCAGCGAGCTATTTGATCTTTAAGCGTTGCCATAGCGTGGGTTTTGGATGAGTGCGGCCTGTGAGGTCGGCGGCCCAGTCGACGATGGTTTTGGAAAGTTTGGATTTTGTTGCCACTTGCAGCAGTGGATGACCAATCAAGAGAGACTCTTGCACGCCTTCGACGTCGGAGGGGAATCGCCGGTTAATTGGCCTGCCAATAACTTTTTCGATTTCGGTAGTGGAGATGGGAATCGTTGTGTCAGCGCGGTTGAGGATGATTTCGATGCGCGACATGGGTTTTTCAAACTCTTTCCAGAGCTTGAGCAGTTGGCCAGCCCGGCGGAGCGATGGGAGCGACGGGGTGGAGACGATGCAGAGCTCATCAAGGTGCTCGAGAACCAACATGCCGACCTGGTCAAGAGATGAGGCAAAGTCAACCAGAATGTAGTCGTAAAAGTTTGTAGCAATGTGAATGAGTTCGCTCACGCGTTCAGGTTCGATTTGAACGATTTTTTCGAACGTGGCGGGTGAGGGGATGAGGTCGAGCGTGGGTCTGATGTGCTGCACCATACTGTCGAGCAGCGACTGGTCAAGCCGGTTGGATTGACTGGAGATGTCGGCCAAATCCTGAAGGTGGTTGTCTCCGGTGAGGTACATGTCAAGGTCGCCAAAGGGTAAAGAGAGATCAACTGCCAGCACGCGGGTGTCGGGCTTTTGAGAGAGCGCAAAGGCCAGGTTGGCTGCTATGAAGGAGCTGCCATCCCCCCCTTTGGAAGAAACAAATCCAAAAACCAGACCTTGGCTGATGGTAGCGCCTTTGGCACGAAGGTGAACGCGTTCGATAACCTGTTGCAGGGTTTTGGATGCGCTGTCGACAATGACTTCCCGCACACCGGCGCGCATAAGCGATAATAAAAGTTCAGGCTGTGTTTGCGGCTGCAAGGCCACGATGGCGGCATGCTGGAGATCGAGGCAGAGCTTCTCTACCTCTTGAATGTAATGGGGCTCGGTGGGTTCAAAGCCAACGAGAAATACAAGGTCGGGTTTTTGGGCTGTGAGTTGGCGCACCATGACCCCAAGTTCTCCCACCAGTCGGGTTAGTTGATGTTGACCCAGTTCAAGTTGTGTATCGGGAACTTCCCAGGGCTTGGGAGAATAGGTAAAAATGTTCATATGTGTTTATTCGACAAGTATGGGAGGAGTGTATGCACCGTATGGCACACCGTTACCGTTGCCTGGGTTGATGGTGCCGATTTCCGCGTTGTTGATGAAATAACCCGTAATATTTTATTATTGTCTGTTTTATAAAATCCATCAAAGGAGCAAGGAGAAAATTACTTCTAAATTTAGTTATTCAACCAACTGAACATGACTTTCTGGTAACGATGTTATTGGATAATCGGTTCTATCAACTTTAAAACTGCTACCGTTTATATTGACTTGTTTCCCTACAACAGAACCATTTATCGTAATGCTACTACCATTGATATAAATACTGCCATTGGGGGCGTACAATACCCCATTTAGGGTATAACTACTACCATTGATATATATATTTCCGTTTTTAGAATAAAAGCATACCTGACTGTTGCCTGAGGCCATACCACTGCCATTTACAGTAATATTGCCGTCTGCCATAACAGCTCCTGTAGCGGTAAATGAAGAGCCATTTACTGTGACAGTGCCTGGACTTCCTTGAACGTAAATCGGATTTGAAGTAATACTGCTTCCATTAATGGTTTTGGAACCGGTATACGTTTGATGAGCTGCCGCTGCGGCTGCGGCTAGAGAAGCACTGTAATCCGGCATACTTATATCTCTTGTATCATGGGGTAATGTTGAACCTATATGAATGTTACTGCCATTCGTTGTAACTGTTCCTCTAGCTTCTGCTGCACCAGTAATAGTAATCGAACTACCATTGATATTTAGATTTTTATTGGTATGAACTGAGCCCTTTATATTATAAGAACTGCCATTTATACTCAAATTATTTGAAGTGCTGCCGGAAAATATTGCATAGTCAAAAGGACCACCTGGACCGGTTATCATGGCAATGGCAGTGGCTTGAACGTTGCTTTGGGCAATACCCCAAATGGGGGCGAAAAACAAATTCAACCCGGAGATAGAAACTGTGGCGTGGACGGCGGGGACATCTATTGTATTGGTGCTGACGTGACTCGGACTGTACGAGCGATTGGGGATGTTCCAGTAACCCGAATCAGTGCTCACATTCACATCCTGAATCAGCGCGGCATTGGCGTAGTTTTGTTTTGCCACTGACCTTGCAGTGGCCTCGGCCTCTGACCAATTGGGGTAACTCCCTGCGTCGGTGAGTGAACGAGCTCCGGCCAGAGCTGCAGCGTCAGCCGCATTTTGAAGTTCGACCTTGGTGAGGTTGAGGCGGGCCAGGTCAACCGCCAAAGCTACAAAGCCCACTAACACCGGCAAGCACAGGGCAAACAAAATGGCCGTAGCGCCACGCTGGCCTTGCAGCGACTTGATGATGTGGTGTGAACGTGCCATGGTTATTCGAGCCTCATGGTGGATTGGGCCGAGATCGAAAGGCCCGAAAAAACGTAGAGTCCGGTGTAATTGACGCTGGCTGAGACGGTGAGTTTGTTGTCACTAATTGGATCAGCATTAAAGGTGATGGTGGGGGTCATGGACGTCCCAAAGGAGATGAGGTTGTTTTGACAGGCATTCGTAACAGCTGTGGTGGCGCTGCTCTTGGTGATGGCATTGGTCCGGTTTGCAACGTACTTTGCTCCGGCACGCGCGCCCTCCCGGGTGGCCATGGTGAGCATGGTTTTGTTGTACAGGGCAATAGAAAAAGTAATCATACCAAAGAGGAGAAGCAGAAACACGGGCAGGATGAGCGCAAATTCAACCAATACACTGCCCTTTTGTGATGGAGAGTGCTTCTTTGTCGGGGCAGAAAGCATCGCATCATCTCTGCGCATGGTGGTCATTTTTTTCGTGAGCCTTGAAGCTTTCCGTCAATAAAAAGCTCATGCCGAGTAGGCGGGACAAACCTGTCGGTGGGGAGCTCTGGCGCGGTGGTGCTGGCTTTGACCAGGGTGGGGCGAATAAAAACCATGAGTTCGGTAGTTTCAGAATTCTTCTCGGTACGTCGGAATAGTGCGCCGAAAAGGGGAATGTCTCCCAGCAAGGGCACTTTCCGTATGATTTTGGTGAGTTTGTCGCGCAGAAGACCGCCAATAACAAGGTTTTCACCCTCTTTCATTTGGACTGTGGTGGAAGCGTAGCTGATTTTAAAGGCGGGCAAAGTGCTTGGGGTTCCCGCAGTGACAGGTTCTGTGTTAGGCTCAGAGACCTCGGGTTCGACCTTGAGCGAGATACGACCGGCATCCAGCACGGTTGGCGTGCATCGCAAACCAACACCATAGGTGCGTTCAACGTAGTCGACTGAACCGTTGGCGCCAAGGGTGGGCGTATAAATTTTGCCGCCAACCAGGAAGTATCCTTCTTGACCACTCATGGCAACAATGGTGGGTTCAGCCAGGATTTTTATCAAAGTTTTTTTGCGCTCGGCTTCAACTCTGAGCCGGTTGCCATGCAGCAGGAGGTCGAGCGTGGCGTTGTTGACGAACCCAGTCATGAGGTTGCCCTGGATATGGCCAGAGCCTTGCGTCCAGCCGAGGCCCAACGTTTCGATGTAGGACTTGGAAACTTCAGCAATGTGGACTTCGAGGCGGACTTGCTGCGGGTCGCGTACTTTGAGGAGGTTAACCACGCCAGGTATGCTGGCAGGTTCCGCAGAGGCAGGGGCAGAAGCAGGGGCAGAGGCACTATTGGCCACGCCAGATATGCTGGCAGATGCCGCAGAGCCACGGGCAGATGCACTATTGGTCAGGGTGGATTCGGGGTTGACACCCGGAACTGTGCCACCCAGATATGCTTTTACCAGGCGGTAGGCGGTTTCTGCAGCCAGGGCGTCAGACACCGTGCCGGCCAATACCAACGCAGGCCCCCATGCGAAGATCTGAATGTCGGTCTCTTTCGGTAAGACGACTTTCAACATGAGTTCTATGGGGTTGGTGTTGCGGCTGACTTGCAGCGGTGTGGACGTGAAGTTGCCTTTTTTGTCCCAGAGAACAAGATTGGTTGCGCCTGTTTTTTTACCAAGCAGATAGAGCTCGGAGGGGTTAAGCATAATATAGTCGGCCACCTCAGGGTTGCCCACAGCAACACGTGCAATGGGTTGTTCGAGCTGGTAGACCCTCGATTCGCCCACAGGCACAATGAAGGTCGAAGCCGAGGCCATTGCAACCACCGCTACGGTGCCAGCAAGTGCCACAAGAGCACTCATCCTGCAGGCCAAACGCATTAGGTATTTCAAATTCATGTGCATGTTGGCTATGGTTTGGCATCAGTTTGGCGGCTGGTGCCACGGATTTCTTCGGGTCCACGGCTTTGAGGCGAAGGTGCTGCAACCCTGCGGGTAGCCGGAGCCGCTGTTGCAACCTGCGAAGAGGTGGCTCCTCGAGTGGACGGTGGATTCACAATATCGGAGAGACGTACACCTGCGGAGTTTATTTCGCTGGTGTCGAGTTCGTTGCGCAAAACGAGTGAAAGCACCCCGATATTGCGGGCAAGATCGAGCTTTTCGGATTCGTGCGGCGTAAGCTCGAGGGTTACAGCATTGACCAATTTTGGTTTATCGGGGTCGGCAGTGGTCTCCTGGGCAACGGCAAGCACTTTGATGCGAGAGAGCACTGTTCGCGAAAAAGGCTCGTGGCTGGAGTCTTTGCCGCTAACCAAAACATCCACATAGCTGCCTGGCAGGGCAAATCCAGCAACCGCAATAACCTCGTTCACATGAACGGTAATGGCGCGCTTGCCATTCAGGATCATTGATGATAAACCGCCAGTCGCGGTTTTCGGGGCCAATTTACCCGGCAAAACAGGCTCACCCGGGATCATTGAGACGCGGGCAATTCGACCAACAACATCAGTGATGCGAGTGGATGCATCGTGCGGAATGGCCGAACCGGGCCAATCGACGATCTTAATTTGATCAGCCGTAATAGCTTTACCAGCGTCAATAGGCTGCTCAACGATGACGACCCTGGACCCTGAAGTTTGGGGGACGCTTGTCCAGCGTGCGGCGATAAACGCCGCCATCGCACCCAGAGTGAGTGCGATGGCCAGAGCGAAGACTGGTAGTTTCACTGCTTAGACTGTAAAAGAGTTTTTATGGAGTAGTAGCAGCAGCACCGAGTTTGGTTGAGATCGTCGTAAAAATAGCTGTCAGATTAGTTCCAAGAAGACCAAGAGCTGTGATCGCAACAACAGCAACCAAAGCAGCAATCAAGGCATACTCAATCATGGTTACGCCTTTCTGCGATCTGATGGTGAGAAATTTGTTTAGCATAGCTTTGTCTCCCAATGACATTAGTTAATCGGCACTCCCAAACACCCCCAACTCGCATCAGCCTATGACTATCGTGCTTGTTAATGAGGGAGGATTTACCTTGCCATCTTTTAGGTGCATATACTGTGCCAGCTCATCAATAAGTCACTAAAAATTGACGACAAAAGTTCGTAATCGGTTAATATAAAATGAGATAGTATTTTTCCCCTTTAATCTGCCCCGGAAAAAACAACGTATTTTTTTTCAGCAAAAAAACATCGCCGGCCGCATAAAACCGCACACCTGTGCGGCCTCGTGCGCGCTTTTGAGCCGATAGTATGGTGAATGCAGTTAGTCGAACGGCAAAGAGAGGAAAAAAGAAGTACAACCGGCAACCTTGCGTCGCGATGCACGAAATTCAGGGCTTATCCTGCAGCAATGGCATGGGGGGCGGGCAGAAAAAACCGGCCAGTTTTCAGCATCTGCTGGACGCTCATGGCAAGATCACTGCCGTTCATATCGGGCATGAGAACATCTGTCAGAAGCAAATGTCTCTCATCCTGATATCGGGAGGCTCTTCGAATGGCTTTTCCACTCTTGATGCGTTCTGCCGGCTGGGCATATTCGGCATCTGAAACGAGATCATTATGACACGGCAAAGAGGTAATAAACGCAGTACCCTTGCCCGGCTCACTGCTTAGCCGGGCTCAGGGATTTCAAAAAAAGTGGTATAAACCTGACCGACCGCGCCTTTGCTATCCTCCACGGAGGGAGTGGCGCTGAGGTTGATCCATCGTGGGCTCTGTGCCGATGGCTGTGCAATACCTATGATCACGCCATTGACGGGCTGAGCGGTACGCCGGGCAACATCGGAAGGATGCTCTGCAGCTGGCAGTTCCGAGCCGTCCTGGCGGAGAAGTTTCCAGCGAACTTCTGCAACACTCTTGCCATGGAGTTCTTCCGTCGGAATTCCTGTAATGCGTTCAGCCTCCCGATTGGCCATCACGATTTTTCCATTCGAATCATGTAGCAGGGCGCCAAACGGTGCTGCGCCAAAGACAAACTTGCAGGTCGCCTCACTGAGGTTAAGACTCTGCTCGAATTTTTTGGCAATGGTGATGTCATTAAAGGTAATGACCAGGCCATCAATTTTGTTTTCCTGGGTACGGTATGGCATGATTTTGACCGTAAACCAGCGGCCGTCAATTGACGATACCTGCTTTTCACTGAAGACAAGAGTATGAAGAACCTCCCGTGCATCATCAGCAAGGTCAGGATACTCCAGATCAGTGACGATATCGGTTATGGGTCGACCTATATCACTGGCAATGAGCTTGATAAGCGATGCTGTGCGCGTAGTGAAACGGCGCACGTTGAGTTCATCATCAAGAAAAAGCGTTGCTATGTCCGTGCTGTTCAGCAGGTTCTTCATGTCATTGTTGGCCTGCGAAAGGTCGCTCACCTTTGACTGCAGCTCCTGATTCACCGTCTGCAGCTCCTCGTTCAGAGACTGCATCTCTTCCTTCGAGGTGGTCAGCTCCTCGTTGGTGCTCTGCATCTCCTCATTGGCCGACTGCATCTCTTCATTCGTCGACTTCAGCTCCTCCTGTGAGGTCTGCATCTCTTCACGAATAGTGAGAATCTCATCTTTAGCCTGCTTCAGTTCATCGGCAAGGGAGCCAAGCCTGCTATCCCCTCCACCTTTACGTCCGGAATGGTCATGCGCTCCCTGCGGGGCTTTCTTAACATCGGAAAAAACAATCAAGACCGTGCCTTTCAGGGAATCCGGCTTATCAACAAGCTTAAGCGTCAGGTCCACAATCTGTGTCCCTCCGTTTGTTCCAACAGTCAGACCCTTTTTGGTTATCTCGCCTTTCTGGCGGAGAACACTGCCGAAAAGCAGATTCAGCTCGTAGCGAATCCCTTCGCGAGCCATGGCAAAAACATTCAGATTGGCTTTTCCTGCCGCCGGTTCCAGGTACTTTCCGGTTCGACCGCTGATGTAGATGATATCACCCTTGTCATTAGTCAATACTGCAGCTGGAGCAAAATGCTGGAGCAGGAGCTGCTCGGTTATCATCTGCAAATTAAGTTCAGATCCAAGCGTCTTGACGGGCACGGATGAAATATCGGTAAGGCCCTGCAAGGGATGGGCAAACGATGCCGGAAAATCGATAGTTTCAGGCCGAACGCCCTGATGCTGTTGCCGGAAAATACGGGTCTTGCTGTCAAGCGGCTCAAACAGATGGCAATTAGGACCAACGGTCTCGGCACTTCCAAGAAAAAGCGTCCCGCCAGGGTTCAGGCTGTAATGAAACAGGGGCAGCAATTTTTTCTGGAGTTCCTGCTCCATATAGATCAACAGGTTACGGCAAACCAAAATATCAAGTTTCGTAAAGGGTGGATCCATGATCACATTGTGGGGCGCAAAAACAATGGTCTCGCGGATCTCGCGGGTGATCCTGTACCCTCGATCATCTTTTTCGAAGTAATGCTTGAGACGGTCGACCGAAACATCTGCTGAAATATTGAAGGGATAGAGCCCTGTTCGGGCTTTTTCGATAGCGTCCTTGTCCAGATCGGTTGCAAATATCTGGAGCTTGAAGTTTCCTGCGGGCTTGAGGGTCGCAATCACTTCCCTGAAGACGATGGCAAGCGAATAGGCCTCCTCTCCTGTCGAACATCCCGCTACCCAGGCCCGAAGAACACCTCCTGCCGGGCGCGCTGCAAGAATAGATGGAATGGCTTGACTTTTCAGGACCTCCCATGCGATGGGATCGCGAAAGAAACTCGTCACGCCAATCAGCAGCTCCTTGAAGAGCAGCTCGATTTCATGAGGATTTTCCTGGAGAAACCTGACATAATCGGTGATTTTTTCAATCTGGTGAATAGCCATTCGGCGCTCAATACGCCGATAAACCGTGTTTTTCTTATAGAGTGAGAAATCATGTCCGGTTTGAGAACGAAGCAGAATGACAACTTTTTCCAGAGCACTCAGAGCCCGGTCTTCAAGCGCAAGGGCCGGCTTGCTGAGGATTGGCACATGCTTCAGATAGGCGAAGATCTTTGCCGGGATCAGTTCGACAGGCACGACGACATCGGCAAGACCTTCATCGATTGCGCTACGGGGCATGCCGTCAAACTTTGCCGATACCGGGTCCTGCACAAAAACACTTCCACCTTTCTCCTTGATAGCTCGTAATCCGAGCGTTCCGTCGGAGCCCATGCCTGAAAGAATGACGCCGATCGAGTGTTGTTGCAGGTCATCGGCCATTGAGCGGAAAAAAAAGTCAATAGGCAATCGAAGACCCCGAGGCTTGACCATATCCAGCAGGTGCAGGACCCCGTGCAGCATGGTCATGTCCTGATTCGGGGGAATGAGATAAACGTGATCGACTTCGATTTTCATCCGGTCAGTGACCTGAGTCACCGGCATCGGAGTAACTCGCTGAAGCAACTCGACCATTATGCCTTTATGCGTCGGATCCAGATGCTGCACGATCACAAAGGCCATGCCGCAGGGAGAGGGAATGTTTTTCAGAAACAGTTCAAGAGCCTCAAGCCCACCGGCCGAGGAACCGATACCAATGACGGGAAAAGAGAGTGGCGACACATGCAGGCCATCACTCACTTCAGTCTCTTTTTTTATTCGACGGACTGACGACTGTTTTTTCATGTTACGCATCTCAGTTTGAAAAATTATTTCCCTCCTGTATCAGAGCACCAGAAAGCCCCCCTTGCAGCTGAAACGATTGGCACTACAATAAGCTGCAGGGCGATGAATTGATCCGGTACTCTAATCCCTCCACCCTACTCCATAATAATACGGTATCATTTATAAATTCCCCGCAGTTTTGCATTGATGCCATGCCGAATAACTAATAAGCGATACGTTGTCTATGCATCCAGCATCAGCTTCCCTAAAGAACTATGGGAGCAAATCGAATGGTAATCCTCCTGCCATCGCCCGATGACCGCCCGGGCATGATCAAGACTCAAAAACCAGTTCACGTTCAGGCATTAGTCTCTGAACCTGCCGTTAAAGCTTTCGATGAAGGTGTTATCGACCGCTTTCGCCGGACCACTGCACACCAGTTTGACTCCATGTCACATAGAGCGGAACATGAACGGATCGAGGAACTTTAAAGGGTTCTTTTTCAGATTTCCGAAAAAGCACTTATGAGCCAGCATGATGCCCTCAACGCAGTAGGGAATCAAGATGCGAAGCGCGCTCTTGCCGTCAGGGTGCTTGATGATGAAATCGAGGAAAGCGAAGTCCGTCTTGAGGAGCGCAGGCTTGCGTTTCTTGCCACTCAGCATCCTGTTGCTGGAGACCTTCGCGCCATTGTGTCCATCATGAAGATCAATGATGACCTTGAGCGTATTGGCGAGCTTTCCGTCAATATCATTGATCGCCTGCCGGAACAAAGCTCAAACATAGTTGACGTGTTTGATTTCAACCATATGGGTAACCTTGCGGCCGATATGATACAAAAGTCGATTGATGCCTTTGTTCTGAAAGACCATCTCCTTGCCGACAAGGTTTGCGTGCTCGGCGATGAGGTCGATGCCATACAAAGCGCAGTATTCAAGAGAGTGACAAAGTTGATGAAGGAGCCTGCTGCAGATGCCGAACAACTGATTCTGTTTCTTACCCTATCCCGCAATATAGAGCGTATGGCGGACCATGCCACCAGTATAGCGCAGGAGGTCATCTATCTGGTGACCGGGGAGATTGAACGCCATACTGGCAGTTCCCACGAAAAGCTTATTCAGTCACTGATGGATTGATGCTTTTTTTTGCTTCTAAGTTTCGGAGAGAGTATTTTGCCGCATTCTCGAAGGTCATGACAGTCAATGCCCCCGGTTGCTGCATTGAAAACCATTTAATTACAAGGGTGAAAAAATCGTGATTACTTTTAACAAAAAAATACTCATCATAGGATTCGGCTCTGTTTCTCAATGTACAGTTCCTGTTCTTTTTAAACACATTAGCGTCGATTACACTAATGTCACGATCATGGATTTTGAGGATATTCGTGAGAAGGTATCAGTATGGACGGCCTTGGGTGTCAACTATATCAATCACAGAATAACGCCTGATAACATATCGCAAACCCTTGAAGCTCACCTTGGCGAAGGTGACTTGATTATAGATTTAGGCTGGAATATCGACTGCTGCGAGATTCTCCAATGGTGTCATGACCATGGTGTCCTCTACATCAATACCTCGGTAGAGGTGTGGGACCCCTATGAAGGGGCCGCCAAACAACATCCTACGCAACGAACGCTCTACTCGCGGCATATGAACATACGCCGCATGACTTCACAGTGGAAAGAGAAAGGGGCAACCGCCGTACTGGAGCATGGTGCCAACCCGGGATTAATATCGCATTTCACCAAACAAGGGTTGCTTGATATTGCTGATAAAGTCGTTGCCCAGAAAAAAGTAAGCCCTGAGCAAGCCGAAACCATAAAAGAGCTGGCTGAAAAAAGAATTTTCAATCAACTGGCAATGGCGCTTGGCGTAAAGGTGATTCACTGCTCCGAGAGGGACACTCAAATCTCTGATGTTCCAAAACAGGTCGATGAATTTGTCAATACCTGGAGTGTTGAGGGGTTCAGAGAGGAGGGTATGACAACTGCTGAAATGGGTTGGGGAACACATGAAAAAGAACTTCCAAAATTTGCCTATACCCACCAGGAAGGACCACAAAACCAGATTTGTCTGGCCAGAATGGGCCTCAATACCTGGGTTCGCTCCTGGGTACCGGATTACAATATAAACGGCATGGTCGTCCGGCATGGCGAAGCGTTTACGATTTCCGACTACCTTACCGTCTATAACGATGGTGAGGCCGTTTACCGCCCAACCGTACATTACGCCTATTGTCCGAGCGATGCTGCCATTATTTCACTTCAGGAGCTGCGAGGTTATGATTACAACATTCAGCCCAACTTCAGAATCATGAATGATGAGATCATCAAGGGGTCGGATATTCTTGGCGCACTGCTGATGGGACACTCCTTTAACTCCTGGTGGACAGGCTCCGACCTGAGCATTGAGCAATCAAGAGCACTGGTCCCTCATCAGAACGCAACCACAATGCAGGTAGCAATATCTGTTGTCGCAGCCTGTATGTGGATGATAGAGAATCCTGAGTGCGGTGTTGTGGTGCCGGATAATATCGACCATGAGTATATTCTTGAAATTGCCAAACCCTGGCTTGGCAACTTCATATCAAAAGCTTCCGATTGGACCCCTTTAACAACCAATACAAACCATTTTGTCGGCTTTAACACTCCTGATGTTGATGAAACAGATCCCTGGCAGTTCAAGAACTTTCTTATTACCGAAATAGATTAAACATAAGGATCCCGACAATGTTAGCAGAAGATCTTAAAGCGTTAGCTATAGAGCATGGTACGCCTTTGTTTGTCGTAGACCATGCAGTATTGCGTGCGAACTATCGTGAGTTCAAAGAACATCTTCCAAGGGTTCAGGCATATTTCGCCGTTAAAGCAAACTCAGACGCTGAGATAGTCAAAACATTCTATAACATTGGTGCCAGCTTCGATGTCGCATCAATGCCCGAGTTTCTTAATGTCTATGAAAACATTAAAAACCTTACTCCGGAAGAGCAACAGGATTTTATTTGGGACAAGATCATCTATGCCAATCCGATAAAACCTATACCCACCTTAAAGGAGCTCGACCAGTATAAACCGCTGGTCACTTTTGATAATGAAGATGAAATCTCGAAAATAGCCACCTATGCACCCAACACCGGCCTGATTTTAAGACTCAAAGTCCCTAATACCGGCGCCATGGTAGAGCTTTCTTCCAAATTTGGTGCCGATCCGGGAGAGGCTGTAGACCTGATAGATAAAGCGTTTCAGAGCGGCTTGATGGTTGAAGGCTTAAGCTTTCATGTTGGCAGTCAATGCACAAATTTTCAGAATTATATTCAAGCCCTTAATCTGGCCGCCAATATTTTCAAGGAATCGTGGGAGAGGGGGCATAAAGAGGTGAAAATCCTTGATATCGGCGGAGGCTTTCCGGCACCTTATGACAATAACGTCAAGCCTTTTGCAGATCTTGCAATAATGCTCAATTCCGAATTTGACCGGCTGTTTCCGCCCGATATTGAAATAATAGCCGAACCAGGTAGATTTTTAGTGGCAACTGCAGCGTGGGTTGTCGTTGAGATCATAGGCACCGCTTATCGTGACGGCAAGAGGTGTTATTATGTTAATGACGGGGTTTATCATACTTTTTCCGGCACGATCTTTGACCATTGCCAATACCCGTTAAAATCCTTTACAACGGGCGACGAGAAAATGTGTGCGGTTTATGGCCCCACCTGCGATGCCCTGGATACGATCACTATGGCCAATTTATTACCAGTAGAACTCTCAATTGGGGATCTGCTCTACAGCGAAAATATTGGCGCCTATAGCCATGCTTCATCAACCTTCTTCAATGGCTTCCCACCTGCAAAGGTTTTACATATAAATAAATAGCTGTACTCGTGAAGGCTTGCTTGGCACCCTCAACCCCGGAGGAAAACACACTCGATGCCAAGCAGGAGCTGAAACTTACCGCCGCTATAAGTTTATTGCCCAAGGAGGACGTGGTTCGCCATTACGGGCTCACGTCCGTGCGACTTGTACAGTTTATTGTGGATGCCAGTCGATTCGTACTTCTCAAGGATAAAGAGAATATCTGAAGTGGACCCCTGTCAACGCTTCGCGCATGACCTCACGGCCCTACCCGCATGACTCAGGGCCAGTGTGGGTTGCTAACCCTTCTACTGCAGGGACTTTCACCCTTTATCTCTTGCCGGTCTCCCGGCGCACCAACTTTCGAAGGTAGCTCCTTCAGTGCTCAAGAACAGTGTCGGCTCGGGAGTGAAATTGTAGGCCGCTTATGTATAAATAGTTACAGACCAGTCAAGTCTTTTGAGTCACGCTCGTGTAACACGTGGTTTATCAAAACCGATCAACAAATATTTATAACCATTAGCTGATTATTCAGCCTCTTTCAGCGATGAACCCTGAAATGTGTAACTTGATCGAAGAGCTCGAGCGGACAATCTATTGAATAATGCATAATGGCACCGGCACCGCAACAAGTAAACATGGCGTCCGACAGGGGTGAAATTGTCATCTACCAGTCCGGCGAAACCCGGCCAGAACTTCAAGTTCGTCTCGAAAATGAAAGCATCTGGCTGAATCAGGCGCAGCTATCTCTACTCTTCGCTACGGAACGAAGTGTGATCACGAAACATCTTCGGAACATCTTCAAAGAAGAAGAGCTTGAACAGGAATCAGTATGTGCAAAATTTGCACATACTGCGCGAGATGGGAAAAAGTATCAGACTACCTTTTATAATCTCGATGCAATCATTTCTGTTGGATACCGTGTAAACTCAAAGCAAGGGAGTCAATTCCGGATCTGGGCCACCGGTGTGCTGCGTGACCACCTTATCCGGGGATATTCAGCCAATGAAAAACGACTGAATGAGTTGCAGCGCTCCCTGTCAATCGCAAAAAGCATTCTGAAACAGCATGAGGTCTCTTCCGATGAAGCAGCGGCCCTGCTGCAGGTAGTCACCAACTATGCCTATGCACTTGAGCTGCTGGATGATTACGATCATGAACGGCTAGCTCCAGGCAAAGGCACTGAAAAATCTGCGACGGGAATTTCTTATGACGAGGGGCTGGAGATCATCGAACAACTCAGGAAGAAATTCGGAGCCTCGGAACTGTTCGGAAAAGAAAAAGACAAGAGCCTTCAGGGCTCGCTTGCAGCAGTGATGCAAACCTTTGAAGGTCAGGATCTCTACCCGGCTCTTGAAGAAAAAGCTGCACACCTACTTTATTTTCTGGTCAAAAATCACAGCTTTGTGGATGGGAACAAACGTATCGCTGCGGCACTGTTTCTCTGGTTCATGGAAAAAAACGGCATCCTCTATGGCCCCGCTGGATCCAAGAGAATTTCCGATAGCACATTGGTCGCAATAACCCTTATGATCGCTGAAAGCAGCCCTAAAGAGCGATTGATGATCGTAAGCATGACCATGCGCCTCATCACTCAAGATGATTGAGACCAGAAGAATGAATGCCGCCTGAGACAATGCAAAATAAACGCCCCCTTGCTGAAACACACCCGCGATATATACCCGATATGGGATATCTTAGTCATAAGCAAGCCATATCATACCCGATCAGGTATCTTGACAACTATGAATGATCTGTCTAAATTTGTCCGTGAGCGGCGAAAGTCATTTCACATGACACAACCAGAACTGGCAGAAAAAGCCGGTACGGGGTTGCGGTTCATCCGGGATCTTGAACAAGGAAAGAAAACTATGCGCATGGACAAGGTGAACCAGGTTCTTAGATTATTCGGTTGTGAACTTGGCCCTGTCAAACAGGAAAAAGAGCACTAATTGATGAAAGAAGCCGCAATAAAGTATCAGTACGGTACTGCCAGCTGGCTTATTCGGATCCTCGGACATGGCGTCTTTATTGGCGAGAGAGGATCCAAACCACTCTCCTCTACTGGACATAAGCACATATTTTTTCTTAACGATAATCTTTTTTTACAAAAGAGCGCTATATTGTAAAATTAAATTATCGTTATGAGCAACAGAACAATATCATTATATCCTGCATCGGCTAAAGAGTTGATGGCTTTGGGCAAGCGCCTGAAGGATGCTCGTCTCCGGCGCCGTTTTTCGATGGAGACCGTCAGCACCAGAGCTGATATCTCACGTCCCACGCTCTACAAAATCGAGCATGGAGACCCTTCGGTTTCGATAGGCTTCTATGTTCATGTTCTTCGCGTTCTTGGCCTCTTGGATGATCTGGCATCAATAGGCAAGGAAGATGCGCTTGGTCGCCGACTCCAGGACGAGTCACTCTCTCCAAGAAAAAGAGCTCCACGCAGAAAACCATCTACAGAAGACGGTGATGAAAAAAAGTGAAGACGAGCAGCTATGGGTTTGGCTTGACGATCCGGCATTCGGCCCGCGTCAGCATATCGGAAGACTTACGAGAGGGGCGCGAGGAACTGTGCGATTTGCTTATGAGCCTGCATGGCTGAAACATGCCAGCGCATTTCCAATGGATCCGGAACTTGATCTGCAAGCTGGTGAGTTTTTCCCGAAAGACTCAAATTTCGGGGTATTCATGGATTCGTGTCCTGATCGGTGGGGCCAGCTTCTGATGAAACGCAGAGAGTCCATCGAAGCAAGAGAAGAGGCCCGCACACCAAGAACCCTTGACCCATGGGATTTTCTGTTGGGCGTGCAAGATTGCACTCGCATGGGGGCACTGCGTTTCACCAGACCTGATGAAATGATCTTTCTTGCCAGTGAGGCCTTATCGGCTCCACCCATTGCAAAAATTGCAGAGTTGCAGGACATCGCCATTGAGTTGACCAAAAAAAAACAAAGTGACCCGGGAAAGCTCAAAGAGTGGCTTAAGGTTCTTGTGGCGCCAGGATCATCCCTCGGCGGCGCCCGACCCAAAGCAAACATCCTCGATGAAGACGACTCGCTCTGGATCGCCAAATTCCCTTCTGCCGACGACGATTATGATGTTGCGCTATGGGAAAAACTTCTTCACGACCTCGCGGAGAAATGCAGGATCACGGTGCCTCCATCCCGCTTATTAAAAGTTGGCGGAGGATATCACACCTATCTGGCAAAACGATTTGACCGAACCGCCCATGGCCGGATTTTTTTCGCCTCGGCAATGACGATGCTTCATCGCATTGACACCGACGAGTCAAGTTATCTGGAACTTGCTGAATTTATAGCAACCTTTGGCGATGTGGACTCAATTGCCAATGATCTTGAAGAGCTTTTCACCAGAATCGTCTTCAACATCGCCACGGCAAACCGTGACGACCACTTGCGCAATCATGGATTTATCCGGACCCCATCAGGCTGGAGCCTCGCACCGGCTTTCGACATGAACCCCTCATTCAAGAAAGAAGAACATGTATTGTCGATAGACCTCTACAGCCGCAAACCCAATCTCGAGACAGTAATAGAAACCGCAGGATATTATCAGATAGATACCGCTCGAGCCAAAAAGATCGTCCAAGAGGTTTGCACCGTGATAAAAGGCTGGAAAACACACGCGAAAAAACTGGGCTTAAGCGCACACGAATGTTCTGATGCTGAACATCTATTTATAGCAATGGATTAGGCTCCATACTGGGCATCATCGCAATGGTGTTGCGTTTTGTACGTGGCTGAATCTTCGCATATCTCATGGTGGTTTTTCGGTCACGGTGACCGAGTATATCACCGACAGCATCAAGACCGGCGCCGGCATTCAGTAGCATCGTAGCGCCTGTGTGTCTTGCCCAGTGGGGGGATATATCAGCACATGCCAAGCTGAAGTGATTGCGGATTTCTGTTGGAAGCTCATCACCATAGAGCTTGAAGGCCCTTTGCGCCCAAACTTTCAGCATGCCGCCATACCATTTCCGGTGCCCCACACTGAAAATATTGTCATCTCTGTGGGGCAAGAAAAAAAGCCTGCAAGTTATTTTCTTGCAGGCTTTTAAGTAGGGTTTGGGCGATAGAAGATTCGAACTTCTGACCTCTACAGTGTACTCGCCGAAAAAAAGCATTATCTTATTTATTAAAAGATACTTAACTATTGAAAAGCACATCACGGGGCATCGCACCCGCGTCGCAGATTTTCTATCAAAATCAATGAACAACTATTGATAACAATCAGCTGATTTATTCACTAATACAGCCATTTATACATGCCTTGCACTGCTTGACCTGGAGACCGCCATAGGCTTCAACGGCTTGATGGTATTGAGCAGTTTCCCCTCGACTTGATTTGCTTCATAAAGGTCCCATCGCTGCTGGAGATTCATCCAGTAATCCGCCGATATGCCGAAAAACCTGGCAAGGCGCAATGCTGTTGCCGGAGTCACGCCACGCTTCCGATTGATGATTTCATTGATCCGCTGATAAGGAACGTGAATGGCATCAGCTAACTGCCGTTGAGTGATTTCCATTGGATTCAAAAATTCCTCGAGTAGCATCTCTCCTGGATGAGTCGGTTGCCTATGGGTTGGTATGCGTATCATTGTAGCCTCTTTTTTCTCGAATTTAGTGGTAATCCGTGATTTCAACTTGTTCAGGTCCAGCGGGAGTCCATTGAAAACATACCCGGTACTGATCATTGATCCGGATGCTGAACTCGCCCTTTCGATCACCCGACAATGCCTCCAGCCGATTTCCCGGTGGAACACGCAACTCGTCAAGAGCGATTGCCGAATCAAGCTGATCAAGTTTTCTGTATGCCTGTCTCCATAATGCAGCAGGACAGAGTTTTGAAGATTTCTTTGTCGGCTTGCCGTTAAAAAGATCTTCAGTCGCCTGATTTCTGAAGGACTGTATCATGTTAACACGGATATCATGCTATTTCATTCAAAACTAAACAATTTGTTCAGATAATCAAGATCCGGGCATGAAGTAGCCCCCCTTACAGCAAACAACTTCGGAACAAGCTTAAGTTGGCCACCTCTTATGACCAAGAGCATCTTTGATATATATGACAAGACTTCCTGATCAAGAGATTTATTGTTTACCTTGTGTATAACTTGTTATTGATTCATATGAAAGCATGAACCTATTCACGCGGAGAAAAGGCAGTATCACCAGAAAAGCACTGGCTGTTCTCTATACTATTTTCAAGCGTAGCAGGTATTTCAAGGGAAATGCCCGGCAGTTATATAGCCTGACTCTCGACCATCTCCTCGTTCAGCTCAATCTCAATCAAGACATCCCCTTCCTTTTTGTAGCTGTCATTGTAGGGCTTTTGACTGGCTATGTGGCAGTTGTGTTTCACGATGCCATAATGACGCTCAGCTCTATGAGTTTTACTGGCATTCGAACCTCAGTTAACTCTTCATTTATTGAGAAACACTGGACATTTATTGTTCCCTGTATTTCTGCTGTTGGAGGACTGCTTGTCGGCCTCTACAATGCGCTTGTCGTTAAAGCACGCCCCGGGCACGGACTGGCATCGGTTATAAAGGCCGTTGCACAGAATGACGGGATTATTGACCGGAAATTGTGGTTCCATAAGAGTATAACCTCGGTATTGAGTATCGGTACAGGAGGCGGAGGAGGACGGGAAGCGCCAATTGTGCAGGTGGGCGCTGCCATCGGATCTACAGTAGCCCAGGCGCTTCGTTTTTCACCAAATAAAACCAGAACCCTGCTTGGATGCGGAGCTGCCGCAGGTCTTGCCGCAGTTTTTAATGCACCAATCGGCGGGGTGATGTTTGCCATAGAGGTGCTTCTCGGCGATTTCAGCGTAAAGACTTTCAGTCCGATTGTTGTCGCCGCTGTCATTGGAACCGTGCTTTCAAGAAGTTATCTCGGCAACTCGCCAACCTTCAATGTCCCGGGATACAGCCTTGTATCGAATACGGAACTGCTTTTCTATTGCTTGCTTGGCGTGCTTGCCGGCCTTTCTGCAGTAATGTTCATCAAGATTTACTATGCAATTGAGGAGTGGTTTCAGAGGATAGAAAAACGATGGAATCTACCTGTCTGGTCAATGCCCGCTATCGGTGGATTAATGAGTGGATTGATCTGTGTCTGGCTCCCTGAACTCTATGGTTTTTCATATGAAGCCATCAACAACGCGCTGCGGGGCAATGAGGGGTGGCACAATATGATCGGCATCTATTTGCTCAAACCGGTTGTTGCTGCTCTGACTGTCGGGTCAGGCGGATCAGGAGGCATGTTTGCACCGGCAATGAAAATGGGTGCGATGCTCGGCGGGATGTTCGGCCGCATCGTGCACATCCTTTTCCCAACAATTACAGCCACCTCAGGTGCATACGCGCTTGTCGGGATGGGTGCGTTGACGGCTGGCATTATGCGTGCGCCCCTCACCGTTATCCTGATTCTTTTTGAAGTAACAGGCAGCTACGAAATTGTGCTGCCGATCATGTTTGCTGCCGTGACATCCTCTCTCATTGCACGTCTCACCTACCGCCACTCAATGGAGACCTATGTGCTGGAAAAAGAGGGTGTCAGAGTAGGTTACGGCATTGCCCTTTCTGTCGCCGAACATATCAGCATTTCGGAAGTCATGAAAACGGACTATGTGAAGTTTAATATTTCAGAAAATGCCGCAAACATGATTGACTTTTTTTTCAATACACCTGAATCCACTTTTCTGGTTACCGACAATGATGGACGGTTTTCAGGAATTATCAGTCTCGATGAGATGAGAATGCTTCTCAAGGAAGATTCTCTGGTTGGATTGATTGCCGAAGATATTGTAAAAAAGGATGTTCCGGTCCTCTATGATACATCCCAACTTGACGAAACGCTCAAGCTTCTTGAGATTTCCGATTATTACATGCTACCGGTTCTTGACTCCAAAAGCGGCAAACTGCTTGGAGTGGTGCGCCAGGAAGAGGCATTCGCCTACTATCGCAAGCAACTCAATATTTATGGTTCTGACCAATATGAGAGTCCAGCATCCTGACTTTTAGTTGATACTATGAGCACGAGGCCCCTTCGGATATTCTGGAGCAATATGTACCACCCCGCTCAGGTAAATTTATAACATCGTCAACAACACCCGTGAATTAAACCACTGAAAGATCATCTGAAATTCGCCCTATTTATTCATATAACAATCAGATAGCCACAAAGAACCTGCACGGAATCAGGATAAAGGTAAGGGAATGACAATTCGTATCCCCATATCTGCTTATTAAAATGCAGGTTACTTTTGCTCATTTACAGCATGAGTTAATGTGCCGTGTCGCATATACGTCGCAGAAAGCCATAAAAAGCGTCAAAACGGGCGATAAAAGGGTGCTTTTTACGTAAAACAAGCGCCTGAAAAAGGGCAGGATAAAAGCCTGTAAGTTATTTACTTACAGGCTTTTATGTAGGATGTGGGCGATAGAAGATTCGAACTTCTGACCTCTACAGTGTAAATATCATGCCGAGGCTATATGCCATTGATATAAAAGGAGTTACTGGCCTTTAAAAATTTTCGCGTAACATACGCGTAACAAAAATTTTATCAAAATCAGTTACCAAATAGTAAAAACGATTACTTCCCTGCCCTCCTATCTTACCCATTTTGTGTTGACAGCTCAATCGTGCAGTTCGCTTACGTCCTGGTCTCCTCGGTTGATATCGGTCATGCCGGGCAAAAACCTTTCCGCAAACATTATAAAGTCACGCCTTGCGACAGCAAACGTTATTGGATCACCATAGACCAGTTCGTCAACAAACCGGTTATACTGTACAGCAAATCCTTCATCGCTCTTCAGCCGTTCAAGAGCTTTTCGCATCTCCCCTGACGGGTTTTCCCTGAATTCCGGATATTGTTGGGAAAATTGCACGCCATCAGCAACAATCATCTGCTGAAAAACTACAGCAGACAATCCCCTCGCAAGAGAAGTTCGACTGTGAAGAATCACCGACACGTCATAGAGATGACGGATCAACCGGTCATCGTACTCTGCACGGTTCCGTCCAGCCATTGCTTCAGCTGTCCGCCGAAGAAAAGAAAGAATTTTTTCACCTAAAGTCTCTTGAACACCAAGACATTCAACCGAGATGCCAAGAGAAGCCGGGTCAACCATCATTCCAAGAATTGAGCGTATCGGTAAATGCTCAACTGGCAGCAATGGCGATCTTGCGCTCAGTTCTACCTTGATTTCCGGTCGCAGACTCGCGACAGAAGCAAAATGGCTTGCATAGCGTATGTTCAGAGACACATAATTGTTCTCATCACGTGCAATAAGCTCCTGTTCAGACAGGGTAAAGCCTTCTCCGCAGAGAAAGTCAACCACCTGTTTTTTAAGCCAGCTTAACCGCTTGCTCCGAGCCGTCCGGGAAAGTCCTTCCGGTACGATAACCTTAAAGTCAATATCCTCCGACATTCTCTCAATCAGTCCATGAGCCTTCGAGAGACAGGTTCCTCCACAAAAGACCAATTTCATGGCTCCGGTATCCATCCCGGTCATCCTTTGCAGAATTTCTGTGATCAGCAGATCTTTTTCCAGAACAGCAGCCGGCAATGAGGTCAGTCCCTCACCCGTCACATCAAGAATAAGATCACGATCTCGCGCTGTAATTGTTTTCATACCGAATGGTACGGTTACCGAGTATTAACTTGCGGCTGATTCGACGACAACCCGTATTGAAGGTTGACTGCACCGGAACCTGAGTGCTCTTTCCCGAAGCATAGTCACGTTGTGCCTGACCCGGTTGTGCATCGATATGAAGACGCCTGAGTGTTTCCTCTGCAAGAACTTCAAGC
>CAIJVD010000018.1 GCA_903824045.1 uncultured Chlorobiaceae bacterium
GCCCGGCTCAAAGATTGGAATATCGCCCTGTTTGAGCCGATCGATCTTCTGCTGGTCGATATCGACGCACAGAACATCGTTGCCTACTTCAGCAAAGCAGGCTCCGGTGACAAGTCCGACATAACCGGAGCCGAATATGGTTACTTTCATATCAGGATATTGGTTGAGGAATAATTGAGCAATGGTTCAAGGTGAGAATGACGCGCATCATGCAACGGCCTTTTAAGGGACAGATCACTCGGTTCATACTCAGTGACCATAAGCCTCAGCATCTGCTTGAGAGTAGTGATATCATTAAAATCTGCTGCGGTGAGTAACTCGTCAAGGGCCGGTTTGAGTTCTTTCCATGGCTTGAATGGCTCATGTGCCCTCCATATTCCGGAACGCTCTGTCCTTACAGCGTGATCCCCGATCAAAAGCTCTTCATAGAGTTTCTCGCCCGAACGCAGTCCAGTGTATCGGATCTCTATATCTCCTTGGGAGTTATCTTGATCCCTGATGGTGAGCCCGGAAAGCTCAACCATGCGGCGTGCCAGATCAATGATTTTGACTGGCGCACCCATATCAAGCAGGAAAAGATCCCCGCCCTGAGCTATTGCACCAGCCTGAATAACCAGCTGTGACGCCTCAGGAATTGTCATAAAGTATCTGGTAATATCTTTATGAGTAATGGTGATGGGACCACCGCCCTTGATCTGCTGGCGGAATAATGGGATAACAGAGCCGCTTGAGCCGAGTACATTGCCGAAGCGAACAATTGAAAAACAGGTGGCATGGCCGGATCGATCGGCAAACGCTTGCATGATCATTTCGCACAAACGTTTGCTGGCACCCATGACATTTGTTGGGCGTACCGCTTTGTCAGTACTGACCAGGACAACACGAGGCACTCTGTTGCCGAGCGCAACGTCAGCAATAACAAGCGTACCAAGAACATTGTTTCGAACTCCTTCTGCAGGATTATGCTCGACCATAGGCACATGCTTGTATGCCGCGGCATGATAAATGACCGATGGCCTGAATTCTCCGCAAACCGAGTCCATCCGGCGCTTATCGGTAACGTTGCCAAGTATTGGAACTATCGCGGTTCTGGAATCCATGCGCAATGATAGAGCGTCAAGATCATGCTGAATTTTGTAAAGATTAAGTTCACCATTGTCCACAAGAACCAACGTCGATGGCCGAATAGCAAGAAGCTGCCTGCACAGTTCACTGCCGATGCTTCCTCCGGCTCCCGTGACCATCACAACTTTACCAGCAACACTCTCGGCCATCAAATCACTATCGACCATCACCGGATCACGTCCGAGAAGATCTTCAATCTCAACTTCTTTGATATCAGACATGGTTACCCTGCCGTCCATAAGTGCGTCTACCCCGGGAAGCATCTGAATCCGTACTTGATAGCCTCGAAGTTTTTCAACAATTGCGTTGCGCTGCCTTCTGCATGCCGACGGAATTGCCATCAAAATCATATCGATCCCGTCACTTTCCATGAAAGCAGCGGCTTTCTTGAAGTCGAAAACCGGTTTTCCGTTAATGGTTCGCCCATGCAGTTCCTCATTGTCATCAATAAACCCCACAAGCAAAAACTTCGGACTTTCACAGATTTCGTGAGCAATCTGAACGCCGGCCGATCCTGCTCCGTATATCAGAATACGCTTGGAAGGAACATTATTGTTTTCAGCTCTGCGTGACTCTGCAAAAAATATTCTTGGCAAGGCACGCGACCCTCCGGTCAGCAGCAAAAGCATCATTGGTTGCAGCAGACCTATCGAATGAGGCACCTGATTTTTACTGAACATCAGCATTGTGAGAAAAAACAGTGCGCCATAAACAGCGACCGCCCTGGCAACCATGACAAACACACTAATCCCGTTATAACGGTGAACTGCATTGTAAACGCCTGAGAAGACAAACACCGGCAACATCAATAGAGGGGCCAGCAGAACGACTACCCATTGTTCTCCAACTGGCCACACCCAGAACTCCAGTCTCAGTGAAAATGCCATC
Source organism: uncultured Chlorobiaceae bacterium (assembly GCA_903824045.1). GTDB lineage: Bacteria > Bacteroidota > Chlorobiia > Chlorobiales > Chlorobiaceae > Chlorobium. The sequence continues at coordinate 2,014 of CAIJVD010000018.1, forward strand.
CAGATACTTAGAAAAGCTGACAGAAGATCGATCACGCCTGCGATAAGACGTTTAACGTTCTGCGGAAGCTGAATGACTTTATTCTGCAAACGAACAACTGCAGAAACAAATTTCCTGTCGAGCTTCTTTGACGTCGTGTGCTGTGCCGGTATGGAGAGATCCACCTGTTTGAATATTTCGATTCTTGAGCCGTACATGAGTGCGAATTATTCAGCTATTCTTGGCAATTGCCTCATATTTACCATCCCCCAAGCGGCCGTAGCCAAGAGGGCCTGAATCCTCTGCAGTAATGAGGGCAACGCCGAGTATCCGTGGACTGAAAAACGGATCATCAACAAACGCCTGTATCGGTTTTTTCTCGGTGTGCTGCAGTCGTGAGGCAAGCAGAATCCCGTCGACTGATGGCACCAGTTGTGCCGCATCGCTCAGGAAAAGAGGGGGCGAGTCGATCAGCACCTTGTCGAAGCGACCGGCAAGCTCTTTGAGCAAGTGCTGCATTTTAGAGGATCCTATCAGCTCATTAGGATTAGAGACCGCGCTGCCGGCACTCAGAAGGAAAAGGTTATTTTGCTGCGTTGGCTGTAGCCATGAGGAGTCAAGCACATCCGATTCACTCACGAGATAATCGGTCAAGCCTGGGGCCTCTTTGCAGTTGAATTTTTCATGCTGTGACGATCGACGCAGTTCACAGTCGATGATCAATGTTTTTTTGCCAAGAAGAGCGTAGGCAATGGCAAGATTTGCACAAATTGTTGACTTCCCTTCTGACATGGCTGTCCCTGACACCAGAATCGAGTGTAGCGGTCTGTCGAGAAAGTAAAAGTCCAGGGTCGTTCGCAGTGTCCTGAAGCTTTCCACAAAGAGTGAATCATCACTTTCAGTAATCAGGGGAAGCGGTTTTTCGATCACCCCCGATTTTCCTTTGCTGTTCAAGCGGGTCATGAACCCTTGGCGCACATCTGCATGGCCTCCTTTTCCATTTTGAGTCACACCAGGAATGACAGCAAGAGTGTTCAGCCCTGCTCGCTTGAAAAATGACTCATCCTTGATAGTGCCGTCCAGAGTTTCAGCAACGTAGGTATAGGCTGATGCAAGCAATCCGCCAAACAAAAGTCCAAGCAACATGCTTCTCGACAGATCAAGAGGCGTTTCCGGAGCAAACGGCTGAAATGCAGCGCCAACAACAGAGACCTGCCCAGCCTCAGAACCGTTGAGGATGCGGGTCTCATCGAGTTTTTCCTTTAGTGCCACATAGGTTTTGCCGACCACATCACGATCTCGTTGAAGGCGCAGAAACTCCTGCTGTTTTTTTGGAAGTGCAGAAAGCTGGCCTTCATAGTACTGCTTCTGCTTGCCGAACTCGATAGCACTAAAGCTCAGGTCGTTCATTTTTCTCTCGACCTGAAGCTTCTCGGAGATCATGTCGAAGTTGAATCTCTGGGATTTGCCAGCATAGCCTATGGCACCAGCAATTTTGCTGCGACTGAGCTGATCATACCTGGCTTTTACAACATCAAGCTGCTGGCGTTTTATCTTGACATCTTCAGCATCGGCACCTTTTTCACGCAGTGCTTTGACATAATCGAGCTCTCTTCCTTTAATTTCATCGATGATAGTGCCAAGCTGTGCGTTGGTATTCTGAGCGATTTGCTGGCTGAGAGCTTTTTCGGAATCCGAGAGTTTCTTTTCCAGAAAACTCAGGCTATTTCTGGCGATATTGTATTCAGCGGTAACCGATTTGTTCTTTGCATCGGCTTCGACCAGCTTGTCCAACAGGTGCTGGGTATTGCCTGTGACCTCATAGATTTCATGCTTCCTCATGTACGCAGAAAGGGCGCTATCAGCTTCTGTAACCTTTTTCTGCTGATCTCGCAGCATCTCGGCGATAAAGCGGTTTGCCTGGGCATACCGTTCAGCGTTCAGGTTTATGTTAGTCTCTTTATAGACCTTGCAAAGCGTGTTTGTCAACAGCGCCGCCTCATCGGGAAAGGGGCTGGCTACAGAGACTTTTAACATGTTCGTTTCACGGACCGGCTCGACCCTGATACGTTTAGAAAGCTGGAGCGCCTGCCTCCCCAAAAGCTTCTCATTTTTGCTTGCTGAAGCAGTTTGCTGGCCTGCATTCAGGATTTCGAAGGGCAGTATCCCATGAAATACCCCGGCTATTGGCGAGAGATATTTTCTTTTCCCTAAAAATTCAAGTGCTTCCCTGCGACTGCCTTTGTTGAGCTCCTTGACGGTAAGTTCAGCGATTGGCATGGAAGTGATGAGCTCGGCATCTTTTTTTGAGGCTTTGTTATCACCATCCTTACTTGAGCCTACAACCGCGGCAGAAAAATTTGAAGGATCCTTGGCATCACTGATCATAATCATGGCAATGGCATGATATTCAGGAGGCATAGTATAATGATAGACCAGCCCACCAATTAATGAGGCCAGAATCAGCGCAACGATCCCCTTTTTCCGGCGTTTGATCATTCTCGCTATCTCTTCAAACCCGATCTCGGGGGCCCAATTTCGATCACTGTATTGCTGCATAGTTCCGAGGGATTTATTGTTTTTCAGTGGTTGACGGATGTATCCGCTTCAATTATGGTTGTGCAAAACCGAGTAGCCTGTAAAGCCGGTATAGAATATTCCGGCTACTTTGGAGAGCACATCGAGTGTGACTCCCTTTTCCGGAATAATGATGGTGTCGTTTGGTTTCAAGGCAATAAAAGAGGACCTGTCGCCCTCTTTGAGAAACTTCTTCAGATTGACTTTATAGGCATCTATCCCATTTTTATCAGGATCTCGCCTTGCAACAACTACGTTTTTCAAGTTTGCCTCATGCGTCTGGCCACCTACAAGAGCAAGAATGGTTGCAAAATCAGCGTTCTCCCGGACCACGACCTGACCCGGCTTCTGGACTTCGCCGAGCACATTAACGATCATGAGAATGTTGCCGAAATCGTCGGTGAAATAGGACTCCTGAAGCAGAGGGTAACTTGGTCCTGCCAGGGGGTTATAAAGAGATCGCGATGAACTCTCCTTCTGGTCGGAAAACAGTGTTCCAAAGGTATTCGGAAGAATCGTCGTCTCGGCGGCAGCCGGCAAACTCATCGCTGAAATCATGATGCACTGAAGAAATATCATGATGACGGGAACTCTTGTAATAGATCTCATAACAGAAATATTTTAGATGATGAGAGCATGCGATAAGCGGCGTTGAATTGAATAAAGAAGAAAAAGGCTCCGCCATTTTCAGTCACAGCTGATTATTTTTCACTTATCATTTCCGCCCACCTGTTTCGTAATCGGGAACTCTGCATCAGAAAGAAATCTGTGTAAGCCGCCCGGCATCACTTATAATGCAAATAGCATGCCAGGAAATCGAATATTGTAATCCCGAAGTATTTGCTGCGTTCAAAAGAGCAATACAGGCCTGTAATGTTCGGATAGAGACAATTCTTACGAGTGGTTAACCGGATTTTTTTTTAAAAACGGTTGCTGTCTCAATTTGAGGCATCAAGACGAATGACCGAGAGATATTGATGCAACCATCTCATACGACAAATGGTGAGCCAATAAGAGGATGCAAGGGATTTATTCCGCGTGATTATGGGTCGCCGGGGGGCCCTGCGGGCTTAATGGTCGTGCAAATCGATTACGGCTTGCCAGAAAGATCCAGGTACACCAGGAATTCAGGGGCGAGAGGCTCTTCAAGCCAAGAGTGAAATGGGGCAAAAAAAAAGGCGGAAATCCTTGGATTTCCGCCTTTTGGAGGGTGTTGAAACGTCAACAGCTCATCGCTCTGGAATATGAGGGTTCCTTCAAAAGAATGAGCAGTTGCAGAGTACCTACTTCTTCTCAGGAACGACGCGCTCTTCCTTTACAGCGTAGTTGATCAGATAGTCGTAGAGCCTGATGAGGCGCGAGTTCTGATTATTCTGGTCGATCCAGTGGCCAATCATGCCGATGGTACGGGCCAGAACGAAGAAGCCGTTGAAGGAGTGCTCCGGGAAGTCCAGATCAACAAGAATACAGCCGATCGTACCGTCAACGTTAAGGATAAGGTTATCCTTCTTGGCAGTGGTAATCTTCTGTACCTCAAGCGCATAGTCAAGGCACGGTGTGTGCAGTGTGGTATGGTTCTTGACATAGTCGACAAGGTACTTGACCCTCTTGTCAGGATTCTTGAGGCTCTTGACTCTGTGGCCGATACCAGGAACCGGACCAACGTTCTGCTTCATCCACGAAAGGAACCCTGCGATGTCGTTCGGGTACTCCTTGACGCCATACTTGAAGTATTTACCGGCATTGGTGACCGCTCCGCCGAAACGGGGACCGATCATGGTCATGCCTGCAGATACTGCCTGGGGCATGTCGATGCCTGCACAGGCTGCAATAATGGAGCCGAACGCGCCGGAGACAGCTGGACCGTGGTCGGCAGAGATCATGATGATACGCTTGATGATCTCGGACTCCTCTCTCGATGGAAGCTTTTTGTTCCAGAGAAGGCCAACAACATCCTCGATGCCGTATCCTTTTTCACAAAGTTCCGATGCAGCATAACCGACATAGCGGGGCTCTTCGCCACGGTCGTCGGAGATGGTGGTACGGATGAGAGGCTCAACAATGACCTCACCCTGCTTCATAACCTCCTGGACACTCGGAGGAAGCGCTGGCAGCAGCTTCTCGTCGAGCTCAGCCTCTGGCTTGATAACGCCGCTCTGGAGCAGCTCCTGGTAGACCTGCTTGATTGCCTTGCTCAGTCCGCCGAAGGTGTCGGGGACAATGGCGCCGGCATCACGAAGAGCGTTCATTTTGGAGCGTGCCGAACCGAGACCTTTCTTGCCCTCCTTGGCTCCGGCATGACCGAACTTCATGCCCTGCGGAAGCACTTCCTGACAGGTTCCGCCAATTGCTGCGATGAGCTTGATGCGGCGAACTTCGGCCCCAAGCCATTCGGCAGCCTCTTCCTCGAGGGTTCCACCGACTTCACCGACAATAACGACGGCCTTGGTCTCAGGGTCGTTTTCAAACATGTTGAGGTAGGTCACGAAGTCAGTACCGGGATAGGAGTCTCCGCCGATTGCCACGGCAGAGGTGATGCCATCACCGTTCTGGGCGCAGAGCCACATCGCCTCGTTTGAAAGGCCTCCTGATTTGGTAATAACGCCGAACGAACCCGGGCGGTAGAGATTACAAAGCTTCAGGTTCTTGTACTCGCCGCCGATAACACCAAGACGGCACTGTCCTGCGGAGAGGATACCAATCGAGGATGGACCGTTGAAGATCTTGCCTTTTTCGATAGCGTGCTTGCGGAGGCGCTTTGCATCCTTCTCAGGAACGCCTTCAGTGATCATGGTGACCAGCTTGATGCCTTTCGAGTCAAGAGCCTCCTTGGCGGACTGGTATGCCCTGGATGCACCGATATAGATAAGCACTGTGTTGATCTGGGGATTCTCCTCGAGGGCTTTTTCAAGCGTCGAGTAAACGGTGACGTTGTTCAGCTCACCACCCCTGTATATCTCTTTCTGCTGGCCCTCTTCCGGCGGATAGACAAACGCCTGTACGGTCAGAGGCCTGTTGATCAGAAAGTCGAACTGGGCCATCCGCCTTGCGGCGTTCAATCCGGCTACACCGCCAATGATGACCGCTCGTGTTTCTTTATTTGCTAAAATGCTCACGATTCTTACGGTTTAATGAGTTAGGAATTTCTATTGGGTGATTCAATAAAGCCAGCCTTACGAGTTCAGTGCAAGGTCGACAATATCGGTCATAGGCATGCTGCGGTCATAGACATGGATATCGAATCCCTCTTCCTGCAGCTTTTTGATTGCGGCAAGGCCCTGGTTTTCGTTTGGTCCACCACGACGAACCCATATCTGCACATTTTCCAGGTACCCTTTAGACTTGCTTGCACGGAAGCCGTTAATGATGCCGCTGAAGGTAGCCTTGACATCAGTGAAGTTGGCAATTGCGCCGCCGACAATGATGTGTCTGATATTTGGAAGCGCGCAGATGGTCTCGGTAAGAGCCTCTACTGCCCAGTCCGGGGGATCACCGGAATATTCGGCGTAGTTGGCGATGGTGCCGCCGCGTGCGACAACAGCATCGGAATAAAATACGGAAGCGCCGCCACCTGCGGTCAAGAGAGCGATATCTCCACCCGGAACTTCGACCAGCTTGACCGAACCCTTGATACGGGCATCGATATCCATGATCTGCTGTTCAGCTTCGGTGAAAGGACGTCCGATTTCGGAAACAGGCTTGAAATCCCAGTCCGGATGGCGGAAACGGGCATCCCAGTCTACATTCATAACGGCGTCAAGTGCGGCAAATCGCATGTCGCTCTTGCGAATGACAAGCGGATTGATCTCAATCGACTGTGCATCTTCGTTATCGAAACAGAGAACGAGGCGGGAGGCAATCTTTGCGACGCGCTCTGCTATCTCACCAACAAAACCGGCTTCAAGAGCGATCTGGGTGATGCGTTCGACCGTCGGGAGCTCATCGATGGGAATGAACAGTCTCTTGACGCTGTCCCAGTTATCCTCGATATCGACACCGCCCTTGTTGGAAAAGAGAAGCTCAGCGCCGTCACGGTTGCCGGCGATCGAGACATAATACTCCTCATCATGCTCCAGCATCTCTGCAACGATAACCTGGCGGACGACAGAGGTGCCTATTTCACGGCCGATCATCTCTTTTGCGGCCTCAAGAGCCTGGTCGAGATTGAGTCCAAGCTTCACGAGTCCGAGCTTGAACCTCCCGCCGATAGCCTCATGAGCTTTCACGACGAGTTTTGATTCTCTCAGCCATTTATTAGCTTCCCCAAGCTGGGCAAGTCGGTTGGGATCCATGATCACAACATAATTTGGCACCGGAATGCCCCATTTGTTGAATAGTTTCATGGCTGGCCCTTCAAGTATCTTAGCCATACTGATCCGTATTTGTGTGTTAGTGGGTATGAAACGAGAAAATGCGCAAGATAAAAAGTTAACCATATTTCCGTTCTATCCAATAGGTTAGGAACTTTTTACACGAAAAAGCCACTAAATAACCGTCAATAAACCCAAAATTATGAGTGATTTTGTGCTCTGGTGGCAGAATCTGCCATCACAGATGGATCCGGTGATCATCTCTTTTGGCGGATTTGCCGTTCGATGGTACGGGATGATGTATATCGTCGCCTTCAGCATTGTCTACCTTTTGACCAGCTACCGCATCAAGCAAGAGCAGCTCTCTTTCGAAAAAAGCTTCATCGGAGATGCCATCACCTGGGCTATGGCAGGCGTCGTTCTTGGAGGAAGGATCGGCTATATTATTTTTTACGGGATGGGCTCGTTTATGACAGACCCACTCGGAACGGTATTTCCCTGGGTTTTCATTACCGGAGGCGGATGCCGCTTTGCGGGCATCAGCGGAATGTCATACCACGGAGGGGTAATCGGTGTGGTTCTTGCGTTCCTTATCTTCACCCGTTCCCGAAAGAGCGGCTTCTTCAGAACTTTTGACCTTTTCATTCCGGCCATCCCCCTTGGCTATACCTTTGGACGGCTCGGCAACTTCATCAACGGAGAGCTCTACGGCAGGGTAACGACGTCCGCAGCCGGCATGTATTTTCCTTTTGCACCGACCCATGAACTGCGCCATCCTTCCCAGCTCTATGAAGCATTTTTTGAAGGGATTGTGCTCTTCATCCTGCTCTGGCTTCTGCGCAAAAAGTCGCCCTTTCCGGGGTTTCTTTCCGCCATCTACCTGTTCGGATACGGGTTTGTGCGGTTTTTCATTGAGTACTTCCGTGAACCTGACGCCCAGCTCGGTTTTGTCTTTCTGAATTTCTCCATGGGGCAGCTGCTCTGCTTCGCCATGATGCTCGCGGGGGTTGCAATATTTCTCGGCACGCGAAACCGCTTGCCTTCAACGGGGAGTCAGTAGCACCTCCTCCCCGCTGCCGAAGCAGCGGCGGCGGACGATAAGCATGACGACAACCGAGGTGACAGCCGTTGAACCCACAAGCATCAGCATCACCACGATCTGGTACCGAATGGCGATCAGCGGATCTGCCCCTGCAAGAATCTGGCCGGACATCATGCCTGGAATAAAAACAAGACCGACCCCCATCATGGCGTTGATTGAAGGAATCATGCCCGCCTTGACGGCACTCCTGAAAATATCCTGGCTCGCCTCACGGTAATCGGCACCAAGTGCCTGCCTCATCTCCACTATCTCCCTCCCCTGACGCATATCCCTGAAAAGCCTTTCAAGGGCAATGGCCAGCGCGGACATCGAATTGCCAATCACCATGCCGCCCGCAGGAATGAAGTAGCGGGGCTCCCACCATGGAGTACTGTCGACAATCATCCCCGAGACAAAGATTGCCGTGGCGAAATAGCTTATAAGCATCGTCAGAAAGGTGGGGACGATATAGGGGATTTGGCTCTCCTTCACCCGGCCTTTCACGATAAATACAGCCGAAAAAACCATTACGGCAAAAACGCCAACAACAATCCAGACCGTCGTCGAGCGAAAAATCCAGGTCAGCACATATCCCATCAGGAAAAGTTGGGCGAAGGTTCGCACCGTCCCGATGAGTATGTCGCGGTTAAGTCCAAGCTGATAGATAAAAGAGCTTGCCTGTGCCACAAGAATGAAGAGAAGAGCCAGAAGCAGCTGACCTACAGATATCTCGATGATCCCGGGCATGGTTCAAATAATCGGTTAGTGAGCAAGGCGCAAAAAAAGCAGGAGGGTCATCCTGCTTTTTTTGCGTAAGCGTATTATAATCAACATTCAGGAAAATCATGCACCCGGACGTCCGGTCGAAATACTATTCCGTTCACCGTTCATCACCTCTGCCGCCCGATCTGTCCTGATCATCCTTCTTCTTCTGATCATCTTTCTTGCCAACTGCTGCCGGAGCCTGGGGCTTCTGCTGCGGCTGAACTGCCGGACGTTCCTGTGGCTTTGCTGGGGTCTGAGAGCGAGGCTGCTCCTGAGGCTTCGCTGGAGCTTGAGGGCGTGGCTGTTCCTGCTGCCTCACTGGCTCCTGAGGTCTCGACTGTTCACGAGAGCGCTGCTGCTCCTGGGGACGGGGTGGCTCCAGGCCTCTCGGCTGCTGCGGCGGCCTTGCGGGCTCCAGAGGTCTCGGCTGCTCATGACCGCGTCGCTGCTCCTGGGGCCTGGGCGGTTCAGGGCCTCTTGGTGGTTCGGGTGATCGCCTCTCATCCATCCGGCCTTTATCGGGATGACGATCCCTCTCCTCCCAATACCTGCGATCATGCTTGCGGTACTCTACATCACGGTATCGCCTGATCTCCTCCCAGCGATGGCGCCTGATGTTGCGCGGAAGCCGGTCCTCACGCACAATGATCCATGGACCCCTGAAATATGAAGAGCTGTACCAGTAGCCATCACGATAGATGTAATAGAGATCGCCATAGTAGAGCATATCATAGGGCGTGCCCACTCCCACCGAAAAACCCATATCCTGAAGGTAGATAAAGGTAGGGCGGGTCTCAATGACAAAGGATGGTCCCCTCTCACCGACCCCGATGTGCAAGTCCCCGAGTCTTACGTTGATTTCAGCCTTTGCATCTCCATTGGGATTGCACAGAAGCATCCCGAAGATTCCAGCTGCAAGCCAGATTTGTTTGTTCATCGTCACTCTCCCGTTCACGCTGTTATAAAAATAAGATTGTAGCCCATCCGTTTTTGAGGCCGAGATGCACTCAATAGCAATCCCGCTTCCGGCCATAACTGTCTGACGGCATTGATGCGGCGTTTCCTGCGCCTGATCATTAAATTAATATGAAAATAAAACTGCGTTATGCTGTTGAAAATTCCGACAAGAGAGAACTTCCAGTCTCAGCTTTGGCACATGAGGGTCCGGCCTGAAAGGGTGCAGATGCGCGTATGGACTGTTTCGGGGGTGTAGTCGAGATGAGTGACGGTGATGAGGGTTCTTCCCTCTGCGAAGTTCAAGCGCTCCATAATTGCAAAAACCATTGCCGCGCTCTCCTTGTCGAGGGCAGATGTCGGTTCATCGAGCAGCAGAAGAACCGGCTCCTGCAGAAGCGCCCTCATAATCGCCAGACGCTGTTTCTGACCGACGGAGAGCTTCAGGGCAGAGTGTTCAAGCGTGACACCATCAAGATAGAACTCGCGCAGCATCGCCTGCAGCTCTTCCATCTTCGGCCGTTTTTTTGAGGCGTTGCTGGCAAATGAGAAGGGCAGAAGAAGATTGTGCGATACAGAGGCGTCGATCATCTGTGGCGTCTGCTGGACATAGATCACCGCGCTTCTCAGGCGTGCAGGAGGGATTGCGGCAATATCCTTCCCCTGAAAGAGAATGGTTCCGGCGAGAGGCTTGTTCAGACGGCAGATAAGGCGGAGCAACGTTGACTTTCCCGCTCCTGAAGGGCCTTTGACAAGGATAAACTCCCCCTCCCTGACCGAGAGGTCGAGCCCCTCGAAAACAGGTGAAGATGATCCTTCATAACCAAAGGAGAGATTGCTTATTTCAAGAAGAGCACTCATTTCGGATCAGGATGCCGCGCTCGAGGGCTTGCGAAGAAAGATGTACCCGGTCAGAGCGATAACTGCCGCAGCGCCGCCCCAAATTACGAGACCAAAGCGCCCGCCACCATCAATCATGCTGAAGATGCCAAAGAGGAAAAAAATCGCTGAAGCCCCGATTTTGATGGTCTTTTCCGGCAGTTTCGCTCCAAGCATCTTTCCTGCGATGATGGCGAGACCATCGGAAATCACCATCCCGAGGGTGGAGCCGAGCCAGACAGGAAGGAAGGGGTTTGTCGAAGCAAGCGTGATCGTTGAAAGCATGGTCTTGTCACCAAGCTCGGCCATAAAGAAGGTTGAAAAGACCAGCCAGAAAGGGTTAATCCCGCTCTTGCAGCTGCTCTCATCCCCGTCGATGCTGTCTCCGCGAAGGGTCCAGAACCCAAACGCGATAAAGGCAATCCCTGCGGCAAACTTGATCCAGTCAAGAGGCAGGCTTCCTCCAATAAACCAGCCGATACCGGCTGAAAAAACGTGTACCGCCAGAGTAGCAAGAAATATTCCCCACAAAACGACGCCTGTGTTATAGCAGGTCGCAAGTGTAAGGGCGACGAGCTGGGTCTTGTCGCCGAGCTCAGCAAGAAAGATCATGACAAGCGAAAGCCAGAATGCGTCCATAACGTAAGAATGGTGAGTGAAGGCCATGTAAATCTTCATCACAAGTATAGGGGAATCCCTATGCATGTGCAAGAGAGAAAAAGGAATGCCATGCATTTTGAAGGAGATGCGGCATGTAGCGCATGGAACTTGCTTATTGTCGAATTGTTTTGAAAATTGCGGAACAGGACATGGCAACAATTCAGCATAACGTATCTTACCCCTTTTCAATGAACCAGATACGTACCGCCGCTGCGGGAGATGAGCGCCAGTGCGCTGCGCTGCTTGCAATCCTTTTCGCACAGGAGAAGGAGTTTCTGCCTGATGCTGAAGCGCAGGCACGAGGGCTTGCTGCAATCATCGGCAATCCTGAACTTGGGAGGATATTTGTTTTTGAGTCGGGCGGCCTCATTCGCGGCATGGTTATGCTGCTTTTCACCGTCAGCACCTGGCTCGGAAAGAAAGTCGCACTCCTTGAAGACATGATTGTCGCCCCCGAGTGGCGCGAAAAAGGAGTCGGAAGTGCGCTTGTCGATCATGCCATTGAGTATGCCAAAACGGAGGATTTCGGCCGAATAACCCTCCTGACCGACAGCGATAATCAGAGCGCACAGCGTTTCTACCTGTCGAAGGGTTTTTCACGCTCGGAGATGGTTGTCTTCAGAAAACTGCTCGACACTTCCGACCTCGCAGCAATTAAAGAGCACGATGCAGATCCCTGGATGTGCCGGGAGTGCGGCTGGCTCTATGATCCTGCAGAGGGCGATCAGGAGAGCCGCGTCAAGGCTGGGACCCCGTTCAGACTGCTCCCTTCCGACTGGAGCTGCCCGGTCTGCTTTGCAGGAAAAGCCTTTTTTGACCTGTTGCCATGACTTCTTCGACAAAAAAAGCCGACCCACTCCTTCATATACCGACGACGATCATCACCGGCTTTCTAGGAGCCGGCAAGACGACCCTCATCAACCATCTGCTTTCGGTAAAACCTCCTTCTGAACGCTGGGCCGTAGTGGTCAATGAATTCGGAAAAATCGGTGTTGACGGCGCACTGCTCGGAACCCGGGATGGGGTTTCCATCAAGGAGATTCCCGGCGGATGTCTCTGCTGCTCTGCCGGGCAGGCCTTCGAGGCCGGGCTCAACCGGCTCATCCGCATCGCCCGGCCAAATCGTATACTTATCGAGCCAACGGGCATCGGCCACCCGCTGAAAATCATCAGTACCCTCACCTCCGGCTACTACCGGGCAGTGCTCGACCTCAAGGCAACCATCTGTCTGGTCGATGCGCGCAAACTCGGAGAATCGCGCTACAGCCAACACCCTGCATTCCGCGATCAGCAGAGTCTCGCCGACATTCTGGTTGCAAGCAAGAGTGACTGTTATAGCGCTGGAGATCTTGAGCTCTTCATGAATCTTGCTGAGAGCTTTAACCCCAAAAAATTGTCGATGACCACCGCCGCTTTTGGAAAGCTCTCGCCCTTCCTGCTCGATATGGATCGTGATCCTTCACGCACGGCAAGCTATCCCCTTCTGCACGAAACAGCTCCCGGCGAAGTTGCTTCTCCGGCCATTGATGATTCTGCCCCCGACAACTCCCCAGAGACAGCTCCGGATTCGTGGGTCATGCTTGAAGGGTCGGGAGCCGGCTATTTCACCGGAAGCTGGCAGGTTGGTCGCGGCTACCGGTTCCAGAGAAGCTCCCTTTCGGCACTGCTCCGGTCGTTGCACTATCTGCGGATAAAAGGGGTGATGCAGTGCAGTGACGGCTGGATAAGCCTCAACGCCACCGATGGAGAGTATCAGTTCTCCCCCGCCACTCCCGCACGCACCTCAAGGCTTGAGATTATCGACAGCACCCACCTGCCATGCATCGAGATTGATGCCAAGCTGCGTGGGACGCTTGGCGAGTAGATTCAGTCTGGCTTGAAATCGGAAGAGGGGCTTGAGGCAATCGCGGCCGCTTTCAGCGCAGGATAGATGCTGACGGCAAGACAGAGTGTGAGGGCGGTGAGGCCGACCAGAAGAAAATCGCCGCCATGCATGCTGACCGGATAGGCATCGATGATAAAGGCGCTTTTCGACGGAAGCTGAACAATTCCGTAACGCTCCTGGAGCGTGCAGATCGTCCAGGCAATGAGTGTCCCTGCTGAGGTACCGGCAACGCCGGTCATCGCTCCCTGTATGATAAAAATGGCCATAAACTGTGGCTTTTCAAGACCAAGACAGCGCAGATAGAAGAGCTCCCGCTGCTTGTCAATGGCCGTCATGGCAAGCGCACCGGTCAGGCTGAGTGACGCAACGAGGATAATGAGCATCAGAACGCTGAAGCTCACCCACTTCTCAAGTTGCATCACCGCAAAGATGCTGCTGTACTTCTCCTCAAGAGTTCGAACCCGGCATGTTTTTTTTAACGGGCTGCGTTCCAGCCACGCCCTGAGGTGTCGGGCAAATGACTCCCCCCGGCCGACCTCTTCTCCCCTTATGTCGATACCCGAATACTCACCCTGGCCGAGCAGCAGCACCTTCTGGGCGAATTTGTCGGAGGAGAGCACATAGCGGTCGTCAAACACTTTCTGGAGAGAAAATATGGAGCTGATGGAGGTTTCAGGAATGTTGAGAGCCGGCAGCATGTAGGGCTCGGAGAGCGACTCAAGCCCGAACGAGATGAGTTCTGGGCTGAAAAGCTTCACCTGCCTGTAGGCGTAGAGGTTTGTCCTGTAAGCAAGAAGCTCACCGGCGGCAATGGTCTCACCGCTGAAAAAAGGGTGTGGGGCTCTCGTCTCTTTGAGAAGCCTCTGGTGGGCCGCATCACTGAGACCCTTGAGGGTAACGAGCTCGCTTTTTTCGCTGGTCGCAAGAATAGCCTCCCCTTCGGCGAAAGGTTCGGCGGAACTGACCCCCTCGATGGCGCGTATCGAGTGCAGCAGACTCTCCGAAACCCTTAGCCGCGCTCCCTGGAGCGGAACGATCTGCACCGGGCTGTCAATGGTGATAAAGAGATCGCGCGCAAGCTTCTGGAATCCGTTCAGGACGCTCATGACTACCAGAAGAGTACAGACCCCGACAGTAATTCCGGCAAGGCTGATAGCCGAAATGATATTGATGACCCTGAACCGTTTACGGGCGAAACTGAAACGACGCGCAATCAATAACCCTGCTTTCATAAGATCTGCGGTGACATTGGTTCAGGAGCCGAGGGCGGTTCCGGGTTTAAGGGATGCCGCAACCCGCGCCGGAACAAAAGCGAAGAGCAGTGTCAATAAAATAACTGCCAGCGAAACGGCGCCGTAATCCAATGGATCGATGAGAATCGGCACATACCGGATGAAGTAGCTCCTCTCGGGCAGCGTAATGAGATGGAAGCGGAGCTCAATCAGTGAGAGCGAAAGCGCAAGCAGGTTGCCCGCAGCTACCCCGACAAGCGAAATCAGAAAGGCCTGCGACATGAAGAGGCGGCTGATGCGTCCAGGCTCAAGACCCAGCGCACTGAGCATGCCTATCTCGCGAGTCTTTTCGATAATCATCACCAGAATGGTCGAGATGATGTTGAATACCGCAACAATGGTGATGGTCACCATCAGAAGCGGCATGAGGTTTTTCTGGAGCTTCAGCCATTCAAAGAGATTGGCGTAACGCTCGAAGACCGTATAGCCGTAAAAGGGAAATCCGAGTGAAGCGGTCAGCTCCTTCAGTGTGGAAGGAAGCCTGTCGAGCCGGCGTACATTGGCATCATAGCCGCTGATCATCTGCGGGCTGAAGCGGGCCTGCATCTCTTTCAAATCGGCCAGCAGCACAAAATCATCAAACCCCTCCTGCAGGCCGGTATCATAGATTCCCCGGATAACGCCAACTTCAAGGTCAAGCGAAGAGAGAAGATCGACCATATTCCTCGTTCCGCTAAGCAGCTTTGCACTCGATGACTCCCTGCCGATGCCGACAAGCATCACCTTGCTGCCCACAGAGAGTCCCATGTTTTCGGCAAGCGTCTGGCCAGCGTAGAGCGAGATGCCCTCGCCGCCATCCTGACTGGAGGATCGCCCCTGGCGAAGATATTTGCCGAGAAATAGTTGGCGCTGTTCGTTGTTAACCCCCTTAAGCACGACTGGTTTACTCCTGCTTGCAGCGGCACGGCCGGACAGCTTGCTCTGGAGCACAAAGCTTTTTTCAAGGAACGGGGTGACCGACCGAACCTCCGGATGACGTGAAATCATCTGAAGCTCGGGGCGCCGCTCCTGAAAAAGCCGCTCATCCGGCTGTCGGATCTGGAGATGGGAGGAGAATCCGATAAGCTTCTCTTCCACGCTGCCGGCAAATCCCTTGACAATGGAGAGCGTAAGGATAAGCGCAGCAGTACCGACGGCAATTCCGATGATGGCGACCAGAACAATAAACGTCGGCCTCGTTGCAGAGCGACGCATGAATGCGAACCGCCTTGCGATGTAGAACTCGGGAATCATCCCTGAAGCTCAGTCGGGGTATTCATGGAGGAGTAGGTGATCACGGCGTTTCTGCCGGCTGCCTTTGCGGCGTAGAGCGCCCGGTCGGCATTCTTGATCAGGCCAACCCAGTCATCGGCGTCACCGGGAAAGGTCGCAATACCGATGCTGACGGTAAGATGACCATCCGGCTCGCCCTGCTCATGCGGGAGCGGCTCAACGCTGATGATCCTGCGCAGCCGATCGGCAATTTCACGGGCAATATCCGAATCAGTTTTTGGAAAAAGGATGGCAAACTCCTCTCCGCCGAAGCGCGAAGGGACGTCAGAAAGACGACACTGGCTGCTGATAATATCTGCCAGAACGGCAAGCATTTTGTCACCGGCAAGATGGCCGTGCAGATCGTTGAAGAGCTTGAAATGATCGATATCAATCATGGCCAGAGAGACCTTGTCGCTGTGAGGCTTGGCCCGCTCGACTTCAGTAATGAGATGCTCCTTGAAATGGCGATAGTTGTAAAGGTTTGTCTTTTCGTCCATGATATGAATCTCATCGAGCTTCCTGTTTTTCTCCTCGATATCTCCGCAGAAGCTCATGATCGATTCGGTAATCTGGGCGATCTCCCTGGAGCGATCCGTTTCCGTAAGCTCTTTTTTCATCTCCTCGGCCGTATCATGAATACTCTCGGGAATGTTGCGGTTGAGAAGGCTGAGCTGGGCGGCAAGCTGGGAGAGGGGTATAAGGCTCTGACGGTAGTTGAAGTGTAGCAGCCACCCGGCGGTCATGCCAAGTGAAAGCAGGACAAAAAGAATGAAAAAGAGAAAATACTGGTTGACATCAACCAGCCTCTCGGCTGCATCCCGCGTCTCGATCCTCGCCCGCTCTATAGTACTTTCCAGTTCAAGCCTGAAGAGCTCAAGGTTCTCAACTGCAAGCAGGGCCGGGCTGTTCTGGCGTGCTGCATGCAGCTCGGGGAAGTTTTTCAATCTCGCACTCTGAATCCTCGCAGCAAGCCGGTCGTACATGAAGAGCAGCACACCTGCAGGTTCCTCCTTTCTGCCCGGAGCCTCTTCGGCAATAATGTCAATCCCCCTCTTCTTTGCAAGCTCAAACTCTGTAAGCTTTGCCCTGAAATCGATCAGATCAAGATAGAGTGCCTGTTTTTTTTCAACCTCATCAAGCAGCCTGCCCTGCTCTACAATAAAGGCCGCCGTGCCGGCAATAACGATCATAAGACCGATGGCTCCGGTGACGACAATTGCCTTGAGTGGGGATGTGTTTTTTCCGATCTGGCTGAAATTCATTCCGTTACTTGATAGTGATAGTCCTTTCAATCTGGCGGACGGGTACCAGCTCGCTGCTCTCGAAAAGCTTCTGGCCGCGACTTGTGAGCCATGCGCCAAAACCGGCTGCAAGCGCATCGCCGGGGTAATATACATAGGAAACCGTCGTCACAAGCGGATAGCTTCCCTCAAAGATCGCCTCTCTGCGGGGCAGGAAGGCCTTCTCTCCAGCTCGAACACTGAGGGGAATGATACGAACAGCTTCCCCGGCCTTTCCTGCCGCGCGGGCGGCTTCGAAGGAGGATCGGAACATCAGCCCAACCGCTCTTTTATCGGAGGCGACCCGGCCGAGAAGCTCACTGTCGCTGTTGCACCTCCAGACGCCTAAATCGCTCCGCTTAAGGGAGAGCCTTGAAGCAAAAACCCCTAACAGGCGGTAATCATCGGCTGACACAAGCGGGGTAACTCCCTTTGCCGAATCCGAAAAGAGAGCGGCCAGCTCGACGAGGGAGAGCTTCTTTGAAGAGTACTCCCTGTTGACAACGCAGACAATGGCGTCCCGGGCAACCGATTCGAGCCGCAGGGGCCGTTTCAATGTCGCAAAGAGCGAGTCCTCCGGGGCAAGCAGTTCGCCATCGACCAGTGCCGCCCCGGCCTTGCCGTCCAGAAGTGCCGCAAGAGTTTTTGCAGAACCCGATGAAGATACCTTCACCCTTGCATCAGCATAGTAGCGACTGAAAAGCTCTGCATGCGCTGAGGCAAGCTCCGCGAGCTGCCGGTCGGCAGAGAGAACCAGACTCCCGCTGCGGGCAGTTTCCTTTTCAGGGAGACCGGAACAGGCGCCGAGAAAGGCCAGTAAAAACAGCAGTGTCAGCAAGGAAGAGAGCTTCGTCACCATCTGCATGCAAGGAGTCCTCTGCATAAATCCGTTGTCCGTTTCGCGATTGATCGACCGCCCTGCCGTTACAGAGCACACTCATGGCCAAGATAGTGAGAAAAAAGCAGTTGCCATAGTAAACGCCGAGCCCTGCCTCGATCAGGAAAAAAATTGCTCACCCCCCTTGAAAATCAGGTAAAAATAGTTAATATTTCCGCTTTATTGGATATTTATTCACCTCCGAAATTCGGAGCAGGTATCTGCACATAACCTTATAGTGAAATGAGTTATAAAAAAATCCAATAATCAACCCTCTTTTGATTACTCGGATTTTTGTTTTTTTTCTGAAACTATTTTCATTGCACTTCACTCATGACAGCTGGCAGCTCAGTAAAATATTCGGTATCGGTCATCGGCGCTTCCGGCTACTCCGGCGCAGAGCTGACCAGGCTCCTGCTCAAGCACCCGACTGTCATGCTTGATGAGCTCTATGCGTTTTCCCAAGCCGGAAAAAAGGTCTCCGAGCTCTACCCATCGCTCTCTACCGATAAGGTCTATCAGCAGTACAGTGGCCAGACAGCAAGCGATATCTATTTTCTTGCACTCCCGCACGGCGAAGCCCTCGCTCTGGTGCCAGACCTTCGGAAGGCCGGGAAGACCGTCATCGACCTTTCGGGTGATTTCAGGCTGAAAAGCACAGCCGAGCATGAGCTGTTCTACAAGCAGAACAAAGCTTCCGACGCCGTTATGACCTACGGCATGCCGGAGCTTTTCCGCAAGGAGATCGAGCAGGCTCATGCCATCAGCAACCCCGGGTGTTTTGCCACGAGCATCATTCTGGGACTCGCTCCCCTCTTTCTTGGCGGCGGAGCAGCTGGCGCGGTCAATGCAGTCAACTGCACCTCTGTTTCGGGAATATCGGGTGCTGGCCGGAGCAGCAAGACCGAGCTCTCCTTCTCGGAGATGAGTGAAAATGTGCGGGCATACAAGGTCGGAGTCCATCAGCACACCCCTGAAATCATGCAGAGCCTCGGCAGTTCGGCCACCGACCCGGCGTTCGACTTCACCTTTACGCCGATGATCGGCTCCCTCGTCAGGGGAATATACAGCGTGCTCAATGTACGGCTCGACCGCCCCGCCGATGGCGAAAAAATACAAGCGCTCTACAGGGAGTTTTACCGCAACGCCCCCTTCGTCAGGGTGCGGGAGGCCATGACGGAGGTCCGCCATGTCGCCCATACAAATTATTGCGATATCCATCTGGCCCATGCCTCCGCCAGCGGCTCGATGGTCATCGTCACGGCCATCGACAACCTCCTCAAGGGGGCTGCCGGTCAGGCGGTGCAGAACATGAATATCATGCTTGGCCTCGATGAAACCGCAGGTCTCCTGTGACAACCATTAACTCGCTACACTGACGTGAAAAAGCTTCTTAAAGGGCTCGAAAAGATCAGAAAACTCTCTCTTGCCACCGCTTGGCCGGCGGGAGTTACCCCTATGCCTACCAGTTCGGACGGCAGCCAGGGATTCTGGCCGAACGGATTTTCATCGGGCGCCGTTGCATCCGGGATAAAATATGAGCAGCGGAAAGATATGATGCTCTTGTCGACAGATGCGTCTGCAAGCGCAGCGGCTGTTTTTACGACTAACCTCTGCTGTGCCGCACCGGTACTCCTTTCGCAGGAGCATCTGAAGCAGTCGGGAGGCTCTGTGCGAGCAATTGTCAGCAACAGCGGCAATGCCAATGCCGCCACTGGTGAACAGGGCATGTTGGATGCCCTTGCCATGGCTGAGGCAGCCGCGGATCTGCTTGCTGTCAGCCCCAGCGAGGTGCTTGTGGCCTCCACGGGGGTCATCGGCCAGCTTCTGCCTATGAACAAGGTTCTCTATGGCATTGCCAAACTGCCCGGAAGCATGCAGCGGGAGTCCGGCATCGAAACGGCAATGGCGATCATGACGACCGACACCTTTCCGAAGTTTTTCTCACTTGACCTGCAGCTCTCGACCGGAACCGTCCGCCTCTCTGGCATTGCAAAGGGCTCCGGGATGATATGCCCAAACATGGCTACCATGCTGGCATTTCTTGCTACTGATGCGACCATCGACGGGCCGCTCCTGCAGGAGGCGCTCCAGAGAGCCAACCGTAGCAGCTTCAATGCCATTACGGTAGACGGCGATACCAGCACCAATGACATGGCCGCCATTCTTTCGAGCGGCACCGGCGCAAAAGTTGTCGCAGGAAGCACCGATTACCAGCTCTTTTCGGATGCGCTTGAAGCACTCATGGCCTTTCTGGCGAAACTGATTGTCATTGACGGTGAAGGGGCTACAAAATTTGTTGAAATCACCGTTCTGGGTGCGGAGAATGACCGTGAGGCTGAGCTTGCTGCCAGAACGATTGCACAGTCGAGCCTTGTCAAGACCGCCATTCACGGCGAGGATGCCAACTGGGGAAGAATTATTGCTGCTGCCGGACGCTCCGGAGCAACATTCAATCAGGAGGAGCTTGAACTTCACTTCAACGACATGTCGATCCTGAAGCCCGGCTTCATCGCCGACTTCTCGGAAGAGGAGGCAGCCCTGATCCTTGCACAAGAGTCCTACACCGTGACGCTTCGCCTCGGCACCGGTCCCGGTCGAGCGACAATCTGGACATGCGATTTGAGCAAGGAGTATATCGATATCAACGGAAGTTACAGGAGCTGAGGCTCTCTCAACCAATCAGAAAAAAAATTCGCAATGAACCAAGCCGCGTGCTGCGAACAGAAATCGCCAAGAAAGGCCCCCCAGGCTGCCATAGGGCAGGTGCTGATTGAAGCGCTTCCCTACATCCGGAAGTTCGAAGGCAAGACCTTTGTCATCAAGTACGGCGGATCGGCCATGAAGGATGAGTGCCTGAAGAACACCTTCGCGCAGAATGTCACCCTGCTTCGCAAGGTTGGCATCAAGATCGTCCTGGTCCACGGCGGCGGAGACGCCATCACCAAAACTGCGGAGAAGCTCGGGCTCGCCTCACGCTTCCTGCACGGCAAACGGGTAACCGATACGGAGATGATCTCGGTTATCCAGATGACCCTTGCCGGAAAGGTCAACCAGGACATTGTTCAGCTCATCAGCGAGCATGGCGGCAAGGCGGTTGGTGTGACCGGCCTGGATGCCGACACCATCAAGGCTGAACCCTGCCAGAACGCCTCCACCCTCGGGCTTGTCGGCGACGTGCAGCAGATCAACACCAGCTATATCGACCTGCTCTGCCGGGCGGGTCTCATCCCGGTCATTGCCCCGATCGGATTCGACGAGAGCGGCAACATCTACAACATCAATGCCGATGACGCCGCCAGCAGCATTGCCATTGCGCTGAAAGCCGAAAAGCTCATCTACGTCAGCGACGTGGCAGGCATCCTCGTCGGCGAGAGGATACTGAAAACCATCTGCAAGGAGGAGGCTGCCGACTTTATCGAGCAGGGCGTCATCTCCGGCGGCATGATCCCGAAAGTGCTTTCCGCCTTCAAGACGCTCGACGCCGGTGTGGGCAAAGTTCACCTGATTGATGGCAAGGCAACCCACTCCATACTGCTCGAGATATTCACCCACGAAGGTGTCGGCACACAGTTCATCGCCGAACAGGATAATGATCAATCCCTAAACAGCTAACGGCATGTCAGAGGTCAAAAAAACAACAAAAGCCGCAAAAAGAGATTTTCTCGGGTTTTTACCGCTCGACGCAGTCAAGATCATCGAACTGTTCGACTACTCGATCTATATCAAGAAGATGCGGGATGACAAAGACTCATCATCCCATTTCAAGCCGCTTCGCGACAAGACTGTCGCCATGATCTTCAATAAGCCATCGCTGCGCACACGGGTCTCTTTCGAGCTCGGCATTCACGAGCTTGGCGGCTACTCTATCAACCTCGACGGCAAATCGATCGGCGTGGGATCGCGTGAATCAGTCGAGGACATCGCAATGCTGCTCTCCCGATACAACGATGCCATCGTGGCCCGTCTGCATGAGCACTCGGTCATCGAAGGGCTTGCCGAGCATGGCTCTATCCCTGTCATTAACGCGCTGACCGACCTCTCCCACCCCTGCCAGGTGCTTGCCGACGCCTTCACCCTCTACGAAAAATCGCTCTGGAGTGAAACTATCAAGGTTGTTTTCGTCGGTGACGGCAACAATGTGGCCAACTCCTGGATTGAGCTTGCCGGGATTCTTCCCTTTCACTTTGTACTCACCTGCCCGGAGGGCCACCTTCCCGATCAGGGATTGCTCGAAGCGGCAAGAGCCACAGGGGTCAGCAAGATTGAGATAATTCACGACCCGAAAGAGGCTGTTAAGGATGCCGATGTGCTCTATACCGACGTCTGGACCAGCATGGGCCAGGAAGATGAGGCGGCGGGCCGCCTGAAGACATTCAAGCCCTACCAGATCAACAGCGATCTTCTCTCAAAGGCCAAGGCGACCGCAGTGGTGATGCACTGCATGCCCGCACACCGGGGCCTGGAGATCAGCGCCGAGGTGATGGATGGGCCGCACTCCATCATTATCGATCAGGCTGAGAACCGGCTTCATGTCCAGAAAGCCCTGCTCGTCAAGCTCCTGAACCACGAAGAGTACCGCAAGTTCCACCTGACAAACAGGCTCCAGAACGCCGCACGTAAATTAAAAGCCTGAGGAATAAACCGTAATGAACAAGCATGACCGGCAGCTGAAGATCATGGAGATTCTTCACCAGAACAATGTTGAGAACCAGCATGAGCTTCTGCATCTTCTCCGCCTAACCGGCATGAGTGTCGCCCAGGCAACCCTTTCGCGCGACTGCGCCGAACTCGGCATTGTCCGCTCGCGAATCAACGGCGAGTACCGGATGGTCATGCCGGACAACAACCAGGGCCGCATCATCAAAGGGCTTGTCGGCGTAGAAGTGCTCTCGGTCAGCTCCAACGAAACATCCGTCATCATCCGCACGCTCCCCGGACGCGCACACGGCGTCGGCTCCTATCTCGACCAGCTCAGAAGCCCCCTCATCCTCGGCACCATTGCCGGTGACGACACGGTGCTCGTAATTCCGGCATCGATAGAGAATATTTCGGGCGTGATATCATATATTCATAAAAATCTCTTCAAAAACTGATAATCAATCGAGCAACATGAGCAAGGAAAAAATCGCAATAGCCTACTCCGGCGGACTGGACACCTCCGTCATGATCAAGTGGCTGAAAGACAAGTATGACGCCGAAATCGTCGCCGTAACGGGCAACCTCGGCCAGACAAAAGAGATTGAGAACCTTGAAAGCAAGGCCCTCTCCACCGGCGCATCAAAATTCCAGTTCGTTGACCTGCGCAAGGAGTTCGTTGAAGAGTACATCTGGCGCGCACTGAAAGCCGGCGCACTCTATGAGGATGTCTACCCGCTCGCCACAGCACTTGGCCGTCCCCTGCTCGCCAAAGCCATTGTTGACGCCGCCATCGCCGAGGATTGCACCATGCTTGCCCACGGCTGCACCGGAAAAGGCAACGACCAGGTGCGCTTTGAAGTCACCTTCGCCTCGCTTGCTCCCCACCTCAAGATTCTTGCTCCGCTCCGCGAATGGGAGTTCAAGTCAAGAGAGGCTGAAATCGCCTATGCGCTTGAACACAACATCCCGGTATCGGCAACCAAGAAGAGCCCCTACTCCATCGACGAGAACATCTGGGGTATCAGCATTGAGTGCGGCGTACTCGAAAACCCGATGATCGCCCCTCCGGAGGATGCCTACCAGATCACCACCTCCCCGGAAAATGCGCCCGATAAAGCGGCAGTTGTCGATATCGAATTTGAGAAAGGCATCCCCGTTTCACTCGACGGCAAAAAGATGAGCGGCCTCGAC
The DNA here is from genome assembly GCA_903824045.1 of uncultured Chlorobiaceae bacterium. GTDB lineage: Bacteria > Bacteroidota > Chlorobiia > Chlorobiales > Chlorobiaceae > Chlorobium. The sequence goes on from CAIJVD010000018.1 coordinate 25,639, forward strand.
CTCATCATCCGCCTCAACGAGATCGGCGCAGCAAACGGTGTCGGACGCCTCGACATGATCGAGAACCGCGTCGTCGGCATCAAGTCACGCGAGATCTACGAAGCACCAGCCGCAACAATCCTCCACTTCGCACACCGCGAACTTGAGAGGCTGACCCTCGAAAAATCGGTCTTCCAGTACAAGAAGAACATCAGCCAGGACTATGCCAACCTGATCTACAACGGCACATGGTTTTCGCCGATGCGCAAGGCCCTCGACGGCTTCGTCAACGAAACCCAGAACCCCGTCACCGGACTTGTGCGCCTGAAGCTCTACAAAGGCGGCGTTACCCTCCTCGGCAGGAACTCCCCTTACTCGCTCTATAACGAAGAGCTGGCCACCTACACCGAAGCCGACACCTTCAACCACAAGGCAGCCGCAGGCTTCATCCACCTCTACGGCCTCGGACTGAAAACCTTCAGCGAAGTCAATCCCGGATACTGAGCCGATACCCCGCAGTAACCCAATAAACGCGCAGCCAACAACTGCGCGTATTTTGGGTTACAGGTAAATAATGAATTGATGATTCGTTCAAGTCGGACGGTGAGGCAATCGATGACCTGCAACATATGCTTGTCGAAGCCCGAATGAAAAGGCAGTGCTCTCCAGATTTGGTTCGGTATCAGCGGGAAGAGGACTATTACTCATCAAGCGCTTACTGCATTGCCCGATTGATGAGGGCGCCGCTGTGCTGAACCGTTCTGGCATATCGGACCGCCGGCTTGCCGAAGACCATCGCGTAGCCGATGGAATGGTCTTCCGGAATGCCGAGGCGCTTCTTTGCCTCGGGCACCAGGTCGTCGATCGCCCACTTCGCAAGGCCGTTCCACAGCGTGCCTACGCCGTTTGACTGAGCGAACAGCTCGAAATACGACATCGCAATCACGCAGTCCTCTTTCGGGCAGGCCACATGCTTCGGTGCAGAAGTGACGAGCAGGTGCGGCGCATTGCGGAAGATGATGTCAACCTTGTACTTCTCCCATATCTCGATGAACCTGACAAAATACTCGCTCCCCTTCGGCATGAGGCCCTCCCTGTGCAGACGCACCAGCCCCTCCATCACCTCGTCGCGAAGCGCCGCAACCTTCTCCTTTTCGTCCAGCACCGTAAAGAGCACCTGCCGCGAGTTCACGCCGGTTGGCGCGTGCCAGGCAACATCAAGCAGCCTCTGGAAAAGCGCGGGATCAAGGTTTTCGCCGGTATAGCTTCGCACCGAACGCCGCCCCTTGATGAGTGTTTCGAGCGCTTGCGGGTCAGGGTATCCGCCTGCAAGCGGCAGGCTCTGTGACGGCTTCAGCCCGAGTATCGAAACCGAGCCGGTCGGGCAGATCGCCAGGCAGTGCTCGCACCTGTAGCATGTTGCCTCCTTTTCAGGCTCAATTGAAGGATAGCCACTGTCCTTCATCGCAATGATCCTCGCCGGGCAGTCCATAGAGCAGGCGCCGCACTGCGTGCAGCTTCTCTTGTCTATTTCGAATTGCAGCATAGTGAAAGAGGGTCTGATTAGTGATTCAAATATTTTGCTTGAAGGATGCGGTTATTCAAGAATCTCCCAGTATCCCCCTTTTGGCGCACCAGTTCGCTTCAATTGCCCTTCACTTTGCAGTTTTTGAAGGTTTCGTTCAATCGAGCGGGTTGTGACACCAATTACTTCAGCAAGATCAGAAATGGTCAACGAGCGGTTCAGTTTCAACGCCGCAATGATTTTCTCCGACGTTTGTGAAAGCATTTCCTTCATGCTGTCCAGCAGTGCCAGCAACATGAATTCAATAAAAGGGGGCGATGCGGCTACCTTATCAGCCTCCTTCAATGCCTGATAAAGGTTGGCCTGTCTTATTTTGATGAGCGATTAGCGTGGCCGGATCCTGCTGGCTGGCAACCCAATCAAGGTAAACAAATGATCAGGCATTCACAATCCTTGTGCAATGCGAGCTCTTGAAGCGCTGCGCCCGAAAAATTTATGCGACATTTAGGATTGCCTTCATAATCGTTTAAGGATAGAAGGGCTACTATGTAACCGTACGATGAACATAGTAAATCGAACGAAAGCAGAGCTCTCGATAACAACGCAAATTGAACGATACGATGAAACAGTTGTCAAGATCAATCGCAGCATCTTTTGCCGTTGCGGCATTCATTATGGCCTTTGTCGGGGGCATTCTGTTTTTCTTGCACGGTGGCGTCGGCATGGCGCAATCAACGCCTCATGTCTGGCTGAGCTGCTTATTTGTTCTCGCCGTAGTGCTGCACACCGCCCTCAACTGGAAGCGGTTTACCTGAGCCTAAGGCAAAAACAGCGTCCGTCATGGTCCCGCCTAAGGTTGTGGGGCGGGATCATGACGCAAACGCAGCCATTTTCCCTCCTGTCATCTCTCCCGCTGGTCTTCTTCAGACCCATTTTTCTGTCAGTTCGTCCCGACCATTCCGGGGAGAAATCTTTTTCCAGCAAGCGGTAGCAGCCGAAAATCACTCTTGCAACAGTTATGCCCGGTGATTGCCGGACTGGACTGGTATTTATATCGATAACGTGTAAGCGTCAACAGCAAGAGGGGTCAGTGCTGAGGGCCTTGGTCGATATACTTTTCCTGTTGCCAGATTGCTTCTCATCTGCCGTAAAAGCGCCAGTTGCGGCATGTTTTGAAACAACGCTGAACCGGCTATGGTTATCTTTGAAGCGCTTGAGAAAATTCAACAGTACCTCGCCATAAAACTCCTGAATCTTGCTGATGATGAGTTCATCTCCATCGACCTGGCGGGACAACTCAATCAACCGTTCAAGCTGTTCATAAATAGAAAGCACATAGTGTGTTCACTGCAAATCCAAAATTCAGCATCCGCCAGTCCAAAATCTCCTGATGAATCGTATCTTCCCCCTAAAGCAACCCATCACCCTCAACCCTTGCAGATGAAGACGTTAAAAGCTAAAGGAGTTCAATGGCTGAAAGGCTTTCATCTTCTTGCGGTTGCCTGCTGGGTCGGAGGTGCAGTTTCGCTCATCTCGCTCTACTTCCTCAAGCAAGGTGGCCTCCGTGACGGCGGGGTTCTGTATGGGATCAATCAGGGGGTTCACCAGGTCGATATGTCAATCGTCGTCGTTCCCGGAGCCGTCGGATGTCTCCTGACCGGTCTTGTCTACTCAATATTCACTAACTGGGGGTTCTTCCGGCACACCTGGCTGACCTTCAAATGGATCATAACGGTAGGTGCCATTATTTTCGGCACTTTCTATCTCGGACCCTGGGAAGTTGTCATGATGGATATCTCAGGAAAGCTCGGCTTGGCCTCTCTGCATGACCCCGCCTACCTCTACAACCAGAAGATGAACATTCTCTTCGGCACCATCCAGGTCGGCATGCTGATTGTCACCATTTTCGTCTCAATCCTCAAGCCCTGGAAAAAAAAGAAAGAGCACTAACTTCTGTCAATTGCAGTGTGATTGATCGGCATGTAGATGTATGTGTTCATCGCCTCTTTCAGAGCTACAAGCTGCTCCGCAATGCCGCGATACTCCTTGAGCAGGTTCTCCGCAAATCGCCTCATCTCCTCCGTCATCTCTGCCTGAAGTGCCGCGTACTCCTCCCGGTCTTTTTCGGTAGGGGCAACAGAGAGATCCTTGAAGGCACTTTTCTCAAACATGGCCAGCTTGATATCATAGGGCTTGATGCGCGCCTGAAGGTCTATCAGCCTCGGCATCGGCTCGTTGATGAGTGGGTAGTAGGTCTGGCGCAGCTTCATGACCGATCTCATGAGCTGCTGTTCCAGCTCCTTATCGCGAAGGTAGATGCCCGCTCTTACCACGGCAAGCTTAACCTTCAGGTAGAGCTCCTTGTCCCTTGTGTACATAGAAGCAATGTCAGCCGCTGAGGGTAGATTCATCGAGTAGTCGAACACCATTGTCTGAAGAGCGTCCTCCCACTCCTCAATGGCCGTTCTGAACGCCACCAGTTCACCCCGCTCCTCCTGCCGAATCGCAGACTTTATCTGCAGTGAAGTCTTGGCAATCTCCTCGACCCGCCCGGCAAATCCCTCAATGCGCTTTTCAAGGAAAATTTTCAGGAGATACAGTGCTGCGAGAATGATCAGGATCTCTATCGGAGTCCCTTTTGCCCATTCAACAAACTCTTTTGGATTCATGAGCCCTCCCATCAGGTTAAGTTTGATGCTTTTCAAGGTACTGCGTATCCAACGACAAGCGTTTTGGCAGAGTGTTTGAGATGAATATATGGCGTAATATCGGCTTGAGCAAAATGATGAACAACCACGATGAGACAACTGAGTGTTATGAATACGCACTCCTACTCGAATTGTGAGTGTACTCCGCCAACCAAGTTAGGGGATGACATTCATAACACTCACTTCGGGTCGGGAGATTTCTCTCCCGACTTGTCGGGACGGAATGACAGGAATGGGCGTTCGGAATGAGAAGAAGAAGGTCGGGATGACATGCTGCGGAATTGGGTATATTAGGTTTTGGAATCACCAAACATGGGGGGAGCTATTATGGCTATGACTGTTGAGATAAAGAACGGGAAGCTTTGCATCGAGATTGATCTTGAGAAGCCTACGCCATCGTCGTCGGGCAAGACGCTTGTGGTTGCGAGCACTCGCGGCAATGCGGTGACCACGGCGATGGTTGAGGGGAAGCCTGTAACCATTGGGCTTAACGCCTATATTTCGAAGAAGTAGATGAAGCTTTCCAAAGTACATTCCGGCGTGAGGCTTGACTTCTATGCGCCGGATTTTACGAACACGCTTGAGCTGCCGATTTCCGGGACGGGGATTGCGGCGGGTTTTCCCTCCCCTGCCGAGGAGTTTGAGGAGATACGGCTTGATCTTAACCGGGAGCTGATCCGCCATCCTGCGGCGACCTTCTATGCCAGGGTCAAGGGGAACTCGATGATTGATGCGGGGATCAATGACGGCGATCTACTTATCGTGGACAAGGCGCTTGAAGCGAAGGACGGATGCGTCGCGGTCTGTTTTATTGATGGTGAGTTTACCCTCAAGCGTTTGGCGGTGCGTGATGACGGCATCTGCCTCATGCCGGCCAACGCCGAGTTCAAGCCGATCAGAATCTCCGAGGATAACGATTTTACGGTCTGGGGAGTGGTGGCTTATATTATCCACAAGCCGAGATGACCCTTGACGGAGAGCTTCCCATGTTTGCCCTTGTTGACTGCAATAATTTCTACGCATCCTGTGAACGGGTGTTCAACCCTCTGCTGCAGGGCCGGCCGGTTGTGGTGCTTTCGAACAATGACGGGTGCATCATCGCCCGCTCCGAGGAGGCCAAGGCGCTCGGCATCAGGATGGGCACGCCGGAGTTCAAGTGCAGGGAGCTTCTCCGGCAGCACAATGTGACGGTTTTCTCCTCGAACTATCCTCTTTATGGCGATATGTCGTCACGGGTGATGACCACCCTTGCCGCGCTGGCGCCCGAGATCGAGGTCTATTCGATTGATGAGGCATTTCTCGACATGAGCAGCTTCAGGCGCTACAACCTGCAGGAGTATGGCGGCCTCATGCGCCGGACGATACGGCAGCACACCGGCATTCCCGTCTCTATCGGAATGGCACCGACGAAAACTCTCGCGAAGGCTGCCAATCGTCTTGCAAAAAAGGACCCGCACTATCAGGGCGTCTGTATCCTCTCTTCGGACGCGGATATCAGGGCTGCGCTTGAGCGAACCGCCGTTGAGGATATCTGGGGCATCGGCCGGCAGTGGAGCGCCCGGCTCAAGCTTCGGGGGATCTACACCGCAGCCGATTTTGCGGCGGCACCTGCTGCGTGGGTTCAGAAGCATTTGCATATTGTCGGCGCAAGAATTCAGGCGGAGCTGAACGGCCGCTCGTGCCTCCAGATGGAGCTGGTTCGGCCACAAAAGCAGAGCATCTGCACCTCTCGATCGTTCGGCAGAAGCGTTTTTCTGAAGGAGGAGCTGCATCAGGCGGTGGCGACCTTCGCCGCCAAATGCGCGTTCAAGTTGCGCAGAGAACAGGCACTTGCCTCGATGCTGACGGTTTTTGTGTCCACAAGCCCGTTCGATGCCGACGGAAATCGGTACTGGGGCACAAGGACAATCGCCCTGCGACCTCCGACACAAGACTCCATCGCTATCATTCATGCGGCCGGGGTGATTCTCGATTCGGTCTTTCAGGAGGGGCCGGCCTACAAAAAAGCGGGGGTGCTTGTCAGCGGGCTGGTTTCAGACACCATGCAGGCGGTGCCACTCCCCCTCTTTTCTGACGAAGAGTCCGCGCTGGATGAGAGGGGCGGCAGCATCATGCGGGTGATGGACGCCGTCAACAGCCATTACGGCAAAGGAAGCATCCGCCTCGCCGCCGAAAACTTCGAAAGCTGGAAACCCAATCAGGAAAGGCTCTCGCCCTGCACCACCACCCGCTGGAGCGACATTATTTCCGTCAGAGCTTAGGGTGGAGAAGAGAGGAGTGGGTTCCCGGGATTGTCATCCCGAACAGAGAGAGGGATCTGGCACGGATCAGGGTCAGCCGAATAGCGCGATATGGAGGTAGATGATGATTCCTTGATTTGATAAATTAATCGAAATGATTAATTTAATCAATTCCAATAAATGACAGCACTGTGGAGAAACGAACACCACATTACAGCCTCGTTGAGGTTCAAGCTGTTGTTGCAGATAAACGGAGTCGGCCGTTTACCAGTACCGCGCTAACGGGCGGTTTATCTCTGGGGTTGACTGAGGTTGAGATGCGACAGGTAGTTCTCGCGCTGTCACGTTCTGATTTCTATAAATCAATGACGACTCATGCTGATCATCAGCAGTGGCAAGACGTCTATCATGGTGAGACTTTGGCCGGAGTGGTTGTTTATATCAAAATCACCTGGCTTTCTGATGACCGGCCGCCGGTTATTCAGTTTAAGGCAAAATGAAACGGAGGTACTATGAAATGCCCTGCATGCGGCCATCCTGATATGGTCAATAAAGTTCTTGATGAAACGCTTGCCTACGGGGGGCAATCATTGACCTTGCATGCCATGCACGGGCAATTCTGTGCGCAATGCGGAGAGGGCGTCTGGAATGAGGAGAGTTATCGGCGATATACAGAGGCGCAGGCGGGTTTGTTGCGTGCCGTCAAAGGGGATGTTGGTTCGGATATTCGCCGTATCAGAAAAAAACTCAATCTTACTCAGGCAGAGCTTGCTTCCGCATTTGGCGTTGGCAAAATGGCTTTTTCCAGATATGAAAGAGGCGAAAGCCGTCCTCCCGCTCCATTGGTAAAACTGATGAAGCTCGTAGACCGCCATCCGGACCTGCTCGCCGAGATGCGCAACGTATGAGGCTCAGCAGAATGAAAAAATGCCGAGTGAAGACAGAATCCATCGGATTGCAGCGATTTCAGGCCTTTAGGGCCGTGATGGATGAGGAAATTTTGGACGCGGGCGGAGAAGAGAGGAGAGGAGAGGAGTGGAGTGGGTTCCCGGGATTGTCTTTAGTATCATACAGGGGTGATGGGATAATCGCCATTGATTCCGCTTTGTCAGGCCAGCAGGGTGCGATTTCCGATGATGCTGTCAAAGTCTATCGGGAACGATGGCTCGAGGTTGTTGAAGCGGTCGCGACCTTCGGGCATGGCGTGAACACCTGTGGGGAAGGCGTGGTGCAGGGTGAGGTAGTCGAGCAGGTAGTTGGTCAGCCGGAAGTAGCCGCTTGGCTTGGTTGATCCGGGAGTTGGATTGATCGGCTTGCAGGCAGCCCACTCTTCAACGATCTCCTCGACGACATCCTTGTATCGTTGGAACTTTCTTTCCTGCTCCAGGGGATTTTGCTCTTCAATGTTCACGGTGGGGGTTTTAGAGGTTATCTGTTCAGGGTAAGAATATACGGATATCTTTCAATTTGGTTCAATCCCGACAAGTCGGGGCGAAGAAAGAAAGGATTCGTTATATTGCACCGTTGTAATCAATAACCGCCTTGTTGCAGACCCTTATGGAGCGTGGACCTGGAAAGAAACCGGAGTGGCTTAAAATCAGAATGGCTTCCGAGGCCTCCTTTGCGGCGACAAGGCAGCTCTTGAACCAGCGGGGCATTCATACCGTCTGCCGCTCGGCGCTCTGCCCGAATCTTCAGGAGTGCTGGTCGAGGGGTACGGCGACTTTTCTTTTGCTCGGCAATGTCTGTACCCGCAGCTGCCGCTTCTGCGCCGTCGGCAAGGCGGCAACTCCCCCTCCGCCGGACCCTCTCGAACCTGAAAATATTGCCCAAGCAGTAGAGTCCATGCGGCTGAAGCATGCCGTGCTAACAAGCGTCAACCGCGACGATCTTGATGACGGCGGCGCATCTATCTGGGTAGAGACTATTGGCGCACTGCGCAGGGTAACCCCATCGGTGACCATCGAGTGCCTCATTCCCGATTTCAACGGCAATGAGCGTTCACTTGATTTGGTCATGAGTGCAGCTCCCGACGTTCTGAACCACAATATCGAGACGGTACCCTCGCGCTATCCGGCTGTTCGTCCTCAGGCGAGCTACCAGGCCTCGCTGCAGCTCATCCGGATGGCGAAGTCGCACTACGGTCTGGCAACGAAGTCTGGCCTGATGGTCGGCATGGGCGAAACGGCTGAAGAGGTACGCCAGTCGCTCTCTGACCTTGTGGCTTATGGATGCGACATGGTGACTATCGGGCAGTATCTTCAGCCCTCTGCGGCTCATCTGCCGGTCGAGCGCTATGTTACGCCCGAAGAGTTCGCGGCATACCGTCGGGATGCTGAAGCCGCGGGGTTCCGCCATGTGCAGTCGGGCCCTTTTGTTCGCAGCTCCTACCATGCAGAGGCATTTGCCGGCACAACGGAAACCTCTACCAACCCCTAACCACATTGCAGCGATGGAATTAACGGTACCGATGCAGATTTACGCCTATTGGGCTCTTGCCCTTCTTATCGGCGTTCTCTTTTTCAGAAAAGATATTCTCGAGTTCAATCCGGTCTTCGATACCCGTCGAAAGCTTCTTTTGGCAGTCTCACTGGTGATTGTTGCACTCAATGCATGGGTCTACTCTCATTCGACCTATGATGGAGGACGCCCGCTTGACTGGCCAACCGTACTGGTGTTCAGTCTGGGCAACGGCGTTGCCGAGACCTTCATGTTCTATGCTGTATTCCGGATCGGCACCGCTCTTGCCGGGAAAGTCACCGAAAACCCCTGGGCGCTCTTTATTGCAGGCATTCTCTGTTTCATGATCTACAGTGGCCTGATTCACGGCCTTTTCTGGCTTAACATTCTGCCCGATCATGTCGTGCAGACAAGCCCCTACAAGCCGTTTTTTATGCCGGTCCAGCTTCTCATTGCCACCAGCTGGGCGCTGAACTTCTTCTGGTATCGTGATATCAGTACCGTTATTTTCCTGCATGCGCTTGTTGATTTGACCATGGCAGTGAATGTCAAGTTCTCACTGTTCGGTTGAAGAGATTTTGAACAGAATCCCCGGCTTGTCATCCCGTCCCGACTCGTCGGGAGAGGTATCCCGGTTGGTTTGTGAAGCAGATTTCTCTCTTCGCTCGAAATGACAGGGTGAGAGATTCGAAATGATAAGAAGAGAAATTGCAGAATGAATGATGTGAAATGACTGGTGGATGGGGGGAAAGAAAGGATCCATGTGTTTAAAGCGTCTGGTTGTTGTTCATTGAGTTCTGAATCAACAGTAATACACACAAATACTTATGGTAAAATCATTTAAAGGTACGGTGCTTGTTGCGGGGGCTACTGGGCGGACTGGGGCGTGGGTGGTGAAGCGGCTGGAGAGCCACGGGTTCGATTATCGTCTGTTTGTGCGTTCAGGCGCAAAGGCTGTAGAGCTTTTCAGGCCGGAAGTTGTCGACAGGCTTTCGATCGGCTCGATAGAGAATGACCTGGAGACCGATGCTGCGCTGAAAAATGCTGATGCGGTCATCAGTGCGATCGGAGGGAACGTTATGAGTCCCGATGCCCCGCCGCCGTCGGCGATTGACCGTGACGGGATTATACGGCTGGCAACGCTTGCCAAAAAGCAGGGTATCAGGAAGTTTGTGCTTGTCAGCTCTCTGGCGGTGACGAAGCCCGATCACCCGATGAACAAGTACGGTCGCATTCTTCAGATGAAGCTTGAGGCCGAAAATGAAGTGCGCCGGCTCTACTCTGAGCCTGGATATTCCTATACGATTCTCCGTCCGGGCGGCCTGCTTGACGGCCCGCCGATGGCGCATGCAATGGTATTTGGAACAGGCGACGGCTTCGAGACGGGCACCATAGAGCGCAGCGATGTTGCTGAAGTGGCCGTCATCTCGCTCTTCACCCCCGAAGCGCATAACCTCACCTTCGAGCTTATTCAGGGAGAGGCCGCTCCCCAAGCTACCCTGGCTGGATATTTCAGCCAGATTGTTCCATAAACCCGCATTAAAGGTCTGACAACACCGCCTGAAAGATGGTGGTGTTGTTCAGCAGTCCCGAATATTCAATGCAATGTTTACTCGCAACTCTGCGTTGTTATCTCAATTGATGTCCGCTCTTACCGATATTAGAGTGAGGGCTATACTGAGTACTGACGGGATTTATCTGGAGTGTCACAACCCTGGAGGAATGCTAATCATAGGCTTATCACCCTAATCCAGATCAAGTTACTTACTAATGCAACAGCAGGAGTGTATTCCTTCAAATTGAGTGCTACCGCACCATTAATCACCGTATTAATTCCTGCCTACCAATAGCGCCTGATAATAAAAAAGTTTTATATGATATCAGCCATTCATTTGTATTAAAATACCTTAACAAGACCCGTCACCTCTATTTGACGTTTACTCTTTATGGTGATTAATGGTGCTAAAAACTGCTTGCTTATTCATTGATGTACCTTTATACTATCAGTCATAAAAATCCGATAGACCTTCATGGAACGCTCTTTAGCGGGCAGTCATTCATGTGGGATAACGCATTTTCATGTGGCGGTTTATATGCGGCTGTTGTGCGTGGGGTTGCTCTTGTTGTTTCAGTGCAATTAACTGGTGAGCTTGAGGTTCATGCTTCATCCAAAGAGATCGGCGGGATGAATGTTCCTGATTTTATCCGGTATTATTTTACCGATGATGTCGAAAGTAAGGGGCTCTTTCCTGAAAAGTTCAGCGTGGAGTTTCCTCGTGTCTGGAAGCTTGTGCTCCCCTACTTTCACCTGAAGGTGCTCCGCCAGGAGTTTTTTGAAACCATGCTTACCTTCATGTGTGCCCAGGGCATTGGGATGCATCTGATCAGAAAACAGGTTTCCATGCTTGCCCGCACCTATGGTGAGTCGGTGAGCGTCCGTATCGGGGAGAGGGAGCTCGTGCTCTACGGCTCCCCTTCCCCGGAGCGGCTTGCCTCTCTCGACCCTCTTGAGCTCTCGAGGTGCACGAACAATAACCGCATCAGGGCGGCAAACATTATTTTGTCAGCAAGAGCCATCGCGGAGGGGAGGGTTGATATTGAAGCCCTGAAAGACCGGGAAATTCCGATCGAGGATCTGCGAAATATGCTCTCCTGCGCTGGCGGCATCGGCTACAAGATTGCGGACTGCATCGCCCTTTTCGGGATTGGCCGCTTCGATGCATTTCCTGTCGATACCCATGTTCGCCAGTACATGGCTGAGTGGTTCGGAAGCGAGGCCGCTCTTCGAGCTTTGACTCCAGCGACCTATCTTTTAATAGACGGCGATGCCCGCACTATACTTAGGCCGGAGATGGCTGGTTATGCCGGGCATCTGCTTTTCCACTGCTGGCGCAGGGAGATAAAAAAGCTTCAATCGTTTTAGCTGAAAGCAGAGATATCGTTATCTGAACCGTTAATCATCAACAGGAGCTGTCGCTATGAGTGTTGCAAAAAGAGTGCTGGTTGCCGGTGCGTCCGGATATCTTGGACGCTATGCCCTCAAGGAGTTCAAGGATCGGGGGTATTTCGTTCGGGCGCTGGTCAGGAATCCAGAGAAGTTAAAGGTTGCCGGGCCTCACGGGGAGCCCGCTGTGTTTGATCTGGCCGACGAGGTCGTTGCCGGCGACGTCACCGTGCCCGATACCATTGCGAGGGTTTGCGACGGCATGGATATTGTTTTTTCGGCTATCGGCCTGACAAAGCCCGAGGCACACACCAGCATCGAGGTCGATCATCTCGGCAACCGTCGAATCCTTGAGAGCGCTCTCGGGGCGAAGGTGTCGCGGTTTATCTATGTCTCGGTATTCAACCAGGACAAGATGGCCGAGGTCTCTACTATCAAGGCTCACGAGCTTTTCGTGGACGACCTAAAGGCTTCAGGTATTTCATGGGCGGTCATACGGCCGAACGGGTATTTCTCCGACATGGGGAGGTTTTTCGATATGGCCCGAGGCGGGCACATCTTCATGGCTGGCGAGGGAGAGCGGAAAATCAACCCCATCCACGGTGCGGATCTTGCAAAAGTGTGCGTCGATGCCGTTGAGGGCGACAATCGGGAGATTCCGGCCGGAGGCCCCGACACCTACACCTTCCGTGAGATCATGGAGCTTGCTTTCGAAGCCTGCGGCAAGAGTGTGTGGATCACCTCGCTGCCGATCTGGCTGGCCGAGGGAGGGCTTTTTGTTGCCGGAATCTTCAACCGCAACCTGGCCGACCTGCTTTCATTTGCTATCGAAGCGCTGAAATTCGACCATGTTGCCCCGGCATATGGAACCCGGCATTTGAAAGAGTTCTTTGCCGAACTTGCGGAGGGCTCTCGTTGAAGAGATTTTGGATTCTGGATTCCGGGTTTTTGATTTGAACTCCAGCGACTTATCTCGATCGGAAGGTTCCGCGGTGTCATCCCGTCTCGACTTGTCGAGAGAGGGATCCTGATCTGGTTTGGGTGGAGGCGAAGATTTCTCTCCGCGTTCGAAATGACCGTGAGGGTATTCGAAATGATAATGAGGGGCGTTCAGGATGACGGGGAGCTGGGGGAAACGCATTGCATTCATGGGCTTCCTCCTATGGCTATCGATCTGTCGGGACTGGCGAAAAAGAGGGGTTTGAGTGCTGCATTTTTTTCGCCGCATCTGCTTTTTTCTCAATGGCTAATTCAATACCTTAGGGGTCAGCAGGATATAGGGATAATAACGTCCGAAATGGCGGACTGTTCCTGTAATCTGCAACGGAAATTTTTTGAGAGAACTAATACCATTGCATGTTGAAAATTTTTGAGAAAATCTTTGGCTCCAAGCACGAAAAGGATATCAGGAAAATCCAGCCGGTTATCACCAGAATCAATGAGCTGCAGGCAGCCCTGGCGTCGCTCAGCGAGGAGCAGCTGAAAGAGAGGGGCCGTGAGTTGAAGCGGAAGGTTCGAAGCGCACTGGAGCCTGTTGAGAAGGAGCGCGTTGAACTTTTCGGCAAGCTTGAGGGTGCCGATATAAGCCTCGAGGAGGCGGAAAAGATAAACACCCGGCTTGATCTTCTTGGCGAAGAGTACGAGAAGGTAACGGCTGCCGCGCTTGAAGAGGTGCTTCCTGATACGTTCGCGCTGGTCAAGGAGACCTGCCGACGACTTAAGGGACATGTCTACTCTGTGGTCGGAAGAGAGTTTACCTGGGACATGGTGCCTTACGATGTCCAGCTTATCGGCGGTATTGTGCTGCATTCGGGCAAGATCTCCGAAATGGCCACCGGTGAAGGAAAGACCCTTGTCTCCACCCTCCCGGTATTTCTCAATGCGCTTACGGGACGCGGCGTGCATGTCGTTACCGTCAACGACTACCTTGCCCAGAGGGACAAGGAGTGGATGAGCCCTGTTTTCGACTATCACGATTTTTCGGTCGGCGTCATTCTTAATACCATGAGCTCCGAAAAGCGCCGCGAGCAGTACGGGTGCGATATCACCTACGGCACGAACAACGAGTTCGGTTTCGACTACCTGCGTGACAACATGGCCGGTACGCCGGAAGATATGGTGCAGCGTGAGTTCTATTTTGCCATCGTCGATGAGGTAGACAGTGTGCTGATCGATGAGGCCCGTACACCGCTGATCATTTCAGGACCGGTGCCCAATGCCGATAACAGCAAGTTCCAGGAGATCAAGCCCTGGATTGAGCAGCTTGTCCGTGCCCAGCAGCAGCTTGTGGGCGGATACCTCACTGAGGCCGAGCGCCTCATGAAGGCCAAGCCCGCTGATTTCGATGCCGGCCTCGCACTTCTGCGAGTCAAGCGCGGCCAGCCCAAGAACACCCGATTCATAAAGATGCTCTCACAGCAGGGCGTCGCCAAGCTGGTGCATAGCACCGAGAACGAGTTTCTCAAGGACAATGCCAGCCGGATGCATGAGGTTGACGACGAGCTCTATTTCGCCGTTGATGAAAAGTCCAATACCATTGACCTTACCGACAAGGGCCGCGAGTTTCTCAGCAAGCTCAGTCATCAGGACAGCGATATCTTTCTGCTGCCTGACGTCGGTTCAGACGTGGCAGTTATCGAGGCTGACCAGTCGGTTAGCGCGGCCGAAAAAGTCAGCAAGAAGGATGCGGTCTACCGCCTCTATGCCGACCGCTCGGAGCGCCTGCACAATATCGCCCAGCTCCTGAAAGCCTACTCGCTTTTCGCCCGCGACGACGAGTATGTGGTTCAGGACGGCCAGGTCATGATTGTCGACGAGTTCACCGGGCGAATACTGCCGGGCAGAAGGTACAGCGAGGGACTACACCAGGCGATCGAGGCCAAGGAGAATGTCAAGATCGAGGGTGAGACCCAGACCATGGCGACCATCACTATCCAGAACTTCTTCCGTCTCTACAAGAAGCTCGCCGGCATGACCGGTACAGCGGAGACCGAGGCTTCCGAATTTTTTGAGATCTACAAGCTCGACGTTGTCGTCATTCCCACAAACCGCAATATCGTGCGCCGTGACATGGACGACCTCGTCTACAAGACGCGCCGCGAGAAGTACAACGCCATTGTGCAGAAGGTTGAGGAGCTGCAGAAAAAAGGCCAGCCTATCCTTGTCGGCACAACAAGCGTCGAGGTCTCTGAAACCATTTCGAGGATGCTTCGGGCCAGAAAGATCCCCCACAATGTGCTGAACGCGAAGCAGAACGATCGTGAGGCCGAAATCGTCGCCGAAGCCGGAGGCAGAGGTGCCGTCACCATCGCCACCAATATGGCTGGACGCGGTACCGACATCAAGCTCGGCGAGGGGGTGCGTGAACTCGGCGGTCTCTTTATTCTCGGTTCTGAACGCCATGAGTCCCGCCGCATCGATCGTCAGCTCAGAGGCCGTGCCGGCCGCCAGGGCGATCCGGGCGAATCGGTATTCTTTGTTTCACTTGAGGATGAACTGATGCGTCTCTTCGGTTCCGACAGGGTCATCTCGGTCATGGACCGCCTCGGTCACGAGGAGGGCGATGTGATCGAACACTCCATGATCACCAAATCGATCGAGCGTGCCCAGAAGAAGGTTGAGGAGCAGAACTTCGCTATCCGCAAGCGCCTGCTCGAGTATGATGATGTGCTCAACCAGCAGCGCGAGGTTGTCTACTCCCGCCGCAAAAACGGCCTGATCAAGGAGCGCTTGACCAGCGACATCCTCGATCTCCTGAAGGAGTACAGCGAGATGGTTGTCAACACCCATCTCAAGAATTTTGATGTCGATGCCATTGAGGAAGAGGTCATGCGCGAGCTCTCCATCGAGTTCAAGCCTGATCCGGCTGATTTTGAGAAAGATGGTGCTGCCGTGACGGCCGAAAAGCTTTACAATACTGCGGTTGAATTCTATCGTCGCAAAGAGGATGCTGTGCCAGCGGATCTCATGCGCCAGATCGAGAAGTATGCGGTGCTGAGCGTGATCGACCAGAAGTGGCGGGAGCATCTCAGGGAGATCGACTCCCTGCGTGAGGGTATCAACCTCCGTGCCTACGGCCAGAAAGACCCTCTTCTCGAGTACAAGCAGGAGGCGTTCAAGCTCTTTGTCGAGATGCTGCGCGAAATAGAGCTCGAAACGCTCTCGCTTGCATTCAAGCTCTTTCCGGTCAATCCCGATGAGGCGCAGGAGATAGAGGAGCGCCAGCGCAAGGCCGCCGTCAAGCAGGAGAAGCTTGTTGCCCAGCACCAGGAGGCCCAGAGTGTTTACACCGCATCATACGGCATCGAAGTGGAGCCTGACGTTGAAGGTGAGGCTCCTCAGGCGCAGCAGCCGGTTTCGGTCGATAAAAAGCCGGGGCGCAACGATCTCTGCCCCTGCGGAAGCGGAAAGAAGTACAAAAACTGTCACGGCCAGGAGCCCTGACCACCCTCGAAACGTTTACCGGTAACCATGAAACACACTGAACAGGAAGTCACGCTTGCCATAGCCGAAGAACATGGCCTGAATGCTGAAGAGTATGGAAAGATACGCGAGATTCTCGGAAGAACGCCCTCAATCACAGAGCTCGGAATTTTCTCTGTCATGTGGTCGGAGCACTGCAGCTACAAGAACTCCATAGCGGTTCTCAAGACACTCCCCCGCGATGGCGGCGCACTGCTCACCGGCGCCGGCGAGGAGAATGCCGGTCTGGTCGATATCGGCGACAACATCGCCGTGGCCTTCAAGATCGAGTCGCACAACCACCCATCTGCCGTTGAGCCCTACCAGGGCGCGGCCACCGGTGTTGGCGGCATCCATCGCGACATCTTCACCATGGGAGCGCGCCCTGTCGCGTCGCTCAACTCTCTCCGCTTCGGTTCACCCAAAGACCCGCGCGTTCGCTATCTTGTCGATGGCGTGGTCCGCGGCATCGGCGACTACGGCAACTCGTTTGGTGTTCCCACAGTCGGCGGCGAGATCTATTTCGAAGAGGGCTATACCGGCAACCCGCTGGTCAACGCCATGTCTGTCGGCATTGTCGAACATCATAAAACTGTCAGTGCCACCGCTTTCGGCGAGGGCAACCCGGTACTGATTGTCGGCTCTTCCACCGGGCGTGACGGTATCCACGGTGCGACCTTCGCCTCTGAAGATCTCAGTGAGGCGTCGGAGGACAAGCGCCCGAGCGTTCAGGTCGGAGATCCTTTCGCAGAGAAGCTTCTGCTTGAGGCCACACTCGAAGCTATTGCGACAGGCTATGTTGTCGGCCTGCAGGATATGGGTGCGGCTGGCATTACCAGCTCGACCTCCGAGATGAGCGCAAGGGGAATCGAAAAGACCGGTTCGGGCGGCATCGAGATCGACCTGGACCTTGTGCCGATTCGCGAAAAAGGGATGAGTGCCTACGAAATCATGCTCTCGGAATCGCAGGAGCGGATGCTTATTGTTGCCGAAAAGGGATTTGAGGAGACGATCATAGATGTCTACCGCAAATGGGATGTTCTGGCAGTCGTCATTGGCAAGGTGACCAGCGACAACCATCTTCGGGTCTTTCATCATGGCGGAGTCGTGGCCGAGATTCCGGCGGAAACGCTGGTACTCGGGGGCGGAGCACCGGTCTATATCCGGGAAGCGGTCGAAAAGAAGCCCCAAACCCCGGTTGCAAAGCTGGTCGATGACCAGAGCCTCGATTTCAAAACACTATGCCTTGAGTTGCTCTCCCGGCCAAACATTGCCAGCAAGCAGTGGGTCTACCGCCAGTACGACTCGATGGTGCAGACCAATACCGTCACTCCGGTCGGCCATACAGACGCTGCGGTGATCCGCATCAAGGGCTCCAAAAAGGGGCTTGCCATGAAGACCGACTGCAATGCCCGATACGTCTATCTCAATCCCAATGCGGGCGGAAAGATCGCCGTTGCCGAGTGTGCCCGCAACATCGCCTGTTCAGGCGCACGGCCGCTTGCCATCACCAACTGCCTCAACTTTGGCAACCCCTACAAGCCGGAGGTCTATTTCCAGTTCAAGTCCTCGGTGGCGGGGATGGGCGAAGCGTGCAGAGCCTTCAATACCCCGGTTACCGGAGGCAATGTCAGCTTCTATAACGAATCGACTATCGGCGGCGGAGGCACGGCCATCTACCCTACCCCGACCATCGGCATGATCGGCCTGCTTGACGATATCGATAATCTCGTTGGCTCTACCTTTACGACCGCAGGTGACGCTATCCTTCTCCTCGGAGAGCCGGAGCTTACTCTCGACGGCTCGGAATACCTTGTCATGCAGTATGGTACCCCCGGACAGGATGCCCCGGAGATCGACCTTCAGCATGAGAAGCATCTGCAGGAGCTGCTCGTTTCGCTCGCCTCCAAAAAGCTCGTTCATTCCGCTCATGACATTTCGGACGGAGGTCTGTTTGTAGCGCTTGCTGAAAAAGCGATCATGAACGAAGCCGCCCCTCTTGGCTTCAGCGTCGATATTGAGGATGTTGGATGCGCCCCTTTCTGCATTCAGAAGGAGCTCTTCTCCGAAGCCCAGGGCCGTGTGCTGTTGAGCATCGCCCCAGAGAGTGCCCGTGACGTGATTGCCGAAGCAGTTCGCTTCAATGTTCCGGTACGGGTTATCGGAAAGGTTGTTGCCGCCGAGGCCTCGATTGCCATAAATGGTCGTAACATCCTCAGCTTCCCCGTTGCCGATCTTTCCGGCGCATACTTTCATGCGCTCGAACGCTCGCTGCACCTTGACGAACTTTAAACCCTCCCGGTGAGGGAGAGGAGCTTACGGCCATGCTGCCCGTTCTAACCGCATTGGAGATGCAGAGCGCCGACAAGGCGGCGATCGAACAGCTTCATATTGGCGAAACCCGCCTTATGGAGCTTGCCGGCTCCGAAACCGTTCGCGTTATCCTTGAGACGCTTGACCGGGAGTCACTCGACGGGCTTCTCTTTCTCGTCGTATGCGGCAAGGGGAACAATGGCGGTGACGGATTCGTCATTGCCCGCCACCTCCTCAACCTCGGCGCCTCTGTTGATCTTCTGCTGCTCTACCCTCAAAGCGCCCTCAAGGGGATAAACCGCGACGGTCTCACGACTCTTGAGGCCTACATGGAGTACACCCTGAACCTGCGCATTTTCAGAAGCCATGAGGAGGCACTCCCCTTCGTCGGCGAAACCGCCTACGATGCCCTTATTGACGCCATCACCGGCACAGGCCTCCGTATTGAGGCACAGGGCTCGGAGCTTCCCGCTCCCCTTTCGGATGGCATTGAGCTTATCAATTCGATTCGCGAACGCACTGAGGCCGTCACCATAGCCGTCGATCTCCCTTCCGGTCTTGACGCCACAACGGGGTTTGCCGCGTTCCCGGTTGTCGAGGCCGATGCAACTGCCACAATGGCATTTCTCAAAACCGGGTTCTACCTGAATGACGGTCCAGAGGTATCGGGAGAGCTGCATATCTGTGAGATCTCGATTCCACCCTTTCTCGTCGATGCTCCAGCTGCGCTTCTCGGGGATGAAGCTTTTGCCGCAGAGAGCTTCATTCTGAGGGAGCGCACAAGCGCGAAGCACTCTAACGGCAGGGTTCTTATTATTGCCGGTTCAGAGAGCAGTGAGGGCTCGATGCTCGGTGCGGCCATTCTTGCCGCCAAAGGCGCACTGCAGAGCGGTGCCGGGTATGTCGCACTCTCCATTCCTCCCGCTCTTTCGGGTGCCATCCACGTTGCCGTCCCCGAAGCCGTAGTCATCAGTCGGGATCTTTCAGCAATCATTGAAAAGGCTCGCTGGGCAGACGCCATTCTCATCGGTTGCGGCCTCGGCCGTGATGCTGCCGCGCTCTCTCTTGTTTCAACGCTTCTGGGCGAAGAGGAGATCACCTCAAAGAAGCTGATTCTCGACGCTGATGCGCTCTACGCGCTCGCTCAATCCGGCTCGTCTGGCCTGCCGCAATCCGCAGCGGATATTCTCATTACCCCGCACTACGGCGAGTTCAGCCGTCTCTGCGGTGACACGGTTAACGCTATTGCCTCCGACCCGATAGTATCGGCCCGGAACTACGCCAGCCTTCACGGCCTGAATGTGCTTCTCAAGGGCAGCCCGACCGTTATAGCCGCTCCCCAGGGGCAGGTCATTCTGAACACCAGCGGCACGGAGGCTCTGGCTACAGCGGGCTCCGGTGACGTGCTTTCCGGCATGATTGCCGCCTTTGCGGCCAAAGGCGCGGGCCTTCGCGACGCCGCAGCCGCCGCAGCATGGTTTCACGGCAGGGCCGGAGACCTGGCTTCCGATGTAGCAAGCCTGGTTAGTGCAGGGATGATTGTTGAGGGAATCAGGAAATCTTTGGAGGAGATCTTCGAGATAGAGGAGTAAGCGGGGCGAAGATGAAGCTCTGGAAATAAAAAAAGCGGGACCTTTCGGGAGCCCGCTTTTTTGTTGGACTCAGCGCTCTCTTCAGGCGTCGCCTGTACGGAGGAATTTCTTGATATTGCGAGCGGCCTGCCGGATTCTCTCCTCGTTTTCAATCATCGCGACCCTGACATATTCGTCTCCGTAGGAGCCAAATCCTATTCCGGGACTGACGGCAACTTTTGCCTCCGTGAGCAGCTTCTTGCTGAATTCGAGACTGCCGAGATGCCGGAACTGTTCAGGGATATGAGCCCAGACGAACATGCTGGCTCTTGGGGTGACTACCGGCCATCCTGCGTTTTCAAAGCTCTTGACCATGACGTCACGGCGCTTGCGGTAGACCTCTGCAATCTCCTGCACACAGCTCTGGTCGCCAGTGAGGGCGATGGTTGAGGCAACCTGAATTGGGGTGAAGGTGCCGTAGTCGAGCCAGCTCTTGATCTTTTCGAGCGCTCCGATCAGCTTCGCATTACCCACCATGAACCCTACTCGCCATCCGGCCATGTTATAGGTTTTCGAGAGAGTGTAGCTCTCAACGGCCACATCCTTGGCTCCCGGGACCTGAAGTATTGAGGGGGTGACGTAGCCGTCGTAGGTCAGCTCGGCATAGGCAATGTCACTGATAATATAGAACCGCTCCTGGCGGGCAATGTCGACCAGCTTTTGATAGAACGGGAGCTCAACGGTTGCCGTGGTTGGATTATTCGGAAAGTTGACCACCAGATATTTTGGTTTCGGAGAGGACTCACGCAACGCCTTTTCAATGTTTTTGAAAAAGCCCTCCTCATCGAGCGTCAGGTCGTCATTCAACTCAAGCTTCAAGCGGTGGACGTTGCCTCCTGCAAGGATAAATGCCTGGGAGTGGATCGGATAACAGGGGTCGGGTACCATGGCCAGATCGCCGGGATTGGTGATTGCCTGCACGAGATGGACATAGCCCTCCTTTGAGCCCATCGTTGCAACAACCTCGCGGTCGAGGTCCAAATCGACGTTGTACTTGCGCTTGTACCAGATTCCCACTGCGCCACGCAGCTTGTATATCCCTTTTGAAACAGAGTAGCCGTGGGTGCGGGGCTTGTTGATGCTTTCCACCAGCTTGTCAACAATATGCTGGGGGGTCGGGCCGTCAGGATTGCCCATGGAGAAATCAATAACATCCTCCCCTGCCCGCCTCTCGGCCATCTTCAGTTCATTGACCGCAGCAAAAACATATTTCGGAAGTCGCTTGATCTTGTCAAACTCTATTTCATCGAACATGGTAGCAAGAGGAAAAATAATTGATTACGAAAAATCAAACATATCTTGATAGCATAAGCAAAAAGAGACTTATATCAATGCCTGTCAGAATTATTCTCATCACTTTTCCAGTGCAACTCACTATTGACCGAGCAGCACTGAACGTGAGCAACTTTTTTTCTGGCAACCCGGTAAAATGCGACCAATTCGAAACTCTTTTATCGCTCCTTTTGTTCTTCATGGTAACAATTGCTAACTCATGGGCCGAAAAACACTCCACAATCAGCCTTATTATGCACTATATGCAGGGCTTTTAATGAATAATTAGGCTTCATGATTTGACATTATTGTATTTTTGTGTAAAATACCATGTTTGTGTCCTTTAGCGCCCCGCTCCACGTAAAGTAATATATACCAAGTGTCAAATACTACCACGACAGGACAGGATGCCCTTAAGCATCAGCTTGAGGCGTCCACAGGCAATGACTACAACTGCTGCTACCAGTGCGGCAAGTGTACGGCTGGGTGTCCGGCAGGTTCACTGATGGACAATCCGCCCACAAGGGTTATGCGCCTTGTTCAGGCAGGCTTTATCGAGGAGGCTCTCAAAAGCGACTCGCTCTGGTACTGTCTGGGCTGCATGACCTGCACCTCCCGATGTCCTCAGAACCTCGAGATTGCCGCCACAATGGACGCTCTACGCGCGCTTGCGCTTGAAAAGGGCATTGTGTCGAACGACAGGGCAAAGAAACTTGTTACCGCTTTTCATACCTCTTTCCTCAACAACGTGCGCAAGCATGGCCGCCTTCAGGAGCTTTCGCTGGTCAACAGCTACAAGCTCCGCACAAGGACTCTGACTCAGGATGTCGTTCCCGGCATCAAAATGATCTTGCAGGGAAAGATCAACCCCATGCACACCCTCACCGGCCATGGTTCGGTCAAGGGCAAGGCGCAGATAGAGAAAATTTTTGCAGCAGCCGAGAGCGAGTCACACCTCTCAGCCCTGAAGCGCCGCCCGAAAAAGAAGAGTTTTGTACCGAATGCGCCCCTCTCCATAAAGCCGGGCATGACGATCGGCTACTACCCTGGATGCTCTCTTGACGGGACAGCCCAGGAGTATGGACTTTCCGTCAGAAAGATGTGCGAACTGCTCGGGCTCAAACTCAAGGAGATAGAGGATTGGAACTGCTGTGGCGCAACCTCTGCCCATGCAACCAATCACAAGCTCGCGCTGCTTCTTCCTGCAAGAAACCAGGTGCTGGCTGAAGAACAGGGGCTTGACGTTATCCTCGCCCCATGCGCTGCATGCCAGAACAGGCAGGTTACGACCCGCAGGGCACTGCTCGATTCACCGGAACTCTGTGAGGAGGTACGCTCGATTACCGGCGTCGCTCCGACCGGAAAGTCGCAGTTCATTGGCGTCATCCAGCTGCTCGAAGCTATGGACCCCGAGGAGATCAAAAAGCGGGTCAAGCGCCCTCTTGAGGGGCTCAAGCTCGCCTGTTACTACGGATGTCTGCTTGTTCGCCCAATGGAGGAGATGGGCTTTGATGATACCGAAGATCCTCTCAAAATGGAGGCGATTGTCAGCGCACTTGGTGCATCGCCTGTCGACTGGGCATTCAAGATAGAGTGCTGCGGTGCCGGCCTTACCCTTGCGCAGCAGGATATGGTCGAAGACCTGACTCACAAGATCTCAAGGAATGCGTCGGCAAATGGAGCTGAAGCCTTTGTTGTTGCCTGCCCTCTCTGCCAGGCGAACCTCGATATGCGCCAGGGCACCATGATCAAGCGTTTCGGTGATCTCAACCCGATGCCGGTTTATTACATTTCGGAACTTGTCGCCATTGCATGCGGCGCAGATCCAAAAGAGGTCGCGGTCGGCAAGCATTTTGTTCCTGCTCTTGAGCTGATTTCAAAATTTTAGACTGATTACTCGTATACTGTGGTTCGGTTCCGGTACTTCCCGCCCCGGATCACCCCCACAATAATCGAGAGTTCACGCCTTTGTTGAAAATGATGGAGTTCAGGGAGTGCATCCGCTTCCAGGCTTCATCCATGTACCGCCAAGTTCCGCGGCTTCATTTTAAATGATTGAACCATGTCCAAAATAGGGGTATTCATCTGTCACTGCGGCGAAAATATTGCCGCAAAGGTTGACTGTACGAGAGTTGCCGAAGTACTCGGGGATCATCCCGGAGTAGGGGCTTCTGTCGAATACAAGTACTTCTGCTCCGATCCTGGCCAGGAGAGCGTCAAGAGGGCGATTCGTGAGAACAATCTCACCGGTGTCGTCGTGGCGGCCTGCTCTCCGAGGATGCATGAAGCTACCTTCCGCAAGGCATGCGCCGAAGCCGGCCTGAACCCCTACATGTGCGAAATCGCCAACATCCGTGAGCAGTGCTCATGGGTCCACAACGACGGCGAGCAGGCAACCGACAAAGCCATCGATATCATCCGTTCGATGGTTGAGAAGGTCAAGCGGAACAACATGCTGCAGCCTATTGAAGTCCCGGTTACCCGCAGGGCGCTGGTTATTGGAGGAGGCATTGCCGGCATCCAGGCGGCGCTCGATATTGCTAACGCTGGACAGGAGGTCGTGCTCGTCGAGCGCGAACCATCCCTTGGCGGTCACATGGCCCAGCTTTCCGAAACATTCCCTACGCTCGACTGTTCACAGTGTATCATGACGCCTCGAATGGTTGAGGCATCGCAGCACCCCAAGATTCGCCTTCTGACCTACGCTGAGGTGGAGCACGTTGACGGCTACATCGGTAATTTCAAGGTGAAGGTTCGCATGAAGGCCCGCTATGTCAACAAGGATACCTGTACGGGTTGCGGCGAGTGTATCACCAAATGTCCCCAGAAGAAGCTCTCCAGCGAATTCGATTGCGGCATAGGGAAGCGAACCGCCATCTACACCCCGTTTGCCCAGGCTGTGCCGAACAAGCCTGTTATCGACAAGGATAACTGTACCTACTTCAAGAACGGGAAGTGCAAGGTCTGCGTCAAGAGCTGCCCTCTCGACTGCATCGATTTCGAGATGCAGGATGAGTTCATTGATCTTGAAATCGGAGCGATTGTGGTTGCCACAGGGTTCCAGGTACAGAATAATGCGGTTTACGGCGAGTACGGATATGGCAAGTACGCCGATGTCATCAACGGTCTTCAGTTTGAGCGCCTCGCTTCTGCCAGCGGTCCTACTTCCGGCAAGATCCTGCGTCCCTCAGACGGCAAGGAGCCTGAAAATATTGTCTTTATCCAGTGCGCAGGTTCACGCGATCCCTCCAAGGGTGTCAAGTACTGTTCAAAGATCTGCTGCATGTACACCGCCAAGCACGCCATGCTCTATGCGCACAAGGTCCACGGCGGAAAGAGCAACATCTTCTACATGGATATCCGTGCCGCAGGCAAGGGTTACGACGAGTTCACCCGGAGGGCGATCGAGGAGGATGAGGCTGGATATGTTCGCGGTCGAGTCAGCAAGGTCTGGCAGGAGAACGGCAAGCTGATGGTCCGGGGTGCTGATACCCTTCTCGGCCGGCCGGTCGAAGTTGCAGCCGACATGGTTGTGCTCGCTACAGCTATGGTTCCGCAGCCTGACGCCAAGGATTTTGCAAAGGTCGTCGGCATCGGCTATGACGAGTACGGCTTCTTCAATGAGGCCCATTTGAAGCTCCGTCCTGTCGAGTCATCTACCGCAGGCATCTATCTTGCCGGCGCATGCCAGTCCCCCAAGGACATCCCGGATTCAGTTGCCCAGGCATCTGCCTCCGCAAGCAAGGTGCTGGCCCTCTTCAGCAAGGAGAAGCTGGAGCGTGAACCGGTAATCGCCGTCAACAACGAAGCTACCTGTGCCGGCTGCTGGGGCTGCGTGCTGGCATGCCCATACAACGCCATCGAGAAGAAGGATATTCTCGACCGTTCCGGCAAGGTCATCAAGCGGGTCGCATCGGTCAATCCCGGTCTCTGTCAGGGTTGCGGTACCTGCGTCACCTTCTGCCGCTCGAACAGCATCGACCTGGCCGGATTTACCGAGAAACAGATATTTGCCGAAGTGATGGGCCTCTAAGGGGCGCCCCTCTTTACATGAATGGAACATTGCAACAGGAGTAAACCGATGAGTGAGCAATTTGAACCCGAAATCGTCGCCTTTGTCTGCACCTACTGCACCTACGCGGGTGCCGACCTTGCGGGTACCAGCAGATTGAAGTATGCGCCGAACGTCCGCATTATCCGTCTCCCCTGCACCGGCAGGATAAGCCCGATGTTTATTCTTAAAGCTTTGCAGAAAGGGGCCGACGGCGTGCTCATCAGCGGCTGCCATCCTGGCGACTGCCACTTCACCCACGGCAACTATCACGCCCGGCGCCGCTGGATGGTCTTTCGCGCACTGCTCAACTTTATCGGCATTCCCCCGGAGAGAATCAAGTATTCATGGATCAGCGCGGCTGAAGGTCTCAAGTTTGCTGACCTGATCAACAGCATTACCGAAGATATCCGGAAACTCGGCCCGTTCGAGCAGTACGACAAGCTGATCGCAGAGACCGAGGCCCAGGCGTCACTATAAAAAATACACCCAATGAGTATCGAGCAACAATACAGAACGAGGGCAAAGGAACTTCTCTCATCCGGCGAGGTGAAGATGGTTATCGGGTACAGCAAGGGCTCGACTCCCGACCGACGCAGACCGGCATTCATCAGCACCCCTGAGGATGTTGAGACTCTTGTGCTTGATGGCGCCTGCATTGCCAACCTCTCAGGATATCTGGTAACCGAAGGGCTGCTCAGTGATGAGAAGCGCGTCGCCGTTTTTCTGCGTCCTGAGGGAATCCGTGCCATCAATATCCTTGCAGCCGAGTTCCAGCTTAACGCCGCACAGGTAGAGATTCTTGGATTCAACACAGAGGGAAACGAGCCGACTGCGCTCAGCGGAAGCAAGGTAGACGACTTTGCAGAGCTGATCGGCACGCTGAAAGGGATCATCCCGGATACAGCCGGCGAGGAGCTCTACAAGAAGCTTGAAGCGATGAGCCCACAGGAGCGGTTTGACTTCTGGCAGTCTGAGTTCTCGAAGTGCATCAAATGCTATGCCTGCCGCCAGGCCTGCCCGATGTGCTACTGCCGGAGGTGCATTGTCGATAACAACCAGCCGCAGTGGGTCAACACCTCCTCCCATACGCTCGGCAACTTCGAGTGGAACATCGTGCGCGCCTTCCATCTTTCAGGTCGGTGTGTCGAGTGCGGCAACTGCGACCGCGCCTGCCCGGTCAACATCCCTCTCCGCCTGATCAACCGGAAGATGGCCGGCGAGGTACTCGAGGCATTTGACCACTTTGCAGGTTCAAGCCAGACGCAGGAGCCGGTGATGGCAAGTTTCAAGAAGGACGATACCGAGACATTCATTCTCTAAGTAACCAACGCGTATGACCAAAATTCTTTACACCGATAAGCTTGACAACTGCGTCGAACGCTGGAGATCGGCTGGCCTTTCGGTAATCGGTCCTGTCCGCAACGCCAACATAACGGCATATCGTCCGGTAGGCAGTGCGGCTGATTTGGAGCTCTCGCAAATTCTTCCTGACCGCTCGATCAAGGAGCTCTTCTTTCCGCAGACCGAGCCGATGATGCGCTACTCCATTAAAAAGGACGCGATCAACACCGAGGAGTGCCTTCCTCCAGTTGGGCCGAGGATCATTTTCGGCGCAAGGCCGTGCGATGCATCCGGACTGGCCATTGACGATCCGCTTTTCGGCTGGGACTACAAGGATGAGTACTGGTTCAACCGCCGCAACGAGACGGTCATCGTCTCTATTGCCTGTACCAAATCGGATGAGTTCTGCATGTGTACCTCGCTGAAGCTCTCCCCTGACAGCACAAAGGGATCCGACGTGCTGCTTCGTCCGCTCGAAAGTGGCAAAGGGTGGCAGGTTGAGGAGCTCACTGACAGGGGTCGTGAGGCCTTCAAGGCAATCGCAGAGCTTCTCACAGAGGGCGCAGAGGCAGCGGCACCGACTGCCGTTGTTGCTGAAAAGTTTGACGCAGATGCATGTTCCGAGTGGCTGAGAAACCCTGAAAACTTCGAGAGCAGGTTCTGGAAGGAGATTTCGGTGCGCTGCATCGGCTGCGGTTCCTGCACCTATCTCTGCCCAACATGCCACTGCTTCGACATTCAGGATGAGGGTGACACCTTCACCGGCATCCGCAGAAAGAACTGGGACAGCTGCTCTTTTGCTCTGTTCACCATGCACACCTCAGGCCATAATCCCCGCTCAACGCAGTCGGCACGGTGGCGCCAGCGCATCATGCACAAGTTCAACTATTTTCCCGGCAAGTTTAGTGCAAACAGCTGCAGCGGTTGCGGTCGTTGCACCAGACAGTGCCCGGTAGACATGGGTATAACGGAAACTTTACAAGAGATCTCAAAATTATCGCAGTGACAGAAAACATCCACAGCGCGCCACAGAACATCTACAAGCCGGCCATCATGAAGATCGTCGCCCGCCACGACGAAGCGCCAGGCGTAAGAACCATGAGGCTGGAGTTTCAGGACCCGGCCGAGCATGAGCAGTTCAAGGAAACGTTCCGTACAGGGATGTTCGGCCTCTACGGCATCTACGGCGAGGGGGAGAGTACCTTCTGCGTCGCCAGTCCGGAGACCAGGAAGGAGTATATCGAATGTACATTCCGCCAGTCCGGCAGAGTGACTTCAGCCCTGGCGAGTGCCGATGTCGGTGATCTTGTTACCTTCCGCGGCCCTTATGGCAATCGCTTCCCGATCGAGGATTTTTACGGCAAGAACCTGCTCTTCATCGCTGGAGGCATTGCGCTTCCGCCGACAAGAAGCGTTATCTGGTCCTGCCTTGACCAGCGCGAAAAGTTCGGCAAGGTTACCATCGTTTACGGTGCCCGTACCGTTGCTGATCTTGTTTACAAGCATGAACTTGAAGAGTGGCAGAAGCGTGACGACGTTGATCTCGTGCTTGCTGTCGATCCGGGTGGAGAGTCGCCTGACTGGAAGCACCGTGTCGGCTTTGTTCCGACCGTGCTCGAAGAGGCAGCGCCATCGGCAGAGAACTGTGTGGCAGTGCTCTGCGGGCCACCGATCATGATCAAGTTCACCCTGAACTCGCTCAAAAAGCTCGGCTTTGAAGAGTCGAATGTCTATACCACGCTTGAAAATCGCATGAAGTGTGGTCTTGGCAAATGTGGCCGCTGCAACGTCGGATCGGTCTATGTCTGCAAGGAGGGCCCGGTCTTTACTGCTGCCGAAGTTGCCCTTATGCCTCAGGCAGACCTTTAGCACCCCATTGCTTTACTGCCAAGCCGGTTTCCCGGGATTGCTCCGAGAAACCGGTCAGGCTCCTTCCCCTATCCCCCTCATCTGAGCCTGACTCCCGCAAACCGTTCCGGCTGATGGAAATCGGGCGGCGCATCGTTATGACTCCACCAGGGAAAAAGCCCGTACTCTCCCCTGCCGGATGATCCGCAGCACTGCAGATGAATAACTCCCTGCTCAACAAAAGGCTTGATCAACTCCCAGGAAAGCTCCATGCCGAATGAGGAGCCATCCCGTAAGTGACACAGGTGCCCTCTCCATGGATCTTCAGAAAGCATCTGGTGGCCCGAGTTTCTTACTCTTGGAGCATCAAAGCGGAGCGCCACCCACTGCCCTTCAGGGGTCATTTCGAGCTCAAGGTAGCCAGCTCTCGTGCCAACAAAAAGCTCAGAGACCCCGTAGTTCCAAAGGGTGTCGACAAAACTTCCAGAAGGAAAGGTCGTCGGCGGTTTTACCTCAAAGCCTGTCGATCTGTCATAACGGGTAGACCAGCGAAGAAACGGGGCCGCAGGATCTGCTTCTGCCTCTTCAAGAGAGCGAAGCTGCTCGATTTCAACCGTAAAGCCTGCAGGGAACTCCCGCTCTCTGCCGTAGTACCCTACCAGCGGACCTTTCAGGAGCGTAGCGGGCAGAATCGGTTCTGCCTCGGCGCTCTCCGCTCCATCCGGAATGGCCAGAAGTCCGGCCCATCCACGAGCGGGATCGTTGGATGCCTCACGATAGCGGACGCCGCAGGAGTCAAGCAGAGCGCGATCAAACAGCCCGATACACTCCACCTCAAGCTCAAGCTCCACGCCGCACTGTTCAAGGGCAGCTGCTCTCATTCGAGCGGCAAGGGCAAGCACATCACGGGCGGAGGATCCCCCTTTATTGAAGATGAAGTTCGCATGGTGCATGCTGACCGATGCACCACCTTCCGACGCACCCTTGAAGCCGAGCTCTTCAAAAATGGATCCGCTGGAACGGCCGGCGTCATAGTTGTTCTTGAAGGTTGAGCCGCAGCTCGGAAAATCAAAGTGATGTTTGAGGCTTCGCTCCTCTTCATGGCCGAGCATGAGTCGCCGAATCTCGGCGGGAGCGCATTCATCGGGAAAGCGAAGCACGACGCCTGCAACTATTTCGGGACTGGCCATAAGAGAGGTCTGCTTGTAGCCGAGGAATGTCTCTTCGGGTGAGCGCCACAGAAGATGGCTGTCAAGAGAGGCTACCAGGAGTCCGGAGGTGATCCGGGAGAGTTCTCCGCCGAAACAGCGCGCGTTCATCCTGACAGCGGCCCCTATCTGCCCTGGAAGCTTGTAGAGCCACTCTCCCCCGCCTCTTGATGAGGCAAGAAGCTTCTCGGCAACAGCGGTGTTCTCTGCCCCTGCCTCGCAGAAGAGCTCGCTTTCGGAGATCCAGAAAACCCTCTGCATGGAGATGAGCGAGATAACAATGCCAGGGAAGGGCTCGTCCGAAAATACAATGTTGGTGCCGCTTCCCATAAGCGCAAGGGGAAGGCCTGCCTGACGGTTCCAGTGAAGCAGGGCCAAGAGCTGGACAGGACTCTCGGGCAGTGCAAGGTATCTGGCTTTGCCGCCGATGCCGTAATAGGCACGCGCTGCAAGGTCAACATTGGATAAAAATGGACAGGGCAGGCTCAAATCAGCCATAGTAGTTCGGGCAAGGGTGAAGATCAGTTGTGCTGTTCATCGGGACTCCGTTCGTGACCGGAACCGAACACAACAATAGGAAATCAAAACAAATAAAACCGTCTTTCAAATTATTTAGATATTTTCACAGGAACAGTGTGTTCTTCTTTTCAGCAACTATCACAGACCTACATGTCAGACAGCAACATTGCGAGGGTCAATTTCGCACTCGCCCAGATCGTAACCGATTCACTCGAGCTTCATCCGGAGCTCTTCGACGAAGAGAAGCCTGTATCAATCAACTTTGCCATAGATTTTGGCATCGACAGCCGTCAGCATCTGCTCAAAGTGCTCTTCAAAAATCTCTTTCTTCAGGATGAAACCCCATTTATCACCATTGAGGCAGGATGTATCTTTGCCATCGACCCCTCTTCATGGTCACATTTCTGCAGCAAGGACAATACCTCTTTTGTTCTGCCGAGTAATTTCGCGGGTTACCTGGCGACGCTGACGGCGGGAACGGCCCGAGGCATTCTCCACAGCCGCAGTGAAAACACGCCCCTAAACAGGTTTGTTATTCCTGTGCACAATCTGGAGGATATCATCAAGGAGAGTGTCGTGCTTCAGCTTGAACCGCTCTCATAAACAGCCGCCTCATGACACCCCGGTTGTGAAGATCAGCCGGGGTGCGGCGGAAATGAAGTCAATTCAGTGCTCTTGCTGAACGAAGCGAGGCAGGTAGATTTCAAACGTAGTGCCCGTCCCCTCTTTACTGCGCACAACGATCGTTCCTTTGTTCTGCCGGACAATCCCGTATACCGTAGCAAGCCCGAGGCCTGAGCTTTCGATAAGTGACTTTGTGGTAAAAAATGGCTCGAAAATCGATTCCATTGTCGCCGAATTCATGCCGCAGCCAGTGTCATGAACGGCAAGGAGAATATAGTCGCCCGGCACAAGATCAGGATGCTGGCGGCAGAATTCAGGGTCAAGTGTGGTATTCTCTGTCTCTATGGAGAGCGTTCCGGCATTTCTGATGGCCTCTTTGGCATTGATGGCCAGGTTCACCATAATCTGGTCAATCTGGGATGAATCCATTTTAACAGGCCAGAGGTTTGCCGCAGGGGTATACTCAAGCGTTATGTTCTCTCCAAGCAGCCGGCCAAGCATGTTGAGCATGTCGGCAACTGCGGCATTGAAATCAAGCGGTTTTGGAGTGATAATCTGCTTGCGCGCAAAAGCAAGAAGCTGGCGGGTGAGTTCGGCGGATTTCATGATCACCCGTCTGAGGCCTGCAAGCGTCGTTTGAGTGCTTGCGTCCAGTTGCCCATCACTGGAGAGCAGATCGAGATTGCCGAGCATGACCTGGAGCATGTTGTTGAAGTCGTGTGCAACTCCGCCAGCAAGCCGGCCGATAGACTCCAGTTTCTGTGACTGGCGCAGGTTTTCCTGAAGAGTGGCATTCTCACTCTCAATCGCTTTTTGCCGGCTGATATCGGAAAGGATAGCCCTGCACTCCTGGTGATCATTGCTGACGAGAGCGTCGACCCGAAATGTTTTAATGGCCGCTTGCGTCCCTTGCGGAGTACGTGGTGATGAGTTTTCTGAAAGTTCCTTCACGTCCGTTATCAGCGAAAATTCACACCACTCTGATTCCCCCGACAGAAAGGCGCGCTCGAGCATCGTATTGAACCTCTTCCAGTCCTGCGGATCTATAAAACGGCTGAAGCGGCGTCCTTTCAGCTTCCCCCGTTCGACCCCAAGCATCGATGAGGCGGTCAGGTTGATCTCAAGAATAGTGGTATCTCGACAAAGCGTCAAGTAACCGACCGGAGCGAAATCATAGAGCTCGGTATACCGATCGAGAAGGAGTTCGAGCTCCTCGCGCGACTGAACCAGCTCCTCCTGCTGCATTTCCAGTTCGATCTGATGGACGCTAAGCTCATGAATCAGCTTGTGCATGTCTGCCATCGAGCGGGTTTGATCCGGCTCAGTGGATAGACGTAACCTCTCCTCCGCACGTTTTCTGAGTCCCGAATGATCTCTGTTCGGCTTTTTTTGATTGCCCATTAACGTATCAACTACTTCAGTTTAAGAGAGTTCAGAATGCCCTGATTTCTCAGCCGGCCACAACTACACACTCTCTTCGAATCATCGACAAACATATATAACCCATAATAAAATATATATCCGACAATTCCGACACTTTACGGGGCGAGGCTTGCTGAAGAGCAGGACAAATACCGATATTGTGTTTCGACTTTTCATTAACAGGAAGTCTAACCAAAGCAAGATGATCATCATGAAGAAACTTTCCGTTCTTATCGCCATCCTTTTTCTCTCCCTTACGTCGCCGCTTTGCGCAGAGAACGCTCCGCCACCAGCAACCGTCCAGCCCTTAGAGACTGGATGCATCAAAATTCAGGTAACCGGGCTTAAAAATACAACCGGACTGATTGGTGTAGCACTTTACTCTTCAAAGCAGGGTTTTCCCGACACGCCCGCTAAGGCTTTTGCAACAAGAGTGAGAAAAATCAGTGAGACAACTGAAGAGTTTGCCTTTGACAGTATCCCTTTCGGGAGCTATGCCCTCAGCGTTCTCCACGATGAAAACAGTAACGGACGAATGGACAAGCTCCCGATTCTTGGCATTCCGAAGGAGGGCTTTGGAGTATCAAACAATCCAAAGATCAGGCGCGGCCCCCCGACATTCAGCGAATCCATCTTTATTCTGGGGGCCAGCGAAATCGACCTCAGCATAAAAATGAACTATCTCTAACACGGTGATTCCTTGAAGGTGGATATATATGGCACAGGTAAAACTAACAAGCGGCATATACTGTTTTACTACGATGCACTGGATTAGTTTTTGTTAACGCATTAATGCGCAGTCCACCATGAACCGTAAAGGATACATCAACAGTTTTGACCGCCAGCTCAAAGCTTGGGACAAGGATATCGCAAAGCTTGAGAAGAAGGCAGAGAAGATCACCAGAAGCCTCCACGAGAGGATCGAAAGCCTCAAGCATCAGCGTGATGCGGCGGCCGCAAGGACCAGCGATCTCTTGCACAGCAGCGAGGATGCCTGGCATGAAGTGAAGCTTGGCGCCGAAAACGCGCTCAGTGATCTGAAGAAAGCCTTCATCAAGGCAAAGGCGAAATTCGACTGAGAGCGGGCAGCCGGAATCCTACCAAAATGTAGTCGCAGGAGGCGATTCTACGCGGAGGTATGTTACTACGCCCCTTCTTACTGCTGCTCCTTTCACGCAAGTAACAATGATAATAGGAGTTAGCGGTTGACAGTATTTGAGGCACGGTAATTGCTTTATAAATATAGGACCACTTTTCTCCTGTAAAGCGATTACTGATAATCCTCAACCCTGCCACAATGGAATCCTTCAGCACAATATACGGTGAACTCAAGGGCGTCGAGTTCCGCTCACTCTTTTCCAACGGCAAGACCGACGGCTGCCAGGTTACTCTGCCTAATACCCTCTCTACCCCTTACGGCAAGCTCGTACCCCAGTATGAGGCCGAAGATATGGGTCGGCGGGCTGCAAAGCCCCTCTATTTTTACAAGGATGGCTCCATCAAATCTATCGCCCTGCAGTCGCAAACCATCCTTGATACTCCGGTTGGCGCCATACCGGCCGAACTTGTCACCTTCCATAAAACTGGCGCAATCAAAAGAATCTTTCCTCTCGACGGGAAGCTCAGCGGCTTCTGGTCATGGAAAAACGAGTTCGCCCTTGCCGATCCGATAACCTTCATCTCACCCGTTGGAGAGCTGACGGCCAAAATCATCGGCATACAGTTTTATGAGAGCGGTGCCTTGAAAAGCATTACGTTGTGGCCTGGCCAGAACCTGACAGTGCAAACACCACTTGGAGAGGTGACCGTTCGCAAGGGGCTCGCTTTTTATGAGTCAGGCGGGATCCGTTCCTTTGAGCCACTGAAGAAGATGGAGATCGATACTCCGATAGGTGTCATGACCGCCTACGATAATGAGCCGAACGGAATACATGGGGACATCAACTCGGTGCAGCTTGCCGAGGATGGCTCTATTGAGGCGCTGAGCACCGTTGACCATGCCGTGCATGTATCCCTGCCGGGTGAGGGTGCTGAACTCTTCCGGCCTGGAGTGAAAAACAATGTGTGCGGAGACGAACGCAAAGTGAGCGTTCCAATGAAGGTAAGGTTCGAACCAAAGCGGGTCATCTTCCATGACAATCCCAAATTCTCCTTTGAGCTGGAAAAGGGACGCTTTGAGCTCAGGGCGATGGACATGAAAACAAAAGAACCCGCCTACTCCTGCGGGTAAGCTTCAACTCTGATGGTATGATGAGCCTGGGGTGCCATGACTATCATGGTGTCCCTGGTCGCTCAGGGAGTGCCAGACTTTTTGCGGCATGCATGCCAGCCAGCCACCCTGTCGAAAATGCCGCCTGCAGGTTGAAGCCTCCGATCTCTCCGGCATAGTCGAGCAGCTCCCCAGAGATGTAGAGGTTCGGAACAACGCGCGACTGCATGGTTTTCGGATTCACCTCTCCAAGACAGACTCCTCCGGCCGAAACCTCTCCGGCATCCAACGAGAGCTCCCTGACGGTGCCGAGCGGAAACTTTTTCAGCACGCCAAGCAGCGCAACCCTCTTCTCTTTCTGGAGCGTGCTCCATGTCACCTCGCTCTCAAGAGCTGCATGGCGCAGAATCATCGGCACGAGTGCAGTTGGAATGGTCCCGTGCGGGGATGTTGAAAACCCCTCTTCCGGCGGAGCAATCGGGCAGCCCTGCAGAAACTTGCGAACCATCTGTGCGCCGTTTTTTCGGCCCTGCATCAAGAGCAGTCGGTCGAGTTCGGCGGGGCTCTGTTCAGGAAAAAGATCGACAAAAAGGGAGATTCGCCCACTCTCTTTCAAGAGCTCGCCAATATCA
Organism: uncultured Chlorobiaceae bacterium; assembly: GCA_903824045.1. Classification (GTDB taxonomy): domain Bacteria; phylum Bacteroidota; class Chlorobiia; order Chlorobiales; family Chlorobiaceae; genus Chlorobium. Next base: position 61,029 of record CAIJVD010000018.1, read on the forward strand.
CGCGACAGAGACAGGGCGGCCGGACCGCTGAATCCGCGATGGGTAAAGAGCAGGTCCCCGCGTCGCCCGACCCTTTTGCCTTTACCCTCAGCCACAAGCGAGCATGAGCGGAGCGCAAGGCCGGAGAGGGATGAAGAGAGCGGGTGTGTGGTATGGAGTGGTGTAAGGGCCGCTGAAGGCTCGATGATGGTATGGCCGAGCTTTCGGGCAATTGCAAGGCCGTCACCGGTTGTTCCTGTCTTTCTGTAGGAGACGCCGCCGGTAGCCAGAATAACGGCATCAGCCATAAGCGTAGCCCCGGGAAGTGTTACAAGAAACCGATTATCCACTCGCTCGACGCCAAGCACCCGGCATGAGGAGATCTCCTCCACCGCGGCATCACTGAGCATCCGCTCAAATGCATTGGCGACCGAAGAGGCCTCTCCGCTGTCAGGAAAGATTTTGCCGTCGGGCCTGATCTCTGTTGTAACCCCTTTTGAAAGAAGCAGGTCAAGGAGGTCGCCTCCTGAAAAGCCGTAGATGGCATTGCGAAGGAAGCGCTGCTCGTTCAGCCGCATAAATCCTTTCAAAAGAAACTCTTCCGGACTGCCCTCGTGGGTGACATTGCATTTGCCGCCCCCCGAAATCCTGATTTTTGCTCCAAAGCCTGGATTGCGTTCAACGATCGTTATTTTGCACGCTCCCGCTTTGATTCCGCGGCTTTCAGCACCCTTTCGGGCGGAGATGGCCGCAGCCATTCCAGAGGCGCCCCCGCCGATAATGAGGATCGAGAGCTGCGGGGTTGAGCCGGCTTTCGTCCTCGCTGAATTGATCTTGATTTTAGTCATAGGATATTAAGATACTCCGGCCGATGAAATCTGCAACAGACTCTTCAGGGTTGATGCTGAAAAGTGCATTGACCATCTGCAATATTTTGGCAGAGCTGTCAGCAAACTGCATTTGATATCTGTTGTGAAGCTGAGTAAGTGAGTGTTATGAATACTCACCCCTACTCCCGAATTTTGACTCGCATTCCGTTTTCGAGCTCATTGGTTGGGTGCACAATAACCGTTTGCCCAACAGTCGCTCCCGAAAGCAACTCCGCCTGATAGTTTCCCCGCAGACCGATAGTGACCTGCTTTTGAACCGCCCGGCCACCCTCAATCACAAAGAGGTTCCAGCCATTCTTTCCCCTGAAGAGGCTTGAAACCGGTACCTGAAGGAGATTCGGAGCTTCATGCAGCATAATTTTGCTCTGCACGCGGAAGTTATCGCCAAGAAGTGGCTCAAAGTTGTCAAGAACGGCTATGACGTTAATCCGCTTCTCTTCAATGCCCAGCGCCGAAACCTTGGTAAAGGCAGAGGATTCAATGGTTTTGACTCTTCCCTGCAACGCTCGCTCGCCTCCCCAGTCGAGAATGACCACCCTGTTTCCGGGACTTACCTTGACCGCATCGGAGGAGAGCAGATCAATCACAACTTCGATTGAAGCGGGGTCGCCAATATCGATGAGGGGGGAACCGGCAGCGACGGTTCTCTCGCTCTTCTCATGGATACGAAGCACCCGTCCCTCTACCGGAGCAAGAACAGTTACGGCCCGGCGAGAGCTACGGGGATCGACCAAAGTCTGGAGCGCCTTAAAATTGTAGCGGGCAGAGGTAACTGCTGAACGGGCAGCCTCTGCCTCCTTTCGAAGCGCTCCGGCTTCATTTTCGGCAACCTCAAAGCTCTCGCTGGAAATTGCCCCTTCACCATGGAGATTGCCATAACGCCTTGCTCGCCGTTCAGCCTCTGCAAGGCTCAGTTCGGTACGGCTTGCACGGGCAAGAGCCTCGTTAAGGGCTGCACGTGCGGACTCACTCCTTGCTGATGCCTCCTCTGACTGCCGGGCATCAAGCTCAGGCGGAAGAAGAGTGGCCAGCACCTCCCCTTTTTTGACTCTGTCGCCCTCTTTTAGGGCCACTCTCATCAGCCTGCCCGTCACCGGCGCCGCAACCACAAATCGGTCGTTGACCCGTGTTACCCCTTCGGCATCAAGCGTCACCAGCAAGGCTCCACGGCTTACCACTCCGGAATCCACCAGAAGTGGTGATGGGCGAAAGACAAAAAAGAGGATGAGAACCGATGCCGAGAGAGTGAGTGCTGCGATTCGCTGAGTTTTTGAAAGTCTCATGGAGGTGATCTACTCCTTTGTTTTTAATGCCTCGACAAGGTCGAGTTTTGCAAGACGACGGTTGACGATAAAGCCGGAAAGAGCCGATATTATGATAATAACGGTAAAGGCAAAAAGAAAGTTAAAGCTGCTGAAGACCACCGGAAGGCGGTAAAGTTCCGAGCTGAGTGCATGGGCAAGCAGGACCGAAAGAGCTATACCAAGAAGAAACCCGAGCGGTATGGCAACAAGGGTGAGAATGGCCTGTTCGCCAAGCAAAATCAGGGAGATTTCGCGTCGGGTCATGCCAAGAACCCTGAGGCTGGAGAGTTCACGGCCCCGTTCGGAGAGAGAGATGCGTGCCCCGTTGTAGACCACAGCAAAGGCAAGGATAGAGGCAAAGGTGGTAAGAATGACGGTTGAAGTGTTCATGCTTTGGGCAATCAGTTCATCAAAGCTCTCCTTCAGCGCCTTGAGCATCATGACACCACCAACTCCGGGCATTTGTTTGAATGTTTTATTGAGTTCGCCCGCTTTTGATTGATCAATTCGAAGGTAGGCCGCATTCAGGGCTCCGCCATCCCCCGCAAGTCTGTTCAGAGCCTCACGATCCATATAGGCTGAGAGCCCCAGTATCTCGTCAATGGTGGCGCTTACCATCACGTTGCCATGCAGTTGCCTCCCCTGCTGAAAATCAATTTCGAGCATGTCGCCGGGCCTGACCCCAAGAATTGTTGCCAGCGTAGTGGTGAGCAGAATGCCGTCAGAGGGAAGGCCAAATTGCCGTCCGCTTTTATCTACCAGACGTTGCAGCCCGGAGGCTGACTCCATCCCCTTGATTGACTGCCGGCGAGAGCGATAGCCGAAGCTCATCTTGACCGGCTCTTCGCGATAATACTCATGCTCGATGACACCCTTGATCGATGCAATGGAGTGGCGCACAGAAGGCGGCATGGGGTCGCTGAAGATGAGGGTGATATCTTCACGGTGTTTGTCGATGAACTCAACCTTGGTCATTTGGTCAAGCGAGTCGTAGGTGTAACGGCCTGCGATGAGAATTGCCACCGAAAGAGCAATCATCAGCACAGAGATGGAGGCTTTCCAGGGGCGACGCTCAAGGTTGCGCACAATAATACGGAGGGTGATCGGCATTTTTTTGCGCAGTGCATCACGGTCAAAAAAACCGGCACGATAGGTCACGGGTGAATCGGGACGCATCGCCTCAGCCGGAGGGAGAAGCGCCACACTCCGAACCGCTCCGAGTGCCCCGAAAAGGGCTGCCGCAAAACTGAGCAGAACAGAGAGGGCAACATCCTCAAGGCGAAACAGGTAGACCAGCTCGGCAAAATTATAGAAATCGGCATAGATCCCCATCAATCCCCGACCGAGCCAGGCACCAAGCGCAGTGCCAACAATGGCTCCGATAGCGGTGGGAATCATGGCAAATCCGAGATAGTGCAGCCCCACATCCTCATTGGAATAACCCAAAGCCTTCAGCACCGCAATCTGGTCGCGCTGTGTGGCAACAATTCGACGCAGCACAATGTTGAGGAGAAATACCGCCACAGCGAGAAAAATTGCAGGCAAAAAGGTGATCTGGATGCCAACCTGCTTGATCTCGTCCTGGATAAAGCGATCCGAAAGGTGCTCATTGCGTCCATAAGCACCAAGCGAACCATAGGGCTTGAAAATATGGTCAAGCTGCATGATGACATCCTTTTCCGAAGCACCATGCGCAAGGGTAAGCGAGAGGTCGTTAAAGGCTCCGGTCATGTCGAGCGCAGAGCTGAGCGCCCTGCGGCTCATCCAGAAAACCCCGAAACGGCGCTTGTCGGGGAAAAAAGCTCCCGGCTGCACCTCATAGATATATTCGGGCGATAGGCCCATGCCAACAATGAGCAGCTCTTTTTTCCGTCCATTGATCACCGCGCTGATATGGTCGCCGGGAAGCAGATGGTTTGCCTCAAGAAAGGGTTTGCTGGCAATCACCTCTTCGGTTTTGCCCGGCTCGATATACCGCCCTTTTTTAATGCAAAGATCATTGAGCACCGGGATGTTCTGATATTCAGGGATCGAGATAAGGCGACCTGTTGCCGGTTCGTCAAGCCCAGGCACATCAAGTGTTACATCGGCCACAATGCGTGAGCTGACTGAGGCCACACCCGGTATGCGGCTCACCGTTTCGCTGTAAAATTCAGGTGCACGCTTCATCTGCGCAAACACGTCGGCAAACCTGTAGCGGCTGTAATAGCGCTCACGGGAGGCCTCAAGGGAGTATTTGACGCTGCTCATGGAAACAAACACCGAGATGCCACACGCCACAACCGCAGCCACAGCAAGCATCTGCCCCTTCATGCGCATCAGCTCACGCAGCAGTTTTTTGTGGAGCAGGTTCATGCTTTTCTCTACCAGACAAGTTCAGATGGAGAGAGGCGTGTCAGGTTTCGGCTATCCTCAAAGACCTCGCCGCTTCGAAGACGCACAACCCGGTCGGCCATACCGGCAATTGAGGCATTATGGGTGATGACAAGCGTTGTGGTGCCAAGTTCGCGGTTCACTTTTTCAATAACATCGAGCACAAGTTTTCCGGTCTGATAATCAAGCGCACCGGTAGGCTCATCACAGAGCAGGAGTTCGGGGCGCTTGGCCACCGCTCTTGCTATAGCTACCCGCTGCTGCTCACCGCCTGAGAGCTGTGCCGGAAAGTGGCTGAGCCGATGGCCAAGACCGACCAGTTTGAGCGCCTCTTCGGCAGACATCGGATTCTCTGCTATTTCAGTGACAAGCTGAACATTTTCAAGCGCCGTGAGGCTTGAAATCAGATTATAAAACTGGAAAACAAATCCAATGGAGCGGCGGCGGTAGGCTGTCAACTCGGATTCGGTGGCGGCAGTGATCTCCTGGCCATAAAAAAAGAGCTTGCCTGAGGAGGGAGTGTCGAGACCCCCGATAATATTGATGAGCGTCGATTTGCCGCTGCCGGAAGCCCCAAGAAGGACGGCAAGTTCACCGGCATAAAAATTGAGAGAGATATTTTTGAGCGCATCCACCCTCACCTCCCCCATCATATAGGATTTTGAAAGGCTGGTGATCTGAAGCACAGCTTGTTGCAGGCTCATTTCAGGTGAATTATCCGGCATAACGACACACTCTCCTTTAGGCTTTTTCGGCAGCAAAAAATCCTGCAACTATAACCAGAAAACGATGCAATTCATTCCAGGTCAAGCGGTTGTAATGGGCCCGTGTTAGTAGACAGCTGTATATGTTTGTAACTTGCTTAAAGTAAGGGAGCAAGCATGAGCGAAATGAAGCGGAAGAGTTTCAGTGCGGGAGATTCCCCGTCATATCGATACATTGAACATCCGGAATTGAACTATAAAAGAGCGAGAGTATGGTAAAACAGAAGGTACTTGTGGCAGGAGCTTCCGGCTATCTCGGACGGTATGTTGTCAGGGAATTTGCCGCGCGCGGCTACAGCGTTCGGGCTCTTGCAAGAAGCAGGGGAAAGCTTGCTGACGAAGGGCCAAACTTCGAACCAGCGATTGCGAACATTGTCGATGCTATCTATATCGGAGATGCAATAAACAGTGCCTCTTTGAAGGATGCCTGCAAGGAGGTAGATATCGTCTTCTCCTGCATGGGCCTGACCAAACCCCAGCACAATATCACAAGTGAAGAGATAGACCATCTCGGGAACAAGGCACTGCTGAATGATGCCCTCGCGCACGGCGTGAAAAAGTTCATCTACATATCAGTCTTCAACTCCGACAAAATGATGGACTCCAGCATGGTGAAGGCTCATGAACTGTTCGTAGATGAGCTTCGGGCTTCCGCCATCCCATACACAGTCATCCGCCCTACCGCGTACTTCAACGACATGGGCATGTTCTTCTCCTTCGCCCGTAAAGGCCATGTCCACCTCTTTGGCGACGGTATGAACCGCTTCAACCCCATCCACGGGGCCGATCTGGCAAAGGTCTGCGTTGATGCTGCAGAAGAGACGGGAAACAGTGAGATCGCCGTCGGCGGACCCGACATCTACACCTACGACGAAACCAACCTTATGGCTTTCGAAGCTCTCGGCAAGAACCCGAAAATCACACACCTGCCAATGTGGGGCGGCAACATCGTCCTTTTTGTCATTGGGCTCGTCAACAAGCCACTCGCAAGCATCATATCCTTCGCGCTCTCCGTCAGCCGCATAGATAACGTTGCCCCGCCAACCGGCACACACCATCTCAAGGATTTCTTCGGTAAACTCGCAGCAAAAGGGGGTTAGCGAGCATGGCTGATATATATTTTTCGATACCTGAGCTTCGGATACTTTCATTCGGCGCCACCATTACAGGCGGAGTGCTGCTATGGATCCTTGAGGGGCTCTACCCCTTTTGCTCCCAGGTGAAGCAGCGCACTCTCCATGCAAAACTCAACCTTTCACTGGCCGCTCTCAACCTGCTTATCCTGCTGCCTTCTGCCATACTCATGGCATTCATGCTGGAGTGGTCGAAAAACGCCTGGCAGGGAGTCGGGATGCTGAACCTCTCACCCGCATTCAAAGCCATCGTGATCATCCTCTTTATCGATCTGTGGATGTATATCTGGCATCGTCTCAACCATGAACTGCCATTTCTCTGGAGATTTCACTCCGTCCATCACAGCGACGTCACCCTCGACGTCACCAGCAGTTGGCGCTTCCATTTTCTGGAGATCGTATTTTCGGAACTGCTGCGTCTCCCCCTCTTCATGCTTATGGGTGCAGGGATCGAACACCTCCTTCTTTACTCGCTCCTCATGACACCGGTCATCGAATTCCACCACAGCAACATCTCCATTCCGCCCACTCTGGATCGTCTGGCCCGGCTCATCATCCCCTCCCCCATGATGCACCGCCTGCATCACTCAAGGCAGAGGCAGGAACACAACACCAATTACGGCAGCATGCTCTCACTGTGGGACCGTTTTTTTGGAAGTTTCCTGATCAGAGAGAATCTCGATAAACTCCGTCTCGGCCTCGACCACGAAAGCGATCCGGAAAAGCAGCAGCTCCTGGCCCTGCTCCAGAGGCCGTTTCACCCATAGCCTGCTACCGGCGTCGTTCGACCATCATCCCCCACATCTCGTCGTAACCGTCGATATCGTCTGTCAAACCCGAACCATCGACCACCGGCCGACCCGAGTTATACCACCGAAAAATGCCGCCACGCAGATTGCGGCAGCTCTTCGCCCGCACTTTCAGGCAGTCGTTCTCCAATCGCACCAGCAGTTCAGAGCTGCGCTGGCCAATCGAACAGTAAAAAACAATATCACGCCCCGCTGCAAGCGATGCATAGCGAGCCGCAAACGCATCGGGAGCGGTATCCTGCTCGAGAAGTATCGCCGTTGCTATATGGCTTTTCTCATACTCCACGGCGTTGCGAACATCGAACAGCAAAGGCGGTTCCGATCCGGCAAGCATCGCCGCCAGTTCATCAGTCGTCAGGTTTCGCACCCTATAGCGCAGCTCAACCATCGTTATTGCAAAATCAAGCAGCCAATCGGAACCAAACATCATCACCCTCCGTTCTTAACATCGATTTGCCAGTGATGAAAGATATCTGTGGGCATAAAGCTTGTCAACTCTTGAGAGTTCACAGAGTTGATCAAACAGAATCATCGGTATTTTATACTGCTCACCAATCCGGTTGATCATTGACATCCACAAATGCGCTGTCATCTCAGCATCCGCGAGCGCTCTATGAAACGAGCCCGTCTCCGCGATACCCGCATGTGACACCAATGTCTTCAATTTATGGTTTGGAGAGTCTTGATAAACCCTTCTCGACACGAGCAAAGAGCAGCAACATTCGCCTTGAAATGCCCGGTTCGCCCGTTTCAGCTCAAAATCCAGAAAACGCCTGTCGAATGCCGCATTATGCGCAACAATATTGTGACCTGCTATAAACTCTGAAAACTCAGCCATCACCGCTTCACAGGAAGCCTGACCTTTCAGCATCTCATTGGTGATACCGGTATAGCTCTCAATAAACCGGCTGATCCGGAACCCTGGATTCATAAGCTTTTGAAACCGGTCAACAATCACCCCATGCTCTACAAGGACCGCACCAATCTCGATAGCGCGGTCGCCATACTCCGGAGACAAGCCGCTGGTCTCGAAATCCAGCACAACTACACTGTCCGCAACTGCCATCTTCATGAGAGAATTACCAATTATCACGTTACCACCAACTCCGGCTGATGGAAAAAACCACACAGTGCAAAGCGGCTCTTGCCATGCAGCCAACTGAAAGGTCACGGACCCATCCCGGGATTGAAGAAGGCTTAGCGTCTCTTATTTTAACCAATAACTCATGAAGGTGGCATGAGAGGTATTGATATCGTGAAGTTGACTGAAGATTTCGAATCTCATAGCTGAGCCTGTATTTTCCCCTGTCAACGCATCCCCTCCTTCCTCCTGGACGCCCCTCTTAAATTGTCTGGAATTATTGCGACACATTTGCAAGCCCATGGAAAGCGCAAATCCCGGGATACGATTTGTTTATTCCCCAGCTCCAGAGGAGCGACATGTCGGTATCCGGGGATGCAAATCCCCGGGGGGTTCCAACGCATCGACCACGCCAACCAAACAGACAAGCCAGCCCCGAATTGTCGGGATTTACGGGTATATGGCATGCGTTAGTTGAATTTGTTGTGAACGTCCCCTAAGTCACGTAGCTCTGTGGTTTGTTTTGGTTGGCACCTTCAAACTACGAGCTATGGGTGTTTTTTACGCTAACCCTGGGTGATTCTTATTTTCCGTTTTTGGCCTATTCTTGTTTTCCGATCACAATATGCCTGGACCAACGTTCCTGACGCATCCTATGCCACGCCCTGCGGCTGCCTTAAGGGAGCGAAATCTGAGAGCCTGGCTCTCCAGTTAAAACTGCAAGGCGAAAAAATGGTGTCCGGCAACTCCTCGATTTTTGGAGA
>CAIJVD010000019.1 GCA_903824045.1 uncultured Chlorobiaceae bacterium
GACCGACAGCCTCATCACGCTGAGCCCGGATGAAACCCTTCATGATGCGGTGGACATGTTCTCCCGCTACTCATTCAGGGCCATACCGATAACCGATGACGAGGAAACCCTGCTCGGCGTCGTCTCCTTCCACGATATCAAGGGGATAAAGCCAAGGCTCGATTGAGGGGTTTGAGCCTCTTGGTCGATTAAATGGTCTTTTTCTTGAGTTTGTTTGGCGTTTTTTTAATCGCCGAACGACTTACAAAGAGTGCCTGGCTGTTTACTTTTTCAGCGTTATTGTCAATCTTTGAATAGCTGCCGTCAGGCTTCATCGCCCAAGCCTTCATGTTGTCGCTCATCAAGAGGTCGAGGTCCGATTTGACCGAATTGATGCAGTTTTTGTCAAAAACCGGAAAAAGAGTTTCGACCCGGTCATCGAGATTTCTCGGCATGATGTCAGCACTTCCGAGATAGAGTTCCTGTTTGCCTCCGTTATGAAAGTAGTAGGCCCTGCTGTGTTCAAGGAAACGCCCGATGATGCTGATGACACGGATGTTTTCGCTGACCCCTGTAATGCCGGGCTTCAGGCAGCAGATACCCCTGACAATCAAATCGATCTGCACCCCCTCGCATGAGGCCTGATAGAGTGCCCGTATGGTTTTAGCGTCAACCAGTGCATTCATTTTCATGATGATACGGCCACTCTTCGACTTCCTCTGCCACTCAATCTCCCGTTCGATCATCTCGATGATTCTTTTTCTGGTATTGATCGGTGAGACGAGCAGTTTTTTATATGCAGTATGTCGGGAATACCCGGTCAGTGCGTTGAAGAGTTCAGCAACATCACTCGAGAGCTGTTCGTTGGTGGTGAAGAGGCTGTAGTCGGTGTAGATTTTGCCGGTTGCCGGATTATAGTTTCCCGTGCCCAGATGCAGGTATTGTTTGATGTTCTGCCGTTCACGGCGTACAATCATGGCAAGCTTGGCGTGGGTTTTGAGGCCCGGCAGGCCGTAGATTACATGCGCGCCGACATCCTCAAGTGCTCTTGCCCAAACGATGTTATTCTCTTCATCGAATCTTGCCTTGAGTTCGACAAGCACGGCAACCTGCTTGCCAGCCTCGGCCGCCTTCATCAGCGACTTGACGATCGGGGAGTTGCTGCCAACCCGGTAAAGAGTCTGCTTGATCGAGAGTACATTCGGGTCGTTCGCAGCGCGATCAATAAAATCGACAACTGGCTGGAATGAGTCATATGGATGGTAGAGCAGCTGGTCTGCGGCACTGATGGCGCGAAAGATATCGGACCCGAACTTATTTTCAATCGGGTTAATAGGCACGAGTGGCTCGTCTTTCAACTCGGGGCGTTCGACCTTCAAGAGCTCAATGAGAGCGCCGAGTCCGAGCACGCCCTCTATCTCATAGACGTTTCTTTCGGTAACCTCGAGATTTTTCTTCAGGAGCTTTCGGACCGCATCAGGCATTTCTGGTGTGATATCGAGTCGAACGACCTTTCCGTAGCGTCTTGAGAGGATGCCCTGCTCAATGGTTGCAAGCAGATCGCCGGCTTCATCCTCTTCAATCTCGATGTCGGCATCACGAATGAGCCTGAAAAGATGGGATTTGATGATTCTCATCTTTGGGAAGAGCTCCCCGAGATTGTTTTCGATGAGATCCTCGAGCCAGATGAAGCGGATGACATTGCTATCTTCCTCGAAGCCCTTGATATCGTTAAGCCGTATCATTCGGGGAAGAACGCTGGGAACCTTTACTCGTGCAAATTTCAAAATGCCGACCTCCTCGTCCTCAAGCTCAATGGCGAGGTTCAGCGAAAGATTGGACATAAAGGGAAAGGGGTGGCCGGTATCAAATGCGAGCGGGGTCAGCACCGGAAAGATCTCCCTCCGGAAAAATGACCGCAGCGTCTCTTTTCGGGGTTCGGAGAGCTCCGAAAAACGGACAAACCCGATTCCCTCGCGCTGCATGGCAGGAAGGAGGTCGTTATAGAAGCATTTGTTCCTTTCCCTGAGCTGTTGAAGTACCATTTCACGTATCTTCTCAAGCTGCTCCAGGGGAGTGAACCCGTCGATAGTCCGGTCCTGAATGCCCGCTTCGAACTGATCTTCGATACCGGCAACACGGATCATGAAATACTCATCGAGGTTTGAGCTGAAGATTGAGATGAACTTTACCCGCTCAAGAAGAGGATGAAGGCCTGGGTGGAGCGCCTCTTCAAGCACCCTCTGATTGAAATAGATCCAGCTCAGCTCCCTGTTGACGTAGTACCCCGTATCGGAAAAATCCTGAGAAAGGGGTTTCGTTTCGATGGCTTCGACTGCATGTTGCATACGCATTCAGGTGGCTTTGTTGTTCGTCCTTGTTTTCCGTCCACACAATATGAAAGGAATCGGTGAGGCAGTGTCTGAACAGGAGTGTTTCGTGTAATCAGTATGATCTTCAAGGTAGAAAGACGGCGCATGAAATGACGGTTGTCCAGAGCCCGTTTTCGCCCTCGGCAGCCTGGGTTATGTTGTATGAATTGATGATTTTGTGGCTCATCTTGTAGATCCCTTCGCGCTCGTCCCAGTCCTTGTTGGGGTCGAACTCGATGCCGAGGGTTGTTGCCAGCATTGTCGCAGCAAGGTCTTCTGCATATTCGCCTGATTGTTCGGCGGCCTCACCGTTCGGTTGATGTTCTGAGAGATAGCCGTATTGGGCTTCGTCAGCCGGAATGGCTACGCCAACCGATGCGGCGATAAGGCGATTGTATTCATTGGTTGAGTTTCGAGCCATCACCGCGAAGGTGATCTGGCCCGCAGAGAGCAGTTTCATGCCCTCTTCAAGGCTGATGCGCTCACAGTGGGGCGGAAATATGCTTGATACGGTGACGAGGTTGCATTTCTCGATTTTTGCCTCCCTCAGTGCAAGCTCAAAGGAGGAGAGATACTCCCTGTGCCGTCCTACTCCTTTAGTGAAGAATACTTTGGTAGGTACAAATGACAATGCCGTTCCTCCTGTTAGCGTTTTTATTCAAACGGTCTGCTATCGAATGCAAAGCATTTCCGGCGTCCGTTGTTCTGCTGGATAACGATCGGTACGTAAACCGATGCCGGGATAAAAGTAGAAAAAACAGGAGGAACGATCTGTTACGGGTATGTTAAATCTTTGGCGGGTCGTCCATCAGGAGATGGTCTCTGTTTTAATATTTCAATAGTTGTTGTATAATTGAAACATGAATAAAGTCACAGCAGTCACCATTTTTGAGTCGCTCGCGTCCGGAGTTCGCCTTGAGGTCTATCGGCTTCTTGTCAGGAACGGGGCGGAAGGGGTGGTAGCAGGGGAGATCGCCTCAACGCTCGGGGTTCCACCGACGAACCTCTCATTCCACCTCAAGGCGCTCACGCATACCGGACTGGTTTCGGTTGAGCAGGAGGGTCGGTTTCAGCGCTACCGGGCCAACCTCTCGATGATGAGTGAGCTGATCGCCTATCTCACCGATGAGTGCTGTGGCGGCAACCCGGAGCTTTGTGGCGTGAGTGTAAAGTCGGTCTCTGCGGAGTGCGCGTGCTCATCTTCTGATGACAAGTGAAGAGCAGTTCTGATACAACCAGATCCAATTATCTACAATCAGTAAAGCAGCACCATGAACATTCTTTTTCTCTGTACGGGTAACTCCTGCCGATCGATTCTCGGCGAAGCGACATTCAACCATCTCGCTCCAGGAGGATGGAGAGCCATGAGCGCCGGCAGCAATCCGACCGGCCAGGTCCATCCCCGTTCTCTCGCCCTGCTTCGGCGAGAGGGAATTTCGACCGAAGGCTATTACAGTAAATCATGGGACACTCTGCCGGTTACGCCCGATATCGTTATCACGGTATGTTCAAACGCCGCCGGCGAAACCTGCCCGGCCTTCCTTGGGCCTGTCCTGCGGACGCACTGGGGAGTGGATGACCCGGCCCACGCCACCGGCAGCGATAAAGAGATTGATGCGGCATTTATGAGGGCATACAGCACTCTTCGAACGCGCATCGAAAACTTTCTGGCGCTTCCGCTTGAAAGCATCACAAAGGACCCTCTGCGCCTGAAACTTGAGCTCGACCGCATAGGTTCGCTTCTGCCATAACACGCGTCCTCAATTATTAAAGAAATTACCATGAAAACTATCCAGATATTTGAACCCGCACTCTGTTGCAGCACTGGCGTTTGTGGTGTCGACGTTGACCCTGTCCTTGTAACCTTCTCGGCCGATCTGAACTGGGCAAAGCAACATGGGGCCCATATAGAGCGGTTCAACCTCGGTCAGCAGCCGGTAGCCTTTGCCGAGAACGCTATGGTCAAGAGCTTTCTGGAGCTTTCCGGAGCGGAGGGACTGCCGCTCACCATTGTCGGCGGAGATATAGCATTGACCGGCTCTTACCCGTCGCGCAGGGATCTGGCACGATGGGCCGGTTTGCCAGAAACAGGAGAGTCGAAACCCAAGAGCTGCGGTTGCTCCGGCAGCTCCTGCTGCTAAGCGAGGAACTTCATGATGCAGTTCCTTCTTCATCCACCCCGATTTCTCTTTTTTACCGGGAAGGGCGGTGTGGGCAAGACTTCGATTGCCTGCTCCTCCGCCCTTCAGCTTGCCGGTGAGGGGCGGCGCGTGCTCCTGGTCAGCACAGATCCGGCCTCCAACGTGGGGCAGGTTTTTGGCGTGAAGATAGGCAATCAAGTTACCCCCCTCACCCATGCCTCACCCAACATGTTCGCATTGGAAATAGATCCTCAGGCGGCAGCTCAGGCCTATCGGGAGCGAATGGTCGCCCCGGTCCGCGGAGTGCTGCCTGAAGCAGTCGTAAAAAGCATTGAGGAGCAGCTCTCCGGCGCCTGCACAACCGAGATTGCTGCCTTTGACGAGTTTACGGCACTTCTGGTGGAGTCCGAACGGACAGCCAGCTACGACCACATTATTTTCGATACCGCCCCAACCGGTCATACCATTCGGCTTCTGCAGCTTCCCGGTGCATGGAGCGGCTTTCTGGATACCTCCAAAGGGGGGGGCTCCTGCCTTGGTACGCTCTCCGGACTTGAAAAACAGCGAACGCAGTACAAGAGTGCCGTCAATGCGCTTGCTGACCCGCTGCGCACTCGTCTGGTTCTGGTCGCCCGTGCACAGCAAGCCACGCTTCGCGAGGTAGCCCGAACCCATGAGGAGCTCGCTTCGGTCGGTCTCCTGAAACAGCACCTTGTTATCAATGGAGTGCTTCCTGCCGGTGAGGTTGACCAGGACGAACTCGCAACAGCGATCTATCGTCGCGAGCAGGCGGCCCTCTCGGCCATGCCTGAAGTCCTGAAAGGGTTACCGCAGGATCAGGTTGAGCTCAAGCCATTTAACCTGGTAGGGCTCAACGCCCTCTGTCAACTGCTTGAGCTGAAGAGTGCAACAACACCGGAACCGCAAATTGCACTGCCTGAAGCCTTAGTGGCGCCTGACCTCTCCTCTCTGGTCGATGAATTTGCCGGGGATGGTCACGGTCTTATCATGCTCATGGGAAAGGGCGGGGTTGGAAAGACCACGCTGGCGGCATCGATTGCCGTCGAACTCGCTGATCGGGGGTTGCAGGTTCATCTAAGTACCTCCGACCCGGCCGCACACCTTGCTGATACGCTTGAAGGTTCAAGAGAGAACCTGACAGTCAGCAGGATCGACCCCGAGGCGGAAACCGAGCGCTATCGGCGTCTCATTCTCGAAACCCAGGGCGTTCATCTCGATGCTGAGGGTCTTGCCCTGCTTGAGGAGGATCTGCGCTCTCCCTGCACCGAAGAGATCGCGGTCTTTCAGGCATTTTCGCGCATCATTCGGGAGGCAAGCGACCGGTTTGTCATCATGGATACGGCGCCAACCGGCCACACCCTGCTCCTGCTCGATGCAACAGGGGCCTATCACCGCGAAGTGACCCGTCAGGCTCGCAACAAGGATATGGCGCCGCTCACGCCGCTCATGCAGCTGCAGGATCAGGGAGAGACAAAAGTTATCATCGTTACCCTGGCCGAACCAACGCCGGTTCTGGAGGCCGCCGGACTACAGGCGGATTTAAGAAGGGCTGGCATCGAACCCTGGGCCTGGGTGATCAACAACAGCGTCGCGGCCGCAATGCCACACTCGCCACTGCTACGTCAAAGAGCCCAAAACGAGCTCCGCGAGATCGAGGCGGTTGCAACCCTTCATGCAAAACGCTTTGCCATCGTCCCCCTCCTGAAACAGGAGCCGGTCGGAAAGGATCAGCTGCTGGCGTTATCCAAACCATTATCAATCAAGTCACAAGCGTAACCAAAAACCCGAACCCTCAGATTATGGCAACCCATTCTAAAGTCACCGCACATACAACCGCCGGCGAGTCGATGAGCATATTCGAGCGATACCTTACTGTATGGGTATTCCTCTGTATCATTTCCGGCATCGCCCTCGGCCAGTTCCTTCCCTCCCTCTTTCAGGCGATCGGCCAGATGGAGGTCGCCAAGGTCAATCTTCCCGTTGGACTGCTCATCTGGGTGATGATCATTCCGATGCTGGTGAAGGTTGATTTCGGGGCGTTGCATGAGGTTCGCCAGCACGTGCGAGGCATTGGCGTCACGCTTTTTGTCAACTGGCTGGTCAAACCCTTTACGATGGCACTCCTCGGATGGATCTTCATCCGCAATCTCTTCGCCCCGATGCTGCCCGCCGACCAGCTCGACAGCTATATCGCCGGTCTGATCCTCCTTGCGGCAGCTCCGTGTACGGCAATGGTCTTCGTCTGGAGCCGGCTGACGGGTGGCGATCCGCTCTTCACCCTCTCGCAGGTCGCTCTGAACGACACCATCATGGTGGTTGCCTTTGCCCCGCTGGTAGGTCTGCTGCTGGGCATATCAGCCATCACGGTACCGTGGGCCACGCTTATTGCCTCGGTAGTGCTCTATATCATCATTCCCGTCATTCTTGCCCAGCTCTGGCGCAAAGCCCTTCTGGCAAATGGAGTGGAGGCATTCGACGCTGCAATGGCCAAAATCGGACCATGGTCGATCACCGCCCTTCTGGCGACGCTTGTACTGCTCTTCGCCTTTCAGGGTCAGGCCATCCTGAAGCAGCCGCTCATCATTGCGCTGCTCGCAGTGCCGATTCTGATTCAGGTATTTTTCAACTCTGCACTGGCCTACTGGCTCAACCGTATCGTCGGCGAAAAACATAACATCGCCTGTCCTTCGGCTCTCATCGGCGCATCGAATTTCTTTGAGCTCGCCGTAGCAGCCGCAATCAGCCTCTTTGGCTTCAACTCAGGAGCAGCACTTGCGACCGTGGTCGGAGTGCTCATAGAGGTGCCGGTGATGCTGCTGGTAGTTCGAATTGTCAACGACTCGAAGGGGTGGTACGAAAAAGGCAGTGCTGCATAGCCTGGCACTGCAGGGTCGGGGATGATATGCGGTGAATGAAAAAAGGCCGCCTCATGTTGAACGGCGAGGCGGCCTTTTTCTGTTTGGTGCGGTTGCTCCGGCGCTCTGTTTCAGACCATGGTTTTCGGGCTGAGCCTTGCCAGGAGCATCTCTGAAATCGAGCCTCCTGCGGGAACCATCGGGAAGACCATGTCTTTTCTTGAAACCCTGCACTCCACCAGAACAGGCCCTTCATTCCATGCGAGTGCACTCTTGATCGCATCTTTGGCGGCAGCTGGGGTTTCGGCGAGGAACGCCTTGCATCCGAAGGCTTCGGCAACCTTGACAAAGTCGGGATTGCTGTCGCCGAGGTCGGTGAAGGAGTATTTCTCCTTGTGGAAGAGCTCCTGCCACTGGCGGACCATGCCGAGGTAACTGTTGTTGATCAGGAAGATCTTGATGGGGAGCTTGTTGTAGACCGCCGTGACCAGCTCCTGAATGTTCATCATGAACCCGCCGTCACCGCAGAATAGAACTATCGGGCGATCGGTAATGCCGAAGGCTGCGCCGATGGCGGCAGGCAGGCCGTATCCCATGGTTCCGAGGCCGCCGCTGGTGATCAGCGAGCGCGGGTTGTTGAAGGTGTAGTACTGTGAGGTCCACATCTGGTGCTGGCCGACATCAGTTGTCACCACAGCGTTGCCCCCTGTCTGTTTCGAGACCTCTTCAATGACAAACTCGGTTCTGAGCGTATCACCCTCTGTGCTGTAGCTCAGGGGGCAGCGCTCTCTCCAGGTCTGGATTTCGGAAAGCCACTCACTCCTGTCCATCGGTTCGGCGGGGAGTTTTTCGAGAACCGAGGCAAGGAAGTCTTTGGCATCGCCGACGACCGGCAGGTCGACCTTGATGTTCTTGTCGACGTTGGTCGGGTCGATGTCGTTGTGGATCTTGTATGCCTGTGTGGCGAAGGTGTCGATCTTTCCGGTAACCCGGTCATCGAATCGTGCTCCGACGGCAATCAGAAGGTCGCAGTTGCTGACCGCCTGGTTTGCCCAGTAGGTTCCGTGCATGCCGAGCATCCCCATGCTGAGGGGGTGATTGCCAGGGAATGCGCCGAGCCCCTGCAGGGTCATGGTGACCGGTATGTTGTGCCGGATGGCAAGCGCTTTGAGCTCTTCGGCGGCATTGGCACAGATAACCCCGCCTCCGATGTAGAGTAGCGGCCGCTTGGACTTTGCGATTTTCTGCGCCACTTTCTCAATCTGGTTGCTGTGGCATTTGAGGGTTGGCTTGAAGCCGCGAATTTCGACGATTTCCGGCCACTGGAAGGGGCATGATGCGGCCAGAATGTCTTTCGGCATGTCGATAAGGACAGGACCCGGCCGACCGGTGGTTGCCAGGTAGAATGCCTTGCGGATGGTTATGGCAAGCTCCCGGACATCCTTGACGAGGAAGTTGTGTTTGGTTATCGGACGGGTGATGCCGACGATGTCCGCCTCCTGAAAGGCATCGTTGCCGATCAGCGAGCTGGGAACCTGTCCGGTGAAGACAACCATCGGAGAGGAGTCCATGTAGGCGTTGGCAATGCCTGTGACGGTGTTTGTTGCGCCGGGGCCGGAGGTGACCAGGACGACGCCCGGTTTTCCCGTGGCACGCGCATAGCCTTCGGCCATGTGGGTTGCGCCCTGTTCATGGCGGACGAGGATATGCTTGATATCTTTGACATCGTGGAGCGTTTCGTAGACCTTCAGGAGTGAGCCGCCAGGATAGCCGAAAATATATTCAACGTTTTCACGTCGCAGACATTCGAAAAAAATCTCTGAGCCAGTAAGCGTTGGGCCTGATGAATGCATGGCTTTATTGTTATTTGGGTTCACAGAATGTCGGGGTTTTGAGTATGGCACCGGTATTGGCTGAAGTCACCATCGTGGCATAGCGCGCCAGGTACCCTTTCTTTATCTTTGGCTCGAACGGCTTGAGTGCCTCGATGCGTCTCTTTATGGTCTCTTCGGAGAGATCCACCGAGATAGTTCTCTGGGGAATATCGATAGTGATCATGTCTCCGTTCTCCAGAGCGGCGATCGGGCCTTTTTCTGCGGCTTCCGGTGAAACGTGTCCGATGCAGGCACCTCGCGACCCGCCCGAAAAGCGGCCGTCGGTGATGAGCGCCACCGATTCGCCAAGTCCCCGGCCCATAATAACGCTGGTCGGAGAGAGCATTTCCGGCATTCCCGGGCCGCCTTTTGGTCCCTCATAGCGAATGACCACAACGTCACCCGCCTTGACCTCTCCCTCCATGATGCCCTTGATGGCGTCATCCTGGCAGTCATAGACCCTTGCCGGTCCGGTATGTTTCAGCATTCCTTTGGCAACTGCTCCGGTTTTGACGACCGAACCCTGCGGGGCGAGATTGCCATAGAGCACGGCAAGGCCCCCCGTTGCGGAGTAGGGCTCTTCAATAGAGCGAATCACGGTTTTGTCCTTGACTTCCGCTCCGGCGATGTTCTCGCCAAGCGTCTTTCCCGTCACCGTCATGGCTGAAAGGTCGAGCAGGCCGTCGATTCGGCTGAGCTCGCCGAGGATTGCCGAAACACCCCCCGCCCGGTCAACATCCTCGATATGGACCGCCATGGTGGCCGGGCTGACCTTGCAGATGTAGGGCGTCCTGGCCGAAAGGGCGTTGAGTTCGGAAAAATCGAAATCGAGTTCGGCTTCGTTGGCGATGGCGAGGGTGTGCAGGATGGTGTTGGTGCTCCCTCCCATGGCAAAGTCGAGGGCGAAGGCGTTCAACAGGGCCTTGCGCGTCAGAATGTCACGCGGCCGGATATTGTTGTTGACCAAATCGATGATCCGGCGGGAAGCCTCTCTGACAAGTTCATTGCGTCTCGGGTCGACGGCCAGTATGGTGCCGTTGCCCGGCAGCGCGAAGCCGAGCGCCTCCGAGAGGCAGTTCATGGAGTTTGCGGTGAACATGCCCGAGCAGGAGCCGCAACCGGGACAGGCGTTCTCCTCTATCGACGCAAGTTCGCCCTCGCTGATCTTTCCGGTGCTGAACTCTCCAACAGCTTCGAAGACAGAGATGAGGTCAACGGTGTTGCCCGAAGGGGTCTTGCCGGCTTTCATGGGGCCGCCGGAGACAAAGATGACGGGAATGTTGATGCGCAGTGCGGCCATCATCATGCCGGGAGTGATCTTGTCGCAGTTCGGAATGCAGACCAGTCCGTCGAGGCGGTGCGCCTCAGCGACGGTTTCGACACTGTCGGCAATCAGCTCACGGCTGGCAAGGGAGTATCGCATGCCGATATGACCCATGGCGATGCCGTCGCAGACACCGATGGTATTGAATTCGAACGGTACGCCGCCTGCCTCGCGCACCTCCTCCTTTGCGATACGGCCAAGCTCCTGCAGATGGGCGTGGCCCGGGATAAGCTCGTTGAAGGAGTTGCAGATTCCGATGAATGGCTTTTTGTAGTCACTGCTTGACCTGATGGCGCCCGTGGCTTTCAGAAGGCTGCGGTGCGGCGCTTTTTCAAATCCTGATTTTATGGTATCCGATCTCATTCTGGTAGAGAGGTTTTTCGGCAATTAAAGGAAACTCCCCGGGATCACCGTTCCCGAAGCCACTGTGTTTAATCTTGTCTGAAAAGTGAAAGATGGACTTGGGACCGGCGCAGGGTTCAGAGCACAGAGAGGCTCACCTGCGGCTTCACCACAGGGGAGACGACCACGATCCCTAACATGAGTGGGCTTGAAGCATGCGCTGCCGGTTTTCCAGAAACGCTGGTAAAACGGAAATGGTGTGGATTGCAAGCAGGCATTGACGCAAACAGGTTTCTTCGACGGAAAACGAAAATTTGTCACAAATTACATTTAATGTTCTACTAAAGCAAGTAGTAAAAAAGTTCACAAGTGAGGATATTTACTCTTTATTGTATAGAGTAATAATCATATTTTTAGTGACACGCAGCTCGACGCTGGCAGCGCGCTTTTTTCCGGAATAAAAACAATCAGAATCATGCTGAACCTCCAAGCTCCTCTTCCTCAGGATCTTCCGGTCTTTTTCCTGACGCTCTGTCTGGTAATGCTCTTTGTCGTGCTGGCAGAACTGCTGACACGCAAGTTCAGTATCAGCTCTCTTGTTGTCCGAAAAATCGTCCATCTCTCTATGGGGGTGGTGATCTTTTTCATTCCTGACTATTTCCAGTCAAACTTTTATCCGGCGCTTGCCGCCCTGCTCTTTCTGGTGCTCAACGGCCTGAACATCCGGTTCGGCTGGTTCAGTGCGCTGCTTGCAGACGTTGAGGGTAGTTCAGAAAAGCCGGATGCCGCAAAAAGCTACGGCTCACTGCTCTTCCCGCTCATTTTTCTTCTGCAGCTCCTCTTTCTCTGGGAGTCGCACAAGTGGATTCTGCAGACTTCAATGCTTGTCATGGGCGTAGGGGATTCGCTTGCCGCACTTGTCGGCAGTTCGGTCGGCAAGAAGCATATCGAGCACTTGACGAAAAGCCCCAAGACCGTCGAAGGCTCACTCACCATGTTCATCAGCTCTCTTTTTCTGCTTAGTTCGACCCTGATGGTTTTCAGCCGGAACTTTACCGGTGGGCTTGCCGGAAAGCCGATTCTGCTTCTTCTGGCCCTTGCCCTGCTCCTTGCCGTTGTTGCTACTGCCGTCGAAGCCCTGCTCTCTCACGGTCTGGACAATATTTTCATTCCGGCATCCATTGCCTATGTGCTCTATGTGCTTGAAATGAACCATACCATCACACTCGAGAATTTTCTCGTTGGGGGACTCTTTGCTTTTCTTCTGGCGATCTTCTCCATCAAGGTGAAGTTCCTCAACAACAGTGGTGCGACGGCGACATTTCTTCTTGGAACAACCATTTTTGGCATTGGCGGCCTTGCCTGGACAGTGCCGCTTCTGACCTTCTATCTGCTCTCTTCAGTACTTTCCAAGCTCGGAAAAAAACGTAAGGCCAAATTCGACCTCGTTTTTGAAAAGGGTTCCCAGAGGGATGCAGGTCAGGTCTATGCCAATGGCGGCATCGCCTGGATTCTTATGGTTGTCTTTTCGCTGACCAACAATCCGGCGATCTTTTTTGCCTATCTCGGCACGCTTGCCGCAGTGCAGGCTGATACCTGGGCTACCGAAATCGGCACCATGTGGCCGAATCCCAAAGCATGGCTGGTGACCACCTTCAAGGAGGTTCCTGTTGGTACCTCGGGTGGCGTTTCGGTTCCCGGTACTTCAGGGGCATTCCTCGGTTCGCTCTTCATCTGCGCCAGTGCACTCTTCTTCGATCCCAAATGGATGGCGCAGTTCGGCCTGCTTCAGTCGTTCCTCCTGATCGGTTTTTCCGGCCTTCTGGCAAGCCTCGTGGACAGTTTTTTTGGTGCGACCGTCCAGGCCCAGTACTTTGACCCTATCCGCGAAAAGGTTACCGAGCGCACGCACAGCCTTGCTGCCGACGGCTCAGTTGTCGAGAACCAGCTCATCAAGGGAACCCCTCTGGTCAACAATGACCTGGTCAATACGCTCTGCGCCCTTTCAGGTTCAGCACTCTCCTATATCGTGATCGAAAAGATGAACATGTTTTAAGAATCCAAAATCCTAATTGCGCCAAACCTTATGCCTGATTCTAAACTGGGGATTTTCGGCCTCCTTTCAGATGCCGGACCCGTCGTGCTCTGTGTGCTCTGTGTGCTTCTCTCTTTCTCGATCGGCTCATGGGCGATCATTGCCTTCAAGTTTGGCTATCTCCGCAAGTCACTCGCCCAGTCGCGGGCATTTCTCGACTATTTCTTTGATGTCTGGAATGCCGACAAGGCGTTCAGCGAGAGCGAACAGTACAGCCATGGTGCGCTTCCGAGGGTTTTCCGTTCCGGCTATATCGAGTACAGGGCGATCGGCGAGAGGGGAGATATCCGCCAGGCTCGGGCACGCGTCGCCAGAGCCATCAAGCGGGAGGCGAACGCTGAAAGCAAGCGGCTCTCCTCGCTGGTGCCCTTTCTTGCCACCGTCGGCAATACCGCTCCGTTCATCGGCCTTTTCGGTACGGTATGGGGGATCATGACCTCCTTCCACAGCATCGGCCTGACGCAGTCAGCCTCCCTTGCCGCAGTTGCCCCTGGCATATCGGAGGCGCTGGTTGCCACAGCGGCAGGTCTTGCCGCCGCCATTCCCGCCGTTATGGGCTACAACTATTTTACCCAGCAGATCGGCATCATCGAGCGCGACCTTGAGGAGTTCTCCTCAGAGTTTGTGGCTGCCTGCGTCGGTGAACCATCCAACGGGGCGGCAGAATGATAAGTTCATCAAAAGGTCGGCTGATGAGCGATATCAATGTCACCCCGTTTGTTGATGTCATGCTTGTGCTGCTCATCATTTTCATGGTGACCGCCCCGATGATGACGCACGGCGTCAAGGTGGATACGCCCCAGACCTCCCACCAGAAGATGGATATCGATGAAAAAGCCCTTGTCATCAGCATCGATGCTTCAAAGCGGGTCTACATCAATGAGTATCAGCTGAATGCTTCGGAGGTCCGCGCAAAGCTGCCGACTATTCTCGATGTCAAGAGTACCGGTGAGGTCTACCTGAAGGCGGACAAGTCACTCCCCTACGGGCTGGTGATGGATGTCATGGCCCAGATAAAGGACGCGGGGATCGAAAAGATCGGCATGGTGACAGCACCTACGGCCGCTAACCGGGATGGCGGGAGATAAGTGGGCCATATGAGAAAGGATCAGCAGCCTCGATATAAAGAAAAAAAGTTTCTGCCCTGGGTTGCCGCGGCGGCCGCACTGCATCTCCTGCTGTTTGTCGTTGCCATCTACTTTCAGATCGTTATTGCCAGCCGTGAGGTTAAACCCCATGTTGTGACCGTGACGCTTGTTTCGCGCCCAGGTGCGGGCGGGCTGCCGGGCATCGGCGGCCAGGATGGCGGTGCAGAGGCCGGGTCTGCAAAAGCGCCCGCACCTGCGCCAGCTCCTGCACCAGCCAAGCCAGCAAAGGCCTTGCCAGAAAAGAAAGCTCTGCCCGAGCCTCCCCATAAAGCGTCGCCGGCTGTGAAGAAGGTCGCCCTTGAGCCTCAGAAGCCGAAAGCCGTGGAAAAGCCGGCGGACATCCAAAAGGCACTTGACCGCCTTAAGCAGTCGGTCGAGAAGAAAGCCGTATCGTCGCAACCCACCCCGCAGCCAGCGCCTGGAGCCAATATTAATGACGCTCTGGCAAAACTTCAGAAGTCCGTCCAGTCTGGATCCGGAGGAGGGCGGGGAAGTGCTTCAGGCGGCCGGGGTGGCGGAGTTGGAGGATCAGGAGGGTCGGGAACGGGCGGCCCCTATAATGCCGTGGTGGCATCAATCATTCAGCAGAACTGGGAGTTTTCGCGCGCTCTGCTGAAAAACAGCTACGGCATGGAGGTCTATGTCCATGTCAATATTCTTGCTGACGGGACGATCCGCGAGATCCGCTTTGACCGCCGTTCTCCGAGCGAGTATTTGAACAACTCCGTGAAAAGAGCGCTCGAAAAATCCTCGCCACTGCCGGTTCCGCCTAAAGAGGGGGGGGCTCGTGAGATCTGGATCGGATTTGTCTTTACGCCGGAAGGTATCAAGCAGTGACATTTTTTTTCGTTAAATCCTTTTTCTCCGGGCTGGCGTTGATGTATATTTTTTTCAGAACTACCAGGCACTACTTATCATCACTCTTCCACGTTGTCACATGCCAGCAGCTCGACTTGCTCTCTCCGCAGTTATTGTGTTTTTCTCCCTCATAATTTCAGCCCCGCGCTCTCTTGTCGCGGCTGATTCGGGTGAGTATATCGCCATCCGAAAGCAGGGCTCGGGCCGAATCGCCCTGGTGCTCGATCGTGCGCAAACGGACGGAAGACAGGAGGCTGGATGGGCAGAGAGCATCAACAGCGTTGTTCATGACGGGCTTGATTTTACGGGATTCTTTACCCTGATTCCGCCGCCACTGAATGTCAGGCAAAACCCTGCAGGAAAAGGGCAGTCGGTCAATTTCGCGGCCTTGAATTCTATTGGTGCCGAGATATATGCAGGCGGGAAGGTTGCGGCAACCGGCGCCAATATAACCTTCACTGCGGAGGTTTACGAAGCTCTCGGAGCCAAGCCGATTCTCAGAAAGAGCTATACGGGCACCCCCGGAGAGATTCGTTCGATCGCTCATCAATTCTGTGCCGACCTTGTTGAGCTGCTGACTGGCAAAAAGTCACTGTTCGGCAGCAAGATCGTCTTTGTTTCAAACAAGAGCGGGTTCAAGGAGATCTACCAGTGCGACTTCGACGGAGCGGGGCTTGAGCAGTTGACCAGCTCAAAGTCGATAACGCTTACACCGGTACTCTCGCCTGACGGCCGCCATCTTGCCTATACCGATTTTTCCTCAGGCCGGCCGGCCCTCTATATCAGAGATCTTTCGACAAAAAAAACCCTGACGGCCGCCAAAAGCGGCGTCAGCATTGACCCTGGCTGGAGAAACAACAGCGAGGTGGCCACCACCCTCTCGCACGATGGCGACCAGAATATCTATCTGCTCAACACTGCCGGTGCGGTCCTGCGCAGGCTTACCAACAGCAAGAGTATCGATCTCTCCCCGACCTTCTCTCCCGACGGTGGTAAAATGGCTTTTGTCTCTTCGCGCAACGGGATGCCGCAGATTTTTATACAGAACATGCAGTCCGGGGAAGCGAAACGTTTGACCTTCAGCGGACGTTACAACACCCAGCCGTCGTGGTCTCCCGCCGGAGATAAAATTGCCTATACGACATGGGAAAATAAAGGTGAAATAGATATATTTGTCGTAAATGCTGATGGGTCCGCCCTGAAGCAGCTGACTGCAAAATCCGGCGAAAACGAGGCCCCATCGTGGTCTCCGGATGGAGAGATGATCGTATTCTCTTCTACCCGCCATGGGCGAAAGAAACTCTATGTCATGAATGCGTCGGGAGAAAATCAGAGACCTCTCTTGCATATCGATGGCGATCAGATGCAGCCGAGTTGGTCTTTATTCACTAAGTAGTATTTTTTATTCTAACGTAACGTATAAAAGGGGGGCAAGATGAGGGACGTATATTCGTTCACGAGATACCTGCTGATTCCATCCATGATGTTTCTTGGTGCCTGTTGCTGCGAAAAAGAGATCGCAGTCGCACCAGAAGCTGTTCCTCCGCCAGCGCCCTCCCCCGTGGCAGCAGCGGTCGTGCCAGTTCTTGGTGATCTCTTTTTCGATTTTGACAAATCAGCGCTTCGCGTTGACGCCTCTGAACAGCTTAAAGCCAATGCTGAATGGCTAAAGGCAAATTCGAAAAGCAGGGTCGTCATTGAGGGGCATTGCGATGAAAGGGGTACCAACGAATACAATCTTGCGCTGGGTGAGCGCCGTGCCGTCAATGCAAGGGAGTATCTTATTAAGCTCGGCGTCGATCCTTCTCGCCTGAAGACAGTCAGTTTCGGAGAAGAACGTCCGTTTGCTGCCGGTCATGATGAAGAGGCATGGTCCCAGAACAGACGGGATCATTTTGTCGCCGAATAGTGTGAAGAGCTGATAAATAAACTTCGAGGGGCAGCTGAGGTCATCTCTGCCCCTTCCATGTAATGATAACTGGAGCAAGAATAATGAAAAACAGAATAAACGGCACGCTTGCCATCGTTTTGCTGGTAACTGCGGGTTGCTCGTCGAAAAGCGCTGTAACCTCCACCGATAGCACCGCACCAAAGGCTACACCTCAAGTTGCTGAAGCCCCGGTATCTCCCGCTGCACCCGGATTGGCGACCTCTCATGCCGCCCCGACAGGGTATGGTTTCGACAAGTGGCAGACAGGTCCGCTTGGTGATGTGTTTTTTGATTACGACAGCTCATCGCTCAGCAGTGACGCCCAGGGTCAGCTCAAGCAGAACGCTGGCTGGCTTTCGAGCAATGGTGCCAAAAAAACCACTATTGAGGGCCATTGCGACTCCAGGGGGACATCGGAGTACAATCTTGCTCTTGGAGAGAGAAGAGCTTCGAGCGCAAAGGATTATCTCGTCAAGCTCGGTGTAGCCGCTTCGCGTATCGAGTCGGTCAGCTTTGGTGAAGAGAAGCCGTTTGCAGAGGGCCAGAATGAAGAGGCATGGTCGAAGAACAGGCGTGCGCACTTTATTGTAAAATAAACCGCTTCGTTGACCTGGTAATGATTTAGCTAACGGGAGCCGTTTTTACGGTTCATGAATAAACTATTGGCCATTCCATGAACAGAAAGATTACACCAGTTATCCTCTTTTCGCTCCTTTTTGTCTCGGCCTGTGCTTCGAAGCAGGATCTTGTTGTTGTAAAGGATGAAGTGCAAAAGCTCAAAACTGACGCTGAAACCGTCAAGACGCAGTCAGCCGGCTCCTATTCCGATGTTCAGCAGGTTCGCGACGAGGTATCCAAGCTTCAGGGCCGCATCGAGGAGGTCGCTCACACCAGCCGCCAGACTTTTGGCCGGCTTGGCATGGAGGACTCCCTGCTGGTGCACAAGGCTGACGATCTGGAGTTGAGACTGAAGAAAATCGAAGAGTACCTCGCTCTCGACAAACAGGAGAGTGCCCCGGCTGCGGCGCCCGAGAAGAAGGCCGGAGAGGGTGGTGCTGCCAAGGCCGAAGTTTCGCCTGACGCCGCTCTGCTTGCTGACGGTAACGAGAAATTCGCCCGGAAAAGCTACGCCGGCGCCCGCGAAAGCTTCAGCGCGCTCCTGAAGAGCTATCCCAAGTCGGAGCTTGCCGGAGAGGCGCAGTTCCAGCTTGCCGAGAGCTTTTTTATTGAGAAATGGTACGAGAAAGCCATTCTTGAGTATCAGCAGGTGATCGCCAAATACACCAAAAGCCTCCGCCGTCCCGCAGCGCTCTACAAGCAGGCAATATCATTTGAGAAGATTGGCGACGTGCAAAACGCGAAGGCAAGGTTCAAAAGCCTTGTCAATCTCTACCCCGCTGCTCCGGAAGCCAAGTTGGCCCGTAAGAAACTGCAATAACATCCTGTAGCGTCACCTCAACACAAGAGAGCCCCGGTCAATTCCGGGGTTTTTCTTTTGGTGCCCTCGGTGTCATCCCGAACGCAGAGAGGGATCTCAATGGAAAAAAAAAGCCATGCAACAGAGCGGTGCATGGCCATACTGAAAATTGTTTGTCACTCCAGAAGAGTCTTACATTGCTCTCTTACTTGAAGAACTCATTGAGTGTATAGACACGACGGTTGACTTCGACACAGAGACTGCCGAGGATCGAGTCCCAGAAGACAGGAAGATCTCTCATGGTCCACTTGATGCCGCGCTTGTCAAAATCAATGACATAGCGGTTCTCGTTATCAAGTACCTGCTGTTTAAGGTCTATTCCAATATCAGGCTGAGTGGTCAGGACAGCAATCTCGATTTCACCGGCAATGAGCTGGTCGATGATCTCTTTTGTCGGAGAGAGCTTCCTGCGGCCGGAAGTCGGCATGATCTCTACCTGAAGCTTTCCGTTATAGTCCCTCTTTGCATTGGTAATGAAATACTTCGGGGCCTTGTGAAGTGCGTTGCCTGACCATGGTCCTGATGTACTTTCTCTCACCTGGTTCGCAGCGGTGAATGGACGGCTGAGCTGGGATCGCATCGTTTGCACAGTTAAAATTTGCGGATAAACACCTTGCGGCATTTTGTTCTACAATTGAAATAAGTTAGCAAATCAGGCACAAATAACAAAGGGATTCCCCTTTGGAATCCCTTTGTTGCAGTTGAACTTCAGACAGCAGAGTTATTTTTTCTCGCCGTCGATGACTTCGTATTCGGCATTCTGTACTTCACCGTCTCCGCCGGTTTTCCTGCTTTTCGCCTCACCGCCGCCATGGGTTTCAGCTTCAGGCTGTCCGCCTTCGGGGCCCTGGGACTGGTAGAGGTTCGAGGCGATATCGCTCCACGTCTTGTTGAGTTCCTCCATGGAGCTCTTGATGGACTCGATGGTGCCGTTCTTGTAAGCCTCTTTGAGCTTTTCGAGAGCGCCTTCGAGTGTTGGACGCTTGTCGGCAGGGATCTTGTCGCCAAGTTCCTTCAGCTGCTTTTCAGTGCTGAAAATGAGGGAGTCGGCAACGTTTCGGGTGTCGATATCCTCTTTGCGCTTCTGATCTTCAGCGGCATGCACCTTTGCATCCTCTTTCATCTTTTCGACCTCGGCATCGGTGAGCTTGCTGCTCGATTCGATCTTGATGCTCTGCTCCTTTCCGGTCGCCTTGTCCTTCGCCGACACGCTGAGAATGCCGTTCGAGTCAATATCAAAGGTGACCTCAATCTGCGGAATGCCTCTTGGTGCAGGCGGGATATCGCCAAGGTGGAAACGTCCGAGCGTCTTGTTGTCGTTGGCCATCGGGCGTTCTCCCTGCAGCACATGTACCTCGACAGAGGTCTGGCTGTCGCCGGCGGTAGAGAATACCTCCTGCTTTCTTGTCGGGATGGTGGTGTTTGCGTCGATCAGCTTGGTCATCACGCCGCCGAGAGTTTCGATGCCCAGCGAGAGCGGTGTGACGTCGAGCAACAGCACGTCGGTGACATCCCCCTTCAGCACACCGCCCTGGATGGCGGCTCCGATGGCGACCACCTCATCCGGGTTGACGCTCTTGTTGGGCTCTTTTCCGAAAAACTCCTTGACAAGCGCCTGTACTCTCGGTATGCGGGTGGATCCTCCGACCAGCACAACTTCATCAATCTCCTTCATTTCGACCTTGGAGTTCTTGATGGCGCGGTGGCAGGGGTCAAGAATTTTGTCGAAGAGCTCTGTGCAGAGTGCCTCGAACTTTGCGCGGGTCAGGTTGATGACCAGATGTTTCGGACCCTCCTGGGTTGCGGTGATAAACGGAAGGTTGATCTCCGTGTCCGTCCTCGAAGAGAGCTCGATTTTTGCCTTTTCGGCAGCCTCTTTCAGGCGCTGCAGGGCTATGGCATCATTGCGAAGGTCGATACCCTCCTGTTTTTTGAACTCATCAGCAAGATAGTCGATGATCTTCTGGTCGAAGTCATCGCCGCCGAGATGGGTATCGCCATCGGTCGATTTTACCTCGAAGACGCCGTCGCCGAGCTCAAGGATAGAGATATCAAAGGTTCCGCCGCCGAGATCGAAGACGGCAACTTTCTCATTCTCTTTTTTCCTGTCGAGACCGTAGGCAAGAGCAGCGGCTGTCGGCTCGTTGATGATCCTTTTGACTTCAAGGCCTGCAATGCGTCCTGCATCTTTTGTGGCCTGCCGCTGGGCATCATTGAAGTATGCCGGAACGGTGATGACCGCTTCGGTCACCTTCTCTCCAAGAAAGTCCTCGGCGGTCTGCTTCATTTTCTGCAGGATCATTGCCGAAACCTCCTGAGGGGAGTATGTCTTGTCATTGATTTTTACTCTTGCTTCACCGCTCTCATTGATAACTTCATAGGCGGCAATTTTTTTCTCGTTCGGGACCTCGTCGTATTTGCGTCCCATGAAGCGCTTGATTGAGGCTACGGTGTTTTTTGGGTTGGTGATAGCCTGTCTTTTTGCGGCCTGTCCTACCAAGCGGTCGCCTGTTTTGGTCAGTGCAATGATTGAAGGAGTTGTGCGGTTTCCTTCGGAGTTTTCGATAACCGTCGGTTGTGTTCCCTGCATGACCGCTACACAGGAGTTTGTGGTGCCGAGGTCGATGCCAATAATCTTGCCCATAATTGCGTTTCCTTGTTCTTATAGTGAAAAAAAATGCCCGGCGGAATCTGGATTATTCTAAAGAGCCCGGCTTAAAATGCTGTCAGTTAATTGAAATCTCTTTGTTTCTCTGTTGGTTGTTTCAGTAGTTGGCGGTGAACAGCTGCTCACCATGTTCTTATAACTGCAACAACCATGCCAGAGCCAGGAATTGGCCTTTTTGGACGCATGATGGCGACAGATATGTCACTGCGGCTGTAATTTTGTCACACATTTTGCGGGCATGGAGACAAATTGTCAGACAAAGCTGTTCCGGGGCGGTTAACGGTAGGGTTGGACGAGGTCGAAGAAGGGGAGTGAGCGAGTCCGCTACCTGAAGTGCACATCATGACGGATAGTGCTCTATTCTCGGGGAAGGACTTCTTTCAGGGATTATTCAAAGAGAAGGGTGTTTTCGTGTTTTTGGGCGTTTACTTCGGTCATCTGCATGATGGAGTTGACCAGCGACTGAGGGGCTTTGAACTGGATGATTCTCTCCTTGACAATCAGCTTGGTTTTTTTTGCATCTCCCAACTCCTCATTGCATGAACTGCACTCTGAAAGGTGAAGGAGGAACTCCTGTTCTTCCTTTCTGGTAAGCTCGTTGTCCACAGCGGCACTCATGAGTACGCGGGCTTTTTTGCAATTCATAGTAAAAAAGGTTTGTGCGTATTGACGGTTTAATAATCCGGGTTTAACGATCCGTGTCCGTTTTGAACCCGTACTTCCTTGCATACTCCTCAAGCTGCGCGCGAAGAAGCTTTCTTCCGCGGTACAAGCGCGATCTTACAGTGCCGATGGGGCTCTCAACCATGTTGGCGATCTCCTCATAGGTGAACCCTTCGATGTCACATAGCTGTATCACCTCTCTGAACTCCTCCGGCAGGGATTGCAGTGCCTGATAGACCTCCTCATGCAGGAGGGCGTGAAAATAATCGCTCTCCGCCTCGGTCGTATCGCTCCGGGTGTCCTTGATCGAATGATAAAAATCCTTTATGAGGTCATAATCAACCTTGCCAGGCTCTCTCGAGTTTTTGCGAAAACGGTTGATATAGTTGTTTTTCAGGATTTTAAACAGCCATGCCTTACAGTTTGTTCCCCGCTCAAAGGAATTAAAAAATCTGTATGCCTTGAGATAGGTCTCCTGAACCAGATCCTCCGCATCATCGGGGTTCATGGTCAAATGAAGCGCATAGTTGTAGAGGGAGTTGAGATGTGCAATCGCTTCATTCTGAAACTCGAGCTGCTTCTGCTGCTCTTCACGGGAGAGCGGTGGCGTTTTCCCCTTGACTGGCATCTTTGGATTGGAGTTGTCTTTCTTCATGAGCTGAAATCTTCCGGTTTCAATAAAAACGCGTACTCTTTCAGGGATGGGGAGGCCCGTAGCCCAAAAATAAATAATTAAAGCATATATTTTAAGCATTTGCAGAACTTCCCTTCAAAAATGGCGCTACGCTTTATTTTCTGCAATCAGCGATCAGCCGGCAAAGCGTGCGGTCTGGAAGTAAATAGTGCTCAAAAATCATGATGCCTGATGTTACAGAGTGATCCTGTTGATGTGATTGTCATAGGTGCCGGAATTGGCGGACTGACAGCGGCCGCGCTGCTTCAGGAACGGGGCATTTCTACGACTGTTTTTGAGAAGAACCGCTTTGCGGGTGGGAGCTGTTCCTCGTTTGAGCGGGAGGGATATACTTTTGATGCGGGTGCCTCGGTATTTTATGGATTCGGCGACAATGAAAGAGGCGGGACCCTTAACCTGCACACCAGAATTTTCAGAAAGCTCCAGATTGAGGTCAAGACGGTTCCCGATCCAGTTCAGATTCACTACCATCTTCCAAAAGGGTTCGACATTCCGGCCTATTACGACCGCAAGAGTTTTCTCGATCAGCTTTCGGCCCGTTTTCCTCATGAGGCAGAGGGGATCAACAGGTTTTACCGTGAACTTGATGAGGTCTATACCATTATCGGATCTCTTCCGGCGGGATCCCTTGAAGATCTGACGCACCTTGCCTCAATCGGCTTCAACCATCCGCTGAAGGCCATTTCGCTGGCCATGAAGACCTTCCGTTCTATGGGTAAAACCGCGAGGGAACACATTCGTGATGAGGAGCTGCTTCGCTTTATTGATATCGAGGCCTACTCATGGGCCGTGCAGGACGCCGTGTCGACGCCCCTGGTCAATGCGGGCATCTGTCTGGCAGATCGCCACCACGGGGGGATAAACTATCCTCTGGGGGGCTCCGGGGCTATTGCGGCAGCACTTGTCCGTGGTTTCGAGAAGTTCGGCGGCAAGATTCGCTTTAACTCCGGGGTGACCGATATTCTTGTCGAGAATGGCGTGGCCAGGGGCGTGCGGCTTGCTGACGGCTCTGAGCATTTTGCAAAAACGGTTATCAGCAACGCGACCGTTTGGGATACCTTCAACCGTCTGATCGACGACTCGCGATACCAGGTTGAGGAGGAGCGGTTTCTGATGGCGCCGAGCTGGTTCCAGCTCTATCTGGGCGTTGACGGGGCCGTCATCCCGAAAGATTTTTACGTGCACCACATACTGGTCGATGAGTGGGAAAGCTACAACCGCCCCGGAGGCACCATCTACTGTTCGGTGCCCTCCATTCTCGACCCCTCGCTTGCCCCCGCAGGCCGCCACTCTGTCCATGCGTTCGTTACCGCGGAAATGGAGGATTGGGAGCAGTTCGAACGAGGCAGCAGCGCCTATCGTGATGCAAAAGAGTCTCTTGCCGCATCGCTGCTTAAGAGGATGGAGCGGTTCATGCCGGGACTTTCGGAAGCCATTGAGCTGAAGGTGCTGGCGAGTCCTCTGACCCTCGAGCGATATCTCAACCGCTACAAGGGCTCATACGGTCCGCTTCTGAAGCCCGGTCAGCACATCCTGCAAAAGCCGCAGAACACCACACCGGTAAAAAATTTGTTTGCCGTGGGTGACAGCGCCTTTCCCGGTCAGGGAGTCATAGCCGTCACCTACTCGGCGGTCTCATGCGCATCAAGTGTGGCCCGTAAACTCGGAAACCCGCTCGACTACCTGGAGTAGCCCGCAACTAAAATGCGGCAAGCAGCATGTCTATCTCACGGTAGGGGAAATCGGCAAGGTCCGAAAGAATCTGCTTGGTGACATAACCCTTGAAGATATAGGTGCCTTTTCTCAGGCTGTGGCTTTTCCAGAGAATATCAGAAATAGTCTCGTGCCCGTTGAGTTTCAACAGAAAGGGCAGGAGGGTGTTGGTGAGGGCGAAAGAGGCCGTTTTGGCTACGGCCGAGGGGATGTTCGGCACGCAGTAGTGGGTAACTCCGTGCTTGACGTATATCGGGTTGGTGTGGGAGGTGTGCCGGCTTGTCGCAAAGCAGGCGCCCTGGTCGATTGAGACGTCTATGATGACCGATCCCGGCTTCATCGATTTTACCACCTGTTCGGAGACCAGAGGCTTGTTGATTCTTCTTTTCGGGCTCAGCGCCCCGATCATTACGTCCGAGCTCTTTGCGAGCTGGGCGATGTAGTGATCGTTTGCTATGGCCGTAACAAGATGGCGGTTGAAAAACGCCTCAAACCTTCTCAGCCGGTTGATCTCCTTGTCGAGAACGGTGACCTGCGCCCCGAGGCCGAGAGCGTCCTGCGCGGCAAAGAGCCCGACGGTTCCAGCCCCGATAATGGTGACGTGGGCGGGCGGGACTCCGGCAATTCCGCCCAGGAGAATGCCGCTTCCTCCGTATCCTGTTTCAAGGTATTTGGCCGCCGTCTGTATTGCCAGCGATCCGGCTATTTCGCTCAGCGTTCTGACGACCGGAAGCTCACCGTCCCTGGTTTCAATGAACTCAAAGCCGAGAGCGGTAATGTTTTTTTCCAGAAGCGTTTGCAGGAGGTGCGGGCTGACGGTTCCGAGATGGAGGGCTGAAATGAGCATCTGGCCGGGATTGAAAAGCGAGAGCTCTTCAGGCTGAGGGGGGGAGACCTTGACGATGACGTTTGACTGCTCGAACAACTCTTCAGGCGTTCCGGCAATTGTAGCCCCAGCCTCGGCGTAATCGAGGTCAGTGAAGTTGCAGAAGGTGCCGGCACCTTTTTCGATGACCACCTTGATGCCCTGTTCGACCAGTATCTGCACCCCTGGCGGCGAAACCGCCACCCTTCGCTCATCCTGTGCCCGTTCTTTCGGAATACCAAGAACGATGTTCATGGTTTTTTCAGGCTTTATCAGCCAGCGCTCGAGAGTTTTGGCGCCAAGTTCGAACTCGATATTGCCTATGTCAGAAGAATAACCCATCAGGAGTTCCTGGTTGTCGTTTTCCCCGAAAGCTCTCGTAACAGGGGAAAATACTACTTTGCCGTTATTTTTACCCTCTCGATGAGCGGTGTTTTTTCTGCTGTGCCAGAATATACCGCTTTTGCGCCGCTTAAGAGGAGCGAAGCTGGCAACTGCATGAAGGGGAAGCTCTCCATGAAGCTGCTCACGGCAAACATCGATGCGTGAAAAAGCCCGTTGCCGATTTTTCCGAGCGAATCTCCGGGGTTCATCTGGCCGGTGCGGACTCTCTCAAAAAGATTTCCCGCTCCATCAGGAAGCTTGGTGCGGACATTGTACCCGATTGTCTCGGCGTAGGTAATGAATCCGGGGAGATTGAGCCCGAGCACGATGCGCCGAAGATGTTCTGCTCTTGTGAGCACTTTCAGATCGCCCTCTCTCTGGATGACGCTCTGGCAGGCAAGTCTCCCGCCCTCCGCAAAGAGTTTTTCGGAAATGAACGCTTTTTCGATGTTGCTTGGCGCCGACAAGCACTCCGCCCCCTGGCGGACGTAGACGAAGCAACTCTGGCAAATGCCGTTTCCGCCGCAAACGTAGCCGAGATGGCTTTTGTTGAGCTGCCCTGCATGCAACAGAAGCTGTCCGGTGTGGGCTTCACACGGTTTGTCGTTGATGTGGATAATCATGGTATCATGGCGTTAGAAGTGGAACTATCAAAACTTTCAGGTCACTGCATTACGTCGTTCTGTCAATAAATCCAGCACGCTCACCTCTTGCATGGGGATGGTCGTCAGCTCCCGGGGGGAGCTGGGCGGACGGATTCATACTGGCAGCGGTTACTCGTATCCCGAATACGGTTACTCGTATCCCGAATACGGTTACTCGTATCCCGAATACGGTTACTCGTAACCGTATTCGGGATACCCTCAGGCGGCCACTCCGTTATGAGCACCGAGCGGCATTACCGTTACCTTGGCATGATGTTCACTGTTGCCGTTAGCGCGGCACTCACAGAGCCCCGGCTTGCAAGATTCCGCTGAAGGCTGGAAGGCACTCACGACAATCTGAAGCGCATCGCCTATGCCGCTGATGACATCTGCAATGAGCTGCCACAGCTCAAAACTCCTCTCTGCCTGAAAGCGCATGGTATCAGGGAGTTTGACAAGCGCCTCCCATCCCATTGTTGCGGCATATCCCCCAAGCGCCAGCGGATCGGTCCCGGCCAAGCGCTTTACCTCTTCAACGGCCGAGAGGATTCTTATAGTTCCCGGTTTTTCGATGGTGGTCATGCAGCCCATTCTTGTGCCCTCCTCAAGCAGTCTGTCGGAGAGGATGGCTGCTTCTGCTTCGCTTACGGGCGAGAGCAGTTCGCGGCCCTCAAGCACCTTGACATAGCAGGTCTGGCAGATGCTGTTGCCCCCGCAGAAATAGCCTATATGGGCGTGGTTGCTGCGGGCAATGTCGAGCAGCCGGTCACCCTCTTTGGCCTCATAGCTGCGGTTGTTTATCGTGATGTTCATGATGGTGTTCGTTTATATTAACAAGACATAAAAAGTCCAGTTAATCGTAACGACATTCCGGCCGCAAAAGTTCACGACCGGAGAGTGAACGTTGCCGGGTGCGTGTTGATGGCCTTCAGGACTCCAGCGGGGCGGGTTGCTCCCTGGATGCCCTGGCAAGCTCCTTGAGGAGGGCCGAATAGCGTCCGATAAGGGCTGACGGGGTGGTGTCGGCATGCGCGGGATGGTGGAGCGCGAGCTTCATCTTTTTCTCCATCTTGAATGCCGGCTGGTATTTCTGCAAGAGAGGTTCCTGGACGGCGATAAAAAGGTGCTGGAAGAAATCCTTGTCGCTCTCGAGGACATCACGCTGATCGGGGAGCTGTATGGTAAAGAGCTTCGGCTGAATGTCGATTTTTTCGATACCCAGCTCGGCGCATGTGGTTTTAAGCTTGGTCAGGTCGAGCAGATTGGAGAGCTCCTCCGGAAGTTCGCCGAAACGGTCCTTGAGTTCTGCCGAAATCGCTTCAATCTCACCCTCAGAGCGCGCTTTGGAAATCTTCTCATAAAACGCAAAGCGCTCATGGATGGCATGAATGTAGTAATCGGGAATGAGCGCATCGAAGAAGAAGAGAAGATCGCAGTTTCTTGCGGTTTTCGGGGCTGTTGAGCCGTCTGCCGGAAAGAGATGGCTGAATGCGGTGGACTTCAGTTCCGCCACGGTCTCTTCGAGCATTTTCTGATAGAGGTCGAAGCCGAGTTCATGAATGTATCCCGACTGTTCGGCCCCGAGCAGGTTTCCGGCGCCGCGGATATCGAGGTCACGCAGCGCGATGTTGAATCCCGAGCCGAGTTCGGTGAAGCTTTCGATGACGGCAAGTCGCTGTACCGCGTCCCGTTTAAGGGTGTGCAGGGGCGGGGCGATAAGATAGCAGAAAGCTTTGCGGTCGCTTCTTCCGACCCTGCCGCGAAGCTGGTAGAGGTCGGAAAGGCCGAACATGTCAGCCCTGTTGATGATGATGGTATTGGCATTGGAGATGTCGAGCCCCGAGCCGATGATGGTCGTCGAGATGAGCACATCGATCTCTTTCTGCATGAAATCCATCATGATCTTTTCAAGCTCTCTGGGAGGCATCTGGCCGTGGGCGAAGACGATGCGCGCAGAGGGGACAAGTTCCCTCAGTTTTTCGAGTACCTCCCCGAGTTCGGCAATGCGGTTGTGGAGGAAAAATACCTGTCCCTCACGACGGACCTCATTCTGTATGGCCGACTGGATCAGCGCGGGGTCATAGTCGGAAATGACGGTTTCGACCGGCTGACGATTTTTCGGAGGGGTCGAGACAATCGAAAGATCCCTTGCTCCGAGCATGGAGAACTGAAGGGTCCGCGGTATCGGGGTTGCCGACATGGTCAGGGTGTCAACGCCCGGAAACTGCTCGCGAAGCTTCTCCTTGACCTCGACGCCGAAGTGCTGCTCCTCATCAATAACGAGCAGGCCGAGATCCTTGAAATGAACATCTTTTGAGACAAGCCGGTGGGTGCCGATGACAATGTCGATCTGGCCGGCCTCAATTTTTTTCAGGAGCTCGAGCTGATCCTTTCGCGTCACGAAGCGGCTGAGCACTGCTATGGAGATCGGGAAATTCTCAAACCTTCTGGTGAATGATTCTGCATGCTGGTGCGCCAGAATGGTGGTCGGGGTCAGCACGGCAACCTGCTTTTTCGATTCGACCGCCTTGAATGAGGCTCTCATGGCAATCTCGGTCTTTCCGAAACCCGCATCGCCGCATATCAGGCGATCCATCGGGTGAGGGGCCTGCATGTCTTTCTTGACCTCTTCGATAGCCTTGTGCTGGTCAGGCGTTTCGTCGAAAATGAAGGACGATTCAAACTCTCTCATGAAGATCGAGTCCGGTCCGAAAGCAAAGCCCGGCTGCATCTTTCTCTGTGCATAGATCTTGATGAGATTGATTGCAATGTCGCGGATCTTGTTGCGGACCTTCTCTTTTTTGGCGGCCCATTTCGAGCTGCCGAGCCGTGAGAGGGTGGGCAGAGAGCCCTCGGATGCGGTGTATTTCGAGAGCAGGTTGATGTTCTGCACATTGACGAAAAGCTGGTCGCCCCCCTCATATTCGACAAGCACGCACTCCTGCTCTGAATTGCCGGCCGTTATGGTTTCCAGCGACTTGAAGATGCCGATACCGTAGTCTTCGTGGACCACATAGTCACCCACCTTGAGCTTCTGCAGGTCCTTGAGCGAGATGCCCCTGATCTTCCGCTTGTGGTGGGCCTTGTGGAAGTGGAGCTTGCCGAAGATGTCTGATTCGGTGTAGAGGTCGATCTCGCCGAAGGTGAAGCCGGTGTGAAGGTTGACGGGTACCCAGCTCGCATCGGGAAAAGCGGGGCCGCCAGAGTTGGTCATCTCCTCTGAGAGAAAATCGGTCAGCTCTCCAATCTCCCGGCGGGAGGCAGTCGCAAAGACAGGCTTTCTGTTTTTTGAGGATTCGTGCTGCAACAGAGCGGCGAGCACGCGAAAATTGGCGTTGAGTTTTTTCTGGGCGAGTGACTTGAAGTCAATTGCCGAAGCGGATGTTAACGGCGAGACCTTGATGGTTCTGAAGCTCGAACAGAGAGCTGATAGGGCATCGTGATTGTCAAGTGCGAGAAATTCCGGAGTGTCGTCGATGAGAATCACCGTCGATGGATCGAGATAGTCGAAAATGGTGGTGACCGGTCCGGAACTGCCGGGCTCCTTCAGGGTGAAGCTGGCGGTGAGGTCGGCCTCAGAGAGTGTTTTTCCTGAGAGCTGGCTGTTGATGTCGAAGAGCCGCAGCGAGGAGAGTGTGTCGCCGAAGAACTCTACCCTGAGAGGCGCTTTCGCCCCGAAAGGGAAGACGTCGATAATGGAGCCGCGGATCGAGAACTCTCCCTCGTCTTCGACAAACTCTCTCTCTTCGAAGCTGTTTGTCTCAAGAAATCGCTTGAGATTGTTGTAACCGGCCTCCTGGCCCGATTTCAGATGGAATATCCTCCCTCGAGCCTCCTCCGGCCGGCAGAGCGAAGCATCGAGATCGTCAAAAAAGGAGAGGAATACCGATCTTGAGCCTTTCGAGAGCGTCCCGATTGAGAGCGAGAGTTCATCGGAGGTGTTGCAGAGTTTTCCTTCCGGAAGGAGAAGATCGAAATCGTTGTCATAGAGTTCAAAGCTGTTCTGGCCACAAAGCAAAAGGAGCGAGACCTTCAGATCGGCAAAGAGCCCGGCGGCCACTATTGGGGCCAGCGATCCCTGCAGGCCGGCAACTTCAATGGGGCTGTGGCTTCCCTTTTCCGGCGCGGTTTCATCAACAGCTTTTCTCAGAAGGGTATAGGGGGCAGACTGCCTGATGGAGTCAATAAGGAATGCCGGGGTTCTTCTGGTGACGGATGCGCTTTGGAGCACTGAATCGGATAACGTTTTCATATGAAGCTTACAAACCATATTTTCATGCTTGATCCCGGCAAAACGAAACCTTGAAATCAATCAGCGCTGGCGGGCAAGATTGCTATATATGGAAAAAATCCTTGAACTGAAAGATCTCAGGACCTGGTATGCCACCCAGAGCGGTATAGCCAAAGCCGTCGACGGCGTCAGCTTTTCACTTGGGCGCAACAGGACCCTCGGTGTGGTGGGCGAGTCGGGCTGTGGCAAGTCGGTCACCGCGCTCTCGGTCATGCGCCTCGTGCCGATGCCTCCGGGTTATTTTGCCGGAGGCGAGATTCTCTGGAAGGGTTCCGACCTGCTCAAGCTTTCCGAAGAGGAGATGCGCAAACTCAGGGGCAATGAGATCGCCATGATCTTTCAGGAACCGATGAGCTCGCTCAATCCGGTCTTTACCTGTGGCAGCCAGATCATGGAGCAGATTCTCATCCATCAGGATATCAGCCACGCCGAAGCTAAAAACCGCTCGGTCGAGCTGCTTCACCTTGTCGGAATTCCAAACCCAGCCGAACGTTTCGCCGCCTACCCGCACGAACTTTCCGGCGGCATGCGCCAGCGCGTCATGATTGCCATGGCTCTCTCCTGCAATCCGGCGCTGCTGATTGCCGACGAGCCCACAACGGCGCTGGACGTGACGGTACAGGCCCAGATACTCGACCTGATCGGCAAGCTTCAGTCCGATACTGCCATGAGCGTGATGCTCATTACGCACGACTTCGGGGTTGTTGCCGAGCTGTGCGAAGAGGTTATCGTCATGTACGCTTCGCGCATCGTCGAGAAAGGCCTGGTGGAGCAGATTTTCAGCAACCCGCTTCACCCCTATACCAGAGGTTTGTTGAAATCCATTCCCCGTCTCGGAGCTCCGAAAGAGCGCCTTCATGTCATCGAAGGCAATGTGCCGAGCGCCGTCAACCTCCCTCCGGGATGCCGTTTTGCGGGAAGATGCCCGCTTGCCGATGATCACTGCCGCCGCGAGCAGCCCGAACTTGCCCTCTATCAGCCAGGCCATGAGGCTGCCTGCTGGAAAGCCGGAGCCTGAGAACATTATGGATTCAGAATTTTGGATTATTGAACCCAACCCCTGACCTCCATGCAGGATCCGATGCTCCTTGTTGTCGAGGATGACCGCAACCTTTCCCAACTGCTCGTATTCAGTCTTGAACGGGCAGGCTACCGCTGCCAGCTTTCCGAGAGCGCTGAGGATGCTCTGGAGCTGCTCTCAAGGAAAAGTTTTGACCTTCTTCTGCTCGACGTCATGCTTCCCGGAATGAACGGCTTCGAGCTCTGCCAGAAGATCAAGCAACACCAGCTCTATCAGGAGCTTCCCATCATCATGCTGACTGCCAAAGGTGAGGAGATAGACAGGGTGCTGGGTTTCGAACTCGGCATCGACGACTATGTTGTCAAGCCATTCAGCCCCCGTGAGCTCAATTTGCGCATCAGGGCAGTGCTCAAGCGCGACCGGCGCCAGAGCGGCAGAGTGCAGGAGGTGCTCAGCGCAGGAGGAATTGATATCGACCTGACGCGCCACCAGGTCATGCAGGACGGCCATGAGCTGGAGCTGACGCTGATGGAGTTCAAGCTGCTTGTGGCACTCATCAGGAGGCAGGGCGAGGCGCAGTCACGCGAGACACTCCTGAGCGATGTCTGGGAGTTCGACCGGAGCATCAATACCCGCACCATCGACACCCACATCACCCGTCTGCGCGACAAGCTTGGAGAGAGGGGCAAGATGATCCGTACTCTCCGGGGGATAGGCTACAAGTTTGAGGAGACAGTCGCATGAGGCCGCAGATGCATGCACGGGTATCGTTCCGGCTCGGCGTTGTTATCGGGCTGATCATCTTTGTGACGGTGGCCGTCAGCTACCTCTCGCTTGGTCGCCAGCTTACTGCGCTGTTGACCTCCGCCGCCCGGCAGGAGATGCGACGCGACCTTCTTCTTCAGCGCCAGATGCTTGAGCAGAAGCCGGAGGGTTGGGCGGATGGCGGAATCGCGGATGCATGGGTGCGGCGGCTCGGTCGAACGCTTGAGCTCCGGGTCACCTTCATTGCCCCTGACGGCAGGGTTGTTGCAGACTCCTATATCCCGAAAGAGCAGATTGCTTCACTCCCGAGCCACAGTGATCGTCCGGAATTCAGTGATGCGATGCATGGAGGTGTCGGGGAGTATTCACGCCGTAGCCAGAGTGTCAACGAAGAGATGCTCTACATGGCCGTGCCTGTGGGGACACCAATGCCCTACGGCGTGCTTCGTTTTTCCAAACCGGTCTACGACATCAGCGCCTTCTATGCAGGTATACGCAAAAGCATGGAAGAGGGGCTGTTTTGGGCGCTCGTTTGCGCTGTTGCAGGAGGCATGCTTGCCGCATATTTCCTTGCCCGGCCACTGCGGAGGCTTGCTGAAATCGCACGGCAGCGGATCCGCGGTGACCTTGCGGCTGCTATTCAACCTGGTCGGGGGGATGAAATCGGAATGCTCGGCCGCGCAGTTGATCTGATGACCGATGAGCTTTCAAGAATGAGGCGGAGCGAGGAGTGGTATCGGGCCGTGTTTTCAGGCATTCGCGAGGCGATTATCGTTACCGATGAAGCTGGCCAGATCACGCTCTTCAACTCCGCAGCGGCGAGGGTATTCCGCATCGATGGTGCCATGTTCAAGTCACGTCCGGTCGAGCATCTCGCCGATGCATCTCTTCGGGAACTCTTCAAGAGAGTGCACGGAAGTCATGAGGCGCTCCTCAAGCAGGAGATGCCGCTGATGACCTCTAAGGGTCGGCGCATCATGCAGGTCAGCTCCATGCCGGTGATGAGGGACGGCCGGTACGACGGAATGGTTTTTGTGCTGAACGATATCACCCGGCTCCGGAACCTCGAGAGGGTGCGCAGGGATTTTGTTTCGAGTGTGTCGCATGAACTGCGCACACCGCTCACCAGCATTCGGGGGTACACTGAAACGCTGCTTGACGGAGCGATGCATGACCCCCGCCATGCCGAGGCCTTTCTGAAAATCA
Organism: uncultured Chlorobiaceae bacterium; assembly: GCA_903824045.1. Taxonomy (GTDB): domain Bacteria; phylum Bacteroidota; class Chlorobiia; order Chlorobiales; family Chlorobiaceae; genus Chlorobium. The sequence goes on from CAIJVD010000019.1 coordinate 33,331, forward strand.
TCATGCAGGAGAGCGAGCAGCTTACCGCCCTGGTCAACGATGTGCTTGATCTTTCGAGGATTGAGTCGGGCCGCATCGAATATCAGTTCGCCGCAGTTGACCTTTTGGCTCTTGTGCAAAAAACGGTCGGTATGCTTCGTCGCCCGATTGAGGAGAAACATGTTAAACTCGATATAGCACTTCCCGAAACGTTGCCAAAGCTTCACGCTGATGCCGCTTATCTGGAAATCGTGGTGCGCAACCTGCTCGACAACGCGGTCAAATATGTCGACGAAGAGAACGGCAGGGTACGCATCACTGCATTCCGGGATGGTGACTCGGTCCGCCTGGAAGTCGAGGATAACGGCATCGGCATAGCGAAGGAGAATCTTGGCAGGATTTTCGAGCGGTTCTACAGGGTAGACAAGGCGCGTTCCCGCAAGCTCGGCGGCACAGGCCTCGGTCTTGCCATCGTCAAGCATATCGTCCTCGCCCACAAAGGAAACGTCGAGGTCCGCTCCAGAGTGAACCAGGGCTCCGTATTCAGCGTGGTGATTCCTGTTGCGCAGGATGAAACGGGTTCGAAGTGAGTGATTGCCGGCAGGGTATTCAGTTTCTCTGCCGCATAGTCACCCTGCGGATTCACTCTGTGTGACTTCCGTGATGATATGGCGGTGCAGGGGAATGCGTACTTCGGGGATAAGGTGGCGGGGGTAGAATCCGCCATCGGAGAGTTCATGGTTGAGCGAGACCCGGTCGTCGGCGACAATGACCTTGTAGGCCACCACCAGGAGCGAACCGTACATCTCAACCTCCCTGTGGTAGATGCCGATCAGCCTGTCGATCCGACCCTCCAGCGAGGTTTCTTCCATCAGCTCCCGCAGGCATCCCTCGTGCGGCTCTTCACCGGCCTCAAGAAATCCGCCCGGAAGCGCCCACTCGTCGAATGCCGGCTCCTGTGCCCTTCTTACCACCAGAAGTTCCCCCTTGCTGTTGAGGGTATAGGCCAGCGCGACCGGCAGAGGGTTGATGTAGTGCACCCATCTGCAGGAGGGGCAGAACATCCGGTCGCGCCCCTCGATCATGGCGCCCTCAAGCGGTTTTCCACATACAGGACAGAATGAGTATGCTTTCATGGCTCTTCAAGAAACTTTTTGCCGTTACGCTGGATTTATCAAAGGGAAACGTCTCAATAAACAGAATAAGTTTCACTTATGGCAATAGCAACACTTAAAGAGGGCGTCGCGGCTCCGGCAATTTCCGCCACAGATCAGGACTCTCGGCCTGTAACGCTTGAGGAGTACCGGGGTCAAAAGGTCGTTCTCTATTTTTATCCGAAGGACGACACACCCGGATGTACGAAGGAGGCTTGCGCTTTTCGTGACAATTTGCCTAACTTTGACAAAGTAGGGGTTGTGGTACTGGGCGTCAGTGTCGATGACGAGAAGCGGCACAGGAAGTTTGCTGACAAGTATCAACTTCCCTTCCGTCTTGTAGCCGATCCCGAGAAGAAGATTGTAGAGGCTTATGGCGTGTGGGGCCAGAAGAAGTTCATGGGCCGGGAGTATATGGGTACCAGTCGGGTTACCTACCTGATCGATGAACAGGGCGTGATCGAAAAGGTGTGGCCGAAAGTCGCTCCGGAAACACATGCTGCAGAACTTCTCGACTATCTGCAGAAAAAATCATGACAGAAGAGAATGGTCAACGAATTTGAACAGCTTTCGGCAGGGAAACTTCTGCTTGCTTCGGCAAATCTGCTGGAGTCGAACTTCAAGCGCACGGTGCTGATCATGTGCGAGCATAACGAGAAGGGCTCCCTGGGCTTTATACTCAACCGGCCGATGGAGTTCAAGGTGCGCGAAGCGATTGCCGGTTTCGAGGATATCGGTGAGGTGCTGCACATGGGCGGGCCGGTCCAGGTCGATACCGTGCACTTTCTTCACGCAAGGGGCGATCTTATCGAGGACTCCCTTGAAATTATTCCCGGCCTCTTCTGGGGCGGGGACAAGGAAGAGCTGAGCTACCTGCTCAATACCGGGGTCATGCACCCTTCGGAAATCCGCTTTTTCCTCGGCTATGCAGGCTGGACTGCCGGTCAGCTCGAGGCGGAGTTCGAAGAGGGCTCCTGGTACACCGCCGACGCTTCAAAGGAGATTATCTTCAGCGACGCCTACGAACGGATGTGGAGCCGCTCGGTGCGCTCAAAGGGTGGCCAGTATCAGCTCATCGCCAACTCTCCCGAGCTTCCCGGGCTCAACTAAAGAGATGCCCGGAATTAAGCGGAGCCGATTGTTGTTGTTCTAATTGGTGAAAAAGGATATATACTACTGCTATCAAACCGAAACGGTTGCTCTTGGGGATGACAGGCTTTCGACAGGGCAGGTGTGAAGTGGAGTTGCACTCCGAGTTTCAGCATGGATGGACTCGTTAAAGAAGTCTATGCAAACAATAGATGCAGACGATTATTCGTATGCAATGGCTGCCTGATTAGCACAAGTTAATTAATCAGCCATCGTCCGATGGGGGATGCGCTTACTCTGAAGCCACCGGATGGCATAACCCGCGCTTGAGCTTCGGTTCGCGCAAGTAAGCCCCGTCTGCTTTTGCCCGAAAGGGCGGCCGGGTGAAACAAAGAGGGATAGCGAACCGGACTTTACAGGCGTAGCAACGGTTTGTGAAACAACAAACACCTGAGATGAGTGTGGTGGCTTTACTGAGCAGTGTTCTGGACTCGGGTTCGACTCCCGACATCTCCACTGAAAATGTCTTGCGGTAACTCGCAAGACCGTCCGAAACTCCCTGTGAAAGCAGGGTTTTTCGCGTTTCAAGAGTTTCTTTTTTGTATCAGGATGTATCAGCAAGGATTGTTAGATGCCATCTTTTTTGGTGCCATAGTAAGTACAGGAGAGGCAAGCATTGAAGTACTCCCACAATAAAGCGGGTACCCATCCCGAAGCAAATTGTTCCCCTGTCAGCGCATAGGATAGAGACCGCCAAGCCATCATTGCCGTGGCAGTAAGGTAATCTCACGAGAAACCACACCCGGCTTTGGGCTACTCGGCCCTCGCGGTATGCTTTCGTCTTCATTTGACGAGGCTTTGGCTGAGTTGACCTTCTCTGCAGGCAGCTCTACTCTTTGGCGGACATTCGTTAGTGTTCCTCGAAAGTCGATCTCTATCTGCTCGCCGGTGCGATCATCAAAAATAAGGACAGGTGACTGCTCGTCACTACCAATGATCTCTTTTACTTTCTTAACGACCACCAGAAGGCTTCCTGAAGCGATACTGTGATGACCTTCAAACGCGGTGCAAGTTTTTAGATCCTGTTCATCCATCGGTTATTATCCTCCAGTGGCATGTGAACTTACTCAGCAAATAAGTCGTTTATCGGCTGCCCGGCTCTGCGGCTTCCATATCTCCATGCGCCTCCGGGTATTGCCGGTCATAGCGTTCTTCTTCTCCAAAGGGACCCTCACAGGTTTTGAATCTTTTTGAAATCTTTCGAAATGCCGTTAAACATCATATTCGTCGCGGTCTGCATAATTAACGACATTGCCGAATTCGTCATCGAGCGGAGTATCTTGTTCGGCATAATCCTGAACGCTGGATAAAGCACAAACCGAACATCAATTTTCAAATCAAAATGCACCTTGGTCTTATTGTTGACCCGATGCATCTCAAGATTAGCAAACGCCTTGCCCTCAAAAAGGTATTTCTTCGGATCAGCAATATGGGTTGTTACAGGATAGTGTTTCCACTGTATTTTTTTACCAACGGTATACTGCCTTATCATCTCATCAGTCAGCTCGTCAGGGTCCGTACACTCGATATGCTCAGGCAGTGCAACAAGCAACTCATCAATCTGCTCTACAAAAAAGATTACATCCAGTGGATTATTCTGAGGATCACTAACCCGAAAATGCCACCGATAAACATTTTCAATATCCGTATCCTCAACGCTGTGGCAAAAAGGATTGAATCCCAGTATTTTTTTATGGTTAGAAAGGTACTCAGCAGTCCGGTCGAGCTCCTCATGGAAAAACCACTCGAACTTGCTTGCCCCCCTGGCATCCATCTCTATTGTCATAGTCTCGAAGGAATCATTTCATTTACATTACTTCTGCATGAAGGCGCTCATCCTGTTCATGCATTTGAATAGATCACTATTATTGACGATCCCCCCCCCCGCAATACCTGAGGCCGAAGCGGCTTGTAACCGCAACACGGTGATCGACTGTAGGTAGTTGTAAGTGCGTATCTTGACGCGCCTCACCTCTGTGTGATATCCTGCTTGTATTATGCCTGAAATCGGGGGATTTCAAAGGCTTTGTTATGAAGGTTGCAGCTTATAGACGGTAAGTCATTATAGAAAATAAGCCGCTTACTGTAACCTGAAGAAGTTTGGGAAATACGATGCACTGCCCAATAGGAGTTAGCTTTAGTCGCCGGCTTGTTACCCGTAACTCACTCCCCGGATAGGTCGCCATTTTCCGGTAAAACCCTCCCGGGCCCCCTTTTCGTCTCAGCCTGACCTCGAAGAAAACTAATAAGCTTCCCGGCCGCAGGCACAGCAGCAGCAGTAGCCGCAGTAGCCGCAGCACCAAGCCCTAAGCCGCCTATAACCACGCTTGAAATTGCGCCGAAAGCCAACGGTGGCCCAAGCAACGTCACCAACCTGGTCCCTTTTAGAGCCTTCCGTTCGGTAGCGGGGTCAAGATCGCCATCTGCTTGAGTCATAAAAATAAAAGGATAGTGTCAATAAAAACCCTTCTTGAGAAATTCCTCGCCCTTCAATTTAAAAAAAACACAACACAAAATCACTCCTTCACCGCTTTTCGATTCACCTGACTCTTTTCCAATGGTGACATTCCGCCATTTGCATTAACGAGGGGCGGTGCGATGAACTTGAGAAACTGCGGGCCGAGCTCCAGCTCGGTTTTTTTAGCAGAAGCCTTCGGATTCGTTGGTGTTGTGGTCGTCGTTGTGTCCACGATGAGGAGCATTTGCACAACTTGACTGAGTTTGGAAAGATTGTGCTGTTATGGAAATCATTTACAGGGCGCAGAGGGCAACAATGCCTGACTGCAGCGGGTCAATGTCATTATGCCTGATGGGGGTTGTATAATCTTTTTGGAAGTCGTACATTAACGATTGTTACGACGCTCTTTATCCATTGCTGTTCATCAAGAAAGGCTGAGGGAATAGACCCTGCGACGCCTTGACAACCGATTCCGTCCGCTGGAGGGAACACGGTGCCACATTCTACTTCCGCACTCTATTGCATTTCGGGTTTTACCCGGAATGAAGCTGAAGAATGATGAGTGAAAAAGAGCGTTCATGCTTCTCTTTTCAAAACAGGTATCCCGCCTTCCGGCAGGGTCCCGCCGAGAAACAGAGTTTTATTAAAGACCTCTTCCATGCTCATCCGGGAAGAGGTTTTTTTATTTTGTGTATTGCCAATATCTAATCAGGACTCTCCATGACCTTCCAGACTGACACTATCCACGCCGGCGTAGGTCCCGACAAGGCTTACGGTGCCATTATGACTCCGATCTACCAGAGCTCGACCTTTGTTTTCGAGGATATCGGAAAGCATAAGGGTTTCGATTATACCAGAAGCGGCAACCCTACCCGCAAGGCCCTCGAGGACAACCTTTGTGCGCTTGAAGGGTGTTCGTCTGCTGTTGCCGTGACGACCGGCATGGCTGCCATCACCTCAACCCTCAGCATCTTCAACTCCGGGGACGAAATCATCTGTACCGACGACTGCTACGGCGGTACTTCGAGGCTGATGAAGACGGTCGAGGAGCATTTCGGCATCAAGGTGCACTTCGTGAACCTTCAGGAAGCAGCGAACCTGCTTCCCTATGTGAATGAAAAAACAAAGGCTGTATGGGTCGAGACCCCCTCAAACCCTCTGTTGAACCTGGTCGATATCCATGCGGTTTCGCTGCTTGCCAAGGCGCGCGGGCTGCTTACCATCGTGGACAATACCTTCCTTTCGCCATACGGGCAGAAGCCGTTTGAGCTTGGCGCCGATATCGTGGTTCACTCCACAACCAAGTACCTGAACGGCCACTCCGATGTGGTTGGCGGCGCAGTGCTTTCCAATAGCGAGGATCTTGATGCCCGTCTGAAGTTTATCGTCAATGCGCTTGGAACCTGCGCCCAGCCGTTCGACTGCTGGCTGGTGCTGCGCGGCATCAAGACGCTGGTGGTGCGCATGAGAGAGCATGAGAAGAATGCCCAGGCGGTCGCCGAGTTTCTGCAGAAGCATCCGAAGGTCAAGCGGGTCTTCTATCCCGGCCTGCCGGATCATCCGCAGCATGAGCTTGCCCGCCAGCAGCAGAAGATTTTCGGTGGCATGGTCTCCTTTGAGCTTGAGGGGGGGATCGAGGATGTCAACCGTGTGCTCAAGGGTACAAAGCTTTTCGCTCTGGCCGAGAGCCTTGGCGGTGTGGAGTCGCTGATCGAGCATCCCGCGACCATGAGCCACGCATCAATGGATCACGACCATCGCCAGTCGGCCGGCATTACCGATACCATTATTCGCCTCTCTGTCGGCATTGAGGATGGTGATGACCTTATCGCCGACTTGAAGAGTGCCCTTGGATAAACGGGGTTTACTCCATGTTTGATCTCTTTAGCCGAGCAGAAAGCGATCCTCCGCCAGCGGTGCCCTACACACTGAGGGTAAGCCAGCGGGCGAAGTGCGCGAGGCTGAAAATGACTCCGCATGGGGGCCTTGAGGTGGTTATTCCCCGCGGTTACGACAAGCGCCAGATCCCTTCGCTGTTGCGGCATCATGACGCATGGATCCGCAAGGTTTCAGCGAGGTTTGAGGCCGAGCGCCCCGAGCCGCTGCCTTCACGCCAAAACGGGCTTCCGCACCTGATCGCATTTCCGCATTACGGTGAGGAGTGGCGGGTTGATTATGTTCGTGCAGGGCGCGGGGAGGTTCGCCTTGACGTTGTTGAGGAGGGTGTTCTGAGGGTTTTCGGCGATATTGATGATGCCCTGCTCTCTGGCTCGCTGCTTTGCAACTGGCTGAAAAAGCGAGCCGGAGCGATTCTTGTTCCCTCGCTCGAAAAAGTCGCCGCCGCGCATGGTTTCGGCTTTACCTCCGCCGGAGTTCGCCTGCAGAACTCCCGATGGGGGAGCTGCTCATCTCGCCGCTCGATCACCCTGAACGCCAAGCTGCTTTTTCTGCCCGACTACCTGGTTCAATACATCATGGTGCATGAACTCTCCCATACGGTGCACATGAACCACTCTCGCGCATTCTGGTCGCTGGTCCGAGAGCACGATCCCCTGTGGCGCAGCAACGACCGGGAGATGAAAACCGCATGGAAATATGTGCCTGAATGGGTGGCCGTGCGCAGCTGAGTTGCACGGTATTTTGTAGATTGCACCTCACGACCAACTTCAAATGCTAATCCTCACGCCATGAATATCGGAATTCCAGTTGAAATCAAGACCGGGGAGAATCGGGTGGCCTGCACCCCTTCCGGAGTCCGCCACCTTGTCGCGGCGGGCCACAGGGTTGTTGTTCAGGCTGGAGCGGGTGCGCGAAGCGGATTCAGTGACGACAAATACCGTCGTGCCGGTGCGGTCGTGACCCTCTCGGTTGACAAAGTCTGGAAAAGCGATCTTGTCGTCAAAGTTAAGGAGCCCCTCCAGGAGGAGTTTCGATTTTTTCGCGAAGAGTTGATTGTTTTTACCTTTCTTCATCTTGCCAGCCAGCCGGATTTGGCGCTGAAGCTGATCGAGAGCGGCGTCACAGCGATTGCCTACGAGACGGTGCAGGAGAGCGGGCGCCTTCCCCTGCTGGCGCCGATGAGCGAGATTGCCGGAAAAATGAGCGTGCTGATGGGGGCATATTACCTTGGTGCCCATTACGGGGGCAAGGGCAAGCTGCTTGGGGGAGTGCCCGGAGTTCTTCCCGGCAGGGTTGGCGTTCTCGGCGGCGGGTCGGCCGGAATGCACGCCGCAAAGGTCGCTGCTGGGCTCGGCGCTGACGTGACGGTTCTTGAGATCGGCCAGGATCGAATGCATTACCTCGAATCAGCTCTTCCTGCGCAGGTTCATACACTCTACTCAACCGAGCAGCATATTGAGGAGCAACTTGAGACGGTCGATCTTCTGATCGGGGCGGTACTTGTGCCTGGAGCGGTCGCGCCGAGGCTTGTCACTCGTGAGATGCTTCGGCGGATGAAACCCGGCTCGGTTCTTGTCGACATAGCGATTGACCAGGGCGGCTGCATTGCCACCTCAAGGCCAACGACCCACCAGGATCCTGTGTTTATCGAAGAGGGGGTTGTGCACTACTGCGTGGCCAACATGCCCGCAGCCTATCCCCAGACCTCCACTGAGGCACTTACCGGCGCAACGCTACCCTACATCCGCAGAATTGCCGATTTCGGCCTTGAGAGTGCCATGGTGATGATGCCCGGCCTTTCAATGGGGCTGAATATCTGGAAAGGTTCGGTTACCCATGAAGCTCTCGCCGGCTCCCTCAATAAGCCGTTCCACGAAAACCCGTTTGCTTGAGGAGGTTTTTGATTGGGGGAGATTGGTCCACTAATTGCACGAATTTTCACGAATTGAAGAGAGTCGTGATTGAGGGCTGTAGGGCTGGGTTGATCGGGTTATGTCATCTCGTCCCGTCCCGACGTGTCGGCAGAGAGATTTCTCTCTGCGTTCGAAATGACAGAGGATGGTTCGAAATGACCGATGTTTTTGTCCTTGTGGTCTCAGCTGTCCCTTGAGTCCTTTTTCTTTTTAAGGCTTGAGTAGCTTGAAGCCGCTTTGCGGGTCAAGCTGGCGGGATGCGCTGTTTTCAGTCAGCTCGGTCAGTATAATCTCCATCACCAGCCACACCTTCACTCCTCTGCGGATGCATCCGGTGACGGTGTTCTCCTCACGGCCGCAGGCCATGTGCATGTGAAGAATCGGGTTGCCTTCGTCATCGGGAAAGATGGTTCCGGTTCCCGTGACTTCATGAGCGTCGTAGAGTTCATGGGTCATCGGGTTTATCGGTGTCGAGCGGCTCTCTTCCGGGCCGACAACAAGAATGCTGCCCTTGTCGGCACCTCCGACAGCAATCAGCGACGCCCTTTCGATCTTTTTCTCCCTGGCGAACTGCTCAATCGCTTCGTGTACAATCTCTCCGTCTTCAAGCCTGATGACAAAGGTTCTGCCTGCTCCTGCTTCTGAATAGTTCATTCCGTCATGGTTTTGATTTTCGCCCTTTTCAGGGCAATGTAGCAAAACCCTTTTTCTCTCTCAAGCGCCCCTTGCAGTCTCAGTTGTCGAAAAACTCTATCTGCAGGTTTTCGTCGGGCTGCTCGATGAGCACGTACCACCCTTTTCTGGTGATGGAGAGCCCTTTTTTATCGGCAGCAGGAATGATGCTCTCTTCAATGGCCTCAATCTCTTTTTTCGGGCATTCACGGTTGAAGATAAGGTTCACTGTCGGGCTTTTCTGCTCAAACTGGAGCATGAAGCCGTTGTGGCTGACGAAGACAAGGTCGTCATAGGCATAGGTGACCTCGTGGCCGAGTTCTTCAAGAAGCTGCATGAGGCTTCCAAGCGGACGTAATGGTTGTTCCATGGTTCAGTGGTTTGGTTGTATGCATGAAATGCCGCTGCCGTGAGGGCATGAGCTCAAGTCGCTCATCATGAAGGAGTTCATAACCCCGGCTGCGCCTTCAAGCGGATCAAGAGAGATAATGGTTTTGAGCGTGGAGGTCTCGAATCCCTGGATGCAATGGCCTTCGACCTTCATAAGGGGCCGTTTAATCAGCAGGGGAGTCTCAATCATCATGTCGAGCGCCTCCTCTCTGGTGAAAAGATGAGGGTCCACAGCACCACTCTTTATTGATGGTGCCGCAGGATTGAAGCACTCTGCAACAGGCTTCTCTCCGAAATAGAGTTCAAGCTCCGCCTTCGTCCATGGATAGTCGAGCAGATTCCTTGCTTCGACAGCATGTCCCGCAAGTTCAAGCACGGCCTTCTGTCGGGAGTTGGTCTGGCATCCGGGCTTTTCGAAAAATACTATGGTGCTCACTCTGCCTTATATTCTGGTTAATCGACATTTTATCTTCAATATTAAGTTTAATAAAATAATAAACCTAAAATATTCAGATAAAATACAGGATACTCGGAATAAAGTAAAGTCTTGCGGTGCCAGCGGGATGAGGCGGCGTCACAAACGAAAAAGGAGAGCAGGGGCGATTTCCGCTGCTCTCCTTTTTTTCTATCTCTTGTAATAAACTGCTTTTCCGCAGCCTACTTTTTCTCTCTCTCGACAGAGGGGGTGAAGTTCTGCATACGACCAAGTTTCTGAATTCCAAGAAGCTCTCTTGCGTGATCGAGTGCGTCGTCGATATTGCCGAACAGGTTTTCTTCGCCGATTTCGTCATAGAGCCCGTATTGTTGCAGGGCAAAGAGCGGCTGGGCATGCACGCCCGACAGGATCAGCTTGGTACCGCTTTTATTGCAGTCCTTCTGCATCTCTCTCATCATGTTGAGACCGGTTGCATCGATGGAGAGCACTTTTCTCATTCGGATGATCCGTATTTTCGGCGCCTTTTCAACGACATGCATGGCGTCCCTGAACTTGGTTGCCGCCCCGAAGAAAAACGGTCCGCTGATTTCGAACACTTCCACTCCGTCCGGGACAGCTCTGGTTACAATCGTATTCGGGTCGTCCTCTTCATCCCGGTCTTTGAGTTCCTGGGTGATGACACCGACGTTGGAGAGCTGGGCCATGCGCTGCATGAAGAGGATGACCGAGAGCAGCATGCCGATTTCAATGGCCACGGTGAGGTCAAAGATGACGGTGAGGCCGAATGTTGTGAGCAGCACAATGACGTCACTGCGAGGGCTTTTCAGAAGCTGGCGGAAGACCTTGATTTCGCTCATGTTCCAGGCGACGATAATCAGGATTGCCGCCAGTGCGGGCATCGGGATAAGCTTCGCCCATCTGCCGAAGAGGAGCATGATGCCGAGAAGCGTCACGGCGTGTATCATGCCTGAGATCGGAGTTCTTCCGCCGTTCTTGACGTTGGTTGCGGTACGGGCAATTGCGCCGGTGACGGGTATGCCTCCAAAAAGGGGGGTGATGATGTTTGCCGCGCCCTGGGCAATCAGTTCCATGTTCGACTTGTGTCGGCTCCCGATCATGCCGTCCGAGACAACGGCCGAGAGCAGCGCTTCGATCGCTCCGAGGAGGGCTATCGTTGTGGCCGGCATCAGCAGGTGGCGGATGGTTGCAAAGTCGAAGGTCGGAAGCGTCGGCGAGGGAATCATCGAAGGGATCTCCCCGAACTGCGATTCGATGGTAGCTACGCCGAGATGAAAGTAGTGCACGATGAAGGTGGTGACAACAATGGCCACAAGCGAGCCGGGTATTTTCCGGGAGACTTTCGGCCAGAAGATGATGATAAAGAGCGCCAGCATGCCGATAAGGAGGCTTGTCGGCTCAAAACTCGGCAGGCTGCGTCCGTAGGCGATCCATTTTTCGATGAAATCAGGCGGGACCTTGTCGATGCTGAGACCGAAAAAATCCTTCATCTGGCTGGAGAAAATGATAACCGCTATGCCGCTGGTAAAGCCGACAATGACAGGGTAGGGGATGAACTTGATGAGCGAGCCGAACTGGGCAAATCCCATGATCATGAGTATGACGCCGGCCATGATGGTGGCAAGCAGGAGCCCGTTGATGCCGTACTGCTGGACAATGCCGAAGAGGATGACGATGAAGGCTCCGGTCGGTCCGCCGATCTGGACTCTGCTTCCGCCGAGAAACGAAACGATGAATCCACCGACAACCGCGCTGATAAGACCCTTTTCGGGAGAAACACCGGATGCAATGGCAAAGGCGATGGCCAGAGGGAGGGCGACGATGCCGACCAGAACGCCGGAAACAATCTCTTTGGCTATCCGATCCGGAGTGAGCTCCGGCAAAATACTGAAGAACTTGGGCTTGAACATGATCGAGTGTCCGAAAAAGAAAAATGAACAGTTTCGCCCTTGTTGGGCGCGCCCCTCTATATACCCTTTCTGGTGTTTTTTATCAATACAGTGCCCGGATAACATTATTTTTTTCTTGCAATTGCTGGCAGTTGCCTCTATTGGTTTCACCCGCGAGCCCCGTAGGGCAGTAAAGAGTTGGCTACGAGCTATAAATTGGGCCTCTTTGCTTGCATTATTGACGGGGCATTGCTACTATTTTCATGGTGGAACTGTTTGTCTCGAGCATTTTGAAGAAATCAAAGCACAATAACAACTATGGCTACAACGAATCAGAATCTGAAAGAATCATTTGCCGGCGAGAGTCAGGCGAACCAGAAGTACCTTGCCTTTGCAAAGGAGGCCGAAAAGGCCGGCTTCAGCACCGTGGCGAAACTCTTCCGCACAACCGCCCAAGCCGAAAGGATACATGCCGAAGGCCATCTGGCCGCTCTCGGCGGGATCGGTTCAACCGCCGAAAACCTTCAGGCGGCTATCGACGGAGAGACCTTTGAGCATAACGAGATGTATCCGCCGATGCTCGCGCAGGCTGAGGCTGACGGTCATCCTGCCAAGCGGATGTTCGCCTTTGCTCTCAAGGCGGAGCAGCAGCATGCCCTGCTCTACAAGCAAGCACTTGAGGCTGTCCGCAGCGGCAAGGATCTTCCTGAGAGCGCAGTCTGGCTCTGCCCGATCTGCGGTCATGTCGAGCTGGTTAATCCTCCTGAGCACTGTCCGATCTGCGGCGCCAAGGCCTCTCAGTTTGTTGAGGTGTAAGCGCGTTTTCTCCTGCTTGAGGCGGCTCTTTGGGCCGCCTTTTTTTTGCGCGCTCGGGGTACCTATCCCTCGAAATGCTTTTTTGCTGCGACGAGAAATAGTGCTCCGGCAAGATCGGCGGCAATCCAGAGCTCCCTGCCGAGAGTGAACTCCTTGATCGGATTGAAGAGCACGGCAAAGAGCAGACAGGCTATGGCAGGGAGATATGCCTTTTTACCGAAGTTCGAGTAAGCCCCCCATGCGAAGGTGCCGAATGCGGCTATGATCAGAACTTCATGGAAGTTCCATGGCAGCGGGAGCGCGCCCAGAACGAGCAGCGCCGCCGTGATATAGATGACCTGTAGAGGCATAGTGAGTCTGTTTTAAGTGATTTGCGCCGCAGGGAAGCAGGCATGTGCGTCATGAATAGTTGGCTTTTCTAACTGCCGTATTGTTCGGTCGTTCGTCGTTTTTTTAAAATAACTATATCTATACCATCAACTCGCTTTTTACGATACACTTGCCACTCCTCCCTCACCGCTTCGAATTGAAGGGCATCTCCTGGTGCTTATGAAGAACACTTGATTTTTTGGTATACTCTTTATTCTCGAATACTGTCCGCCTTCCGCTATGCCTATCAAATATGCAAGACGCCTCTCGGGGCGCAAACGTTCGGTGGAGACAAATCGCCATCTTGGATTTATGCTTGCCTTCGTGGCCGGTGCAACAAATGCCGGCGCATATCTGGCCGTCAAGCTCTACACCTCCCACATGACCGGCATGGTTTCCTCAATGGCGGACAATCTTGTTCTTGGAAACAATGATTTTGCGCTCAGTGCATTTGGCGGCGTGGTATCCTTTCTGACCGGGGCGGCAACGACCGCCTTCATGGTGAATTTCGCCCGACGGCGACACATGCACAGCGAGTTCGCCTTTCCCCTTATGCTTGAAGCTCTCCTGATGCTCTGCTTTGGTTTACTCGGCTCCCAGCTCTCATTAGTCAAGGGGATGTTTGTGCCGGCGACCGTGATGCTGCTCTGCTTCATGATGGGGCTTCAGAATGCCGTTATCACGAAGCTCTCAAACGCAGTAATTCGAACGACCCATCTGACCGGCATTATCACCGATCTTGGCATTGAACTCGGCAAGCTGTTTTACTGGAATCGCCATTTACTGGATGCGAGTGATGACGTTGTAGCCGATCGAGACCGGCTGAACGTGCTCTCGATTCTGACCATCTCCTTCTTTGGAGGAGGGATTTTTGGGGCTCTTGGCTTCAAATACATCGGCTACGCCATGACCATACCTCTTGCCCTCCTCCTTATCCTATTGGCAGTGGTGCCGGCTATCGACGATTTGAGTGTGTTTCTGCGCAGATTTTCATCTGCCAAAGAGTAGCCTTCTTAGCTAACGCTTCTGATACATGGCTTGCATTATCCTCAATACTAAAGGCTTTGTAAGTTATTGTTATATAAAGCTGAATGGTGAATTTTTTACATTCAGGTATACAAAGAATTTTCGCCCTCCCTTGATAACGGCCTATTTTCTCTTCAAGCAGCGACGTTATGCATGATTTCGATTTTCTTGGCGAACTGGTGCTCATCGGAGCTTTTGCCATTGCCATTATCCTGATCTTTCAGCGGATGAAAATTCCGCCGGTCATCGGACTTATTTTTACCGGCATCCTGCTTGGCCCGTCGGGCATCGGTGCGGTCTATGACCAGAAGCTGATTTCGACGCTGGCCGAGCTGGGAGTGGTGCTTCTTCTCTTCACCATAGGCCTCGAGTTTTCGCTCGATGACCTCAGGAAGCTGAAAAAAATTGTGCTGGTTGGCGGGGTAGTCCAGATTCTCATAACCGGCGTGGTCATAAGCTTTCTGGCCTACTGGTTCATGCTTGCCATCGGCAAGGGGATCACGGCGTCGGCAGCAGGCTTTCTCGGTTTTACCTTTTCGGTGAGCAGTACGGCTATCTGCCTGAAGATCCTGACTGACCGCGACGAGCTTGCGCTTCCGCACGGCCGGATCGCACTGGGGATCCTGATTTTCCAGGATCTTGCCATCGTGCCGCTCATGATCGGCATCAACCTGCTCAATCCCGCTTCTGCTCCCTCCCTGGGAGTGATTGTCAACAAGATCGGCCTGATCGTGCTTTTTGCTGCCGGCATATTCCTCGGCTTCAGGCTTTTCATGCCGAAAATGGTTCGTATCATTGCTTCCCTGCGTGCCAGGGAGGTGCTGGTGATCGGTGCGCTGGTGATCTGTTTCGGCGCGGCATATCTGACTGCGCTGGTTGGTCTCTCTCTTGCCCTCGGCTCTTTTATTGCCGGAATGGTCATTGCCAGTACCGATGAGAGCCACCAGATCAGCATGACGATCGACCCCTTCCGTGAGGCTTTCACCAGCATCTTTTTCATCTCGGTCGGGCTTCTGCTCGACGTGAGGGTGATCAATCTTCCCCTTTTCATTGCCATCGCCATTGTCGTTTTGCTCGTCAAGGGAGTGCTTGTTTCGGGGGTATCGCTCTTCCTCGGCAACTCACCGAGGGTCAGCATGATGGCAGGCATGGCGCTTGCCCAGATTGGAGAGTTCTCCTTTGTGCTGGCAGGAAGCGGCCTGAAGAACCAGGTGATCGATCACGAGATTTATCAGTCGATGCTTGCCATCATCGTTGTGACCATGATTGTGACTCCGGCAATGATTGCCATTGCGCCAAAGTTTGCCGACCAGATGGCCCCGGCGCTTGGCTTTATCCCACTGCCGTCACCGGAACCCTCAGGGCATGTGGCGCGTCCGCCCGACTCGACCATTATCTGCGCGGGTGAGATTCATGCGGCAATCATAGGGTTTGGTGTCAATGGCCAGAACGTGGCCGCAGTGCTCCATGCTACCAACATCTCCTACTCCGTGCTGGAGATAGACCGGGAGGTGGTGAAGGTGATGAGGAGAAAGGGGGAACCTATTTTCTATGGGGACTGTACGGAGAAAAAATCGCTGCTGCGGGCGGGTATTGATCATGCAAGGGCCGTAGTGCTCGGCATTTCCGATGCCACGGCTGTCAGCAACACCATCGCCAGGATCCGCGAAATCAACCTGCACGCATTCATTATTGTCAGGGCAAGAAGCTTCGATGATGTGGCGGAGCTCTACAAGGCGGGAGCCGATGTTGTTGTTACCGAAAAATTCGAAACCTCAATCCAGATTTTCTCCCAGCTTCTCAACCACTTCACCGTCGATCCGGAACTGATCCTCGAACAGCAGGAGATCATCAGGCGCGAGTGCGAAAAGATCTTTCTGCTCTCTCCGACTCCTGGCAGATAGCGCTTGTGAAGGAAACACAAAAGCCGGACAGAATTTGAACTCTGTCCGGCTTTCGGAAGTGCACTTAGCGGAAGGGATCAGTAGCGATCTCTTCTTGCTGGCCTTTCTTCGCGCGGCTTGGCTTCGTTCACCTTAACCGTGCGTCCGTTCAGATCCTGCTCGTTCAGAGATTCGATGGCTTCACGGGCTTCGCTGTCGTTAGGCATGTCAACAAATCCAAAACCCTTGGAGCGGCCTGAGAATTTGTCCATGATGATGCTTGCGCTGTCGACCTGTCCAAAACGGGAAAATGCATCACGAAGATCATCTTCAGTAACGGAGTAAGCCAGATTTCCAATATAAATATTCATGTTCAGTCAAATGTATCTCGTGCATTGATAGAAGAAGACACCGGCAAGTAACCAAAGCACAAATTACTTGAGTAGCGATTCAGCCAACCATTGGCTGATTTCAGTGTGCAGTTTAGCGTAATTATTGTTGGTATCCAACTATTAATATTGCAAAGGCTGGAAATTCTCGCAACCGGCGGGCTCAACCCCAATTCCCGGCCTTCAGGGGCTGCCGGTTGATCAGTTTCATCATGCTTTCGGGATATCGGGCCCCTGCTGCTGCTCCCTTCGGCAGGAGCCTGTCGATCTCTTTTGTTTCGGCCTCACTGATCACTACGGAGCCTGCCGCGATGTTCTCCTCAAGGTAGCGCAGATGTTTTGTTCCGGGGATCGGCACAATAGCATCTCCCTGCGCAAGCACCCAGGCAAGGGCAAGCTGGCCGGGAGTGATCCCTTTTGCGGCAGCAATCGTTCTGATTTTTTCTGCCAGAGCGAGGTTTTTCGTGAAGTTTTCGCCCTGAAAGCGGGGAGAGTTTCTGCGGTAGTCATCCGCCGGGAAATCGTCCGGACTTTTAAGCTGGCCGGTCAAAAAGCCTCTTCCGAGCGGACTGTAAGCGACAAAGCCGATTCCCGGCTCCCGAAGGGTGGCAAGCGTTCCATCCTCCGGCTCACGTGACCAGAGCGAGTACTCACTCTGCAGGGCGCTCAGCGGGTGGAGGCGTGGCTCCGACGGTCTCTTCGATCGGCATGCTGATAGTAGATGTCGATATGGTCGGTTCCCAGGCGCTTCAGCGAGGCTTCACAGGCCGAACGGACATACTCCGGGCGTCCGCAGATGCCGGTTACGGGCGCCCAGCCTCCATCGCTTGCCGCGGCGCTGCGCATGATGCCGAACTTGGTGGTAATGATGAGTTTGTTGCGCTTTCCCTTGATCCCACGCCCGACTTGCTCTTCGTTGGTGAATGCCCCTTACATGTCGGAGGTATCGAGAAAGTTTACCCCAAGCTCGATGGCACGGTGGAGTGTTGCCATTGATTCCTTTTCATTGCGCACGCCGTAAAAATCGGACATGCCCATACATCCCAGTCCCTGTGCCGAAACGGCGAGGCCTTGTCCTCCAAGCTTTCTCTGTTCCATCATTACGCGCCTCTTTATTTGCTGCAAAGCTGTTGTCTCATTTATCACGGATTGTCATCCTTGCGGTGGTTTTCTTTTTTTAAGCATATTTTTTGGTATTGTAGAGGGTTTGACTGAAAAATATGCTGATGAGCATTTCCCCGCAACCATTAAAGAACCCCTTGACCATGAATGAGCCGAGTGACCTTCAGGCGCGTCTGGATCTGTCGGAGGAGCGGAACCGAATCAACAATATTGTGGCTGTCAGCGTGGCCCTTCTCTCGGTCTTTATGGCTATCACCAAGGTCAAGGACGACAATATTGTCCAGACCATGCTTCAGGCCAAATCAGATGCGGTCGACAGCTGGAATGAATACCAGTCAACCAAAATCAAGCACCATCTTGCCGAGCTCGGCGTGAATCAGGCGAAATCTCAGCAACTCATGGTGCAGGGCAGGGGTCAGGCGGAGCTGGCCATGCAGCAACAGCGCTATGAAAGTGCTATCAGCCACTACCAGACCGAGGAGAAAGATCTGTCAACGAAGGCAAAATCGCTGGAAAAGCAATATGATGCCCTCAATTACCGCGATGACCAGTTTGATCTCTCCGACGCCACCATCTCCATCTCCCTGGCTCTCCTGGCGGTAACCTCCCTGACCGGCAAGCGAAAGCTCCTTCTGCTGGCATGGATTTTTGCAGGGTTTGGTGTTGTTATGGGAGTGGCCGGTCTTGTCGGGCTCTCGCTGCACCCCGATCTCCTGGTTAAAATGCTTTCCTGAACGGGATGGGTGTGGCCCGCCGCGGAAAGTTGAGCGGATGATATGTTTTTGTATATTTGTGATAACAGATGAGTCCATACCTCCATACATCATTAGCCGATACACGTTATGGCACCTAACTTTTTACCCCCGACACAGAAATTCCTCGATTACAAGCAGGAGCTCCTTCGTCTTCAGGCTTCAAGTGACGTCAAGGAGGCCAAGGGTGCTGCCTATGAGCTCTCTCTCCTTGACCGGAGCAATTTTGTCGAAGTGAACGGCATCGTGCACCACTACCACGATTCCGGGCCCAGGGATGCTGCTGAGACCGTTATACTCATCCATGGATGGGACTGCTGGTGGATGTGGTGGCATCATGTCATCAAAACGCTTAATGCCCGGGGGATCCGCACCATCGCCTACGACATGCGCGGCCATGGATGGTCCGACAAGGATCCGAAAAACCACTATCACATCGACTTTTTTGCCCACGATCTCCATGATCTGGTTCAAAAGCTCGAACTCGGAAAGTTTCATATTGCGGCCTTCTCATTCGGTCCCTTCGTGGCGCTCGACTATGCCCGTTCGCATCCGGAGCAGATCCGATCGCTGACCTTTTTCAATTTCGGATACCTGCCGAACAGCCCGTTCATCCAGGCATTCTCGACAGCAACGATAACGTTCGTTTTTAACAATCTCCTGCGCAAGCTTTCCTGGTGGGTACCGGCATATGTTTTTGCCAGGGTAGTGCTGGCGAAGAACCCGATCACGAAGCATGATATCATTATCGGCTTCAGAAGCCTCGCACTCTGCGCGCCCGATGCCATTGACCAGACCACACGCCAGATCACCTCGTTCGATACCACCGAGTCGGTGCCGGATATGGTAAAGGCGGTCGAGCGGCCAATGCTCTTTGTTGCCGGAGAGGGTGACGCCATCATGACCTGCAAGAACACGAAGAAGCTTGTCGACCTGACCAACAAGGGCGCCTATGTCTGTGTTCCGCAGTGCGGACACCTCATTACGGTTGAGCTGCCTGATACGGCCTCACAGCTCATTATCGGGCAGGTGAAGGCCTATGGCGGAACCTGAGAGAGTTTGCCTCTGATCAACACAAAGCCCCCGCACTGCCGGGGGCTTTGTGTTTGACTGTGCTTGAGGGCGCTCTCCTGTTCATGCATGAGCAGTTATTGTCATTTCGTCCCGACTTGTCGGGAGAGAAATCTTCTTTCTGAATGGCAGAGATACCTCTCTTCGTTCGGGATGACAGTCGGGATAAGATCGGGATGAAAAACGGAGTGGTCGAAGTGAAAAACAGATGTTATCCGGCGGAGCGAACGGCTTCGATGAAGGCTTTTATCTTTTCGGGATCCTTGATGCCTGCCTCGATTTCGACACCGCTTGCGCTGTCAACCGCATAGGGTCGGGTGCGACGTACTGCTTCGGCGACGTTCAGGTGGTTCAGGCCGCCGGCAAGGATGGCGTGGCAGGAGTCTCCAAGCTCACGAAAGATACGTTCTGCAAGTGTAGCTTCGATGCTCTCGCCCGTTCCCCCTTTGATGCCGGCTCTGTAGGCGTCGAAGAGAAATGCGGTGCCCCCGCTTTTTTCCGAGAACTCACGCACCTCAGCTGTTTTGAAATCACTCTCCGGCCGGAAGACCTTTATCACCCTTGCCTCAGAAATGGAGCGCGCCTCCTCAGGGCCGTACTCCTCGCTGTGGAGTTGTGCGGCCTGAAGGCTGCAGTAACGGCAGATGGCGTTGATCTCTTCGGTGGAGTGTTCTACGAAGATGCCAGTTGCAACGACGAAGGGCGGAAGCTTTTCGATAATGGCTTTTGCCTGTTCAGGGGTGACTGCCCTGGAGCTGCTGCTGCTGAAGTTGAAGCCGAGTGCATCGGCGCCCGCGCGGCTCGCTTCAACTGCATCCTGAAGGCTGGTAATGCCGCAGATCTTGATTCTTGTCATCGGCCGGTATTGCGGTTGTTGAAATGGTTTTCGTCAAGATACGGATTTAATGACAGTTCCCCTCGCTGCGGGAGTAACGGCCGGTGGTTGCGATATTGCCATAATGTACGTATATTCGACGCCGGTCGGGCGTTGTATCGGCCGAGTGATGGGGCGTCGCCAAGTGGTAAGGCATCGGCCTTTGGAGCCGACATTCGCAGGTTCGAATCCTGCCGCCCCAGCAAAGAAAAAAGCAAAGAGGCGCCCCAATCAGGCGCCTCTTTGCTTTTCGATCCGGCCGATCCGACTGATCACATAAAAAAGGCCTGCCAGGGAACACCCGGGCAGGCCTTTATGCTTTTCTCGCCTCAGGCGAAGCTTAGTAGCGGTAGTGGTCGGGCTTGTAGGGGCCGTCCTGTGGAACGCCGATGTAGTCGGCCTGCTCGTCGGTGAGCCTGGTGAGCCTGACGCCGAGCTGTTCGAGGTGAAGCCTTGCAACCTCCTCATCGAGCGATTTTGGCAGCCTGTAGACACCAACTTCATACTCCTTGGTCCAGAGTTCGATTTGGGCGAGCGTCTGGTTGGTGAAGGAGTTGCTCATCACAAACGACGGGTGACCGGTTGCGCAACCGAGGTTGACGAGGCGGCCCTCTGCGAGCAGATAGATGCAGTTGCCGTTCTCGAAGGTGTACTTGTCGACCTGCGGCTTGATGTTGAGTCTTGTCGCGCCCTTGTATGCATAGAGCTGCTCGACCTGGATCTCGTTGTCGAAGTGGCCGATGTTGCAGACGATCGCTTCGTCCTTCATCTGCTTCATGTGCTCAAGGGTGATGACATCCTTGTTGCCGGTAGTGGTCACAAAGATGTTTCCTTCCGTGACCGCCTCGTCCATGGTCGCAACCTCATAACCTTCCATTGCAGCCTGAAGCGCGCAGATTGGATCGATTTCGGTGACAATCACCCGTGCGCCGTATGCGCGCATTGAGCGGGCGGAACCTTTGCCGACGTCGCCGTAGCCGAGCACGACGACCACCTTGCCTGCAACCATGACGTCGGTCGCACGCTTGATGCCGTCTGCCAGCGATTCGCGGCATCCGTAGAGGTTGTCGAACTTCGACTTGGTGACCGAGTCGTTGACGTTGATGGCAGGGAAGAGCAGTTCGCCTTTTTCCATCATCTGGTAGAGGCGGTGCACGCCGGTGGTGGTCTCTTCCGATACACCCTTCATTTCGGCAGCAACCTTGTGCCAGCGCTGGGTGTCCTCTGCAAAGACCTCGCGAAGCTGCTGGTAGAGAGCCTTCTCTTCGGCATTGCCCGGGGCTTTCTGGAGGAGTGAGGGCTCATTCTCGATCTTGTAGCCGAGGATGATCATCAGGGTTGCATCACCGCCGTCATCGACGATGAGGTTTGGCCCTTTGCCGCCTTCGAATTCGAGGATCTGGCGTGTACACCACCAGTACTCTTCAAGGCTCTCGCCCTTCCAGGCAAAGACCGGTACGCCCGCTTTGGCTATAGCCGCAGCGGCGTGGTCCTGGGTTGAGAAGATGTTGCAGCTTGCCCACCGGACTTCAGCGCCGAGCTCCACAAGGGTCTCAATCAGCACTGCGGTCTGAATGGTCATGTGCAGGGAGCCCGCGATGCGTGCTCCTTTCAGCGGATATTTGCCGGCATATTTGCGCCTGGTGGCCATAAGGCCCGGCATCTCTTTTTCTGCGACATCGATCTCCTTGCGTCCCCATTCGGCAAGCGAGATATCGGCTACTTTATAATCAAGTCTTTCTGCGACAGTTGTCATGTGTTCGTCGGGTTTTTTTAAAGTTTATTAGGGTTCAAGCCAGGTTGAAAGCCTTTTTCAGTTCAGCAACCTTGTCGGTTTTCTCCCACGGGAAGATATCGCGGCCGAAGTGTCCGTAGGCAGCGGTCTGCTGGTAGTTCCAGCCGTGTGGTTTGTCGAGGTTGAAGCGCCTGATGATGGCTGCCGGACGAAGATCGAAGATCAGCTCGGCTTTTTCCTGAATGCCTGCATCGTCGAGGCCGTGCTTGGCTGTGTCGTGGGTGTTGATGTAGATCGACACGGGACGTGCGACGCCGATGGCGTAGGAGACCTGAACGGTGCACTTGTCGGCAAGGCCGGCAGCGACAATGTTTTTTGCGACGTGGCGAGCTGCATAGGCTGCGCTGCGGTCGACCTTCGAAGGATCCTTGCCGCTGAATGCGCCGCCGCCGTGAGGAGCTGCTCCGCCGTAGGTGTCGACAATGATCTTGCGTCCGGTCAGACCGGTATCGCCGTGTGGTCCGCCGATTTCAAAACGACCGGTCGGATTGATGTGCAGCTTGGTATTCTCGTCGAGAAGGTTTGCAGGGATGACTTTTCTGATGACGTTCTCGATGACGTCCTTCTTGATGACTTCCTGGAACTGGGCTTCGCTCAGTCCAGCAGGCTCGGGGTCGTGCTGGGTAGAGACGACGACAGCGTCAACGCGCTTGACAACTTCATTTTCGTACTCGAGTGTGACCTGGCTCTTGGCATCAGGGCGGAGGTAGGTCATGATTTTGCCCTCTTTGCGGATATCGGCCAGCGTCTTGACGAGCTGCTGTGCAAACTGGATTGCGGCAGGCATCAGCTCCGGGGTTTCGGTGCAGGCGTAGCCGAACATCATGCCCTGGTCACCGGCGCCGACGCGGTCGAACTCGTCAGCGATCTCTTCCTTGCGGTCAACACCGCGGTTGATGTCGGGCGACTGCGCATGCAGTGCCGAAAGGATGCCGCAGGAGTGCGCATCGAACATGTATTCGCCTTTGGTGTAGCCGATCTCGGTGATGACTTTGCGGGCGACGGTCTGGACATCGACGATCCCTTTCGTTGTAACCTCACCGCCGACGATCACCTGCCCGGTTGTGACGAACGTTTCGCAGGCAACGCGTGAAGCAGGGTCCTGAATGAGAAACTGGTCGAGTACTGCATCGGAAATCTGATCGGCAACCTTGTCCGGATGACCTTCGGATACGGACTCAGAGGTAAAGAAATACCTTTTCTGTGACATGTTTCAATAATGGTTTGGTTGAACGGATAGCACAATAACTACAGAAAAAACTGCGTCTGTGGATCGTTTTTCTATGAGAGGGTTTCAATGAGAAATGACCTGGACACGGAAAAACTTCCGACAAGCTCAAGGGGCAGAACCCTTTTCTGGGAGCTTGCGGCACCGTGTCCATAGGTAATGGGGATGCCAGAGAGAAAACTGAAAACAAATGTAATAAATCGCAAGATTTCATCCAAAAAATCTCTTTTGCGCAAAACACCGGGCTGAACGGCAAATCATTTCTTTCGTTGGCGGGTATGGTAAGTTCACGTTTTCAGGAACGTCCCGCAAGCCCCACAGCAAGCCCAAAAAAAATCTCTTGCGTGCTCGATTTCAGGTTGAGCCGGAAATCATTGGCGAGGGTTTGTCATTTCGAACGCAGAGAGAAATCTATTCTCCGCATGACACGGAACCGAGATCGTTCTGTCGAAAAGTCGGGACGAGATGACATGGATCTTCTCTTGTCCACAGCGTCCACTTTTGTTCACCATTTCTTCGTCCACCAAGTCCGCTTTTCTTTTCACCCGACTCGTATTTCCGAGTAGTCGCCGATATTGACCGACTGCGGGTTGCCCGAGATGACGGCGTTGTTGCCGATGATGGAGTGGTCGAGCATGATCTGGCTTACCCTCGCATAGTTGCCGACAATGGAGTTTTCGACGATGGCGTCCTTGATGACGGCCTGCCAGCCGATGGTGGTGTTTGGTCCGATGATGGAGTTTTCGATTGTTGCTGTATCGGCAATGAAGACCGGTTCATTGATGATGCAGCCGTGAAACTGCCTGGCCGAAGGCTGTTTCTGAAGGAGGATCTCATTGGTCGAAAGCAGCGTTTCGGGTTTGCCGCAGTCATACCATCCCTGAACAGGGAATGCGGTGAAGGTTTCGCCGTCCTCGATCATCAGCTCAAGGGCGTCGGTCAGCTGGTACTCTCCCTTGGTGGTGATGTTCTCATCAATCAGATGCTCAATGCGTTCAAAGAGCGGGCCTGCATGAAGAAGGAAATAAAGACCCACTATGGCAAGGTTGCTGATCGGGGTATCGGGCTTCTCAACCAGCTTCGCGATTTTGCCCTCTCCCATGACCGCCACGCCGAACCTTCGGGGATCCTCGACCTCCTTGACGCCAAGCGTCGAGTGGGGGCTTTTGAGGACAGGATTGAGGTCAACATCGAAAATGGTGTCGCCGAGAATGATCAGGAGCGGTTCATCCGGAGTGACATAAGGTCGGCACATCCAGATCGCATGCGCAAGGCCGAGCCGTTCCGGCTGGTTGACAAAGGTAAACTTTATTTTATAGTGAGCCTTCAGCCAGTCTTCGACCATGTTGCCGAGATAGCCGACGATGACGATGGCCTCATCGATGCCGGCATCGATGAGTTTGTCCATGATATGGCCGATAATAGGCTTTCCGGCCACGTTGAGCAGTACTTTCGGATGTGAGAAGGTGTGTGGTCTGAGCCGGGTTCCTACACCCGCGACAGGAATAATTGCTTTCATGGTTAAGCCATTTATTCAGGTTGTGCTACCTTGTGGGCCGTGTTTCATTAATGTTACAAAAAACTGCCCGAAAACTAAATTTTCCATTGCACCGGATTGGCTGTTAAATAACGAAATCAGTTGTATTTTATCGAAGCATGAAATACTATAGCTGAAAGGGTTGCGCTGGCGTGGTAAAGCAACCCGGTTTATTAGCACTCCCAGTCAAGACGAATTAAAAGAATATCTGAGTATGGCGGGCAGGTCCAAGAGTTTATTCAGGCAGTCAGGGGTTATTCCCGTCCTTGATGACAGGCTTGTGTTGATTACTGCCAGAAAGTCGGACCGCTGGATTATCCCCAAGGGGTACGTTGAGAAAGGACTTTCTCCAGCGGAATCGGCCGCAAAGGAGGCTTTTGAGGAGGCTGGCCTGATCGGTGCGGTTCATGATGAAGCGGCCGGAAACTACCAATACAGCAAGCTCGGCAAGCTGTTTTCAGTCCAGGTCTATCCGCTTTTTGTTGAAACCATGCTCGACGAATGGGAGGAGATGCATCTCCGCCAGCGCAGACTCGTCACTCCCGCTGAAGCGCTCGATATGGTCTGCCACCAGGACATCCGGCGAATCATTGCCGGTTTTTTCGAAAACGTCCGGTAGGAGTTCAGCGAAAAGAGCCGTTTTCACTGTTTTTCCTCTTCCAATTTGCCTCCTCCTTTCGTCTCAATTATTATTTTTGGAATTAATGTTCTTGTGGTATATTGGGAGCCTTCCGTTAAGGAACGGGGCGTGGCGCAGTTGGTAGCGTGCCTGCTTTGGGAGCAGGAGGTCCCGAGTTCGAGTCTCGGCGCCCCGACAGGTTAGGCTGTCAGCAATTGAGTTTGTGCCCGTAGCTCAATGGATAGAGCATCAGCCTTCTAAGCTGAGGGTTACTGGTTCGAGTCCAGTCGGGCGCACAGATAGAAATTTTACGTTTTCTATGGTGATTGTAGCTCAGTTGGTTAGAGCGCCAGGTTGTGGCCCTGGAGGTCGGGGGTTCGAGTCCCCTCATTCACCCATGTTTTTAGGCCCCATCGACTAGCGGTTAGGTCACCACCCTTTCAAGGTGGCGGGACGGGTTCGAATCCCGTTGGGGTCACTCTCTTTCTCTTCAGCATCCGGCATTTTACGTTTCCTCCCCGGTCGTTGCACTGTCGGGTGCAATTTATTCCGGCGCTGTTGATGCGGCTCTTGAACTCTGTTATTAAGCTCTGTCAGCTGCCGGCTCAGGGCTTTTTTTATTCATGAATGCAGATTTTCCTCTCCTATGAAAATATCTGTCAGCTGGCTTAAAGAGTTTCTCCCCACATTCTCTTCCGATATTCCATCACTTGTTGACAAGCTGACCTTTCTCGGACTTGAAGTTGAAGAGGTAGTGGCGCAGGCGGTTCCGGACGATCTTGTTGTTGTCGGCAGGATCGTGGAAGTGCTTGGGCATCCTAATGCTGAGCGGCTGAGCATCTGCCGTGTCGATGTTGGTGGGGAAGAACCCCTTCAGATCGTTTGCGGGGCGCCGAATGTCAGGCCGGGCATGACTGTTCCCGTGGCCACCCTCAAGGCGAAGCTTCAACTTCCCGGAGGCGAGAGCATGACCATAAAGCCTTCGAAGATCCGCGGTGAACAATCTTTCGGCATGATCTGCGCGGCTGACGAACTGGGTCTATCCGCAGATCATTCGGGCGTCATGGAGCTCGACGAATCCTGCCAGATCGGCGTGCCGTTCTCCCGCTACCTCGACGGAGGTGTCATGCTCGATATCGCCGTCACACCGAACCGTCCGGACGTGCTCTCTCATCTCGGTGTCGCAAGAGAGCTTGCGGGACGCGAGGAGATCCATT
Source organism: uncultured Chlorobiaceae bacterium (assembly GCA_903824045.1). Taxonomy (GTDB): domain Bacteria; phylum Bacteroidota; class Chlorobiia; order Chlorobiales; family Chlorobiaceae; genus Chlorobium. Next base: position 59,986 of record CAIJVD010000019.1, read on the forward strand.
ATCCCCGGCGCCACCCCATCGAATTTGCGAAAACAGGCCAGCTGGTTGAGGTTCAGGATCCGGTCGCCTGCCCCTGTTATACCGGTGTGGTCATTCGCGGCGTCACCGTCGCCCAGTCACCCGTCTGGCTCCAGAAGAAGCTTGAGAGCATCGGCCTGCGTCCGAAAAACAATATCGTCGACATCACCAACTATATTCTTCACGGCCTCGGCCAGCCCCTTCACGCGTTCGATCTCGCAAAGCTCGCCGAGGGCAGGATTGTGGTTCGCAGCGATGTCAGCGCTGATTTCACCTCCATTACCCAGCAGACCGTCAGGATTGAGCCCGGAATGCTGGCCATCTGCGACGCCCAAAAGCCCGTTGCGCTTGCTGGTGTCATGGGAGGCTTCGATTCCGCAGTGAGCGACTCCACGACCGACATTCTGCTTGAGGCGGCCTACTTCAACCCCTCCATGATTCGCAAATCCGCGAAGAGGGCAGCGATCTCTTCTGACTCATCCTATCGCTACGAGCGCGGCATCGATCCGTGCAACGTCAAGCGTGCGGCGGAGTGCGCCGTGGCCCTGATTCTGGAACTTGCCGGCGGCAGTATAGACGCAACCCGTGAGTGCGGCTCCGAGCCGGAGGGCGGCCTCCAGATTACGCTGAGGCCTTCGAGGGTCAACGCCATGCTTGGTACCGCAATAGCGCCCGCCGCAATACAGGAGATGCTTGAGCGTATCGGCTTTTCGGCCGCTGGTGGGGAAGGGGAGTTCATCGACTTTCTTGTGCCCTCCTTCCGTGTCGACGTTTCGGCTGAGATCGACCTCGTTGAGGAGGTTGCCCGACTCTACGGCTACGACAACATTCCCCCGTCTCCCCAGATGGTAACCACCTATCCTGAGTCGCGGCGCTTTCCTGAGTTTTTCCCCGACTTTCTCCGCTCAATCATGGTCGGCCTGAATTTCAGGGAGATCCTTACCAATCCGCTCATAAAAAGGGAGGAGGCCGCTCTTTTCAGCGACTCGCTCGTGGGCGTTCTCAACCCTATCAGCGAAGGTCTTGAGGTGCTCAGGCCATCATTGCTGCCCGGTTTTCTCAAGGTCATCAGCCATAATATTCGCCACGGCAACAAGGATCAGAAGCTTTTCGAGGTCGCTCGCGGCTTCAGCAGCGTTCCCTCTGCCGAAAGCGGCCACCGCTCTCCGCTCGACAGCTACAGCGAGCGCGAATACCTCCTCGTCGCCATGACGGGATGCCGTCATCCCCGAGTCTGGAACCAGTCGCCGGATAAGGCTGATTTTTATGATCTTACCGGTGCGGTCGAGATGCTTCTTGAGAAGCTGAATTTGCTTGAAAAATCAGCAGTTAATATTTATAATGAAAAAACCATCAGTATTGATTTGCAGCTGACGGAAAAAGGGAAATCCCGCCCGTGCAGGGTGGGTGTTGTTCAGCAGGTCGATACAGACCTTTTGAGGAAATTTGACATCAGCCAGGAGGTATATGTCGCGGAACTCGATGCAGCTGTTCTTGAGCGTTGCTTCAGTCCGGATGTGGCCTATGAGCCGCCGTCCAAATTTCCTGTAGTACAGAGGGATCTGTCGCTTGTTCTACCGCCTGATGTTACCGTAAAGTCACTTGTTGAGCTTGTTCGCTCAAGTGACTCCCTGATCAGGGATGTGTGCGTCTTCGATCTTTTCGAACGCGCTGAAAGCGAAGGAGGGGAGCGCAGTGTCGCACTCTCGCTGGAAATCGCCGATCATGCGGGAACGTTGCAGGATGAAAGAATCAGCGATATTCTCTCCAAAGTCGGCAGCAATGCCGAAAGTAAGCTCGGTGCGGTGATTCGACAAGTCTGATACTCTTTGTTTCATGTCTGATTTTAACGTCAACCTCCTCGAGGAAAATATTGAACTCCTCGTTGCCCGGTTGAATGAGTGCCGGAAAGAGAATGAGCTGCTGCGATCGGAACTCTCAAGTCTTCAGGAAGTCCTGAGAGCCATGAAGATTCCCGGTGCAGCCGGTTTGTCCGGACAGGATGCAGGGGCGCCTACCATTGGTGCCTTCGCCTATGCAGAAAAACTCCAGGTGAAACAGAAGCTGGTCCTGATTTTGCAGAAAATAGAGATGGAACTCAGAAATGATCAGACCTTGTAGGTGATGAGATGGAGAAAATTGATGTACATGTTTATGGCGACCGTTATCCTTTAAGAGCCGAAAGGCGTGAGCTGACCGAAAAGGCAGCGAAGGATGTCGATGGAACTATGCGGCTTTATGCCGAACAGGCCCCGACGTTCGAGCCCGTGAAACTGGCCGTATTATCGGCTATATCCTTCGCGGAAAAGAAGATAGAGCTCGAAGAGGAGATGGCGTCGCTCAAGCAGAAACTTGCCACGCTCAACGTTTTAATTGGACAGAATCTGCAATAAACCTACATTATACCAGAAGAAATATCCGCACCAGTTGATTGAGGTGTTTGTAAGTAAAAGAACTAACACTATAGAAAAGGGAGCCCAACGCTTCATTTTGATTGCAGGCCTTGTCGGGCTTTTTCTGACACGTGCAGAGATGGCTTGAGGATGGTGGAAACACTCTCCCGTTGGAAGCAAAATATTTGAAGGAGGCGCCCACCGTGCACAACGGGTTCTTGAATCTTACACATCTTGTGATGGTGCGGATTTTTTTTGTTTAAAATCGGGTGCCGCTTTGACTCTAAGGGCATCAAAAAGGAGGGAGTTTTAATGGGTATTGTCATAAACCTGTTTTTAATTATCAGTGCTTCAGTTCTTTGCTTTGCAGCAGGTTTTCTCATCGGCAGGTTCTTTCTCGAAAGGCTTGGAACAACCAGAGTGCTCGAGGCTGAGGAACGCTCAGTGCAGATAGTGCAGGAGGCGCAGAAGGAGGCCAACGAATACAAGGAACTCAAGGTGACTGAAGTCAACCAGGAGTGGAAAAAGAAGCGCCGCGAGTTCGACCAGGAGGTGGTCATCAAGAACAACAAGTTCACCCAGCTTCAGAAGCAGATTCAGACGCGCGAAGGCCAGCTGAAAAAACAGAGCCAGGACCTGCGCGATGCGGAAGGCGAAATCCAGAGCCAGCGCAAGGAGATCGAGCAGACTATGGCGTCGGTAGCCCTTCGTTCCACCGAACTTGACCGCATCATTCTCGAACAGAACCAGCGTCTCGAAAGCATCAGCAACCTTCAGGCCGAAGAGGCCCGCCAGATGCTGATCGACAATATGGTTTCCAAGGCGCGCGAGGAGGCCACAGAAACCATTCACCAGATCCACGAAGAGGCTGAACAGAATGCAGGTCGCCTTGCCGAAAAGACCCTGCTTACCGCCATTCAGCGCATCTCCTTCGAACAGGCCACCGAGAACGCGCTCTCTGTCGTTCACATCCAGAGCGACGAGCTCAAGGGTCGTATCATTGGTCGTGAAGGGCGCAACATCAAGGCCTTCGAAAATGCCACCGGCGTTGACATTATCGTTGACGACACTCCTGAGGTTGTCATTCTCTCCTGCTTCGACCCGCTTCGCAGGGAGCTCGCCAAGCTCACCCTCCAGAAGCTTCTTGTCGACGGCGTCATACACCCGGTCGCTATCGAAAAAGCCTTCCAGGACGCAAAGAAGGAGATCGACGATGTTATCATGAGCGCCGGCGAAGAGGCCCTCTCATCGCTGCAGATCCCCGACATGCCGGCTGAGATCGTTTCGCTTATCGGTCACATGAAGTTCCATACGGTCTACGGCCAGAACCTCCTGATTCACAGCCGCGAGGTCGCCATGCTTGCCGGACTTATGGCGGCCGAGCTCAAGCTCGACGCCCGACTTGCAAAGCGCGCAGGCCTTCTCCACGATATCGGCCTCGTTCTTCCCGAAAGCGATCAGCCGCACGGCCTCAGCGGCATGAACTTCCTCCGCAAGTTCAACGAATCGCACGTCGTGCTTAATGCAGTTGGAGCCCATCACGGTGATGTTGGCAAGGACTCCGCCATTGCTGAACTGGTTGATGCTGCCAACACGATATCGCTCTCCAGACCCGGAGCCCGCGGTGCTGTAACTGCCGACGGTAACGTCAAGCGCCTCGAAAGCCTCGAAGAGATCGCAAAGGGATTCCCCGGAGTTCTGAAAACCTATGCGCTCCAGGCCGGAAGAGAGATCAGGGTCATCGTCGAAGGCGACAACGTCAGCGACTCGCAGGCAGATGTCCTCGCCCACGATATCGCCCACAAGATCGAATCCGAAGCGCAGTACCCCGGCCAGATCAAGGTATCTATCATCCGCGAACGCCGTTCGATAGCCTACGCCAAATAACGCTGGCAGACCAGAAATAAAACAGCGAAGCCCCCGACATTGTCAGGGGCTTCGCTGTTTACAGGCAACGCACCATTCAATCCGAAATCTTTTCACTCTTTTTCCACTGGCGCTCCCCCCAAGCTGAAGAGTCGCGCAAATGCGGGCTCGGTGGCGTGAGCGTGGGAGCTCTTCTTTCTCCCCGCGCCGTCCACCCGCGTTCACGCCTTTGTCCACAACTCACCCTGTCCACCAGCGCACTTCCCGCGCTCAGATCACGCCTTTGGTCGAAACAATTTCTGTGCCCGTCACCGCAACGGCCTGTTTCATGGCATAGGCGAACGCCTTGAAGATCGCCTCGATCTTGTGGTGCGTGTTCTGCCCCTCAAGCACCGAAACGTGGATGTTCGCCTTCAGGCTGCCCGACAGCGACAAAAAGAAGTGCTCCACCATCTCGGTCGAAAATCCCTGAATCACCGCGCGGCGGAACTCCGCCTTGAATACCGAAAAGCTTCTGCCCCCAAGATCGACCGCACAGCGGGCCAGCGCCTCATCCATCGGGATGATCGCCCAGCCATAGCGCTGGATTCCTACCTTGCCGCCGAGCGCCTCAACGATCGCGCTGCCAAGCACCAGAGCGATATCCTCAACGGTGTGATGGTCGTCAACCTCCAGGTCGCCCTTGCAGGTCAAGGAAAGGTCAAATCCCGAGTGGCGGCTGAAATTGGTCAGCATATGGTCGAGGAAGACTACTCCCGAATTGACGGCGCTTGTTCCAGTGCCATCAAGGGCTACCGTTACGGTGATATCGGTCTCTTTGGTTTTTCTGCTTACCGTAGCTGTACGGGTTGCTCTTTTGGCTTTTTCAGGCATGGAAGGTTCAGCGTAAGAATTTATTAATAAGGTAAAGTGAGAGGCTAAACAGCAGGGAGATCCCCATCGAGGTGCCTATCGGAAAATATAACCGGAAGTTCTCCCGCTCTATCCTGATATCCAAAGGGAGATTGCCGATCCAGTTGAACCAGCTTGACGCTCCCCACCTCTCCGATGCTATCATGCAGAGCCCGACAACCACCGCTATCAACCCTCCAATCACAACAAATTTTCCTGTAGCGGAGAACATGGTTTGGATATTTTTCAAAAGTTGCTAAATTATGCCCACTGTCGTATCAAGATACGATATTTGCAAATTTAATAAAGCGGCAGCAAATGCATGTTTTTATTGTCATTGTAGGTTTGCTCGCAGCGGTCATGCTCATCGGGGTCATTCTCCTGCAGAGCCCCAAAAGCGGCAGCGGCCTTACTGGCGGAATGGCAAGCCTCGGCACTGTCCAGACGCTCGGTGTACGACGTACCGGTGACTTTTTAAGCAAGACCACGGCAATTCTTGCTGGCGTAGTCATGTTGCTCTGCTTCATCGCACAGTTTACTCTTCCGGGCAGACAGGCTGACCCGACGGCAACCAAAAGCGTGCTTCAGCAACCTGTACCGGTAGCCCCAACGGCTCCAGCAGCTCCAGCCAAACCGGCCCCCGCTGCACCAGCCCTTCCGGGACTGCCTGCAAAATAAGATTTACGCACTCGTGGCTCAATGGCAGAGCAACTGACTCTTAATCAGTGGGTTGGAGGTTCGACTCCTCCCGAGTGCACCAGCAAAACCCGCAACACCACCAGATGGAGTTGCGGGTTTTCTGTTTTCAGTATTCAGCGGTCTCGCCAGCAGCGCACCCTGTGATAAGTTCACGTTTACATGAACGTCCAGCAAGTGCCCCTCAAGTCCCCCCTGAACTGTGCCGGAAGTGAGCGTTATGAATGTCGTCCGTGTGCCGCAGATAAGCGGCGCGAGAGATGAGGGTAGGCCCCCGGCAATCGGCTTGCAGGAGCAGATTGCAAACCACTGTAAAAATCTTCCCGTTTTGCCGGTATGCGGATGATGGCGTTCTCCACTGTAAAAGCAGGGAGCAGGCAGAACTGGTGATGGAAAAGATAGGGCCGCGATTTCAGATGTGTGGTATAGAGCTGCACCCAAAGAAGACGCAAATCATTTATTGCCGGGATGGAAAGCGAAAAGGCGATTATCCGGTAATGAGTTTCACATTTCTCGGTTATACGTTTCGTCCACGAAAAGTAAAGGACAAGTATGGTCGAATATTTGTGGGATTTACGCCAGCAGTCAGTCGAGAAGCTCTCAAGGCAATGCGGCAGACGATCAGGGGGTGGCACCTGCAGCTGAAAAGCAGTAATGACCTTGCAGGTTTGTCAAAGATGTTCAATCCAGTTTTAAGAGGGTGGATGAACTACTACTGTCGATTCAATGCATCTGCGATGGCTCTGGTGTGGAACCATATGAATCTCTATCTGATGCGATGGTTGATGCGCAAGCACAAGAGTTTTGTTCGGCGAATAGGTCGGGCAATTAAAACTCTTGAGAGAATGGCGGTATCAATGCCAGAAAAGTTTGTTCATTGGGAAAAAGGGTATATC
>CAIJVD010000020.1 GCA_903824045.1 uncultured Chlorobiaceae bacterium
AATACGACCAGGCGGCACAAGTCTCTCAAAGGAGAGGTTCCCGCCACTGTCTATTACTCGCAGATGGTCCAGGCCCCGGAGGCAGCATGAGCAAACTTATTTTCTCTCGATAGCTGCCCTATAGATGGGGAGTACTTCAGTACTTGAGCTGCAAAAGGTTTGGCAGCGTTTCTCAGTAATAATCCTCTTCCCGCTGATGCCTTGCCGCCAAAATGGTAACGCTCTTCTCACTCTCGATTTCGAACAGCGCCACGTAGCCGGTGGCTCCGAATGAGATGAGCAGTTCACGCAAAAAAGGACTCTCAGCAGTTGCTTTCCGGCAACTAAATGGAAATTTCTGCAAAAAGAGCATGCCCTGGGTTATGGCATCCAAAGCCTTTTCAGCAGCAACAAGATCATGTTCAAGCTGAAAGTCATAGAGTCGGAACAAATCCTCTTGCGCTTCAGGGGTGAAGCGGACAGTATAATTCACGGCTTCTTCTGTTTCGCTTCAAGAAAAGCACTGTGCAGCTTGCCCAACACCTCATCTGCGGCAATATACTCACCGGTTGCACGGGCATGCTCCCGTGAAGCCAATCCTCTGGCAATAAACTCATTCCGGGCAAGTCGTCGTTCAATATTGGAGCGAAGAGAGCTTTCGATAAAAGCAGAAAGCGTCTCGCCTTCCCGCAATACCTGTTCAGCAGAATGGCGAAGTTCAGGCTCCACACGGAGTGATGGTAACGATGCGCTTTTCATGAACAAAAGGGTTATCGAAATTGTGAGCAGGCGTTGCAAATGCAATGCAATTTACAATACACTCAGATATCTTGCAAACAGAGAGACAACAATCACGAACACCAAGAACGCACGCGCTTCAATACAGGAAGCCCTGCAGAAACCAATGGACAACCAGAGGGCCAAGCGGATGAACAGTGGGGGAAGTATCGCTGAAAGCGAGAAAATGATTGCCTTGAAAAGCGTAGAGTCTTTTGCGTAAAAAGCAATCAACCATACGAGTTTGCCCTGCATGAGTCAACTATCCAACACTCCCATGACAAAACTGATGATCTCAATGCTGAGGCTCCAGCAAAACCGCCAGCTGAAGCGCTTAAACCCCATGCAGCTCCTGAAGCCCCAGTCATGGATATGAACGGGAGCAAGTAGCGAAATAGCGACTCATGGCCCACTCTGGTTCCCCAGGATCGGCGGAACAGAGCGGCAGGTATATCCCTCGAAACCAAGGCAGTGACCTTCGCCTGTCGGCTTTGCAGAGCAACAAAAAAGCAGCCAGAAAGCTGCCTTTTTGCATATGGGTAAATGGCTTACTGCCAGCCGCCGACCATGGCGAAGATTTCGCGGTCGCCGATGGGAACCGGCACCGAGGCGACCGGGTTCTCCTGGATGAGGTAGTCGGCAATGTGGTTGTAGGGAAGAAGGCACTCCGCCTTGTCGGGGGTCTCCTCCATGGCGAACATGGTCTTGCCGGCGAAACGGCTCTTGCGGATCAGTTCGTGGTAGGGCACTTTGGCAAGGAGCTGTGTTCCGACCTTTTCGGCAAACTGGTCGAGCATGTTGGTGCCGCCGCCGGTGGTGTAGTCGACGCGGTTGGCTACGATGCCGGCAAGCTTCACCTTGTAGCGTACACTCTTCTGCTGGATGGCCATGCAGAGGCGGTTTGCAGCAAAGATGCTGTCGAAGTCGTTGGTTGCAATGATGATGGCGTAGTCGGCATAGTTGAGCGGGGCACTGAAGCCGCCGCAAACCACGTCGCCGAGCACGTCGAAAAGGATGACGTCATACTTGTCGTAGAGGCCAAGCTCCTGGAGCAGGGTGACGGATTCGCCGACCACATAGCCGCCGCAACCGCTTCCGGCTGGAGGGCCGCCTGCTTCGAGGCAGTCGATGCCTGCAAAGCCGGTTTCGATAATATCCTCGGCGCTCAGCTCCTCATGGTGGAAATCAACCTCTTCAAGCGCCTCGATAACGGTTTTCTGGAGCTTTCCGGTGATGGGAAATGTGCTGTCGTGCTTGGGGTCACAGCCGATCTGCAGAACCTTTGCGCCTTTCAGGGCCAGCGCTGCGGAGATGTTGGCGCTGGTAGTGCTTTTTCCGATGCCGCCCTTACCGTATACCGCTAAGACTAAACTCATAATGATGCCAATAGAAAATGATTGATGGAAAAAACCTATCCGCCAAGAGACTCCTTGGCCTTGCGGAACACCTCGACCGTCACCTCCGCGGCTCCGATCCCCTCGGCGAAGGTTTCGGTGTTCTTGCGGACCTTCTTGCGAACGAAAAACGGCACTTTTTTCAGCATGGTTTCGGCCTCATCGCTCCAGTGCATGCCCCCCTCCTCTGAAATAGGGACGCTCGGGGAAGCAGGCTGGACGGCATCCGGTTGCGTGTCGCCTGCAGGTACCTCTGCCGGCGAAGATTCGGAAGAAGCGCCCTCCTCGTACTCAAGGCCGGCATCGCCGAAAAAGTCGATGAGGTGCTTTTCAAGGCCGAGCTTGCAGGAGAGGTAGACCCTGTCGGCAATGATATCGGCACCGTCGAAGCCGAAGAAGGGGTAGTAGCCGAGCAGGTGGTTTTCGATGTGGGTCGGCGGGCAGATAACCATGCAGGGGACATCGAGCTTGCGGCAGCTGTGGCGCTCCATCTGTGTGCCGCAGACCAGATCGGGCATCTCTTCGTCGATGAATTTTGAAACCTCCTGGAACTTGTCGGTGACCATCAATTCGCCGGGCAGGTAGCCTTCTAGCTGCTGGCGCACCCAGTCGGCGTGCTGCTCCATGTAGGTACCGGCACCGATGACCTTCATGCCGAGTTCGTTAGTGAGAAATTTGACAATGCCCACGGTATGCGTGGCATCGCCGAAAACAAATGCCCGTTTGTTGCTGAAGCTCTCCATGTCGGCGGTGCGTGCAAACCAGGGCACGCCGCTCGGGGCACTCAGGCCGTCAAGCGAAAATGCATGAAGTTTCGGCATGGCAATCGCAGCTGCACCGCGCTCTTTGCCGATGGCGTTGAGCTGGTCGAGCAGGGAACGGATCCATGCAAGGGTTGGCTCGACACCAATAGGCGCCTCGTAGAGGGCCGGCATGGCAAAGGTTGCGCCGAGGTACTCAGCAGCCGTTCTGCCGATTTCACGGTAGGGGGCGATATTGAGCCAGGCGGCTGGGAGCTTTTTGAGATCCTCAATGCCCGCACCCCAGGGGGCAACAACATTGACCTTGATGCCGAGCGTCTGCAACAGACGACGGAGGCTGGTGAGGTTTGCCCGAAGATGGAAGCCGAGCGAGGTGAATCCGATAAGGTTGACCGAGGGGACGGCTGTTTTTTCCTGTGCAACGGCAAAGCGCTTCACCAGTTCTGTCAGGAGACCGTCAGCCGCCTCGTTTTCCGATACCCGGAAAGGGTTGAGCGCATAGACCATGAGCTTCTCCTTCGGTACGCCGGAGGAGGCGGCAAGCTGGTGGAGATCCTCCTGGAGAAGGGCTGTACTGCAGCTCGGGGCGATAACAGTAAGGTCAGGGGTGTAGTGGTGCTCGACCTGCTGGAGGGTGCCGGGAAGCCTTGAAACTCCCTGCGCAAGATCCCGGCCGCGCACGACGCTGATGGAGAGTCCCGGAAATTCCGGTGTGCGCTCAAGCATGGTATAGGTTGCGGTGATGTAGTCGTCACCCTGGGGAGCATGGTAGACGGTGTGAACCCCTTTCATGCTGTTGGTGACGCGGCTGATACCATGAAGGGCGGTGCCTTCGTAGAGCCAGAAAGCTAAGCGCATACTGTTGTAACGTTTGTTATTGCATTTCCTTTCGGTGAATTATTCAGCGCTCGGCATAACCCCTTCAAGCCATACCTCCTTGTCAAACTCCGGGAGCTTGCTGCGGCGGTTGAGCGGCGAAACGAACATGTTGGCCAGGGTGAAAACGCCCGACCAGCTGTGAATGGACATAAGCATGAACTCCATGCTCCATTTGACGACAAAACCATGACCGGCAAATGGATTGGCGGTCATCAGCGATGTCACGATAAGATCAGGGCGGATGCGTTCAACATCCTCAAGCTGACGGTGGAAGTTCGGCTGCTCGACGACGCGCACACCCTGGAGGGCCTCGAGTTCACGGGCATGGAACTTCTTGTTGATATAGGTGCTGCTGCATTCGACGACCTCAGCGCCTGCATTGTGGAGGAAGCGCGCAAGAGGCAGCTCCATCATGGTATCGGCCGTCAGGAATACCTTCTTGCCCTTGAGGAGATCGGTCTGGGTGCGGATCTTCTCCCATGCGGCTTTTTCGCGGTCGCGCAAGTCAACGGTGATACCGAACTCACGGGCGAGGTCCTCCCAGAAGGCTCTTGTGCCGTCGGGACCGATCGGGAAGAGAGAGTGAAGCACTCGGGCGCCACGTTCGCGTTCCAGTTTGACGGCAACTCTGGAGAGATAGGGCTGAATCGGCGCAAGCACGGTGTCGGGGCCGATTGCGGGCATCCGGTCGAATCGCGATTCAGGAAGAAAGCCGCCGACGGGAATGCCGAGCTCTTCGGCTTCTGCTCTGAGGTCATCGGCGGTCACATCGTTGACGGAGCCGAGGAAGACCACTTTTTTCTCGCCTGCAGGCGCCACGCGGCAGAAGGGCACAAGGGCGTGCAGCACGGAGTCCTCGGCCTGGGTGAAGGTAAAAACAAGACCGCTGGCGGGAACAAAAAGCACAGGGACAGAGGGTGTACTGAGGTGATGGGAGAGACCCTTGAAATCGACCTTCATGACCTCTGGAGTACAGGAGGAGAGCAGAAAGATCACCGATGGGTTATGGTCGGCCTTGATTTCGGCGATAATCTCTTCAAGAGTCGGCTCCTGTTTGGAGAGATCGCCCTCCTCAATCAGGGCAATGCCAAAGCGGGGCTTGGCGAAAATCATCATGCCGAGGGCATTCTGAAGGAAATGGGCGCAGGTATGGGTTCCGAGGATGAGAAAAAAGCTGTCCTTGATCTTCTGGTACATCCATCCGACACAGGCCAGGCCGCAAAAACTGTGAGTAACGTTATCTTCCTTGATTATCTGAACATCACCGGGAACCTGCAGCATGAAGTTTTTCCTCCTGATAGTTACGGCCCGCAACAGCAACTGGCACCGGAAGTGCGGAAAGGGGGCTGCAGCGGTAAAACCTAAAGAGAGTGAAGATAAATTATTTTCAGCAATCCCCCTACTCCGCAGGCTCCGGGGGCTGGGCTAATTTCGCTTTGACCGATGAGGTCTTCTCGCCGAGACGGACTGCCCTGTCGCGACGGTCATCGATTTTCATGACGGTGTAGACGCGCTTGCCCCCCTTGCTGAAGGAGTGCTCATGGAGCTTAAGGGCAAGCTCGAAAAGGAGCGAGGCAGGACCTTCGACGGTGGTGCCCATATCATGCAGGCGGTAGCTGCACCCGCTTTGAGCCAGAAGCTCCTGAAGACCAGCGACAAAATCGCTCAGCCCACCATCCTTGCCCTCAAGCGGAACAACAGCGATATCCATCAATGCCATGCGGGTTCGGTCTATGGTTATCTGAAAACTGTTTCGTCACGGCCGGGCCCTACGGAGATGAAGGTGACCGGAATCTGGAGTTCGCTCTCGAGGAAGGCGACGTAGTTCTGCGCCTCGGGCTGCATCTCGGCGAAGTTGCGGGCATTGGCGTTAGAAGCGCCCCAGCCTTTAAGTGTTGTATAGACCGGAACGGCTTGTGAGAGGGTCTGGTGATCGGTCGGGAAGTCGTGAACCTCTTTGCCGTCAATCATGTATGAGGTGCAGACCTTGATCTCCTCGAAGGTATCGAGTACATCGAGCTTGGTGAGTGCGATTTCGGTGACGCCGTTGACCGTGAGCGAGTAGCGGAGGGCAACAAGGTCGATCCATCCGCACCGGCGCTTGCGGCCTGTAGTAGCACCGAACTCGTGGCCAATTTTACCGAGCAGCTCTCCGGTCTCGTCAAGGAGTTCAGACGGGAATGCGCCGTTGCCGACCCTTGTCATGTAGGCTTTGGTGATACCGATCACCTTGCCGATATAGTTTGGAGCAATCCCTGATCCGGTACATGCGCCGCCGGATGTGGGGTTGGAGGAGGTAACGTAGGGATAGGTGCCGTGGTCGACATCGAGCAGGCAGCCCTGGGCGCCTTCGAGCAGCACGGTCTTGCCCGCCTTGAGCTGGCGGTTCAGGTAGAGCTGTGTATTGGTGACATAGGGGTCGATAATCTTGTCGAACTCCTCGTACTCGAGCACCATCTGTTCGACATCAATCTCCTCTTTGTCGTAGATGTTTTTGAAGAGCTTGTTCTTGGCTGCAAGGTTTTCGCGAAGCTTCTCCTTCAGCACTTCGGGATTGAGCAGATCAACAACACGAATCCCCTTTCGGGCAAACTTGTCCTCATAGCTGGGCCCAATGCCCCGTCCGGTTGTGCCGATCTTCTGGTCGCCCTGGGCGGTTTCGTGCAGCGAATCAAGCAGTTTATGGTATGGCATGATCAGGTGTGCGTTGTGGCTGATGAAGAGCCTCCCCTTGACGGTAAAGCCCAGCTCCTCAACCTTTGCGATCTCCTCAAGCAGCGCCGCAGGGTCGATGACGACACCGTTGCCGATGACACAGACACAATCCTCATTGAATATCCCGGAGGGAATCAGGTGCAGAACGACGGTCTTGTTGTCGAAACAGATGGTATGGCCGGCATTGGCGCCTCCCTGGTAGCGGACGACGATATCGTACTTGTCCGACAGGTAATCGACGAGCTTGCCCTTGCCTTCATCACCGAACTGAGTTCCGACAATGACGGTTGCCGACTGGGTCGGTGTACTGAATTTTTGTGAATTCACGACGGTTGTGATTTAACGGGTGTAATGATCGAAATGAGCCAGCAGCTCGCTCTTTCCCTTGCCGGAAAAAGATGAATAATTTACAATAAATTTGGCTTTCGCCGCGCAACTTTCCATAATGCGCGCCGTCTTTACCCTCTCCTTCTGCGTCAGCTTGTCCACTTTGGTCAATACGATGCCGTAGGGCCGTTCATGATAGTCGAGAAAGGCCATCATCTCCCGGTCGGACTCCATGGCCGGATGACGGGAGTCAAGCAGCAGGACAACCAGAGAGATGCTTTCGCGGCGTTCGATATATGAGGAGAGCAGATGACCCCATGCGGCCTTCTCTGCCTGTCCGACAGCCGCATACCCGTAGCCGGGCAGATCGACAAAATAGAGGTCGCGGTTGATAAGGAAGAAGTTGATCAGCCTTGTTTTTCCGGGCGTGGAGCTGGTCTTGGCAAGCCCTTTGAGTCCGGTGAGGGAGTTGAGGAGAGTCGACTTGCCTACATTGGAGCGACCCGCAAAAACAATTTCAGGGAAGGATTCTTCCGGAAGACCGGAGAGCGCAGAAACACTTATGTGAAAGGCGGCGTTGATTATCTTCATACAAAAGAGGCAGTCAGGCAAAAAGAGCAACAAAAAGGAAGCTAAAAACCTTGCGTTAAAAACCCAAATGTTTAACTTTCATCGGGCTTTTTACGGTTTTTCGTCCCCCAAAATAGCAATACTTTATTCGGCAGATGTCTCTCTTCATATACAACTCCCTCAGCAGAGCAAAAGAGCAGTTCGAACCCCTCCATCCCGAGATGGTGAGCGTCTATGTATGCGGGCCAACCGTCTACGGCCATGCCCACCTCGGCCATGCCAAAAGCTACGTCTCGTTCGACGTGGTGGTGCGCTGGCTGCGCCAGAGCGGATACCGCGTCAAGTATGTGCAGAACATTACTGACGTCGGCCACCTGACCGATGATGCCGACGAGGGCGAAGACAAGATCATGAAGCAGGCACGCCTTGAGAAAACCGACCCCATGGAGATTTCGCAGTTCTATACGCGGAGCTTCTATGAGGATATGGACATGCTCGGTGTACTCCGCCCCAACGTGGCCCCGACTGCCACGGCTCATATTCCCGAACAGATTGCCCTGATTGAAGAGCTGGTTAAAACCGGCCACGCTTATGAGGTAAACGGCAACGTCTACTTCTCAGTTGAGTCGTTTCCCGGCTACGGAAAGCTCTCCGGAAGGACCGATCCCGAAGCACGGCAGTCCGGCAGCAGGGTCGAAACACGTTCAGAAAAAAGGGACCCTTCGGATTTTGCTCTCTGGAAAAAGGCTGAGGAGGGCCACCTCATGAAGTGGCGTTCACCCTGGAGCACCGGCTATCCGGGATGGCATCTGGAGTGTTCGGCCATGTCGATGAAGTATCTCGGCGAAACAATCGATATTCATGGCGGCGGCATGGAGAACAAGTTTCCCCACCACGACTGCGAAATCGCGCAGGCTGAGTCCGTAACCGGAAAACCCTACGTCCGTTACTGGATGCACAACAACATGGTGACAGTGAACGGCACCAAAATGGGCAAGTCTCTGAAAAACTCGGTTAATCTCAAGGATATCTTCCGCGATATTGATCCGCTGGTCGTCCGGTTCTTCATCCTCCAGTCACACTACCGCTCGCCGCTGGACTACTCCGAAACCGCCGTCAAGGCCTCCGCTACGGGACTTGAAAAGCTTCGTGAAACCCTGCGAAGGCTGAAAGAGAGACGAACGGGCAGCGGAGCGTTCGATGTCGAACCCTTCCGGCTTCGCTTCATTGAGGCGATGGATGATGACTTCAATACTCCTGTCGCCATAGCGGCACTCTTCGAGCTCTCCAAGGCGCTTAACGCCGCAATGGACAGCAGTGAGGGAGTTTCAGAAGCAGGGAGGCAAGAGGCTCTGGCTTTTCTTGATATGGCTGCTGGCGGAGTGCTTGGCATCCTCAGGCAGGATGGCGGGGCAGGTGAAGGTAACGGCGAGGAGCTGCTCAAACGCCTGGAGTGTGTCATGGGAGTTCTGCTCGGGCTTCGGGCGGAGGCTCGCCAGAACAAGGAGTTTGCGCTCAGCGACAAAATCCGCGACCGGCTGCTTGAGGCCGGCATAGAGATCAAGGATACCAAGGAAGGCGCGAGCTGGTCGATAAAAAACTGATCCCGATACCATCGGGACTACAAATACTCTTCCAGATCTTCGCGGCGCAGAATGTCGGCCACCTCACCCACCCGGTGTGATGAGCCCCGGTTGCAGATCAGCAGCGCATCATCAGTCTCCACAATGATAAGGTCACTGACCCCGATGGTGCAAATAACCTTCCCCGCAGGCTTGCGGATATAGAGGTTCTCACAGTCAAGCTGCACAAGACGGCTGTCATGTTGCTCCCCATTGACGGCAGCGCGGCTCTCGGCAACTTTCAGCACCTCATCCCAGCAGCCCAGATCGGTCCACCCGAACTCTCCGGTAAGCATGTGTACCGATGAGGCCTTCTCCATGATGCCATAGTCGATCGAGATGGGGTGAATCCATGAATAGACGTCCTTGATCACCTTCTCTTCATCCTTTGTGCCCAGACTCTCGTAAATTGAGATGAGGTCCTTGTAAAGATCGGGCATTGAGCGCTCAAACTCCCGGGAGATGGCGTCAATGTGCCAGATAAAGACCCCGCTGTTCCAGAAGAAATCGTGGCTTTCCACAAACTGGAGTGCGGTGGCGTAGTCGGGCTTTTCGGCAAAAGCCTTCACCTTGAAGAACCTGCACCCGTCAAGAGAGGCAGTAGATGCGGGCAGCGGCAACTCTTCATCGGCCTGAATATAGCCATAGGAGGTTTCGGGCCTGTCGGCGGTGACGCCTATGGTCACAAGCCCCTCATTTGAGCGGGCAAACTCGATGCCTGCCCGAACAAGCTTGATGAAGGCCGGCTCATCGAGCACGAGATGGTCGGCAGGAAGCACAACCGTTACCGCATCAGGGTCTCTCTTGCGGATGTGCGCTGTGGCCAGTGCGATACAGGGGGCTGTGTTGCGGGATGATGGCTCAGCGATGATATTCTGGGGCCTGAACTCCGGCAGGGAGTCCGCAAGCAGAGTGCGACCTCGCTCGCTGGTGATGATGAAAATATTCTCCTCCCTTACGCAGGCCGTAATCCGCTTGAGGGTCCTGGCAATCATGCACCCTTCATCGAAAAGTTCGACAAACTGCTTGGGTTTTTTTTTCCTTGAAACAGGCCAGAGTATCCGGCCTGAACCTCCCGCCATGATCAACGCATAGACGTGATTTCCCGATTCGCTGCTCATGAATAGCGCTTTTCCCTATTAATTTAAAACCGTTACCGGCTCTTCTGCCGTAATTTACAATTATTAAGCACCAAACGGCTGAATGATAACGGTGAAATGAATTGCGGACTTGTCATTCACCCTAAAATATTGTTTTTTCTCTAAAGCACTGAACCGGAGGACCCCTCTTTTATGGAATACCAGAACAATGATTTATCGGCCCTGAAGGAGCTCTGTGCCGCACATTCGCTCGAGCTTGAGCCTGTGATGCTCGAACGGCTTGTCCGCTACGGTCGCCTTCTGGATGAGTGGAACCGGAAGATCAACCTGATCAGTCGCAAAGAGGATGCTCCGGTTATTATCAAGCATATCTTTCATTCGCTCCTGATAGCGCTCTACCACAAGTTTGAGGAGGGGGAAAAAGTGCTTGATCTTGGAACCGGTGGGGGGCTTCCCGGCATCCCGCTTGCCATCGCATTTCCCAAGGCACAATTTCTTCTGGTTGATGCAACCGGCAAAAAGATCACGGCTTGCCAAGCGATGATCAAGGAGCTTGGCATCACCAATGCCATTGCGATGCATACGAGAGTCGAAGAGCTGAAAGGGGTAGTTTTCGATACGGTGCTGTCGCGGCAGGTGGCCCCGCTTGAGCAGCTCTGCGGCTATGCGTTCCGGCTGATCAAGCCGAAAGGAAGCCTGATCTGCCTGAAAGGGGGAAATCTGGAAAAAGAGGTGGCGGCAGCGGTTGAATCAAAGGGAGAACACGACAACTTTCCTGCAAGGGTGGAACTTCATCCCATAAGCGGAATGAGTTCATTTTTCTCTGAAAAGCAGATAGTCATTGCCTGCAGATAAGAGTATCGTGCTGACAATGACTATCAATAGTTTAACCAGAGGACTTGGGGAGTAAAGGCTTACTCCTCGGTGGCTACAGTCGGTGCTTCTGGAGCTGGAGCTGGAGCTGCAGGAGCCTCGGTTTTCTTAGATCCCCTGACTCGTTTTGAACGATCCTGCTTGGCTGCCTTCGGAGCTGACGGGTATGCCTCGACGTAGTCGACAAGCTCGATGATAGCCATTTTGGCAGCATCGCCGAAACGCGGGGCAAGTTTTATGACTCTGGTGTACCCACCATTGCGATCCCCGACTTTTGCAACAATCTCTTCAAAAAGCATTCTGATAACCTGCTTGTCGCGGATATCCTTGAAGATTTCACGCTGGGCGTGAACTGTGCCTTTGCGGGCTTTGGTGATGATCTTCTCGACGACCTTGCGGGTCTCCTTGGCCTTTGCCTCAGTTGTCTCTATGCGCTTGTACTGTAACAACTGGGTTGAGAGGTTGCAGAGCGTCGCCCTTCTGTGGGCAGCGGTTCTTCCGAGTTTTCTTGCCGGCTTAACTTTACGCATGACTTGTATCTGATCTCAAAAATTCAAAAAAATGTCTTTTTATTCTCACTTCATCTGATACTTGGTAATATCCATACCAAACTTCAGTTCAAACTTCTCGAGCTGCTCTTTAAGCTCAGTCAGCGACTTCTTGCCGAAATTCTTGTAGTTGAGCAGTTCATCCTCCTTGCGCGAAACAAGGTCACCGATGGTATCGATTTCGGCCAATCGCAGACAGTTATGCGAACGGACTGAAAGATCGAGATCTTCGATCTTTGTATGGAGCAGCCTGCGCATCGTCTCGAACTCGTCATCCTGCTGCTTGAACTCCTCTTCGGTAAACTCTTCCTGAGTCGGCGAGAAGTTGGCAAAGAAGACGACATGGTCCGTAATGATCTTTCCTGCAAGGCTGATCGAATCGTCTGGTGTTACCGAACCGTCAGTTTCGACATCGAGAATCATCTTCTCGTAATCGGTGCGCTGTCCAACTCGGGTATTCTCCACCGTGAACTTGACGTTGCGGATCGGAGTATAGATTGCATCAATTGCGATATAGCCGATTGGCATCCCTTCCGGGCGGTTATCTTCTGCGGGAATGTAGCCGCGGCCTCTTCCAACATAGAGATCAATGTTCAGGGTAGCACCCGCGTTGATGGTTGCGATATGCATATCCTTGTTCAGCACCTCAAACTCCCCTTCCTGCGCAACAATATCTCCGGCGGTAAAATCCATCGGGCCGACAAGTGTAAGGGTGGTCTTGCAGTTCCTTTTACAGGTCGATTTGAAACGGACCTTCTTAAGGTTCAGGACAATTTCAGGCACATCCTCACGGACACCGTCAACAGCGGCAAACTCGTGAAACACGCCCTCTATTTTAAGTCCTGTTATTGCAGTTCCCGGAAGCGAAGCAAGCAGAACCCTTCTCATGACATTTCCAAGGGTCACACCGTAACCACGCTCGAGCGGCTGCGCGATGAACCTGCCGAAACTGTCGGTATGATTAGTTTCGTCAACTTCTATTTTTGCAGGCATCTGCATCTGGTATATCATAGTCTTGATACCTTAGATTTCATTAAAATCACTTCGAGTACAACTCAACAACCAACTGTTCGTTAAACGGCTCCTGTACCTCAACACGCTGCGGCACACTCAGGAATACTGCCTTCTGAGTCGCCTTGTCAACCTGAATCCATGAGGGAATGCGGGATTCCGGGGCCTTGTTGAGCGAATCGGTAACTGCACCCATATTCTTGCTTCTCTGGCGGAACTCGATGGAGTCAGCAGGAGAGACGAGATAGGACGGAATGTTAACCTTCTTTCCATTGACAAGAAGATGGCCGTGCGTCACAAGCTGGCGTGCACCGGCTCTCGACGGAGCGAAACCGCTGCGGAAAACCACATTATCCAGACGCCTCTCAAGTAACTCGACGAGGTTGTCACCGGTAACTCCTCTCTGCGAAGCTGCCTTCTTGAAGTAGTTCCTGAACTGCTTCTCGAGGATCCCGTAGAGATATTTCATTTTCTGCTTCTCTTTCAACTGCAGCGCATATTCCGAAACCTTGCTCTTGCGAGACTGGCCATGCTGCCCCGGAGGGAACGGGCGTCTTTCAAGATATTTCTCGGCTTTCGGTGAAAGCGCTACGCCTAACCTGCGGGATACTTTTGTTATCGAGCCTCTGAATCTTGCCATGTCAATTGCTTCATTGAAATTCTATGTAATATAAAAATCAGACCCTTCTGCGTTTCGGAGGCCTGCACCCGTTGTGCGGCAGCGGGGTGATATCCTTGATGGTGCGAACATCGAGTCCTGCGCCCTGCAGAGCCCTGATGGCTGCATCACGTCCTGCTCCGGGACCTTTGATAAAGACATCGACATGCCTCATTCCAAGGTCATAGGCTTCCTTGGCTGCTGCCTCAGAGGTCACCTGGGATGCATAAGGGGTGTTCTTTTTAGAACCCTTGAATCCGTTTTTACCTGCGCTGGACCAGGAAACCGTGTTACCCTGAACATCCGTAATAGTCACCATGATGTTGTTGAAGGAGGCCTTGATGTGGACCGCACCCTCAGGGGTAACCTTTACTTTCTTTTTCTTCCTGCTTATTGTAGCCATGAACTTACACTCTTTAGTCTCGAAGATATTATTGCCTGAACACTACTACTACTTCTTGGCCGCCTTCTTCTTGCCGGCGACAGTCTTCCGCTTGCCTTTTCTTGTTCTTGCATTGGTCGACGTTCTCTGACCGCGAACGGGAAGCGAACGGCGGTGACGCAGTCCCCTGTAGCAACCGATATCCATAAGGCGCTTGACGGCAAGCTGCTGCTCGCCTCGGGCCTGACCCTCAACCTTGTACCCCTCGGCAATAATCTCCCTGATCGCATGTGCTTCTTCATCACTCAGTTCGGAGATCTTCCTGTCAGGTGCAATCCCGGCTTTCTTAAGAATGCTCTCGGCTGATGTCCTCCCAATACCATAAACATGCGTCAATGCGACAACTGCATGCTTATTCAGTGGCAAATTTACCCCAGCTAACCTCATATGCTCTTTAAAGTTCTATTGTTTTTTCTGAAGATCAACCCTGACGCTGCTTATGGCTTGGATTCACTTTGCAAATCACAAATCGTTTCCCTTTGCGCTTGATAATGCGGCAGTGCTCACAACGCTTTTTAATAGAAGAATATACTTTCATAAGAAACCCCACGTACAATAATTAAACCAACTATCCTGAAATCTGAAAAGGCATGTAATGTAAAAAATAAAGATCAAAGAAGCAAAACCAAGATCACATATTTCAACACTTATTTATACCTGTAAGTAATCCGTCCTTTGCTGATATCATAAGGAGATATCTGGACTTTCACCTTGTCTCCCGGCAGAATCCGGATGTAGTGCATACGTATCTTGCCCGATACATGCGCCAGCACTTCAAGACTGTTTTCAAGCTTCACCTTGAACTGCGCATTCGGTAGGGCTTCCAGAATCACGCCCTCGATCTCAATTGCTTCTTCCTTGGCCAAATTGCTTGCTCCTTTATTCAGTGAAAATAGTGTTTGTCTTCAGTTCTCTTCTGCATGAAGCAGGGAACGGGTAAGAACCTCCGCCTTTGCGGGCCTTACAACTATCGTATGTTCAAAATGCGCTGAAGGCTTTCCGTCCTCAGTTACTGCAACCCAGGCTCCACGCTTGCTTACTGCCCTGCGTGAGCGGCCGAGAGCGATCATTGGCTCAATGGCCAGGGTCATTCCCTCTCGAAGAACGACACCGGTTCCCTTTCGCCCGTAATTCGGCACCGGCGGGTCTTCATGCAGTTCGCTTCCAATGCCGTGACCGACCATATTTTCAATAACGCTGAACCGGAACGAACGGGCATGATCCTCAATGGCAGCCGATATGTCATGCAGGCGGTTGCCTGCTACTGCCATGGCAATTCCCCTGTCGAGGCACTCCCTGGTGACATCAACAAGCTGCTGCACCTTTTCATCAATGGTGCCAAGCAGAAAGGTCCTTGCTGCGTCTCCATGATATCCACCCTTATACGCGCCCACATCCACAGAGACGATATCCCCTTCCGCGATCACCCTTTTTGCGCTCGGCACACCGTGAACAACCTCTTCATTGATTGATACGCAGAGCGTGGCGGGATAGGGTGTCACGCCCGGATCGCCTTTCGGGGCGTAGTTGAGAAAACTCGGAACGGCTTGATGGTCCCGGATAAACTCCTCGGCCAGCTGATCGAGCTGCTTGGTCGTCATACCGGACTTTATCTCTGTCTCAAGCATATCAAGCGTCATTGCAACAATGGCGCCGGCCTCTCTCATCAGTTCGATTTCGCGTTGACTCTTTATCGTGATCATATCTGCGTCTCCTACCTGACCTGACGGCCGCGACTCTTGCCGGACTTCATGAAGCCGTCATAGTGACGCATGAGCAGATGACTTTCAACCTGCTGAAGTGTGTCAAGGCCTACGCTGACGATGATGAGAAGGCTGGTTCCTCCAAAGAAGTGGGCAAAACCCTGGGTAACGTTGCCGAACTTTGTAAGGAAGGTCGGAAGAACAGCTATGATTGCAAGGGATATAGCACCCGGCAAAGTGATTCTGGTCAGAATATTATCGATAAAATCAGCGGTGCTCTTGCCAGGACGGACACCTGGAATAAAGCCTCCCTGACGGCGCATGGTATCGGCAACCTCCTTCGGATTGAAGGCTATTGCGGTGTAGAAGTAGGTAAAGAAGACAATCATGGTTCCAAACATAAGGGCATACCACCATGAATCATAGGCAAACACTCCGGCCATCGCCTGTATCACCTCATTATCCGGGAAAAAAGAGACGAAGGTACCGGGAATGAACATGATTGACTGCGCGAAAATGATCGGCATGACACCGGCAGTATTAATCTTCATCGGAATGTACTGTGTGCTGCCACCGTATACCTTGCGACCGACAACGCGCTTTGCGTGCTGAACGGGAATCCTGCGGGTGCCGACGGTAAGAACGACCACGAAAGCCACGATCGCGGCCATCATCGCAATGATGAGTATCTCTATGATCCAGTTCTTGCTGCCGAGTGAAACCGAGCGGAACTCTGCAACCAGAGCCTGCGGGAAACGTGCGAGAATACCGATCATGATGATCAGCGATATGCCGTTACCAATGCCTCGCTCTGTAATTTTCTCACCGAGCCACATGACGAATACTGTCGCTGAGGTCAAGAGAATAACAGCGGTCAGGGTAAAGAAGAAGCCCGGCTCGGGCACAACGATCCGGCCGAACGAAGAGGGGCTCGATAGACTCACGCTGACTCCCCAGGACTGCAGGGCTGCAATCACAACCGTTCCGTACCGTGTCATCTGGCTGATCTTCTGCCGACCGTCCTCGCCCTCTTTCTGGAGTTTCTGGAAGTAGGGGATGACTGCGCCAAGAAGCTGTACGATAATCGATGCCGAGATATAGGGCATGATGCCGAGCGAAAAAATGGAGGCTCTGGCAAAGGCACCGCCTACAAAGAGATCGAAAAGACCGAAAAGGTCGTTGGCGTGGGACGACGAAGCGCCTGACACTGCAGACGCATCGACACCAGGTATGGTGATATGTGAACCAAGCCTGTAGACAAACAGAAGGAGAAGCGTATAAAGAATCCGCTGACGGAGTTCAGGGATTTTATTGATGTTCCTTATACTTTCATTAAGCTTCATGGTGGCCTTTTATCGGATTCAGGGCTTGGTGGATTTCTTGACTCTCTTGACCAGCTTGGCTTTTGGCTTCAACAGGGCATCTTCGTAGGAGAGATCAGTGACCCTGACAGCCTCTTCAAGCGTACGGAAAGCCTTGATGGTTTTTCCACCAGCAGCAGCAATCTTCTCTTCCGCTGTTTTGCTGAACGCATGGGCGGTTATGGTAATCGCGCCGGTCAGCTCGCCGTTGCCGAGAACCTTGAAATATTCAGCATTACGTCCATGAAGGAGCGCCTTGAGCTCGAGTACTGAAATCTCGTTGCCGATCAGGCCGTCATCAATCCACTTCTGGAGCTGGGAGAGATTAACCGTATTGACAGGCTTTTTGTCTACAGGAGTGAAGCCGAATTTCGGTAGTCTCCGGTAAACCGGAATCTGTCCGCCTTCATTGATAGGCCTTTTATAGCCGCTTCTTGCCTGCTGACCCTTGTTGCCCTTGCCGGCGGTTGTACCGTTGCCGGAGCCCTGACCGCGGCCGACACGTTTTTTGTTTCTTACTGCGCCGCCTTTTGCTGGACGAAGTGAACTTAAATCCATGGTTTCAATTCCCGACTTGCTATTAGTAAAATCTTAGATTTCCTCAACTCTCACAAGATGCTGAACAACCCTGATCTGTCCTCTGGTGCATGGGTTGTCGCGCCTGTCAACGTGGTAGTTGGGTCTGCCGAGGCCTAGCGCCTGTATGGTAGCTTTCTGCTTTTTCGTGCCACCGATAATGCTGCGCACCTGGGTAATTCTCAACTTTTTTTCACTCATGATCGCACTTTTTCAATTTAGCTTTCAAAAACTTCTGTCAGGCTTTTTGACCGCCTCAGACCGACGTCATAGGCGTCAGAAATGCTCTGCAATCCTTTAATGGCTGCCTTCACCACGTTGTGCGGATTGGAAGAACCGAGTGATTTGGTCAGGATGTCATGGATTCCGGCCATTTCAAGCACGGCCCTGACTGCGCCTCCGGCAATGAGACCGGTACCTGGTGTCGCCGGCTTCATAAGCACCTTGGCTGAACCGTATTTTGCAATAATCTGGTGCGGGATGGTGCCCTTGACGATCGGAACCTTGATGACGTTCTTCTTGCCGTCCTCTACGCCCTTTGCAATCGCATCCTGAACTTCGTTTGCTTTTCCAAGCCCGTAACCGACATGTCCTTCCTTATCGCCAACAACAACAATCGCGTTGAAACCGAAACGTTTTCCACCCTTGACAACCTTTGCAGTCCTGTTAATATGAACCAGCTTCTCTTTAAGATTTAACTCTCCGGGCCGGATACTTTTAGCAGATGTCTTCGCCATTTACTTTCTCTTTGAAAAGTTTTTTAAAAAATCAGTCCTGCTTCTCTCGCACCATCAGCCAATGCCTTGACCCTGCCATGATAACGAAATCCATTCCTGTCAAACACTACATTTGTTATTCCAGCCTTGAGGGCCTGCTCGCCAAGCTGCTTGCCGACTATACGGCACCGCTCGGACTTTGAGCCCTTAAGCTCCTTGTTCTCCTTGGACATCGTCGAAACGGCGATGATGGTCTTGCTGCTGACATCATCAATCAGCTGAGCATAGATCTGGGAGAGGCTCCGGTAGACGCAAAGTCTCGGTTTTGCCTGATTACCCTGAACGCTGTCCCGGCTTCTGTCCTTGATTTTCTGCCTTCTGGAGGCTTTATCGATTTGACTCATTCTCTTGAACCGTTGTATATGTTATTGCCTGACTACTTGTACCTGTCATTCACTGCTTATTTACCGGCAGCCTTTCCTTCCTTGCGGCGGATGACCTCGCCTTCATACTTGATGCCCTTGCCGCGATATGGTTCAGGCTTCCTGAACGAACGAATTTTTGCCGCAACCTGGCCGACGAGAGCTTTGTCGATACCGGTAATAAGAACGGTTGTCTGGTCCGGGGTCTCTATCTTTACCTCGGCAGGTGGCTTGAAGTAGATCATGTGAGAATAACCGAGCGTGAGGGCAAGCAGATCGTTCTTCATCTCTGCGCGGTAGCCGACGCCGGCGATCTCAAGCTTTCTGGTGAAGCCGTTGGTGACGCCTTCGACCATATTGCTGATGAGCATGCGGTAGAGGCCGTGCTGCGCTTTTGCCTTCTTGCTGTCGTCGATACGCTGAACCGTCAGGACTCCGGCCTCCTGTGTAATGGAAACCTGATCGGTAAGCTGCTGCTCAAGTGTGCCTTTGGGTCCAGATACGCGAACGTTTGCTCCGTTGACCTCTATCTTCGCCTGATTGCTCAGGGGGATGGGCATTTTTCCTATTCTTGACATGGTATTCTAATGCTCTTAGTCTTGTGAATTAATAGATACGGAACAAAATCTCGCCACCAACACCCTGTGCGCGGGCCTCCTTGTCGGTGATCACCCCTTTCGATGTAGAGATGATGTAGAGTCCCAGACCTCCGAGATACTTCTTGATATCCTTGCCGTCATAGACACGGCGACCAGGCTTGCTGACCCTCGTGATCTCCTTGATAGAGGGATCGCCCTGGGCCGTATACTTCAAGTCGACGCGAATGAAAGGGAATTTCTCGGTTGTGATGACCGTGAAGCTCTTGATGTACCCTTTCTCCAGAAGCAATTGCGAGATATTCTCCCTGAGCTTCGAATACGGAATATCAGTCGTCTTGTTTTTGGCTCTTCCCGCGTTTCTGAGTCGGGTGATATAATCTGCAATAGAATCCGTTACAGGCATAGCGAACGTTGGTTACTTTCAAAAATGAACAAATCTCTCTCTTGTTTACAGGCAGGCCAGTTTACCAGCTTGCTTTCTTGACACCCGGAAGTTTTCCCTCAAGAGCAAACTTGCGGAACATATGACGGCAAAGGCCAAACTTCGCATAAACGCCTCTTCCACGACCGGTAAGGACACAGCGGCTACGGACTCTGGTAGCTGAACTGTCGCGAGGCAGCTTGCGAAGTGCTTCGTAATCGCCAGCTTTGAGCAACTCCTCACGGAGGACTGCATACTTCTCTACAAGCCTCTTTCTTTTCTCGTTCCTTGCTATAACACTTTTCTTGGCCATCTTTCTCTCTGAATTAATTAGTTGTTCTTCTTTTTGAATGGCATTCCAAGTTCCGCGAGAAGCACATAGGCCTCTTCGTCTGTGACGGCGGAGGTGACGAAACTGATATCCATACCCGATATTCTCGGTACTTTATCGATATCAATTTCCGGGAAAATGATCTGCTCACGTACACCGATCGTGTAGTTGCCACGCCCGTCAAAGCTGGTGTCGCTCAGACCGCGAAAATCACGGATCCTCGGAACAGCAAGGCTGACGAAACGATCGTAGAACTCATACATGGCCTTCCGGCGGAGCGTTACACGGCAGCCGATAGCCTGGCCTTCGCGCAGCTTGAAGTTCGATATCGCCTTTTTGGATTTGCGGATCTGGGGTTTCTGACCGGTAATCTGGCCAAGCTCCTGCATGGCGATCTCAAGAAGTTTAGGCTCGGCTGCTGCCTCGCCCACACCGATGTTGATGGAAATCTTCTTAAGTCTCGGCACCTTCATGACATTCTTGTACTCGAAGCGCTCGATCAGCTTCGGCATTACCTTCTCCTTGTAGAAGGTCTCAAGTCTTGCAATTGATGCTGGTGCAGCTGTCGTCTCTGTTTTCTGGGCCATCTTCTCTTTATCTGTTTTCCAGGATGGTCTTGGTCATCCTGACTTTAATTGAAATACTCAGCTTTTCTTGACATTCGAGGCATGAATCGGAAACTCGCGCTCTATGATCTGGCCCTGGGGGTTACCCTGGGTAGGACGCATGTGGCGCTTGCGGATATTGACACCTTCTACGATCACACGGGTTTTCAACGGGTATACTCTGAGGACTTTTCCGCTCTTTCCTTTATCATTGCCGCTGATAACGACGACGTTGTCGTTCTTCTTGACATGCAGCTTAACCTTTTTGATACCTGTTTTCATTTTTCACTTATATGATAGTATTCATAAAATCCTGAGCGGGAGACGAGACTCGAACTCGCGACCAACAGCTTGGAAGGCTGTGACTCTACCAACTGAGTTACTCCCGCCTGCGCTCCGTTTAAAGCACCTCTGGTGCCAACGAGACAATCTTCATATATTTTCTGTCGCGAAGTTCACGTGCAACAGGTCCGAAAATACGGGTACCTCTTGGCTCACCCTGTGCATTAAGGAGAACGACTGCGTTTTCGTCAAACCGGATATAGGATCCATCCTTTCTTCTCTGCTCTTTGACGCAACGGACGACAACTGCCTTGCAGACATCTTTCTTCTTGACTACACCACCAGGCACAGCGGCTTTGACCGATACGATAACCTGATCACCCAATGCGGCATAACGCCTGCCGGTTCCGCCGAAGACATGAATACAGCGAACTTTCTTGGCTCCGCTGTTATCGGCAACAACCAGGTTTGTTTCTTTCTGGATCATCCTTTTTCAAACTTTAGTAGATGTATAAAAATCAACTCTTACCTTACTTGGCCTTTTCGAGAATCTCGACAAGACGGCAGCTTTTTCTCTTGCTCAGCGGACGGCACTCAACAATCTTGACAAGATCACCGATTCCGGCTTCATTCTTTTCGTCATGCGCCATAAGGCGGGTGGTCTTCTTGAAATATTTCTTGTAGACTGGATGCTGTACCCGACGCTCGACAATAACGACAATAGCCTTGTCCATCTTATCACTGACAACCTTTCCGGTCCAGCTCTTCTTTTTTGATCTTACCGCAGCATTCTGTTCCATAGATGCACTGCCTGTTTTATTTTCTTCCATGTAAGTAAACCGGTTTATTGTTTGCCTGGCTATCAACCCTGAACCGCTTCAGTGGCTGAAAGTTGATGGAGCCTTGTTTTCATGCGTGCAATATCCCGCCGTGAATTGCGGTATATCATGGGATTCTGCGGTTGCTCGATCACCTTGTAAAAATTGATGTCGGCAAGTCTGTCCTCGAGCTCTCTGATCTTGTCTACCAGCTCCTGTTTGCCCAATGCCGCAATTTCATACTTTTTCATAATATGTAACCTCTTGTCGAATTAATTGCTCGATTATCCTTCAAAATCAGGACGGATAACAAATCTCGTCTTGATCGGTAGCTTCTTTGCTGCAAGGCGGAATGCCTCAGTGGCAACCTCGATGGGTACGCCGTCGGCCTCAAACATCACTCGCCCGGGTTTAACGACTGCTACCCAGAACTCGGGAGAACCCTTACCTGAACCCATTCGGGTTTCAGCTGGCTTCTTGGTCACCGGCTTGTCCGGAAAAATCCTGATCCAGATTTTACCATCCCTCTTCATGAACCTTGTCATTGCGACACGGGCAGCCTCGATCTGGCGGCTGGTGATCCATGCTGATTCAAGTGCTTTAAGACCAAATGTACCGAAAGAGACATCCGTTCCGCGACCGGCGTTGCCCTTCATCCGGCCTCTCATCGTCTTTCTATACTTAACTCTCTTTGGCATTAACATACCGGCGACTCCATTCTTTTTCTGTTGTTTTGGTACTTAAACTCTATTTATGGCCTTTTATTAGCAGCCCTGGGACGACGACGCTTGTTGCGGTCACCGCGACTGTCTCCGCGGTTGTCACCACGGCCTCTTGCACCCGAATCGCTGCGTCTCTCCTTCATTCTCTTCATCTCGTCCTCTTCAATGGCATCGATGCGCTGGACGAGCACTTCGCCTTTGTAGACCCACACCTTGATACCGATGGTTCCGGCAATGGTATGAGCAGTAACACTTGCATAATCAACGTTGGCACGAATAGTGTGAAGCGGAATCTTCCCCTCCTTGTACTGCTCGGCTCGGGCAATTTCAGCTCCGCCGAGACGACCGGCACACCTGATCCTTACACCCTCTGCACCGGAACGCATCGCCTGCTGGATCGCCTGCTTCATCGCTCTTCTGAACGAGACGCGGTTTTCAAGCTGGTATGCGATGTTGTCGCCGATGAGCTGAGCCTCAATCTCGGGCTTGATCACCTCGATAACATCAATCTTCACCTCTTTGCCGCTGATACGGCTGAGTTCCTGTGAAAGATTGTTGATCTCTTCGCCTTTTCTTCCAACGACAGCACCTGGTCGGGCTGCGTGAATATTGATCCTGACGTTCTTTGTTGTCCTTTCGATCACGATACGGGCAATGCCGGCTCTCTCACGTTTGAGTCTCGCAAGAATGTAGTTGCGGATAACGTGGTCCTGCTTGATCTTTTCGGATATGACAGGGCTGTCATCATACCAGCGTGACGTCCAGTCCTTGATAATTCCAAGCCTGAATCCAGTAGGATTAACTTTCTGACCCAATGTTCTCTCCTTGTTTTATTTTGTTACTGGATTCTTAACCTTATCGATGACGATCGTCAGATGATTCGATCTTTTGCGGACCCTGTAGGCGCGTCCCATCGGAGCCGGAAGCATCCTTTTGAGTGTTGTTCCCTGATCGACAAATACTGCCTTGACGAAAAGCTCACGGTCACTCACCCTTTCATCCGGATTGAGCTGCGCATAGTTGGCAACTGCCGATTTCAAGGTCATGATCAGGTTGCGTGAAGCAGCCTTGGTCGAGTTGAGCAGAATGGCTTTAGCCTGATCGACGGGTTTGCCACGGACGAGACCGGCCACAAGACGCATTTTCCTCGGCGATGTCGGCGTGTGCCTTAATATTGCTTTAGCTTCCATTATAGTCTTTACCCTTTCGCGTTATTCAATTTATTTTTTCTTTGGAGCCGAGCCGCCTTTTTCAGCCTTTCCGCCGGCATGGCCGCGAAATGTTCTCGTCGGGGCAAACTCACCAAGCTTGTGACCAACCATGTTATCACCTACATATACGGGCACATGGCTCTTGCCGTTGTGTACCGCAATGGTATGACCGACAAAATCAGGTGAAATCATTGAGCTTCTGGACCAGGTCTTGATGACCTTTTTCTCTCCCTTGCTATTCATGTCAAGGATCCGCTTTTCCAGCTTTATATCAATGAACGGTCCCTTTTTAAGTGATCTTGGCATAGTTCCTCTGCTTGTTGTTGTTTTCCGCTATAATTATTTGGCGTTTCTGCCGCGTACGATCAATTTCTGTGACGCCTTCTTCTTGTTTCTGGTCTTCAGACCCTTCGCAAGCTGACCCCATGGAGACTTCGGATGCCTTCTTCCACCGCCGGATTTCGACTTGCCTTCACCGCCACCCATCGGGTGATCGACCGGGTTCATCGCCATACCTCTTGTCTGCGGACGGATACCGAGCCAGCGGCTTCTTCCTGCCTTGCCGAGCACGATGTTCTCGTGATCTGCATTGCCCACGACACCGATTGTTGCGCGGCACTCAACCCTGATCTTGCGGATCTCGCCGGATGGCAACTTCAAGGTAACATAATCACCTTCACGAGCGGCAAGAACAGCGTATGCTCCTGCTGATCTGACGATTTGACCACCCTTGCCTGCCTTCATCTCCACATTGTGGATATCAGTACCGAGCGGGATGTTTTTCAGCGGCATGGTGTTTCCGGCCTTGATTTCGACCTTCTCTCCACTCTCCACCGTATCGCCTACCTTCAAACCTTTCGGGGCGAGAATATAACGTTTTTCTCCATCATTGTAATGCAATAATGCAATTCGTGATGAACGGTTCGGATCATACTCAATTGCAGCAACGTTTGCAGGTACGCCATCCTTGTTGCGCTTGAAATCGATAATCCTGTAATGCCTCTTATGTCCGCCACCTCTGTGTCTGGAGGTTTTTCTGCCGGCGGCATTACGGCCACCCGACTTCTTTAAAGGCACAAGCAGGCTTTTTTCAGGCGTGCTTTTGGTGATTTCATCGAACGCAGGGTATGACATGAACCTCGACCCTGGCGTAACCGGCGCTAATTTCCTTATAGCCATTTGAATGTATGATCTATCCTTTTATAAATATCTATCCTTCGCTCTTCTGGGACGAACCAGAGTAATAATCGATCGCCTGGCCATCAGCAAGAGTGACAATCGCTTTCTTCCAGTCGCTCTTCTTTCCTGTAATCAGGCCTTTACGCGTGTTCTGGCGACGGGACTTGCCGAGGCAGTAGACGGTGCGTACCGATTTGACATCAACACCGAACTTCTCTTCGATAGCCATCTTGATATCGATCTTGTCAGCTTCAGGCTTGACAACAAATACATACTGTCCTTTCTGCTCAGTAAGCCCTGTACTTTTTTCAGTCAGCCATGGGCGCAACAACGGGTTTTTCATCTCTTTAACTCCTTTTTCTGGAAAACTGCGGGTTACCCTAATGTATCTTCTATTACCTTCAACGCAGCCTTCTGCACAAGCACGGTCTGGCTGTTCATAATATCATAGGTTGACGCCTTGTCGGCTGTCATGATATTGAGTACCTCAATATTTCTGCCTGATCTGGCTATGATCATATCATATTCCGGAGTCAGCAACAGCGTTTTTTTCGTGGCAAGACCGAGGTTCTTGAGAATAGCTGCAAAGGGCTTGGTCTTGATCTGCTCCAGGCTGAAGTCCTCGACAACGACGATCTTTCCTGCCTGAGCCTTGGCACTCAAAGCGGAGCGTCGAGCAAGAAGCTTCACCTTCTTGTTGACTTTCTGCTCGTAAGTGTGCGGGGTTGGGCCGAAGATCGTTCCGCCGCCGCTGTTCAACGGAGAACGGGATGAACCCTGGCGTGCATTACCGGTACCTTTCTGGCGTAAAGGCTTTCTTCCGCCGCCTCTGACTTCGGCACGTGTTTTCGACTTGTGCGTACCCTGACGCCGGTTTGCGAGAATCGACTTTACATCGAGGTAGATCGCATGTTCAGAGACTTCAGTGCCGAATATATCGTCACGGAGTGTTACCACTTCCCCCGTTTCAGTACCTGCGGTATTTAAGACTTTAAGTTCCATAGCTACGAGCATTCAGCATTTACTTTTTTATAGAGACAATCTTGACATAGGAGTTTCTCGGTCCAGGAACAGCTCCCTTGATCACGATAAGATTCGATTCCGGCATAATCTTGACAATCTCGAGATTCTGCACGGTTACATTGTCAGAGCCCATCCGGCCACCCATTCTGGTGCCCTTGAAAACCCTGGAAGGATCAGATGAACCGCCGACTGAACCCGGCGCTCTCAACCTGTCGGACTGACCGTGCGTTCTTGAACCGCCGCCAAAGTTATAGCGCTTGACGACACCGGCAAACCCCTTTCCTTTCGATACGCCGAGAACATTAACCTTCTCGCCTTCGGTAAACAGGTCGACCGTCACAGGACTGCCAAGTTCAAGCTCCCTGTCAAGCTCGGAAAAATTGAATTCCGCAAGCTTGTAGCCAGGGGTGACTCCGGCCTTTTTATAATGACCCCGGAGAGGCTTTGTTATCTTCTTTTCGTCCCTTTCACCGATACCTACCTGATAAGCATCGTAGCCATCCGTATCAACACGCTTTACCTGCGTAACAAAGCATGGTCCTGCCTGAATAATCGTGCAGGATACAGCCTCGCGTTTATCATTGAACAAACGGGTCATGCCGATTTTCTTTCCAAGAATCGCACCCATATAATTAGCTCTTTTCTAATTCTTTAAGACTTAATTTCAACATCAACGCCGCTGGGAAGCTCAAGCTTCATCAGCATATCAATAGTTCTGGACGTCGGGTTTATAATTTCAATCAGCCTCTTGTGAGAGGAGAATGAAAACTGCTCACGGGATTTCTTGTCGACATGCGGAGACTTGTTTACAGTATACACATGCGATTTCGTGGGCAGCGGTATTGGACCAAAGATGATGGCATCGGTCTGCTTCACTACATCAATAATCCTTAATGCCCACTTATCAACCAGACTATGGTCGTAAGACTTGAGCTTGATCCTGATCTTTTGCTGTACAGCCACTTGTCAACCCTGTTTCTATGTTATCAATAAAAAGGGGCGGGATTTTCGGCCCCGCCCCTGGACGCCATACAATCTTCTTACTCGATGATCTTCGTTACTGAACCTGCACCAACCGTGCGGCCACCCTCGCGGATAGCGAAACGCAGTGCCTCATCCATAGCGATAGGAGCAAGTAGCTCAACTTCAACCGAAAGGTTGTCGCCAGGCATAACCATTTCCACGCCTTCAGGAAGGGTAACAGATCCGGTGACGTCAGTGGTACGGAAGTAGAACTGAGGACGGTAACCGTTGAAGAACGGTGTGTGACGGCCGCCTTCCTCTTTCCTCAGGATGTAAACCTCAGCCTTGAACTTGGTGTGTGGCTTGATGGTGCCCGGCTTTGCGATAACCATACCGCGCTCGAGCTCGGTCTTGTCGACACCGCGAAGAAGAAGACCAGCGTTATCGCCTGCCTGTCCTTCGTCAAGAAGCTTCTGGAACATTTCGATACCGGTGACAACCGACTTGCGGGTCGGCTTGATTCCGACGATCTCGACCTCTTCGTTGATCTTGATGCGGCCCCTCTCGATCCTTCCGGTACCGACGGTACCACGACCGGAGATGGAGAAAACGTCTTCAACCGGCATAAGGAACGGTTTGTCAACGTCACGAACCGGCTCAGGAATGAATTCGTCAACTGCATCCATAAGTTCCATGATCGACTTTTCAGCTTCTGCATCACCGTCAAGTGCCTTCAGGGCTGAACCCTTGATGATCGGAATATCGTCGCCAGGGAAGTTGTACTCGGTGAGCAGCTCGCGAAGCTCAAGCTCAACAAGCTCGATAAGCTCCGGATCTGCGATGTCAACCTTGTTCAGGAATACGACAAGTGCAGGAACGTTGACCTGACGGGCAAGCAGGATGTGCTCGCGAGTCTGAGGCATAGGACCGTCGGTACCGGCGACAACAAGAATCGCGCCGTCCATCTGGGCAGCACCGGTGATCATGTTTTTGATGTAGTCAGCGTGGCCAGGACAGTCGATGTGCGCATAGTGGCGCTTTTTTGTCTGGTACTCGACGTGTGCCGTGGAGATGGTGATACCGCGCTCTCTTTCCTCAGGAGCTTTATCAATGCTGCCGAAATCGCGCTGGAGGGCAAGACCCTGCTTTGCAAGAACGGAAGTGATTGCTGCGGTCAGGGTGGTTTTACCATGGTCAACGTGACCGATTGTTCCGATATTTACATGAGGTTTATCCCTCTTGTAGGACTCTTTTGCCATAACTTATCTCCGTGTCGGTTATCTGTTATTGTTTGTAATAGTTAAATCGTATAAAGTCCAGCCTGGCTTAATCCGAATCCTTGGTCTGCCTCTTCTCCTGCAGTGACTCTGCAATGCTGCGAGGCACCTCGCGGTAGCTTTCGAACTCCATCGAGTAGTTTGCGCGACCCTGACTCATCGAACGAAGATCGGTAGAGTAACCGAACATCGCCGAAAGCGGGACTTTCGCATTGACAAACTGCGCTCCAGCCCTCTGACCCATACCTTCGATATGACCGCGGCGGCTCGACAGATCGCCCATGACGTCGCCAAGATACTCTTCCGGGGTGACAACTTCAACTTTCATGATCGGTTCGAGGAGTACCGGGTCAGCTTTCTTCGCTCCACCCTTGAAACCTATGGAACCGGCGATCTTGAATGCCATTTCCGAAGAGTCAACCTCGTGATACTTTCCATCGAGGAGAGTAACCTTGATATCCTGCATCGGGAAGCCTGCGACGACACCGCCCTTCATAGCCTCCTGAACACCTGCATTGACAGCCGGGATATACTCACGGGGAATAACACCACCCTTGACTGCATCGACAAACTCATACCCCTTGCCCTCTTCGAGCGGCTCGACGCGGAGGACGACCAGACCAAACTGGCCCTTACCACCCGACTGACGCACGAACTTGCCTTCGAACTCGACTGACTTGCGAATGGTTTCGCGGTAAGCAACCTGCGGCTGACCTACGTTGGCCTCGACCTTGAACTCGCGACGGAGGCGGTCTACAAGAATCTCGAGGTGAAGCTCACCCATACCGGCAATCAGCGTCTGACCAGTTTCGTCATCGGTCTTGACCTTGAAGGTAGGATCCTCTTCAGCAAGCTTGGCCAGTGACATGCCGAGCTTGTCGGAATCGACTTTGGTTTTAGGCTCAATGGCAATCTCGATAACCGGCTCAGGAAAGACCATCTTCTCGAGAACTACCGGATGATTTTCATCACAGATCGTATCACCGGTGCGGACATCTTTCAATCCCACAGCTGCAGCGATATCACCGGCGTATACACAATCCAGATCCTCTCTCTTGTTGGAGTGCATCTGAAGCACACGACCCACACGCTCTTTCTTGCCGGTCATCGTGTTCAGAACATAACTGCCAGCCTTGAGAACACCGGAATAGACCCTGAAAAAGGTAAGCTTGCCGACAAACGGGTCAGTAGCAATCTTGAATGCGAGACCTGCAAAGGGCTCTTCGTCCTTAGGCTCACGGATAACCGGCTCATCAGTACGGGGGTGGTGACCCTCGACCGCTCCGACATCAACAGGGGATGCAAGATACTCGACAACTGCATCGAGCATGAACTGAACACCCTTGTTCTTGAAGGAGGAACCGCAAAGCACCGGAATGATGCTGACCTTGAGTGTAGCCTGACGAAGTACGGAACGAACCTCCTCTTCAGTAATCTCTTCGCCGTTCAGATACTTCTCGAGAAGCGTATCGTCAACTTCCGAGACAGCCTCAAGCATATTGATCCGCCATGTCCTTGCCTCGTTCTGAAGGTCATGAGGAATCTCGACTTCGTTATAGGTACTGCCGTCGTCCTTGTTATAGATAATACCCTTCATTCTGATCAGATCGACAAAACCGGCAAAGATCTCTCCCTCGCCGATCGGAATCTGAAGCGGAACGGGGTTCGCACCAAGCCTCTCCCTGATAGCCTTGACGGTATCGAAGAAGTTAGCGCCAGTCCTGTCCATCTTGTTAACATAGGCAATCCTCGGTACACCATACTTGTTCGCCTGGCGCCAGACCGTCTCGCTCTGGGGCTCAACGCCGCCGACAGCGCAGAAGAGCGCAACAGCACCATCAAGAACACGAAGCGAACGCTCGACCTCAACCGTAAAGTCGACGTGCCCTGGTGTATCGATAATATTGATACGGTGATTGATGCCTGAGTAGTTACCAAACTTGGGAACCCAGAAACAGGTGGTAGCAGCCGAGGTGATAGTAATACCCCTCTCCTTCTCCTGCTCCATCCAGTCCATGGTCGCTCCGCCATCATGCACCTCACCCATGCGATGCAATCGACCGGTATAATAGAGAATCCTCTCTGTCGTGGTCGTCTTGCCAGCATCGATGTGAGCCATGATGCCGATATTGCGTACTTTATCTAAATCAACCAGCCTTGCCATAAAAAATATATTTCGCCTTTTAGCAACACATTTAACAAAAGAAACTTAGAACCTGAAATGAGCAAACGCCTTGTTCGCATCAGCCATACGGTGTACCTCGTCACGCTTCTTCACCGATGCACCCTGCTCGTTAGCCGCGTCAATCAACTCGGCAGCAAGCTTCTCAGCCATTGATCTGCCGCCGCGCTTCGCCGCATACATCTTGAGCCAGCGGAATGCAAGCGCGCCTCTGCGGGAAGCCTTGACCTCCATCGGAATCTGGTAGGTCGCACCACCAACTCTCTTGCTGCGAACCTCGACAACCGGAGCGATGTTCGACATCGCCTTGCGGTATACCTCCAGAGGCTCCTCGCCGCTCACCTTCTCACCTATGATCGCGAAGGCGTCATAAACGATCTTCGTCGCAACAGCCTTCTTGCCATCAAGCATTACCGCATTGATAAAGCGGGCAACACTCTCATCGCCGTAACGGAAATCACCACCGATTCTTTTATAACTACCTTTTTTTGACATAGCCTTCTTCTGAATTTATGATTCGACTTATCTCTTACCTTTCACAGGAGCCGCCGCACCAGCCTTAGGCTGCTTGGCTCCGTACTTCGAACGACTCTGCTTGCGATCAGCTACACCGGATGTATCCAGCGAACCGCGCACGATGTGATATCTCACACCAGGAAGATCCTTTACCCTGCCGCCACGAATCAGAACAATGGAGTGCTCCTGAAGATTGTGACCTTCACCCGGGATATAAGCCGTAACCTCAATCTTGTTGGACAACCTTACACGCGCAACCTTCCGCAATGCGGAGTTAGGCTTTTTTGGCGTGGTCGTGTAAACACGAGTACAAACCCCGCGCTTCTGCGGGCATTTCTCAAGCGCTGGTGACGCTGTTTTCGACGCTTTTACACTTCTTCCACGTCTGATAAGCTGCTGAATCGTCGGCATACTGAAACTCTCTTTCTATTTAAAAACCTCTGATTACGAAAAACGCAATACTCTGTAAAGCAATAAGGACAGACAATGTAAGCGAATTATGAAAATAAACAAAACCTAAAGCAACATTTTTAGCCTCTTGCGGTAAATTATTTCCGTTGCCTCTTCTACACTGGTTTATCAGGAAAATGCGGTCATTGTTCTGGATGCGGAATTGATCAAACAGGAAGCATGAAGGCGATGATCCTTGCCAGGTCGCCAAACACCCGTTCCGGTTGGCAACGTGCCGGCATAGCCGTATTTGAAGCAGAGAGTGTTCCCTCGCGCCACCGCTCGTAACAGGCCTGAAGCAGCTCCCTTGGCGCGCTCTCCCCACCACCCGACAGATCCATCCCGTTCGATTCGAGCGCAAACTGCTTTGCCGCACCATCCGTACCCAGCACGAACACCGGCTTTCTCAAACCAACGGCGGTAACAAGCACCTCGGGCACCCTGAGCCGGCAGTGTTCGGCTGAACCGCACACCACGCCGACGACATCAGCCCCGAGAGCCAGCTCAGCCTCCTCGGCGGCGGTTGCTGAAGAACGAAGCTCCACCGCCTCTTTGATCCTGAACTTCCCGACCAGCTTTGCCGCCAGATCCATCTCGGGCGTTACCACCACAATCGACGCCAACCTGCCATCCGCCAATGGACCCTGGAGGAATGCCGCCAGAGAGGAGAAAAAGAACCTCATCGCGTCGGGCTCTATAGTGTCAAGAAAGATCACCGGACGGAATGCAACACCCCGCGCTGAAGAGCCTGACGGAAGGGAAAGAACAATATCAGGGATGATCGAGATATCATTATGAGCAGCTCTGCCGATATGTTTCTTCAGAAAATGCTCTTTCAGGGCCCTTGTCGGCGTAATGACCGGAAAGCCCGATGTCAGCACCCGCTCCTCAAGCCCCTGCAGATCGGCTGGCTTCATGCCGGAGGCCGCCGATGGGTTGAGAGGCGGATCGAGTGGCGCCGTCAGGTCGAAGAGTACCGGCAGTGAGTGCTTTTTCGACAGGTCGAGTGCCAGTTTAACCGGCGCTGCAGGAGGGCCCTGAACGTAGATCCCCTCGATGCCCCCCTCCGCCTGTATGAGTTCATCTGCAAGCCTGCCAGCCTCTTTCTTCCATGTAGAGAGCGGATGCGGCTGAGAGAAAAGCCTTGGCAGCACCCTCGCAGCCACGCTCCTCCCCGGCATCTTTCCGCCACGCAAAAACGATGCAAGCGCGTCATGCTCAAGCCCTGCTGCATCGACCGCACCAGCTGTACGACGGATCACCTGCCCTCGCTCACCCCCTTTCGCCTCGAGGGGAGGACAGAGGTCCGGCGGCGCAATAACAACCGGCTGCCAGCCGTGAGCCGGAA
Source organism: uncultured Chlorobiaceae bacterium (assembly GCA_903824045.1). GTDB lineage: Bacteria > Bacteroidota > Chlorobiia > Chlorobiales > Chlorobiaceae > Chlorobium. The sequence continues at coordinate 32,362 of CAIJVD010000020.1, forward strand.
GCGTTGAGGCGATGCTGAAAGCCCTCGCGGCTCCGTCAATCATATAGGGAGGGTAGTTGGCGGCAAGAAACAGTAACTTCTTCACTCGTATTCTCTTGTTTGGGCACCCGTCCGGCGACGGCGTGCATTATTATAATAACTATTGTTAGGCCGGTTTGCGGAAACCTCTGGCGCCAATACCTCCCGCAACCATCAGCAGGGCCACGCCGAGGGCTCCCAGAGAGATCATCCGCCCTCGTTCAAACACGCTTCTGTCGTAGGTGAAGAGCACCTCCCTGCTTCCGGCAGGAAGCTGGACACCACGAATCACTCCGTTCACCTTGACCATAACGCCCTCTCGGCCGTCAACCTTCACCTTCCAGCGAAGGGGGTAGTAGAGCTCACTGACAACAAGAAAGGCCTCGCCGGGCACAGAGACCATCAGGCGCATCGATTCCGGCGCCAATTCAAGCGCCGTGACCGTTGCCGGCGAAAAGCTCCTGGCACCAGCCCAGAGAGAGCTGTCGACGTATGCCTCGCCGGTGGGCGCAGCATCATCGAGCAGCCGTTCAAAGAGCTCCCCCTCACTCCGCACTCCAATCACGCGGCTGGCGAACCATGCCCTCGGCCCGGTACACTGCAGCTGGTATACCCAGGCATCCACCCCTCCAGCGGCAAGCTGGAGAGTGCCCCTCCGGAGCAGGCGAAGCTCCGGGTGCTCGATTGGTTCGGGCGTTATCACATAGCCGACATTGAGCATTCGCAGAATATTCAGGCTGGCAAGATTGGATGTTTTGGCGAGAAACTCCTCGTAGAGCCTTAGTTTTGCTGGATGGTAACCCCCTGCCGACTCGATGCCGAAAAGCGCAAACTTGTTCTCCGCAAAGAGCGGGCCTGCCGGATAGACCCGGAACGGGCCCTTTTGGGCGGAAAGGTAGCGGGTAATATCGTCCGGCTGGAATCCCCTCTCCACCAGCCTGGTGTCGGCAAAGACCGGGCTGCGGAGTGAAGCGACCGAAGGGTGGATGATCTGCACATCCATCCAGACAAGGTCGCCAAGCGCCAGGAGAAAAATCACCATGCCCGTCATTTTGTGGGAGAGAACCCCCTTGATGCTGAGCCAAAGCACCAGCATCAAGAGCAAAGCAATAGCGAAAACGGTCCAGAGGCTCCCCGCGAAACTCTCCCATCGCACGCTATCGACCATAAAGGCACCTTCAAGGCTCTCAGCCGTCGGCGCCGGAAAGAGCGCGCGCATAAAGCTCTCCATGGGATGAAGAAACAGAATGGAGAGTGTGAGAAGGGCGACGAGCAGCGTCGCGCCGATGCGGACGGGCTTCCGAAGCCGGTCGGGCTGAAGCTGAAGCAGATCGCTCACGCCTGCTGCGGCAAGAAAGGAGATGATCAGGTAGAGCATGATGAGCGCCATCGATGGCACCCTGAACCGACTGAACAGCGGCGCAAAATGGTAGAAAAGATCAAAGACCGGGCTGAAAAACCGGCCGAAGGAGAGAAGCATCGCAAGCAGGGCTGCCGCAACAAAAAAACGGGTCATCGGCTCTTTTCTTCGCATGAATGCGCCTGAAAAAGCGAGCAGCAGCACCACAATACCGGCGTAGTTGGGGAAGTCGGTAAACGGCATGAAGCCCCAGTAGGTCGGGCCTCCAAATCCAAAAAAGCCCGGCACCAGAAAGGTGAAAAACTCCAGCGGATGCATCGACCAGAGCGTTGCATACTCCCGGGAGGAAGCTCCCCCGGCGTCGGCCATCCCCCTCACCGAGTAGGAGGCATACTCCGATGCGGGCAGGTAGATTGCAGCTGAGATGGCGAGCGCGCAACCAAGGGCGAACAGGAACAGCGAAGAGCGATGAAGGATTGTTTTGGCGGAATCGCGACGGGAAAGAAAGAGTGAAAGTACCAGAAGCAGCATAAGCATCCAGGAGTACCAGGCAATCTGGACGTGCGCACGCTGCAATTGAAAGCCGGCAATGAGCGCAAGAATCCCCGCATCGGAAATGCCCCCCCGCTCAATAAGCCGCATCGCCCCCCAGAGCATCCAGGGCATGTAGGCAACCGTCATGAGCTGGCTGCCGTGACCATGCACCAGCATCGCCGTCATGTAGGGGTTAAGCATGAAGATCGCCCCTCCAAACCAGGCCGCAAAGGAGTTGATGCCGCAGTGACGGAGAAACAGAGAGACCCCCAGACCGGCAAAGGCGAGATGCAGCAGCTGCAGCACAATGGCGTCAGCGTGAAAGAGGCTCAAAACGACATTCGGGAAGTAAAGAGCGCTGATATAACTGAATGCTTCAACCGTCGGCATGCCTGAAAAGAGCCAGGGCTGCCAGAGCGGATAGCTCCCGGTTTGGGCGCGAAGCCGGTCAAGCGCCAGGGTTGAGGCGTGAGGAATAAGCGAGTCGGGAGCAATAAGCGTATTGGGCCCAAACACCAGTGCCGAGAAGAGCAGCAGTGCCAGAAGGAGATAGAGACCGAAAACGGTGAGTACCGGGACAATCTTTTTTTTCACAGCCTTATCGCTTTAGTTTCTTGCCGGGAAATGGCAAATACCTGATAATAATCTCCCGCTCCTCATCTTCCAATTTCAGAAGCAGCATCAGAGCCAGATGAGAGAGTGCCGCCAAAGCTGCCCCCGCCGCAACCCCTGCCGCCGGCGGCAGCAGGAGAAGCCACGGCCGAAGAAAGAGCAGCACTGCTGCCGAAACAACTGCCGAGAGGAGCGGCTTCCAGAGCGCTCTACAGAACGGGTGAATATGCAAAAGATGACCTATTTCAAGAAGCCTCAAGGCGGAAAGCAGCAGAAAAACCAGCAGTGTACCGAGAGCTGCGCCATTGATACCCATCCGGGGAATCAGGAAGAGATTGAGGGCGATCTGGACGCAGAGGGCGCCAAGAGCGTTAAAGAGGCTGAGGCGGGCGTAGCCCGTCATGGCAAGCACCGTCGAGGAGAGCCCCAGAGATGCCTGGAGGAGCGCAGCCCCGGTCAAAAGCACCAGCGCAGTGCTGCCGCCACCGAACCGGGCACCGAAAAGCCCGAGAACAGGCTCGGGAAGCAGCATAAAAAGGAGGGCGGGAGGAACGGTCGCAATAACAATCCAGCGGGTAACCATTTTGAAGATCCGTCCGATCTCTTCATTGCGGCGGCCGGCATGCAGTTCGGCAATCATTGGCGCAGCTATGCCGGAGAAAGCCAGCAGCACCGAACGGATCATACCCGCAGTCCGGGCGGCCGGATGGTAGAGGCCAACCGTTGCTGTATCGGTGAACATGCCGAGCATCATCACATCAAGCCAGTGCGCCGTCATGGAGAGGAGGGAGACCGCCATAAAGGGAAAGGCATAGGAGAGCATGGCCCGGTCGGAGGGCGCGCGCAGAAGGTCAATGGTCCCGACGCCGGTAGATATGGCGAGCCGTGGTCGAATCCACAAAAAGGCCGCCACCGCCGCCAGCGCGTAGGGCCAGAAGAGCGCCTCATCCCTGCCCGCGGTGTAGCGAAAAAGAATGGTGAAGAGCAGCAGCAGAAGCGGGCTCAACACCTGGGTTGCAATGATTTTCGGCTCAAGCTTTTTGAACCCCTGTATGGCATGACCGAAAAGCCCCGTCGCCGCGCTGAAGGGGATGGACGCAGCATAGCAAGCTATGGTGAGCTGCAGCAGCCTTCCGCCGTTTAAAGCCGAAGCAAGCGGGCCGGAAAGGAGCAGCACAAGAAGGGCGATTGCAAGCGAGAAGAAGAGTGAACTTTTGAGGGCTGAACCAATAGCAGCCCTCTGGCGCAGAGGGTCGCCGTTGTGAAGATTGATGAAGCGCAGAAGGGCTGAATCGAGCCCGGCAAGGGCAAGCACTTCGGCAATCTGGATGACGGCGACGGCAAGCGCGTAGATGCCGAGAGCGTCGGCGCCGAGCAGGCGGGCCACAACGAGGTTGAAGCCGAAACGGGTAGCCTGGCCGAAAAGAAACCCGGCAAAGGAGAAGCCCGCCTGGCCCGCTATCTGCACGTTGCGGCTCACCCGTTCAGCTCCCCCAAAGCGCTCAGCATCTCCGCTTCCATCGAAGCCGCAATCTTGTCCCAGCTGTGGCGCCGGGCGAACTCCATGCGTTCATCCCTCCGCCCGTCGGCCAGCGCCTGGGGCACCATGCGGACAAACGCTTCGCCCGACTCGGCAACCATAATGACATCCCGTGCCCCCTCCACCGCGCTGCAGTAGTTCAGTGCAAGCACCGGAACACCCGTCGCGGCATACTCATAAAGCTTGTTTGGATGGGAAACCCCTTTCAGCCTCCCCCGCTTCAGCGGCATAAGCGCAAGGTCGAAATGCTGAATCCATGCCGGCAGCTCCCCATACTCAACCTTGCCGAAATAGTGAACGTTAGGACGCATGTTGATCGAACGCTGATTTTTCCACCACTCACGATCATAGGCCGGGCCGATCAGCACGATGGTGCAGTTTGGCCATGCCACAGCCGTATCGGCAACAATCTCTGTATCGAGCCAGTCCATGGCACCCGCGTAACCGAGAACAGGACCCTTCAGCCCGGCAAGAGGTGCTGGTGGCTGAGGGCGCGGAAGAGCGAAGTGGCTGAACTCGACCCCATTGCCGAGCTCGACCAATCGAACACCCTCCGGCACTTCAAGGCGCGCCGTCAGCTCGGGAGTGACGCTGAAGATGAGATCGACCCTCTGTAGCAGTGCGGCGAGGTAGCCCGGCAGCCAGCGGGGGGTTCCGGGAAAGGCAAGATGGTCGTCGTTGGCGTCGTATACCCGCAGGCGGCAGGCCATAGATGCAGCAACACGACCCCAGAAAACACTCGAGAGAGCTATAATACGGTCGGAAGAGGCGAAGCCGAGAACCCTCACCCACCAGAACATCAAAAGGGTGCCGGGAATGGTGGCAAGGGTGCGGAAAAGCGGGTTGTCGAGCAGGCGGCCGAGAGTGAACGGGACGCTTTTGAGAAAGGGCACCGTCACCACCCAGACTCGCCCGCGCCGAACCGGAAACCAGTGATGGCTCCGCCCGAGAGCGTAGGGCTCAATGAAAAGGATTCTCCACCGCTCACCAAAGCGGCTGAGAATCCTCTGCTTGCGAGTCGAGAGAAAGTCCCACTGTATCTCGGAAAACCAGACAAGCCTCAGCGGGTTCCCTGCTCTACCCCTACATAACCAAAAGTTCATAAATCTGCACCTTTTCATACCATCCCCGCAGGAGCGGCTTGAGACCTGTAAGATAAAACAACGGGCGTCGGATGCGAAACTGCGCGCTCCGCTCTACCCTGAACCCTGCACGATCGAAAAGCGCAAGCGCCTCGGGGCGCGTCATCTCGTGAAAGTGATCGGGGCTTGCCAGAAAGGCCGGTTTCCACAGGGGCATCGAAACAAAGAGCCTCCCATCACACTCTTTGAGCAACCGGTTAACCTCGAGCATCAGGTGGAGCGGATTGTAGAGATGCTCGAGCACCTCAAATGCCGTCACCACCCCGAAAGAGCCTGTGAGCCGCTGGGTGTCGAGATCGATGGCGGTGTTCTCGAAAGGGCATCCCAGTAGCCGCTCAAGCGAATCGGTAAGCGCCGTCCGATCTCCCAGATCGAGCCCTTTATGAGGCGCCGCGCCCGAGCCAACTGAATCGGCGACAAAATCGAGCGTTTTCCTCCAGCGGATCCGGTGGGCCTCCTCTTCGAGATAGGCCCGGTCAATGAGGGTTCTGAATCGCTGAGTGGTCATGCACCCCTCCCTCGATGAGGCCGCAAAGCGCCGATGCTGCCGGCAAGACGAAGCGGCAGCAGAACAAGGTAACATGCCATAGCTCGCCATCCGCTGTGCTTTTTGAGCAGACGAAGCGTCGCCCTGCTTTGCAGCACAACCTTGCGAAAGATGTTGCCGGAGAGCGATGCCGATACCTTGTGCAGCACTTTCGAGGCGGGCGTGTACTCAATGCTCAGCCCACAATGACGCACCCTGAGGGAGAGATCGACATCCTCGGCGTACATGCCGAAGGCCTCGTCAAACCCTCCGACCGAGAGGAAATCCCCGCAGCGCATCGCAAAACAACACCCCGTGGCGTACCCGGTTATGCCAGGGCGGTCGAACTCCGGAGCATCCATCTCTCTCAGCCCGACATGGCAAACAAGTCCCGTCGAAATATTTACCACCCCGCCAGCGTACCAAATTCTTTGGGGATTGTCGGCGTAGCATATCTTCGGCACAGCGATCCCTGCTGACCGGTTGCTCTGGAGGGTTTCGACAAGCGGCCGGCTGAAACCGGGTTCGACCAGGGTGTCGTTGTTGAGGAATAGCACATACTCCGCACTCATCTCGAGAGCTCGGCGGAACCCGGCATTGTTGCCTCCCGCGTAACCGAGATTGGAGGCAAGCCGCAAGAGTTCGGTCTCGGGGAATGCCTCAAGGACTCTCTCCACGGAGCGGTCGGTGGAACCGTTGTCGACCACCAGCACGCGGCATGAAGAGGAGCGCTCGGCGATAAGAGAGCCAAGGCAGGCAATCGTATCCTCTGCGCCGTTCCAGTTGAGAACGACGATGCAGGTGAGGGGCGCCGCGCTCACTTGCGTGCAGCTTCAGTTTCAAGAAAGCCTCCTGCCCTGGAGGCGAACGCCTCCCAGGAAGAGTCGCGCCGGAACTCCGCAATTGCCGACACTGTTTCGGAAAGCCTGCCTCGGCTCTCAAGAAACTCCGCCGCCGCAGCAGCTATCCCCTCCCGAGAAACGTCAGGGGCAACCCAGCCGGTACGGCCATGCAGCACCCCCTCCGGCAGCGCACCGACGGGGGTAACAATAACCGGAACTCCGTAACCATAGGCAAGCTGGACCACGCCCGACTGCGTCGCGCTGCGGTATGGCAGCACAACCGCATCGGCAGCGGCAAAAAGAAGTGCGCTCTGCTCCCCGGAAAGATAGCCCGGCCGAAGATCGACACTGCCCTGGATGCCAAGCTGCTTGATCATGCGACGGTACCCTTCGGGATCCTCATGAAACTCTCCGGCAATAAGCAGCTTCAGCGAAGACTCGCGCAAGAGTATCGCCGGCATCGCCCTTAGCAGCAGGTCAAGTCCCTTGTAGCGCCTGACATAACCATAAAAAAGCAGCACAGGAGCCCCGGCGTTGAGATCGAGAGCCCTCCTCGCTTCGGCTCTTGAGAGAGCTTTAGCGTCAGGCTCCGGATCATAAACCGGATGAAAGAGCTGCATGCTGCGGCTTTGAGGGATTGCCGCGGAGAGCTCTTGCGACACCACGCCCGAAAGCGTCAGAAAAGCGTCAGCGGAGGAGGCAAGCAGGCGCTGCATGAGCGGCTCAAAAAAAAGGGGGTCGTGGGAGCTGAAATTGTGAAGAAGCACGACGACCCTCACACCAGCAAGCCGGCGGAGCAGCCAGCAGAAAGGAGCAAGCAGGGCCGTCCAGTAGGAGATAAGGATGATGTCGGGCTTGCGTGCCATGAGGCTCCGGATGGCGGACGGCCATGAGAGCGGATTAAACAGCACAAGGCTGCCGTCCAACGCGAGAGAGTGGCCTTCGGTCGCACCGTTCGTCACAAAATCGGGGTAGAGCTTTCGGAAAGGGAGGGAGATGACCTCGTATCCCTGGGCCTGAAGGGCCTCCCTCAAAAGCCCGCTGAAACGGGCAATGCCGCCCTTGAGCGGAGAAAAGGGGGAAACGAATCCGATGCGCAATGGTTTCAAGGGGAGTACAAGGCTATATTCAGGCTCTCGGGCACCACTACTGCTCTCCAAACCCCTGTTCGAAAAGTTCAACGAGCTGACGGGCCGCCTCATCGGCATCCTCGCCGTCAAGCTTGAGCGTCAGGCGGGTGCCTTTTGGTGCGGCAAGGCTCATGACACCGATAATCGATTTCGCGTTGATCTCAACACCCTGCATCACGATAAAAAAATCCGATTTGAACCGTGATGCCAGCTTGACAACCGCTGCGGCCGGTCTTGTATGCAGACCCGCCTTGTTTTTTATAATAACTTCCTGAACAATCACAACGCTACGCTACCTGTTTGCATGTTAAGGGAAACCGCCTAAAGCTAAACTGCCTGCACATCGAGTCTCTTCACCATGGCAACCTCATCACATGCCATCAGTTTTGGGCAGTGGGTGCAGTCGCGCCATATCTTCTGGGGAAAATACTCCTTTTTGATCTCATCATACCCTACGCGCCGAAAAAAATCACCGCTGAGCGTCAGGACAAACACCTCCCTAACCCCCTCTTCGCGCAGGACTGACTCGGCCTTTTCGACAAGCAATCGGCCAATTCCTCTCATTTTATGCCGGTTATAGACAGCAAGTGAACGAATCTCGGCCAGTTTGTGGGTATAGAACGCAATGGCACAGCACCCGATCACCTCTCCGTCATATTCCGCCACAAAGAAATTCCGGATGTTCTCGATGATATTCTCACGGGAGCGCTCCAGCATGACCCCTTCGCGGGCATACTCTGCCGTTATGGCCGATATCGCACCCGCATCGGCAAGACGCGCATACCTGACGAGAACTTCACCCTGCATTGGCCTGCACATTTTCCCCTTCCGGGGGTTCCGGAGCTCGCTCGCGCAGAGAGACCTCTCTCCAGAGCTCATCCTTGAGCTCCTTGAGTCCCTGCCCGCTGACGCTCGAGATGGAGAGTACCCTGACACCCTTTTCAAGGTCCGGTATCTCAAGATCTTCCGCGGCGATATCCATTTTTGTAATAACAACAACTCTCGGCTTGTCGAGCAGACCGCGCTCAAATTTACCAAGCTCGCCAAGCAGCGTCCGGTACTCCTCCGTAATATCGGGGGAATCGGCGGAAATGAGCACAGCAAGAATCTTGGTCCGCTCAATATGGCGCAGGAACTGCAGGCCAAGCCCGCGCCCCTCAGCTGCGCCCTCAATGATGCCCGGAATATCGGCCATCACAAATGACTTGTACTCCTCGTAACGCACAATGCCAAGATTCGGCACCAGTGTGGTAAAGGGATAATCGGCAATTTTCGGCTTTGCGGCGCTGAGCACCGAGATCAGGGTGGACTTGCCCGCATTGGGAAATCCGACAAGCCCGACATCGGCCATAAGTTTCAGCTCAAAATCGAGCACAAAACCCTCGCCCTTCTGGCCGGGCTCGGCAAAGCGAGGCGCCTGACGGGTCGGGGTGGCGAAATGCTGGTTCCCCTTGCCGCCCTTGCCGCCTCTGGCGATCAGGATCTCCTGGTCCTCTCCGGTAAGATCGGCAATAACCTCATGGGTCTCGGCGTTGCGCACAAGCGTACCGCACGGAACCTGTATCACCACGTCAGCCCCATCCCTGCCGGTTTTGCGGGCACCCTGGCCGTGCACACCGCGAACAGCGATGTACTTCCTCTTGTACTTGAAATCAAGAAGCGTGGTCAGTTGCCGGTTGGTTCTCAGCCACACATGCCCGCCACGGCCGCCATCACCGCCATCGGGCCCGCCCTTCGGCACAAACTTCTCCCTGCGAAAACTCACGCATCCCTTTCCGCCGTCACCGGCCTGAACCACAATCGACGCACTATCAACAAACTTCACTCACACACCTGCCTTTTGAATAATCTTTCGCTTTATCTATTTTCATCATGAACATCCAAACCTGGAAATGAAACAATGGCTGCAGCACCTGCCGGCAAACTCACCATCGAAGAGCTGATAGCAAGGCTCGAAGAGATCACCCGTAACATCGAGAACCCCGAGACCGGCCTTGAAAGCTCCATATCTCTCTACGAAGAGGGGCTGGGGATTGCCGGAAAATGCAAAGAGCGGCTGCAGGAGGCGAGAAAGAAAATCGAGATCATCAATCCCGAACTCGCTCGCAGCCTCCCCGAACCTGCACGCATCAAGGATCTGTTTGAAGGCGACGCCTGACGGCCCTTACCCTTCAAGCTTCTCGAGAAGCACCTCGTTAACCATCTGCGGATTGGCCTTGCCCTTCATCCGGCTCATGCACTGACCCACAAAAAAGCCGAGCAGCTTCGTCTTGCCCTCGCGGTATGCAGCAAGCTGGCCCGGATTGGCATCGAAAATCTCCTGGATAACCGCCCCGATCGCTCCGGCATCAGAGACCTGCGCGAGTCCTTCGCGCTCAACAATCTCTCCGGCAGAAGCTCCCTCAGAGAGCATAATTTCAAAAACCTGCTTGGCAATTGTATTGCTGATTTTGCCATCAACGATAAGCCGAACCAGTCCGCCAAGGCGTTCGGGCGAAACGGAAAACTCTGCAATATCAAGATACTTCTCCTTCAGTGTGCGGAGCACCTCACCCATCACCCAGTTGGAAGAGGCCTTTGCATCGCCTGAAACCCGCACCACCTCCTCAAAGTAGTCGGCAACCTCGCGTTCCACGGTAAGCACCCCTGCGTCATAGGCGGGGATTGCATACTGTGAGACAAACCTCTCGGCACGCACCTCCGGAAACTCAGGAAGCTCGCTCTGCATCCGCTCAAGCATCTCCCGATCAACCAGTACCGGAATCAGGTCCGGATCGGGGAAGTAACGGTAATCATGGGCAAACTCCTTGCCGCGCATCGAGCGGGTCTCGCCCTTGTCGGCATCCCATAGCCGGGTCTCCTGTACGATCACGCCGCCCGCATCAAGAATCTCGCGGTGCCGTTCAGCCTCATACTCAATAGCCTTTTCAACATTCTTGAACGAGTTCATGTTCTTGATCTCGGTGCGGGTGCCATACTCGGTCGCACCAACCGGACGAAGGGAGACGTTGGCATCACAGCGCAGGCTCCCCTCCTCCATGTTCCCGTCAGAAATGCCGAGATACTTCACAATCTGGCGCATCTTCTGCAGATAGGCGGAGGCCTCCCTGGCGGTTCGGATGTCGGGATAGCTGACAATTTCAAGCAGCGGAACACCGCTGCGATTCAAATCGATATAGGTGTCGTCGCCAATATCATGAATCGACTTGCCCGCGTCCTCCTCAATATGGATGCGGATCAGCCTGATATCCTTCCTGCCCTCGCCGGCATCGACATGGACCGATCCCTCGCTACAGATCGGCTCCTCAAACTGCGATATCTGGTAGCCCTTCGGCAGGTCGGGATAGAAATAGTTTTTTCGGGCAAGCACTGAATGGGGGGCAATCGAACAGCCTGTCGCCAGGCCGAGCTTCACAGCATCCTCCACCACCCTCCGGTTGAGTACCGGCAAGGCTCCGGGCAGGGCAAGACAGACCGGACAGACATTGTTATTTGCAGGCTTGCCAAACTGCGCCGAGCAGCCGCAGAACGCCTTGCTTGCTGTATTGAGCTGACAATGGACTTCAAGGCCGACCACTAATTCATACTTCATTGCTAAATCTGACATAATTTAAATAATACCGGCTCCTGGCGAGAGGAGGCAGCTCAGTTCGGATCATAGGAAAACTTCTGGCCGCCAACGGTCGCTTCAGCCATAACTCCCGCCTTGGGAAGCACAAAAACGGCAACCCCTTTCGAAAAATCCAGATTGGTGGACATGCCCGTCGTCACAACGACTGCGGCAATCTGGGCATTGAGCTCGAAATTCCCCTTTTTGAAGCTGTCGAGATTCTCCCTGTCCTTGAAAAATATAATCTCCGAAAAAGACTGGCCGCCAAGCTGCGGTCCGACACTGAGCTGGGTAATGGCCGAGCGCCCCACATAGTTGTTGAGTTCAAAAACATATCCATTTCCGTGCCCGCCGCCGACAATCATAAGGCCACCCTTGTAGACATCCGGAAAAACAGCATAACCGTAGGCTTTTTCAAAATAACGGTTCAAAACCGGAGCGTTCTTCCTGAAATATTCGACCGCATCCTTCGCCTTGTCCTCGGAACGCGGGTCCCACCCGGCCTCAGCAGTGGCAAAAAACATTCCGGAAAGGAGAAGAAGAAGTGCTGCGATCCTCGTCATCTTCATCATGGTGACTCTTTTTTTTGTTGAATAAAATCAAACCATAAAAACCGTGCTGTACGCTAAAAACTGAATGTACGATTTTCAGCGGTGAAATCCCGCACATGAGCAATCCATCACCCCACGAAGGCAACCTAAACCCCGCCCGCCTCAAGCTCCCGCTTCAGTGCCTCCCGCTCAATCTCGAGGCGGCGTATCTCCCGGTTCACCCGGTCGAGCTCTTCGGGGCTGCTGTCAATCTCAAGACGGAGGCGTGAGGACGCCTCGTCGATCAGGTCAATGGCCTTATCGGGCAGAAACCGGTCGGCAATATAGCGGTTGGAGAGCTCTGCCGCCGCAACGATTGCGGCATCCTTGATGCGCACGCCGTGATGGATCTCATACTTCTCCTTGAGGCCGCGAAGGATGGATACGGTGTCCTCGACGCTCGGCTGGTCGACCAGCACAGTCTGAAACCGCCGCTCAAGGGCGGCATCCTTCTCGATATGCTTCCGGTACTCGTCGAGCGTAGTGGCGCCGATGCAGCGCAACTCGCCGCGGGCAAGAGCAGGCTTGAGGATGTTGGCCGCGTCCATGGAGCCTTCGGCCGCACCCGCCCCCACAAGCAGATGAAGCTCATCAATAAAGAGAATGATCTCGCCGGCGGCGGACTGCACCTCGCGCACCACGGCTTTCAGGCGCTCCTCGAACTCACCCCGGAACTTTGCTCCGGCAACAAGCTGGGCGATATCAAGCGCTGCAATCTGCTTGCTCTTCAGGTTCTCCGGCACGTCACCCGCCACGATGCGCTGTGCGATTCCCTCAACCAGCGCGGTCTTGCCGACGCCCGGATCGCCGATCAGCACCGGATTATTCTTGGTGCGCCGGCTGAGAATCTGCAACACCCGCCGTATCTCCTCATCGCGGCCAATCACCGGATCGAGCTTGCCCTGCCGGGCCTGATCATTGAGGTTGCGCGAATACTTCTTCAGCGAATTATAACTCTCCTCCGCACTCTGGCTGGTCACCCGCTGTGACCCCCTGATGGTTGTGAGCACCTTGAGAATGGCGTTTCGATTGATCCCGGCATCCTGAAGCATGCGCGAAACGTTGCCTGAGGCCTCGCTCATAGCCATAAGGAGATGCTCGGAGCTGATATACTCGTCCTTGAGTCCCTCCGCCTCCTTCAGGGCAAGGTCAAACACATTGCCAAGACTCTGCGACAGATACTGCCCCGTCGCCGACGCCCCGGTAACCTTCGCAATCCGCTCTATCTGACGGTCAAGCGCTGCCAGCAGGGTTTCGGCCGGCGCCTCGAGCTTCTGCGCTATCTGCACCGCAATGCTGTTTCTGTCGGAAAGCATGGCATGAAGCAGATGGTCCGGCTCTATCTGCTGATGCTGCCGGCTCGCCGCAAGCGTCCCAGCCGCCTGCAACGCCTCCTGCGCCTTGATGGTGAATTTGTTCGGATCAAACTGCATAACTCAAACTGGTTATCGTTTCTGGATGCAACTACAGTTTATATAACAATCTGAATAGAAAAAAAGTTAACCCTGCGAGCTCTTCAATGTTTTCAACAGGGTAATAAAACGAATTAACCATGCAACTACCGACACCACACACCGCCACCATAAGGCGCCGGGAGCTGATTCACCGTTTACTCTTCGAGCCGGGTCGCTTTATTTGAGCGTCATTTCGAACGCAGAGAGAAATCTCCTGAGTCGACGGGAGCAGAGATCCCATACCGACAGTGCGGTGTAGCATCCGGAAGTTTACGTATTCAGGAACGTCCCCGTGGTTGGCCCTTGCGGACAAAAAAAAAGCCGCGCCTTCTGAAAATGGCCGCGGCTAAAATGTCTATTCAGGCGCTCCCGGGAGGGATTATCGCCCTGATGGCTACTCTTCGGCTTTCGGAGCAGGCCAGTTTTTCACAACCGCACCAAGCACGAGGCGGACAATCGAGGCTCCGGTGGAAACAAGCTCTACGCCTTTCTCCTGAATGTGGCGCTGGGTTGCAAGCTGTTCCTTGAAGAGCTCAACGCTCGCAGGATCATAGTCGCCTTCGCTGACGTAGTCGTCTATGGCCAGCTCGGCTTCTTCGAGCGGCATGGTGAGAACCTTGAATCCAAGCTTGGCCCTTTCGAGAGGGTCGAGAATTTTCTGACCGGTGTTCTGCTGCTCCATAAGATCTTTTTTTTTCTTCTGAATAAAGCCCTGCTGAAAGGAATAATGTAGCGTTTTTTCTGACAAGAAACCAAGCGAAGTCACAACAGTGCGGCACGATTTCGCCTGAATTATCGTCCGGAACGCCAACCCCGGCCGATCATCGCTTCCGAGAAAAGAAGCAGCATGGCGACCCCGATGCAATAATAATAGAGCGGCTCGCGCTCAACAGGCTCCATCACCCAGCGCGATGCTGTGGCAATGCGGTTGATCCTTGCCGAAACATCGCCGAAGACGGGCTGCTCAGCCCTGCTGCGGAAGTAGAGACCACCCGAATCCCTGGCAAGCTCCTGAAGGGTTTCGGGATGGAAGCTTGTGCTCACCGCCTTTCCGCTTTCGTCGCGCTTGAAAGCGCCAGCTGCGTTAACAAGGGGGATGAGGGTGGGCTGAGGCATGCCGATGCCAATCACGAAGAGGTGAATGCCTGACTTGCGGAGGCTGCTGGCTCTGGAAGAGATCTCTCCTGCGTGATCTTCGCCGTCGCTGAGCATGACGATGATTTTTTCCCCTTTCCCGCCTGAAGCCAGACCCCGCTCCGCAAGGGGATCAAGAACGGTTTCGGCAAGCTCGAGGGCCGAGCGGAAAACCGTTCCCTGAGCCTCGATCAGGTCGGGTGAGGCCATACCGAGAAGCGCATCAAAGGCATCCCTGTCGGTGGTAAGCGGGCACTGGACAAGTGGTTCAGCCGCGAAAAGGACAATGGCACGCCGGCCTCCATTGACCGCCTGGCTTATGCGGGTTATTTCGTATTTCGCCTGCGCGAGACGGTCGGGGACGACGTCGGAGGCCCTCATGCTTCGGGAGACGTCGCAGAGAAAGACAATATCGGCGCCCTTGCGCAGCACCGGACGTCCACCGCCAAGAAACCTCGGCCCGGTCATGGCGAGGAAGAGAAGCGCAATGCCGAGAAAGAGCAGCGTCTTTTTCAGTATGATCAGCCTCTGGCCGAGGCCAGGCATGGAGCGCTGGGCGAGAGCGGGGCTGACAATCGCATCACGGGCCTGCAGGTGCCGAACAACTCCGTAGCCGAGGATCACGGCCAGGGGAATCAGCAGAAGCAGGTAACCGATATTTTCAGGCCAGGCAAAACTCATCTATTCATTTCCTTCATGTTGATGGGCTACGGTATTCGAAGAAGACGCCCACTGGAGAGCGCAACCTCAAGAAGAAGCATCGCTGTTGCGGGCAGGAGAAAGAAAAAGAGCCCGGAACGCCGCTCCGTCACCGGGGCGGAGAGTCTCTTTTTTTCGAGCGTTCCGATTGAGCCAAGCGCGTTATCAAGCGATGAGGGGTCCTCGACCCTGTAGTAGCCCCCGCCGGTTGAGCGGGCAATGCTTTTGAGCGACTCTTCGTCCATCGCGGCATGAGCGGAGCTTTCGCCGGAAAAGTCAAGCTGATCCTTGAGGGTTCTGAAACCGGCATTGACCACGTAGATTCTGACCCCTCCCTGCAGGGCAAGTGCCGCAGCGGTCGACGGGCCGACCTCTCCGGTATTGTTTTCACCGTCGGTAACAAGAATGATGACCCTGTGCGGCGAAGAGGAGGCCTTGAGCCTGTTGACGGCAATGAGAATTGCGCTCCCTATGGCGGTACCCTCATCCTGGATGACCCTTGGGGAGAGATGGTCGAGCAGCATGGCAAGCACCTCGTGATCGACAGTCAGCGGGCACTGGGTGTAAGCCTTTCCGCGAAAAACAACAAGACCTATGCGATCGTTGGAGCGGCGAAGCACAAACCTGCGCGCAACCTCCCTTGAGGCATCAAGACGGCTTTTGCCGGCAAAGTCTTTCTGCAGCATCGATTCGGAGATATCGAGTGCCAGCATGACGTCTATACCGGTAACTTCCGCTTCAGTCTGGCGCAGAACAAGCCGGGGACCGGCCATAGCCAGAACACAGAGCACAAGCGCCGCCCATCTCAGCCATTGCGGCAGAGTCCGAACTGCAGCTCCGGCTGCAAAGCCCTGCTCCCGCAGACGTTCGAGGCCGGGGAAAAGCAGCGCCGGAGTCTTTCCATGCCGATCAAGCCAGGCCCTGAGCCATATCGCCACCGCAAAGAACGGCAGCAGCAGCAGCCAGAACGGCTGGTCCAGCTCCAAGCCGGGAAGATGAAGAAACCAATCCTGCATAGGCGTTTGTTATAACAGCAAAGATGGCAAAATCTGCCCCTATTTCAAGATTCCATTGGCACCAGAGTCCTCGATAGCCGCGTTGAGTCGATCCATCAAGCCAAGCGCGCTCCGCTCCATTTGAGAAAAAGCAAACCACTTTTTACCGAGATCCTTGAGCGATGCGCATAGAGAGCATAGCAACCCCCTGCTCGGTGAAAACGCAGGGAGAAGTTCCTGTGTGCTTGGGATTATTGAACCGGTCACAAGTTGTGACCAGTTTAGTTTTTTCTGCACCGGACAGTTGAAACCTGAAACTCTCTGGAAAGCGGGAGATATTTCTCTTAACCGCCTGGTTTAAAACCTTGGTTTCAACCCCATAGAGAGTTGCCAGATCCGCATCAATCATGACTTGCTGCTCACGAAAAGTACATATCAATTGTTCCAAGCTCGGAAAAGGAACAACGGGCAGGGGATTGATGGATGTATTCGCCATAATCATCTATAACCAGTGTTTCCAAAAAATAGCACACAACATATTGAGCTATCAATATAAACACATGCACGCCTGACTCGGGTAGCCAATTCACTCGAATCGAGAACACCTTTTCAACAGCAGACTCCCGCCTACACCTCCGGCGTTCTGGCGGTACGGATGACCTCTTCTGCCTTGTGCAGCGAATTGCGTGACTCTTCCTGGTCGGGACGGCTGTCGGCGAATTTCACCAGATCGGCCTGCTTGAGGAGGCTCATGATACTTTCAAATCCGGCAACTCCAAGCTTTTTCAGGTCGCGCTCGATCTCCTGCGTGACGGCCTCAAGCGCCCTGATGCGGTAGCGTTTTTCAAGGAATGAACGCATGATGTTGCTGAGCTCCTCGTAGCATTCGGGAGGGGGCATGCCGGCCGAGAGCCTGCTGCCGAGCTTGCGGAGCTTGCGCTGGGCAACCTGGCCGGGATCGATCTTTTCAGCACTTGCGGTGAGAATGCGCCTCAAAAGAAAAAGCACCAGCAGCACCAGCCCCGCTCCTCCAGAGACGGCGATGATGACCGGCAGAAGGAGCACAAAGGGGAGCGATGGCTTCTCGGGAGGCTTGATGGGGCGGAGTTCATGCATGGTTGAGTCGGTGAGCGCCTTCACAAATACGGCTGCGTCGGGCTTGACGGGCACGCGGCCCGTAACCTGCCCGCCGGAAGCACGATAAACCACCGTAAAGGGGGGGAGGAGCTGGCGGCCGAGGCCGAAGGCTGCAAGTTCAAGCTCGAAGCGCTCCCTGCCGCCGCCCGAGGGGAGTGCGGATGCGCTCTGTTTCCGGCTGACCAGCTCGAACTGGTTCGTCGAAAGGGTGTCGAGCCTCTCAATGGAGACACGCTCGTCGGCGGAGTGCTCCAGGTCGATGACGCAGTGCACCCGGTCGCCAACAAGCACCGTATCGGGAGAGACCCTCACCGTTATCCCCCGAGGGGCAAGCACCGCCCGGGCCGTAACGGACTGCCCCGCAAGCCCGATCATGGCGGCAAGGAGGAGTGGCAGCAGCATCCGGCGGCCGCTCGCGGCGCCTTCAGACCTTGCGCTCACGGTAGCGGAAAAAAGCGTTGAGCTCGCTGATGAAGGAGCGGTCGGTATCGAGAAAAACCGTATCGATGCGCATCCGCCGGAGCCGCTGGCGGAGCTCATCGTGATGGCGCATCTGCTCACGACGGTAGCGTTCAATCTCCCGGCGGCTCCCCCCGTCGAGGGTTATGCGCAGGCCCGTTTCGGGTTCCTCCACTTCAACGAGCGCACTGAGCGGAATCGCCTTGTCGAGCGGGTCGCTGAGATAGACCAGCACAAAGTCGTGGCGGGTGTTCAGGAGTTTCATGCCGCGCTCGTAGTTGTTGTCGACAAGGTCGGTCATGAGAAAGATGATCGCATGGCGCTTGATGGCATACCTGACGAAGGAGAGCGCGGCGTCGATGTCGGTTTTTCGGCTTGTCGGCTCCAGACGGAAGAGCTCTTCGAGAATGACCAGAACATGCTGGCGCCCTTTGCGGGGGGCAATAAAGGTTTCGACACGGTCGGTAAAGACGAGAAGGCCGACCTTGTCGTTGTTCTGGATGGCGCTGAACGCCAGGACGGCAGAAAGCTCAAGGGCAAGCTCCTTTTTGCGCCGCTCCCGGCTGCCGAAAAGCATGGAGGCTGAGCCGTCGACAACAAGCATCAGCACCCGCTCGCGCTCTTCGGTAAAGAGCTTGACGTAGAGCTCGTTCTTGCGGGCTGAGGTGTTCCAGTCGATGGCTCGGACATCGTCGCCGTACTGGTATTCGCGCACATTGCTGAACTCGATGCCCTTCCCTTTGAACGAAGAGTGGTACTCGCCGCTGAACAGCTCGCTGGCCATGCGCTTCGAACGGATTTCCACCCGCCGAATCATCTTCTGAAGCTCTTTCAGGTACTCTTCACTCTTTTCCATACACTTATCCTCACTCGTTAGGGAGTCTCAGCGGCGCACCACAGATAGGGCCCCCTCACCTCAGGGCACCGGCACATGCTGCAGTATCTGGCGGATAATGTCGTCGGAGCGGATATTGTCCGCCTCGGCTTCATATCCCGGCCGTATGCGGTGGCGAAGGGTATCGTAGGCGATCGCCTTGACATCCTCCGGGGTTATGTAGGGCCTCTGCTGCATGAAGGCATGGGCCTTGGAGGCCAGAAGCAGAAAGATAGAGGCCCTCGGCGATGCGCCATATTCGATCATCGCCTCAAGGGGTGCAATGCCGTACTGGGCGGGTTTTCTGGTGGCGACAACGAGATCGACAATGTAGCGCTGAACCCTTGGATCAACATAGATGCGGTCGATAAGCGTTCTGGCTTTCATGATGTCGTTGGGCTGCACAACCGGCATAACCGGCTCTTTGGGCTCGGTCGATGCGGATTGCAGCATGATTTCGAGCTCCTCGTCGTACGAGGGATAATCGACAAGCACCTTCATCATGAACCGGTCGACCTGGGCTTCAGGAAGGATGTAGGTACCCTCATGTTCGATGGGGTTCTGCGTGGCCAGAACAAGGAAAGGCTCAGGAAGAGGGAAGGTCTGTGTGCCGATGGTCACCTGCCGCTCCTGCATCGCTTCGAGAAGTGCTGACTGCACTTTTGCGGGCGAGCGGTTGATTTCGTCGGCGAGAATGACATTGGCAAAGACCGGACCCTTGCGGGCTGAGAACTCCATCTCCTTCGGATTGTAGATCATGGTTCCGACGAGGTCGGCAGGCAGCATGTCGGGGGTGAACTGAATGCGCTGGAACTTCAGGTTCATCGCCGCGGCGAAGGTTCTGATGATAAGCGTCTTTGCAAGCCCTGGAACCCCTTCGAGCAGGATGTGGCCGTTTACCAGCATGGCAATGAAAACCCGCCGGATAACCTCCTCCTGGCCTACAATCCTTCTGGCAAGCTCTGCCTGCGCTTTTTCGAGAAACCGGGATGCCTCTGTGATCTGCAGCCCCAGTTCCTCAAGTTCTGCCGCGTACTGCATGAGTAGTCCTCCTTCCCTGTAGGGCACCGCTATTGAGTTGATTGCACCTCTTCCCGACTGTCGGGAGTGGCGAATAAAAAATGGCGGAGCGCCTGTTGTATGATTTGCGAATAGAAGCTTACAGCTTGCTGATAAACCCCCTGAACCCGAATATGACCAGTGCAAGGCCCGCGATAACGGCCGGCAGCGAGAGACGGTAAGAGAGGTCTATCATGCTGTTGGCGATGCCGAATTCCGGCGCAAAAAGCAGGATCAGGTCCGCTCCGACAAGGACCAGCAGCCCGTGAAAAATGCTTACCTTGCCCTTTGGTTTGCTATTGTTCTCCTGTTTGTTAGCTTTGCCCATAGCTCCTCAGAAAAATTGGTACCATGATTATTCTCGGTATAGAAACCAGCTGTGACGAAACCTCGGCTGCGGTGCTCTCCGGCGGCAGGGTATGCTCAAATGTGGTGAGCTCCCAGCGCTGCCATGCAGAGTTCGGCGGCGTCGTTCCGGAACTGGCATCGAGAGAACACGAACGGCTGATCGTCTCGATTGCCGAAGCTGCCATAACTGAGGCCAATATAACAAAAAATGAACTCGATCTCATAGCTGCGACCGCAGGGCCGGGCCTCATCGGCGCCGTCATGGTAGGACTCTCTTTTGCCCAGGGCATGGCCTACGCCCTCGACCTGCCCTTCATGCCAGTCAACCATATCGAGGGACACATCTTCTCGCCCTTTATCGAAGAGGGAGCTTCGCACCGCCCGCCTGAAGGCGCTTTCGTCTCGCTGACGGTCTCGGGCGGCCACACCCTCCTTTCGGTGGTGCAGAGCGACCTCTCCTATGAGGTGATCGGCCGGACGCTCGACGATGCGGCTGGCGAGGCGTTCGACAAAACCGGCAAGATGCTCGGCCTCGCCTACCCAGCCGGGCCGGAGATCGACCGGCTGGCCTCCGGTGGAGACCCCGCGTTCCACGAGTTCCCCAGAGCCCTCACCTCGCATTCGCAAAGCAGCAGAAGCTATCGGGGAAACCTCGACTTCAGTTTTTCCGGCCTGAAAACCTCAGTCCTCACCTGGCTGCAAAAGCAGACTCCAGAGTTCATCGAGAAGCACCTGGCCGATATTGCCGCCTCCATCCAGCATGCAATCGTCAGCGTTCTGGTCGAAAAAACTGTAGCCGCAGCTCGCACAAGGCGCATAGGGGCAGTTGCCATCGCCGGCGGCGTAAGCGCGAACTCCGCACTCCGCCGGGCGATGAAGGAGGCATGCGATCGCAGCGGAATCGAGCTGCATCTTCCCGGCCTCCGCTACTCAACCGACAATGCCGCCATGATCGCCACGCTGGCAGGACTGAAAGTGCGGCGGGGAGTGCCAACAGAACGAAACTACAGCGTCGCCCCCTATGCAAGCTTCGCCGCCGGCGGGAGGAGCAGCTGATTGAAATAGTTCCATAAATACATTACATTGTTGCTCACAAAAAAACAGTTCCGTTTTTTTTCAAACATTACGATATGATCATGCTCAACTCCATTATCTCCATGCTTCTTTTTGCACCCCCCACCGCAGGCGGCCAGGCACCAAACCAGCTTGTCACCTTCCTTCCGATGGTTCTTATCTTTATCGTCTTCTATTTCTTCATGATACGGCCGCAGCAGAAGAAGCAGAAAGAGAGGGAAAAGGTGCTGGACAGCCTGAAACGTGGCGACCGGGTTGTAACTATCGGCGGCGTACACGGCACCGTAGCGGGAATCGACACAGAGAAGAAAACCGTACTTGTGCAGGTCAGCGACAACACCAAGATCACCTTTGATCGCACAGCGGTAGCCAACATCGACAAACAGGAATCGGGCGATAAACTTTCGACCAAGGACTAAAAAGCATCATGCAGCCAACTCCAGCAAAATTGGTACTGGAAAACGGATCCGTCTACAGAGGGACAGCATTCGGCCATATCGGTGAAGCCTCCGGCGAAGTAGTGTTCAATACCGCTCTTACCGGGTACCAGGAGATCCTTACCGATCCTTCATACGCAGGCCAGATGGTGTTAATGACCTACCCCCTGATAGGAAACTACGGCATTACCGCGAACGATAACGAATCCGGAAAGATATGGGCTTCGGCCTTCATCATCCGGGAGCTCTCGCGCATTCACAGCAACTTCGAAGCCACCGAAAGCCTCGACACCTGCCTCAAGAGGGCGGGCGTCGTGGGTCTGGCCGGCATCGACACCCGAATGCTGGTCCGCGAAATTCGCGAAAAGGGTGCCATGAGAGGGTTCATCTCAGCTCTTGATGACGACGAGGACTCCCTGAAGAAAAAAGCACTCGCTGTGCCTGAAATGAGCGGTCAGGATCTTGCAAAAACCGTGACCACCACAGAGAACTACGCGGTCGAAAATATCGACGCCAGATTCCATGTCGCAGCATTCGATTACGGCATAAAGGCAAATATCCTGCGCATGCTGCAAAATTCCGGGTGCAGGGTGAGCGTTCTCAAGGCCGGCACAACAGCTGAAGAGGTCATTAAGCTCAATGCGAACGGCGTCTTTCTGTCGAATGGCCCCGGCGACCCCTCTGCGGTCGGCTACGCCATCGAGACAATCAAACAACTTGTTGACTACAACCGCACGACACGCCCACTCCCGATTTTCGGCATCTGCCTCGGCCACCAGCTGCTCTCCCTTGCGTTTGGCGCTGAGACCTACAAGCTGAAATTCGGCCATCACGGAAGCAACCATCCGGTAAAAAACCTGCAAACCGGTACGATCGAAATAACCTCGCAGAATCACGGGTTTGCGGTCAATATGGAGACGCTGCCTGCAGATCTCGAAATGACCCATCTCAACCTCTACGACAACACTGTCGAAGGGGTACGACACAAAACCCTGCCCTGTTTTTCCGTGCAGTACCATCCGGAAGCCGCACCGGGACCTCACGACTCCCACTATCTGTTCGGCGAGTTTATCGAACTGATGGAGCGAGCAAAAAACTGACCTTCGGGCACCGCTTTAATTATTCAACCCACAAGCTGAAGAGATGAAAAAAAGACTGTTCACTCCGGGACCCACCCCGGTCCCAGAAAACGTCATGCTCCGCATGGCCGCGCCGATCATTCACCACAGGAACCCCGAGTTCATGGAGATCCTGACCAGGGTTCACGAGGATCTCAAATATCTTTTCAGAACCACTCAGCCCGTCGTTGTCCTGAGCTGCTCGGGTACTGGCGGCATGGAAGCCTCCATCTCGAGCCTCTTCAAGCAGGGCGACAAGGTGATCACCGTCAACGCCGGAAAATTTGGCGAGCGCTGGGGCCAGCTGGTTCGCATTTTTACCGGAAACTGCGTCGAAGAGAGCGTGGCATGGGGTTCGGCCATCCAGCCGGAGAGGCTTGCTGAACTGCTGAAGGAAAACCCCGATGCAAAAGGGGTATGCTTGACCCACTCTGAAACTTCGACAGGTACTGCTGCCGACATTCAGGCTCTCAGCAGGGTCGTTCGCGAGCAGTCCGATGCGCTCGTGCTGGTCGATGGCATCACCGCCGTCGGCGCCCACGAGTTCCACTTCGACGACTGGGGCGTGGACATCTGCATTACCGGCTCACAGAAAGGGCTGATGATGCCTCCGGGCCTTGCGCTTGTCGCCATCTCCGAACGGGCACAGGATATTATCAACGCCCACAAGGGAATCCCGCAGTTCTACCTCAGCCTGAAAAAAGCGCTGAAATCACATGCCGGCGACGACACCCCCTTCACTCCGGCAGTCTCGCTTGTAATCGGCCTTGACGAAGCCCTGCAGATGGTACGGGCAGAAGGGATCGAAAACATATGGACGCGCCATGAAAACCTTGCGCGCGCCTGTCGCGAGGGGTGCAATGCACTCGGCATGAAGCTCTTCAGCAACTCACCATCATTTGCCGTCACCCCGGTCTGGCTCCCCGAAGGGCTCGAATGGTCGGCCTTCAACAAGGCCCTGAAAAACAAGAACGGCATCACCGTTGCCGCGGGTCAGGACGACTACAAGGGCAAGATCTTCAGGGTCTCCCATCTCGGCTACTACGATGAGCTCGACATGCTGACCGTCATTGGCGGCCTTGAAAGAGCACTGAAGGAGGTCAACTTTGACTTTGAGATCGGAGCTGGCGTCAGTGCCGTGCAGAAAGCCTTTCTCGGAAGCTGATCCCCGCACAACCCCGACTTTATGGAAAAAAGCCGCCCTCTCATGCCGGGCGGCTTTTTTGTTTCGGGCCCCGCAACTATCTTTAGAGAAAGCGTCGAAACATGATCAGACTCCCATTTTTTCTGATTCTTCTGGCAATCTCCTCCTCCCTGCCGGAGATGCTCAGCCACTACCGGCTCAAGCAGCAGGCTGAGGCGCTCTACGAAGCTCGCGACTTCAGCCGTGCCGAACATCTGTTTCGTCAGCTCCTGCGTATCGCCCCTGAAGGAAAGGAGGCTTCCGCTGCCGGATTCAATCTTGCCTGCTCCCTCTACATGCAGAAAAAATATGCGGATGCGGCCGCACTGTTTGCCTCCGCCCGTGAGGCCAAAGGGGTCGCCGGGCAGACCGAACTGAATGCGCGGTTCAATGAGGGGAGCGCCATTGCCATGAAGGCTTTTGAAACAACCGAAAAGAGCCGCAAAACCGCCCTGTTGCGAAGTTCTCTCGGGCAGTTCCGGCGAGTGCTGCTTAACCACCCTGACGACGGGGATGCAAAAATCAACTACGAAATCGTCCGCCGCGCCCTTCTGGAACTTGAAAAGAAGCTTCCCCCCTCTTCATCAAGTCAGGAGCAAAAAGGCGGTTCGCATCCCGAAACCGGCATAGGAAAAGAGGTCGCCGGACGCCTGCTTGAAAAGGCCCGCCAGGATGAGTCATCCATGATGCAACGCCTCCCCCGCTCCGGAAAATCCTCACAGGAAGGACGAAACAACAAGGACTGGTAGAGCGCTATGTCTTCACCAAAAAGAGTTCTCCTCGTTTTTCTTCCTTCCGAAAGCGGAGTAGACAACGCCCGCTCACTGTACAGTGAAACAAAATCGGGAGTTATCTCTGCCGTGTTCAACCGCAGACTCCGAACGCTCATCAAAAAAAGCCAGTTCGCCATTCCTCCGCTCTCGCTCATGATCCTTGCTTCCATTGAGGTGGAGGGCGTGGAGCAGTCGATCTGCGACATGCGCTTCGAGGAGTTCCCCTTCAGCGAGCACTGGGACCTTGTCGGAATCAGCGTCCAGACCGGCATGGCCCGAAAGGCATTTGCGCTTGCCGACCGACTCCGCCAGGGAGGCAGCAGGGTTGTGCTTGGGGGCGCTCATGTCACGCTCTTTGCTGACTCCTGCCGCCCGCACGCCGACGCGCTGGTTCATGGAGAGGCCGATGACCTCTGGAGAGAGCTGCTCTTAGACCTGAAAGCCGACACGCTCAAAGCCTCCTATCAGGCAGGGTTTCCCGATCTGACACGCCACAGGCCGGTCAGCAAGCACACTCTGGATATAAGCCGGTACTTTACGACAAACCTGATCCAGACCGGACGGGGGTGTCCGCACAGCTGCGACTTCTGCAATGTCCACGTGCTCAACGGCCACGCACTGCGCAGGAGAAGGATTGACGACATTGTCGATGAGGTGGAGCGGTTCCGGCATGACGACCGCAGAATCTTCTTTTTTGTCGATGACTCTATCAATGCTGACCCGGCCTACGCCCTTGAACTCTTCCGAAAGATTGCTCCGCTCCAAATAAGCTGGTTCGGCCAGGCCACCACAACCCTTGGCCAGCAGCATGAGCTTCTCGAAACCTTTGCGCAATCCGGATGCAAGGCGCTGCTTGTTGGTATAGAGAGCATTGAAGCCGAAAGTCGTAGCCTCCACAAAAAAAACCAGAACAGGAGCAACGAGCTTGCCGGAGCGATCAAATCCATCCGAAACGCTGGCATAAGCCTTTACGGCAGCTTTATCTACGGTCTCGACGGCGATACGCTCGAAACCCCTCGGGCGATCCTTGATTTTATCAGCGAGACGAAGCTGGACGTTCCCGGCATCAATATTCTGCGGCCAATTCCCGGGACGCGGGTCTTCGAGCGGCTCAGGGAGGAGGGACGACTGCTGTTCGATCCCGCCGACATTACGGCCTTCCGCTACACCTTTGGCCAGGAGATGCTCTACCGCCCGAAAAACATCGCGCTCGATGCCTTTGTTGAAAGCTACTCCGAGCTGACCAGGAAGGTATTTACAGTCCGAAACTCCATAGCAAGAGGTTTGGGGGCACCCTCGCTAAAAGCCGCGGTGATGCTCTTCAACGCTTTCTATACGCATCTTTACACCCTTTCACGCAGCGACCTCAAGCGACAGATGGAGAAGGCTCCGGCGGAAAATACCATTTTGCCCTGAGCTGAATAATTTTTAAACTGTATGCACATTTTTTCAGGGAAGATTGCCCGTAACTCAATAACAAGCCACCGAACATGACTACCAGACAGTTTCTGCCTCTATTTGCCGCCAGCACCATTCTCCTCGGCGCTTGCGCTCTTGAAAAACCACCAGCAAAGCTCAAGTTTCCTGACGGCAAGGAAAACGCCGCCGCTCCCGCAGCAGCCGCACCTGCCGCAGCTCCAGCTGCAGAAGCCGCCCCGGCTGATCCGAAAATTGCTGCCGGCAAAGCTGTCTATGACGCGAACTGCGCCGGATGCCACGATGCAGGCATGATGGGCGCTCCGAAACCGGGCGACAAGGCCGGATGGGCAGCTCGCTTGCCGCAGGGTGTGGAGGTCATGGCCAAAAAGGCCGTCACTGGCTACCAGGGCAAGGCCGGAATGATGCCTGCAAAAGGCGGCAACGCCCAACTGACCGATGCTGAAGTCGGCAGCGCAGTCGCATTCATGGTCGAAAAATCAAAATAAACGCTCGACTATAACCTGTTTTCATAACCATTAATCTAAGGGAGAACTTTTATGTCCCGTATCTTTTCAGCAGCTCTTTGTGCAATTGCGCTCTTCGCCTTCACCGCGACCACTGCCAACGCTGCGTTTAACGCTACAGCCGGCAAAGCAATCTATGACGGCGGCTGCGCCGCATGTCACAAAGGCGGTCTTGCAGGCGCACCGAAATTAGGCGACAAAGCCGCATGGGCTCCCCGTATCCAGCAGGGAGTAGAGGTGATGGCCAGCAAATCCGTCAAGGGATTTCAGGGCAAGGCTGGCATGATGCCTGCCAAGGGCGGCAATGCCAAACTGACCGATGCCAACATCGGCGATGCAGTCGCCTACATGGTCGGCCAGTCGAAGTAAACGCGCGTTCCCTATCGACCCATCAACGGGAGCCAATCACTGGCTCCCGTTCTTTTTTTTCCAAAAACGAATGCCCAGGAGAAAACCAATATTCACGATTGTGAAAAATATCTCACAATCAGTTGGATTAAGACGATAATAATCGTATTTATAGTGGTTTGTGTGCCCGATTGTAGCACAACACTATCCCAACCCGTATTTCCATAATTATCAAGAGGAGAACTCACTATGTCCCGTATCATTTCTGCGGCCCTTTGCGCCCTTTGCGCCGTTGCAATCAGCGCTGCTGACGTTTCTGCCGCACCTAATGCTGCAGCAGGCAAAGCTACCTTTGAGGCCACCTGTGCAGCATGCCACAAAACCGGCGTTGCAGGAGCCCCAAAAGTTGGAGATAAGGCTGCCTGGGCACCTCGCATCAAGCAGGGTCTCGACGTGCTTATCGGTCACGCAACCAATGGCTTCACCGGCAAGAGCGGCGTCATGCCTCCAAAGGGTGGCAAGGCTGACCTGAACAAAACCGTTGTCAGCAATGCAGTAGCCTACATGGTTGAGCAGAGCAAGTAAGCTTTCTGATTTCAATACAGCGTAAAGGCGGGAGAATCTCCCGCCTTTTTCGTTTCCCCCCGGGGGGACGTTCCTGAATTCATAAACTTCAGCATAACAGAGACCCTCGCAACTATCAACAAATTCTCCTCCCCTCAAAGAGTTGAACCCTCAATTGCTCGGTATTCTCCCCTTCTGTGACTATTTTCCACAACAGAAGAGCCGCGCTTTCCCTCAATCACGAACAACCGGCATGAAGCAGCATTTCGAATATCTTGGCTATGCAGCCGGAGTAATCACCACCCTCGCCTTCCTGCCTCAGGCGTTCAGAATCTTTACCACACGCCAAGCGCGTGACATCAGCCTTCTTTGGGCGCTGGCGATGAATGTCGGAATCATCCTCTGGCTGCTCTACGGCATTGCCATTAACGATCTGCCAATGATAGCCGCCAACAGCGTTTCTCTTCTGCTGCTTCTTGTCATCCTTTACAGCAAACTGCGCTTCAGGTAGGCCGGCAGGCCCATTGGCGTCGCCGGAATGGAAAATCCTCGTAAAAAGCGTATATCGGTAGAACACAAACAAACAAACAGAGAAGTAACCAATGAGCAACCTTCACATCGGCTTTATAGGAACAGGAAGAATCGCCCGCGCTCTTATTGCAGGGCTCAGCGTTAAAGCCAACACCATCATTTCCGGTTTCGACAGGGAACCAGCTGCCCTCGCTTCCGTTGCGGCCGACTACCCTCTCCGCATATGCAGCTCAATCGCCCAGATTGCAACCCAGGCCACAGTAATTATCCTTGCTGTCAAGCCCTACCAGATAGCCGAGGTTGTCGGGGAGCTGAAAGCGGGGCTTCGGAGTGACCATCTGATCATCAGCGTTGCAGCAGGAATATCCTCCGGCTTTATCAGAAGCCATGCAGAGGAGAGTACCAGGGTCATACGGGTCATGCCCAACACCCCCGCATTTGTCGGCGAGGGAATGACCGCCGTCAGCAAGGGGTTGATGGCTACAGATGAGGATGTCGCGCTGGCCTGCGACCTTTTCAGCTCGATCGGGCGATCGGTCGTGCTTACAGAAGAGCAGATGGATGCGGCCACCGCGGTTTCAGGAAGCGGCCCCGCCTACATGTTTCACATTCTTGATTCACTGGCCGCCGGCGGCATCCAGTGCGGGCTTTCAGCTGAAGAGGCCCTTCTGCTCAGCGCACAGACCATGCTGGGAGCGGCAAAAATGGTGCTTTCGGGCAACAAAACACCTGAGGAGCTCAAGCGGGAGGTCACCACTCCGGGCGGAACGACGGAGGCGGGGCTTGCAATCATGGACGGGCGAAATATCCGGGAGATCCTGATAGAAACGGTGGCCGCCGCCGCTGCCCGCTCCAGGGAACTCATGAAATAACTGCCATGGCTCGAGTTCCTCCCCTTCATCTGCACAAGGCATGCGTCATGCTCATGTTGATGCTGACATGCTCTCTTGCGCTTGCCGCCCCCGGCGGAGGCAATGGCTCCGGCAGGCCATTCATTGTGTCAACAGTAAGCAACAGCCGGCCCTGGGTCGGCGAGGAAGCGCTGCTGACCTATACCCTCTATTTCAAGGATCTCGCGCCGAAAATATCAAACGAGGAGAATCCTTCCTTCAAGGGTCTCTGGGCAAAAGAAACGGACTCGGGACGCTATATCAAGAGCACTCCGGCAGTGGTGAGGGGGGAGAAGTTGCGGGGCGCCGTGATCAAGCAGTTCAGGATATCGCCTCTCGAGAAAGGGACGATCAACATCTCCGGCTATACCATGCTGTGCGATCTGCCCGTGGAGCAGCGGAAGAACAGCACCGACAATTCACCGGATATTCGATTCAGAATCACCGCTCCGGAGCTTTCCGTCACCGCCCGCGCTCTTCCCGAACCGGTTCCTGCCGGATTTTCCGGTGCCGTAGGCTCGTTTCGCCTTGAGCTTCTTGCCGACCGCCAGACACTCAGGGCAGGAGAACCGGTCATCCTGAAACTTGTCATAACCGGCAGCGGGAGCCTCCTCACCCTGAAACCCCCGACGCTCAACCTCCCAGAGAGCTTCCGCCAAAGCCCTCCGGAAACGACGACCAACTTGCAGAGTGATGGAACGGGCAGTGCCGGCTCCATGACCGTTACAATCACCGCCTGGCCTCAATCCGCTGGACTCTTCACCATATCGCCGCTTAAAACGGTTGTCTTTAACCCGGTCACGGGCCGGTTCGATCTGCCGGGCTCAAACGCCATAGTCATCAGGGTCACGCCGCCCCTGCATCCCAACGAGGCCGCAGAGCTTAAAGCTGCCGGGAGTTTGCGGCAACAGCCCGCGGAGAACACTCGATGGATCACCGGCGCTATTCTGGGACTCTTGCTGCTTATCGGAGCTGGCGTGCTCATTGCAAGAAAAAAGCCTTCAAACCGATTGAAGAGCACAACCGCCGACAGCTCCCGACCGCCTGGGGAAGCGAGTGGAGAGTCAGCAGGAACATTGAAACAGCTTCTTCTGCTTGAACTTGAACGGGCAGGAATCAATGTACCCGGAAGATTGACAAGAAAGGAACTTGAGGCCGCCCTGCAGAGCCTGAATATTGCGGCTGAAGCGCAACTGGAGTGCCCATCGCTGCTTGACGCCCTTGACCGGCTGCTCTACACTCCTGCGGGAAAAGATGAGTCACCCGCCCCGGAGTTGATCGCCCGAAACGTTCACCATATGATCGGCGTGCTGAAGGATGTTAAGGTAAAACGCTGATGCCCCGGGAATCTGTTTGGATCAATCGAAAAGTTCCGGCAAAGCGAGTGCTTTTTCAGGGAAGTCTGTAATAATGCCATCCGCGCCAAGCCGCTTCATAGAGAGCATCTCCTCCGGCCGGTTGACCGTCCAGGGAATCATGCCGGCTCCCCGCTCGTGGAGAATCCCTGCAAGCCTGCGGTCTACAAGCGAATAGTGCGGATTGACATACCTGGGCAGAAACCCGAGATTGTCGAGCCTGGTCTCAATCTTGTCAAGAGAGTCCCCCTCATCGACAAGAATCCCGCAGGAGAGCCCCCGTTCGATCTTCCAGACCTCCCTGACAACCCTGTCATCGAAAGACTGGATTCTGACAAAATCCACAAGACCCGAGGCCCGCACCTCCTGAACGACAAGCTGCGCATACCGCTCCGGTGCAGGATGAAACGCTCCGTCTCTCTCCGGCCAGGACTTAATTTCAAGATTATAGGTCATGCGGCCCGTCATGGAGGCTGATGCCATAGTGGCTTCAACCGCCGCAAACACCTCTGAAAGCAGGGGTTTACAGGCCTTCACCCGCTTCTGGTCGGGAAATGAAGAATCGGCCATCCCGCAGTCGAAAGCCGCTACCTCTGCATAATCCATCTCGTAGATAGTCAGGCAGGCAGGAGTGGGATCACCTGATTGCCGGTCAAGAGGGTCGCAAGAGGATGGGGGGGAGAGCCACGGATCATGAGAGACCACTATCCGACTGTCGCGGGATACCACAAGATCAAGCTCAAGAACCCTGACGCCAAGCTCTGCGGCCTTACAGAATGCCTGCAGGGTGTTCTCCGGAAAAAAAGAGCGGGCGCCGCGGTGTGCCTGTATTTCAAAAGTCATAAGGGGCCTCCCCCGAAACATTGACAATGCCGGTATGCAAAGGATGAACGGACTGCAGCTTGAAGGGCAGCGTGAAAACTCAAGTGCTCAGTTAACTTTCAGGCGTTGCGTTTGCCGGAAGTATTGCGGGAGACCTTGGAGAAGGGCTTCTTTTTCGATTTTCTTTTCTGCGGCTTGTTTCCATCAGCACTTTTCAAGACGGAATGCTGGCCAGAGCCGTTCACACCGAAAAGGTCTGACGTGGTCTTGTTTCTGTTTTTGTTAAACCGGTTTTTGCGATACTTCTTCTCAAGGTCGGCATACGGACTTGGCGGGTCTGGAGAGGTATTGTGATTATTAAAATTCGGTTCGTCAATGACCTCATCAACATCATCCAAAACCACGTCGGGATGAACTGTATTAAGCAATTTGTTTCAATTTATGTTCAACAAATCAGGAGCGAGTGTTTCACTCGGGATTATTCTGAAGGGAATCTAATTTACAATTTTAGAGATAAAATGCAAGCGCCACCAAAACTCCTCATCCAAAACCCCCGAATCCTGCGGCGTTTTTGCATTGATTGTTGACAGGATAAATTGTAGATTTGCTGATTATTTCATAATCATAACGGAGCCAGACAATGGACATTCGCCGATTGATTACAGCAGTGGTACTTCCTCCTGCCGCAGTTCTGAACAAGGAAATAGGCACAGTCGTTCTGACCGGATTTCTCACCCTGACCGGCTGGTTGCCCGGTGTTGTTGCAGCACTGTTCATGATCTACCAGGAAGAGCGCGCCGCAAAAGCCTGAACCGGTTCTCTTTCAGGCAGAGCCATCCATTTCGCCACCGCTCCCCGCAATCGCGCAGGGGGCGACGGCACTATCCTCTGACGCATGAATAACCTGCCATGAAAATTCTTGCCGCCATTGACTTCTCGGCCATCGCCGACAAGGTCATTGCCGAGACCGGCAGACTGGCTGGACGCCTTGGTGCGGAGCTCTACCTGCTTCATGTCGTTCCTCCCTCTTCACCCGTCATCGAACCCGCTCAGGATGAGCTTGTGCTTCTTCCCGCCGAACCGCCCGCAGTCCCCGGAATCGACACCGAGTCCGAAAAGCTGAGATCAATTGCCGATGCGTTCATAAAAAGCGGCATTGCAACAACCGTGATCGTGACGCACAACCTGGAGGTAGAGGGGATTGTAAGCCAAAGTGAAAAGATCGGAGCGGAGATGATCATCCTTGGCTCACACGGGCACGGAGCACTCTTTCACCTCCTGATCGGCAGCGTCTCCGAGGGGGTAATCCGTCGGGCATCCTGCCCGGTCGTCATCATTCCGGCCGGCATGCGATAAACGACGCCGCCAGCCCGCCCTCACTCATGGCAGGCGGTTCAGCGCGCTCACGATAGCCTTGATCGATGCCAGACTGATATTCGAGTCAATACCTGCACCGAAAGAGACCCTCCCGTCAGCAGATCCGATCCTGATATAGGCGATAGCTTGCGCACCCGCGCTCCGCCCGATGGCATGCTCTGCATACTCGTCAACACTGAAATCAAGACCGCTCTCTTTCACAAAGCCCTTGACAAAGGCATCGAGCGGGCCATTCCCCCGAGCCTCAAAGCTGAACTCACGCTCTTTCAGCTGCACGATGGCACTGATAAGGGTCGACTCCGCTTCACTCCGATCGAGGTCCTCGTCATCCCAGCTGATATGGCACTTCTTGAGAACGACCGGCTCCTGACGCTTGACATATTCGGTATAAAAGAGTTCATGAATCTGCTCCGCGGAGAGCTCGACCCCGCTCATATCGGCAACAGCCTGAACCGCCTCGGCAAAATCAGGCTGCATCCACTTTGGAATCTGTATGCCGTAATCCTTTTCGAGCACATAGGCGACCCCGCCCTTCCCGGACTGGCTGTTGATGCGAACGATAGCCTCATAGCTGCACCCGACATCCTCAGGATCTATAGGCAGATAGGGGACGGCCCACAACCCATCTTTGTCTATCGCCCGAGCCTTCATCCCCTTGCTGATAGCATCCTGATGCGAACCCGAAAAAGCGGTATAGACCAGTTCACCGGCATAGGGATGGCGGGGGTGGATATCCATTCGGGTACACCGGCGGTAGACCTCGCGGATGCGGGGCAGATCTGAAAAATCGAGCTCAGGGTCGATCCCCTGGGTCAAAAGGTTGAGCGCTATGGTGACAACGTCCATGTTGCCGCACCGTTCGCCATTACCGAACAGGGCACCCTCGACACGGTCTGCCCCGGCCAGGAGTGCAAGCTCAGCCGTGGCAACGGCCGTTCCCCGGTCATTATGGGCATGAACGCTGATCAGCACCGCATCGCGGTGATTGACATGGCTACAGAACCACTCGATTCTGTCGGCATAGATGTTAGGCTGCGACATCTCGACGGTTGACGGCAGGTTCAGGATAACTTTATCCTCCGCCGTCGCACCCCAGGCATCCATGACCGCATGGCAGACCTCAAGCGCATAGTCGAGCTCCGTTCCGGTAAAACTTTCAGGACTGTACTCAAAACGGATCCCCTTGCTTCCGCTCTCATCGCGGAGGCGGCGAACAAGCCGCGTACCTTCGATGGCAATGGCCTTGATCTCCTCCCTGTTTTTGCGGAAGACAACGTCCCGCTGCAAAGTCGACGTCGAGTTGTAGAGATGAACGATAGCCTGCTTCGCCCCTGCAATTGCCTCAAAGCTCCTGCGGATCAGATGCTCACGCGCCTGGGTAAGTACCTGAATAGTAACATCATCCGGAATAAGCCCGCCTTCAATCAAACGCCGGACAAAGGCAAACTCGGTTGCCGACGCAGAGGGAAACCCGACCTCAATCTCCTTGAAGCCTATGGAGACCAGCAGCTGAAACATGGAGACCTTCTCCTCCACGCTCATCGGCACCGGGAGCGCCTGGTTGCCATCACGCAAGTCAACGCTGCACCATATCGGCGCTTTGGTAATCGACCGATCGGGCCACTGCCGATTTATGATAGCAACTGATGGATACTGCGTGTATTTCTGACTCTTCATCCTTTTCATGACTTTTTTCTCCTTTTGTCCTTTAAACGATAAAAGCCACCAACCCATAGGGGGCTGGCGGCTTTAAACAATGTCCCGATCGCTGCATAAACGAACTAAAACCCGCACTCCCCCTGAACCATGACGGCAAGGAGCAGAAGGCCGGGAGCAAGCTGAAAGTTGCTGAAATTCGTTATGCGCATGAGTGTAAAATGTATGGCACCGCCGGTTTTCAAATCATTTTCCAAATATATAAAAATGCCTGAAGCATGCAAGACCCTGAGAGAGGTGATGAGAGCCGTGACACCCCGGAAGAAATAAAAAAAGGGAAGCACAGTTTTGATCTTGTGCTTCCCTTTTCAGCTCCGCGAGCAGGACTCGAACCTGCATCCCGACCTGTCGGGATAACAGTCGCATTCTTCTGACAAACAAAAAAAGGAAGCACACTTTTTCAATGTACTTCCTTTTTTCTTGCTCCGCGAGCAGGACTCGAACCTGCA
>CAIJVD010000021.1 GCA_903824045.1 uncultured Chlorobiaceae bacterium
CTTGTCCGGCAACTTCGAACACCTTATCCGCTCTGGGGCAAAAAAGTGTTCGATGTTCAACCGGATTTCCTGTTCGACCTTTTGCGGACGACCTGTTCGAAGTTCAGCGGATTTTGTGTTCGAGGTTCAACGGATTATGCAGGTTGCAAGTTCACTCACTTCCTGAAACCCTCTGCAAGCTTAGCCCGCAATCATATATCGCCAATCCTCGTGATGCTGAAATTGCCATCAATATGATAGGCGATCCCGGAGAGCTTCTGGAAATTTTACTCACAAAAGAGGGCGCAGTCGCCGCTGCCGGGCGGCTTGCGGGCGCGTTGCGCTTTGTCGGGCGTGCTGAAGAAGCTGAGCGGATTATCCACACCATGAAACTGGGAAAATACGATATTCGTGAAATCAACCCGTTTCATATTCCTGAGCCAACCCTTGGACGCATCCGTGAACGATCGCCCTATATCATGCGGTTACAGTCCTTGTGGTCGGGATGGCGCCAAGAGGTGTTGGCTCTTTTCCCTCCAGCGCCGGGACTTCCGCAAAACGTTGCAGCCTATCTTGCCCATGTCGATGAACGCTATGTTGTGGATGCCTACAACTCACTCTCCATAGAGGGCTATCAGGTCAGTGATGCACTTATTGACAGAGTCGCTAAACAGGGATGGAATCCTGATGATGACCAGCAAGATAAAAAAGACCGTGATGCTCTTGCGGCACGAGGTTACTATCAAGCCTTTCGTTCTGTCAGAACAGCTATTGAGGAGATCCTGACGTGGAGAAATTCTGGCGCTATTGTCAGAAATGCGCATCATCGATGGTATTCCGAGCTTTTCTCACCCGCGGTTACTGCCGGCCTTCTGGAGCCGCATCAGCTTGCCGGTTATCGGAATGGGCCGGTTTTTATTCGCAACTCAATGCACACGCCGCTGCCTCGCGAGGCGCTGACCGATGCCATGGAAACGTTGTTTGATTTGATTGAACAGGAGTCGGAACCGGCAGTCAGAGCGGTACTCGGTCATCATCTCTTTGTTTTTATCCACCCATATTACGATGGGAATGGTCGTATTGGGCGATTTCTGATGAACGCTATGCTTGCCTCCGGGGGATATCCCTGGACTGTTATTCGGGTTCAGCGACGCAGTGCCTACATGGATGCACTCGAAACAGCAAGCCGTGATGGTGATATCAAGCCACTTACCCTTTTTATTGCTGAGGAGATGGGATTTCTCCCCAAATAACTTTTTTCAGCTAAGCTTGTAGCCCGGGCCGCCGCCGCCTTCGGGGGTGCTCCAGGTGATGACGCTGTAGGGGTCGGCTACTTCGCAGGTCTTGCAGTGCAGGCAGTTCGAGGGGTTGATCCTGAGGGTTCGGCCGGCTCCGTCGGTCAGTTCGTAAACCTTTGCCGGGCAGAATCTTAAGCATGGATTTCCGAACTCTTCGGTGCATTTTTTCAGGCAGATCTCCCGAATGTTCTCTTCGCTGATCAGCAGGTGGCAGGGCTGATCTTCCTCGTGCATGGTGCCGGAGCGGTAGAGGCTCTCCTCCTTGCTGAAGGTCAGCCTTCCGTCTGGCGTGAAGCGCTCCCTCTCTTCTTTTACACTCCCCGGTTTTGGTGCTGATCCCTTCTCGCCCGCTTTGAGCGACAAACCCGGAAATGCGAGCTGGAGACCGGCATGGGCAAGTCCGGCATAGAGTCCGCGATCGAATGCCTTTCGGTAGTTGCGTGCGCCGTGGAGTTCATCGAATGCCCAGGACTCCCTGAACCGCTTCTCATAGCTTTTCAGCCGTTTGTCGGAAAAATCGTTATCGAGCAGTGCCTCAGAGAGGGTTTCGGCGGCAAGGATTCCCGATTTGATGGCGAGGTGAAGCCCTTTCTGGCGCTGCGTGTTTACCAGTCCGGCTGATTCACCGGTGACGAGAAAGCCCGGCCCGCAGAGAGGTCCCACGCTGTCGAGCCCTCCGGAGCTGATGCAGCGTGCTCCGGATTCGAGCATGCTGCCGCCTTCGAGGATTCCTGCAAGAAGGGGATGCTGCTTGAGGCGCTGGAGGTTGAGGTGCGGGTCGCAGTCGGGCGATGAGGGGCCCGGCGAGCTGACGAACCCGACGGAGAGAAGCGTCCCGGAGAGTGCATAGAGCCAGCCGCCGCCGTAACTCTCGGGCGACAGGGGGTAGCCGAACATGTGGTGTACCTCACCGACCGACAGTCGGCCTTCCGCCACCCGCCAGGTTTCTTTCACTCCCGTGCTGTAGCGTTGCGGGGCAGTTTCCCCGGCGGCGGAGAGCAGCGGCCGGAGCTGGCGGAGGAGTGAACCGTCCGACCCCTCTCCGATGACGACGGCTTTCGCCTTCAGGAGAATGCCGGGTTCAAAGCCAGGTTTTTTCCTGCCGTTCCTGTCTACGCCCTTGTCGTCGAGCAGGATGCCCGCAAGCCGGCCATTTTCGATGAGGGGGGCAACAGCAGCCGTATTGTCGAAGAGTTCGATGCCCTCTTTGCTGACCTCTTCGGCCAGCCAGTCTCCGAACCGGCTGAGAGAGATGAGCAGGGTGCCGCTGTTCCGGAACGCTTCGGGCACCAAGGGAAAGCGGAACTTTCTTTTTTTTGTCAGAAACCAGATCTTCTCGTCAGTTACCTCAGACTCGACCGGACAGCCTCGCTCAAGAAAGTCAGGCATGAACTCCCGGAGTGCCACGGGGTCGAGCACGGCTCCCGAGAGCAGGTGCGCGCCGGGGTATCGGCCCTTGTCGATGATGGCGATCGAGTGCTCTGCTTTGGCGTTGCGCTCTCTGAGGAGCCGCTGCAGGTGGATCGCCGATGCAAGGTTTGCCGGCCCGGCGCCGACAAAGACGATATCGAATTCCAGTGACTCCCGTTCCTGGTTCACAACAGAATACCTCCGAGGATGAGCGAGGCAACGCTGAAGTAGATGACAATGCCGGTAACGTCGACAAGCGTTGCCACAAAGGGCGCGGACGAGGTCGCCGGATCGAGGCCCAGCCGCTTCAGAAGGAGCGGGAGCATCGAGCCGGTAAGCGTTCCGAAGAGTACAATGCCGAGCAGCGAGACCCCTATGGTAATCGATACGTAGACCCAGGTAATGGTGAGATGGCCGATGATCATGGCCCAGATGATAACCCTCAGCACTCCGATCATGCCAAGCAAGCTCCCGAGCGCCAGGCCGGAAAGAATTTCGCGCTTCATGACCTGCCACCAGTCCCGTATGGTGATCTCTCCGATCGAGAGCGAGCGGATGATAAGGGTTGCGGCCTGCGAGCCGGAGTTTCCGCCGCTCGAAATGATGAGCGGGATGAAGGTGGCCAGCACGATGGCTTTGGCCAGCTCGTCCTGGAAAAATGCCAGGGCAGAGGCGGTCAGCATTTCGCCAATGAAGAGGATTACCAGCCAGCCGGCCCGTTTTTTGACGAGCTGGAGAATGGGCAGATCCATGTAGGGCTCCTCAAGGGCCTCGACGGCACCGAATTTCTGGATCTCTTCGGTCTCCTCCTCTTCGGCCACATCGAGCATGTCGTCAACGGTCACAATGCCGATCAGGTAGCCGTTAGAGTCGACTACCGGCAGGGCGACCTTGTCGTAACGCTTGAAGGCCTCAAGGGCGTCTTTCTGGTCCTGCGTAGCCGTCAGGGTTATGATTTTGTCTTTGGAGATGATCTCTTCGACCTTGTTCTCCGGAGCCGAGAGCAGCAGCTCCCGCGACAGCAGCTCGCCAGTGAGTTTTCCGAAATCGTCAACGACGTAGATGACGTTGAGCGTTTCGCTCTCATGGCCGAAGGTGCGGATGTAGGTGAGCACATGATCGACATCCCAGTCCTTCTTGACGCTGAGGCAGTCTGGCGACATGAGCCTGCCGACACTCCCCTCGGAGTAGGCCAGAAGGGTTTTGGCAATCTTGAACTCCTTGAAGGAGAGCAGCTTCAGGAGCTCCTGCACCACGGCTCCCGGAAGCTCTTCGAGGAGCGCTGTTCGGTCATCAGCCGACATGCTGTTGAGGATGTGGGTCACATCCTTCTGGGTCAGCGCCTTGAGCAGGTTCTCCTGGGCATCCAGGTCGAGATATTCGAAAGTTTCGGTCGCAATGTCTTTGGGCAGAAGCCGGAAGAGGATCGCCTGTTCGCTTTCAGGAAGGTCTGAAATGAGTTCGGCCAGATCTACAGGAAGCCAGTCGCCGAAGAGCCGTTGCAGCGCGCTGAAGTTTCGCTGTTCAATCAGTTCCCTGATTTCCGGCAAGAGAGGGGTGCCGATCATGAGTGCAGAAAATAGTTGGTTATCATCGAGCGAACCCTGAAAAGCGGGCTTTTACTTTTACCGTAAGTTCACCAGCGAACGCTTCATTGAAGGGCCTTTCCAGCCTTTTGCCGAAGCGACATTATTATTATTTGTATTGGTTTCAGTATGTATTATAATGTAAGAAGTCACGATGGAACTTCAACTGCTGTAAATTTCCCTGGTTAGTACATGGGCCGAGTTATTGCGATTGCAAACCAGAAGGGTGGAGTCGGAAAAACCACAACTTCTGTCAATATAGCTGCCTCGATCGCTATTTCTGAGTTTAAGACACTGCTTATCGATATCGATCCTCAGGCCAATGCCACATCCGGATTTGGCATTGAAACCGGCGACGAGATTGACAACACCTTCTACCAGGTTATGGTAAAGGGCGGTAATATTCAGGATGCTATCAAGCCTTCAAGCCTCGAGTATCTTGACGTCCTTCCATCCAACGTCAACCTTGTCGGCATGGAGGTTGAGCTGGTGAACATGAGGGAGCGCGAGTATGTGATGCAGAAAGCGCTGAAAGGGATTCGCTCCAAATACGACTATATCATTATCGACTGTCCGCCCTCGCTTGGTCTTATCACACTCAATTCGCTCACCGCGGCTGATTCTGTGCTCATTCCGGTTCAGGCCGAGTACTATGCGCTTGAGGGACTTGGCAAGCTGCTCAATACCATCAGCATTGTCAGGAAGCACCTGAATCCGAAGCTTGAGATTGAGGGTGTGCTGGTGACGATGTTCGACTCGCGCCTCCGTCTTGCGACGCAGGTGGCCGAAGAGGTGAAGAAGTTTTTCAAGGAGAAGGTTTACAGAACCTATATCCGCAGGAATGTCCGGCTTTCAGAAGCGCCGAGTCATGGCAAGCCCGCGCTGCTCTACGATGCCCAGAGTATCGGCTCCAAGGATTATCTCGATCTGGCCCAGGAGATCTTCGAAAGGGACGGCAATATCAAAAAATTTAAAGTCCGGCAGCGGTAGCTGACCGGTAAGCTGGTAGAAGATATGTCAAAACAAGCATTGGGTAGAGGCCTGAAGGCCCTGATTCCGGATGAGGGATTCGATTCGGGTTCGAAGGATGAGGAGATTGTACCGCTTCAGGAGGGGAGTATAGGCAGTCTGGCGATTGAGAAGATACGCGCAAATCCCTTTCAGCCCCGCAAGGAGTTTGATGAAACCGCCCTCGAGGAGCTGAAAAACTCCATCATCGAGAACGGCGTCATTCAGCCGGTGACGGTGACCAGGGACGGCGATGGCTACCAGCTCATCAGTGGTGAACGCAGGCTGAGGGCCGTCACGCTGGCCGGCTTCAAGTTCATTCCTGCCTATGTCATCGAGGCTCACGACGACTCCAGCAAGCTCGAACTTGCCCTTATCGAGAACATCCAGAGGGAGGACCTCAACGCCATCGAGGTTGCGCTTGCCCTGAAAAGCCTGACGACCAAATGCAGCCTGACGCAGGATGAAATTGCCCAGAAGGTAGGCAAGAACCGCTCGACCGTCAGCAACTTCCTCCGCCTGCTCAAGCTGCCGCTTCAGATTCAGGACAGCATCCGCAATCGCGAGATATCCTCCGGCCATGCAAGGGCGCTCATCAATCTTCCCGGCGAACAGCAGCAGATAAAGGTATGGAAGCAGATCCTCAGCCATCAGCTCTCGGTGCGTCAGACGGAGACGCTGGTCAACCGCATGTTCAAGGATCAGGCCAAGCCTGCAGATGCAGGCGTGCCGGAGCGCTCCTCGCACATCACCCAGCTTGAGTCCCTGCTCAGAAACAGGCTGGCCACAAAGGTCCGCATTGTCGAGAAAAAAGGTGGCAAGGGCGAGATCCACATCCAGTATTTTTCTATCGACGATCTCGACCGTCTGCTCGAGGCCATGGGCAACGAGTAAAACCGCCGGACCATCCGCTATTTGTCAACAACAATTTTCAGATGAACCACCAATCATGAGGTTTACCCTTGTAGGAAACGGGAGAATGGGAGAGCAGGTCGCACTGGTGATTGCCAGATCCGGCTGCCATGAAACCGCTGCCGTTCTCGATGTCAATGTTCCGATTACCGCTGACCTCTTCCAGGGAAGCGACGCCATTATCGATTTTACCGTCAGGGATGCGTTTCTCGCCAACTTGCCGGCCATGCTTTTGTCCGGTGTGCCCATCGTTGTTGGCACAACGGGCTGGGACGATGTCCGCCAGGAGGTTCTCTCAAAGGTTTCCGCGGCAGGCTCCTCGCTTCTCTACTCGGCCAACTTTTCGCTCGGCGTCAACCTTTTTCTCCGCACCTTGCGTGAGGCGTCGCGCCTGATTGCACCCTTCAGCCAGTTCGACATTGCCCTCGCCGAGCAGCACCATACCGGCAAGGCCGATTTTCCCAGCGGCACGGCTCTCAGGGCGGCCGAAGTTGTTCTTTCGGCCAACAGTCGCAAGACAACGGTGGTCAGGGAGCTTTCCGATGACAGGAAGCTGGCGGCGGATGAACTGCAGGTTGCCGCATTGAGGCTCGGCACGGTTTTCGGCAAGCATACCGCTTTTATTGATTCTGATGCCGACGAGATCATTATCT
Source organism: uncultured Chlorobiaceae bacterium (assembly GCA_903824045.1). GTDB lineage: Bacteria > Bacteroidota > Chlorobiia > Chlorobiales > Chlorobiaceae > Chlorobium. The sequence goes on from CAIJVD010000021.1 coordinate 6,847, forward strand.
CCCATACGGCGAAGAACCGCTCGGGATTTGCCGCTGGCGCCGTTGAGGCGGCAGTCTGGCTCGCCGGTCGTCACAAGAGCGCGCCGGGGTTCTATACCATGGATGATTTTTTGAATGAAAAGCTTTCCTGAGGAGTTATGGCTGCCGACAGTGTGAATCAATCACCGCTTCCGTTTTCCGCAAAGCTCTATACGGTGCTCGTGGGGGCCATCCTTATTCTGCTCTCCACTACCGTGCCCTACCTGACCTTGATCAATGTCTTCCTTTTTGCCGGCGTTTTCATCTCCGGCACCATCGCGCTCAACCACTCAATCCTGCGATTTCAGGTGCGTCTGGCATTCAATGAGGCATTCCTTCTGGGCTGCTTTGCCGGCCTTGTTGGTGGCGTGCTTTCAGAGGGTGTTGGTTATATTCTGATGGAGCTCTTCCACTACAGGCCGGGTTCGGAAAGCCTTTCGCTCGTTATCAGGTGGGCGCTCGATATGGCTCAGAACAGGCCCGAGCTGCATGAACAGGTAGAGACCCTTGTGGCAGCCCAGAAGATGGCGCTCGCCCCCCTCAACCTGAGCCTTGCTGATCTGTTTATGAATATGGTTTTTTCCGGCGCTTTTTATGCCCCGATAGCAGGCCTCGGCGGTTCATTCGCCGTGCTGCGGCTCAAGAGGAAGGCCGCCAGAGGCTGAGGGCCTGCTTGCTATACCATGCCCGGTCTGTCTTCTGCGACCCCGGCAGCCGCACCCACTCGTTTACCCGCTCGTAGCGCACAGGAGTTTTAAGCGACCCGACCAGGGCGCGCATGGCCCCGTTGAGCGTCTCCTCATCACCCTCATGTTCCGGCGCGTGGATGAATGCCAGCGGCCGCAGTCCATACTCCGGATCGGGCACCGGAACGACAACCGCCTCGATAATGCCGCCGACGCTCATCAGTGCTTTTTCTATCTCTTCTGGATGGATGTTCTCCCCGCCCGAGATGAACATATTGTCCTTCCTGCCGAGAATAGTCACCATTCCATCTTCGCTAACGAGGCCGATGTCGGAGGTGTGGAACCACCCCTCGCTGTCGGTCTGAGGCCTTGGTACACCATCCTGCAGGTATCCCTGAAAGAGGGTTTTTCCCCTGACGAGAAGCTCTCCGTCCTCCGCCGCCCTAACCTCCCGCCACGGCAGCACTGTTCCGCTTTCACTATCCTCGCCGCTTACCGGAGCGGCGGTGGTGGCGATCTGCGAGCTCATCTCGGTTGAGCCGTAGCTCATGTAGAGCGGCAGATGGCGGCGCGCGGCCTCGTCGAGGATCGACTGCGGTGCCGCGCTTCCGCCGAGGAGGATCGCCTTGAGGGCACCGAGGGGTGCGGCGGTGCTGCTGTTGCCGAGCAGGCGGTAGAGCTGCGTTGGTACAAGGGAGAGGTGTGTAACCGGATAGTTGGAGAGCGACTCTTCAATGGTCGCACCGGGAGTCGGCACAGCCAGAGCGCCCCCCGAGACGAAGGCCCTGAAGAGGAGAGAGTAGCCGCCGATATGGTAGAGCGGCAGGGAGAGCAGCCAGCACTCACCGGGGCCAAACGCGATATTCTCGCTGGATCCCAGGGCGCTGTGCCAGTGATTGGCAAAGCTGTGAACGGCCGCTTTTGCTACGCCCGAGCTTGCCGAGGTGTGGATGATGGTCACGGGGCGCTCCATTGCTTCCTGCGCTTCCGGGGCGATTGGCCTTTCGCCTGAAGAGTCCTTCATGAAGAGTGAAGAGATCGGCATCGTGTCTCTCTCGTCGAGCAGGGCTGGCAGCTTTCCGGCATGAAGCACAAGTGCGGGCTGGAGGCGCTCGATCATGCCCTCGAGCAGCGCTTCAGGCAGACGGTAGTTGAGCGGAGCGGCAACCAGCCCGGCTTTCAGCATGGCGAGCAGCACGAGCACCGCCTCAGGGGTGTTTGGCGAGAGCATTGCGACAATGTCACCGGACTTTGTTCCTCTTTCAAGCAGCAGGGCGGCAATGCGCGCCGCTTCATCATCGCACGCTTCGAACGAGATCGTCCCCTCCGCTGTTCTCAGTGCCGGGGCTGCGGCAAAAAGCCGTGCGGCTCTCTCTACAAGGTCCATCGTGATTCCTGCCTGATCATATGCCTGTTGACTGCCAGGCTTTTCCTGTAGAGCGCTTCAGTATCGAGCCAGCCGTCATCGGTTCCAAAGGGGGTCTCAAGCAGGTCGTGCGTCAGGTAGCGGAAGGTGTCGAGCCCGCACGGCGCAGGAGCGGGGGAGGCCGCCGCTGCAAGCATGGCATAAAACCCGAGGCTGACGCCGCTTTCAAATGCCGAGCTGAATACCGACAGCAGGTTCTTCTCCCTGCCAAGAGCCGCAAAGCGCATTGCAGCATTAATTCCGCCAAGGCGGTTCGGCTTCAGGATAAGGGCGCGAAGTGAGTTTTCCGGAAGGGTGTCGAGCAGCTCCGGCTGCTGCCAGAGGGTTTCGTCGAGCGCAGAGAGGGAGCCCGTCCGGGAGTGGAACTCCCCGATAAGCCGAGGTTCCTGGAGGGGCTCTTCGATGTAGGCGACGCTCCCTTCAGGGATGGTGCGGGCAAAAGCAACTGCGTCGTCGAGCGAGAGCGACTGGTTCAAATCGAGCCGCAGTTCGATGCCGCCGCCGAAGGTGCGGTGAAGTTCTGTGATGGTTTCGGCACTTTCAGAGAGGGCAGCGGGAGTGACCTTCAGCTTGAAGGCGCGGTAGCCGGTGTTGAAGAGCTTTTGCGCTCTCGCTATGACTGCCTGGGTACCCCCGAAGAGCAGAGCATTGAGGGGAACCTCATTCGTTTCTGTGGAGAGGGGCGCAAACGGAGAGCATCCTCTCTCGGCAGCATCGAGATTGATCATGGCCATCTCCACCCCTGTGCGGACCGAAGGGTAGAGCTTCAGGGGGAGCGTGCCGCTGCGGGTAAAATCGTGTTCCGAGAGGAGTGCAACAAGCTGCCCCTCGGCCGCTTCGAGCGTTTCCTTGTGCAGGCCGGGAAGCGGGGCAATTTCGCCAAAGCCAACAAGTGACTCGTCAGCACTTTTCAGGGCCAGAAGAGCTCCCTCCCTATGGAGGAGCCGGAGTCCCCTGACGGTAACCGGCTCGGTGAAAGGGATGGAGTATCGGTAGAGTGTGGCGTGAGAGGCTCTCACGGTCGTTTCGGGAATTTCCCGAAGTCAGGTTTGCGTTTTTCAACAAATGCGTTGCGCCCCTCCTGCCCCTCCTCGCTCATGTAGTAGAGCAGCGTGGCGTTGCCGGCAAGCTCCTGGAGTCCGGCCTGTCCGTCGCAGTCGGCATTCAGGGCGGCTTTCAGGCATCGAATGGCAAGCGGAGAGTTGGCAAGGATCTCGCGGCACCACTGCACAGTCTCCTCCTCAAGCCGCTCAAGCGGCACAACGGTATTGACGAGTCCCATGTCGAGAGCCTCCTGCGCACTGTACTGGCGGCAGAGGTACCAGATCTCGCGGGCTTTCTTCTGGCCGACGAGTCGCGCCATGTAGCTTGCGCCCCATCCTCCGTCGAAGGAGCCCACCTTCGGGCCGGTCTGGCCGAATCGGGCGTTCTCGGCCGCGATGGTCAGGTCGCAGAGCATGTGCAACACATGGCCTCCGCCGATGGCATAGCCCGCCACCATGGCGATGACCGGTTTAGGGCAGGTGCGAATGTCGCGCTGGAAATCGAGCACGTTGAGCTTGTTCACCCCTTTTGAATCGGCGTATCCAGCATTGCCGCGGATCTTCTGGTCGCCGCCGGAGCAGAATGCCAGGTTGCCCTGGCCGGTCAGGATGATGACGCCGATATTCTCGTCGTTGCGCGCATCCTGCAGTGCCACAATCATCTCGTCCACCGTCTGAGGGCGGAATGCATTGCGCTTCTCGGGGCGGTTGATGGTGATCTTGGCAATGCCTTCTGCTTTATGGTAGAGGATGTCGGTAAACTCACCGGCGGGAATCCAGTTGACGCTGCTCATAGTCGTTATGGTTCTTGCTGTTTGAAAAAATGGTGCAAACGCTCCACGAAAAGCTCCCGTTCCTCAAGCTGCAAGGCATGGCCGCAGCGGGGAAGGATTTCGCAGTCGGAGCCAAGGCATAACTTAACCATTTGGCGTGCAATCTCAACGTACCGCTCGTCTTTTTCCCCTGCAAAAAAGCGTACCGGCAGAGGGTTTTCCTGCAGGGCATCCCACATCGACGGCTGGTTTCCGGTGCCGAGAAGCCGAAGTGCACGAGCAAGGTTTTGCGGGTCGTTGATTTTGCGCAGTCGCTCCACCGCTCTATATGCCGGGTGGTTTCGGAGCGTGGAGAAGAGCGTCTGGCTGTACCACGCTTCGATGAATCCGGTAAAGTTTCTTTCGATCTTGCGAGCGATGCCCTCGTCGCTCGCCCGCCGGGCGATGCGCTCCTCCTCCGTCCGGAGGCCGGGTGATGCCGAGATGATGGCCGCCTGTGAGAAAAGGTCGGGGTGGCGAAGCAGCAGAGCAAGAGCGATGCGCCCTCCCATCGAGTATCCGACCAGCCGGTATGGCCGGGATGGCCTCTGGCGAACAAGGCAGGCAAGAGCCTCAACCGTCCGGTCAAAATACCCTTCCATCAAAAAGTCCGGTGCGATGAACGAACCTCCATGCCCCGGCAGATCAACCATCACACAGCAATACCTTTCCTGAAGTTTCTGTGCGATCGGCAGCCAGTCACTTCCCGATCCCAGAAACCCGTGAAGGAAGATAATCTGAGGCTGCGATTCCGCCCCGAGGGTGGCGAAGTGCAGCGGGATATCCGGTGAAGGTGTTGCCATGAGAGCCATGAATGGTTAGGGGGTGGCAGCCGCCAGGATGAAAGAGTGTCACTGTAATATATGAAGCTCGATCACGTGCAGAAAATAATCCGGTTTTTCAATTCGACCCCGTTCAGAGGGTTTTGAATTTTGCCTGGAGGGCGCGGTGGAGGTTGAGGTTCTCCGGGCGGGTCGTCTCGACTTCGATAACGACGCTTCGGCTGCTGGTGAGGGCTGCTTTGTAGGTGTCGGTGAACTCCCGGTTCGTTATTGGGTGGGCGTAGTCGAGCGCGAATGTTCTGGCGGCCAGTTCGATGCTGAAGTTCTGGGGGGTGGCAAAGCACTCGTCGAGCCGGTCGGTTACTTTCGCTACGGGGAGGAAGGAGAAGATGCCTCCGCCGTGGTTGTTCAGGACGATGACAATCAGGCGGTTCCATGCGTGGTTGAGCAGAGAGAGGGCGTTCAGGTCGTGCAGGAAGGAGATGTCGCCGATGAGCAGGGTTGTGGGTGCCTGAAGTCCGGCAGCGAAGCCGGCGGCGGTGGAGATGATGCCGTCGATGCCGCTTGCCCCGCGGTTCAGTGCGGTGCGGAGCGGTGTTTTCGTCACCGGTGCAGCGAACAGGTTCATGTTCCGGGCCGGCATGCTGTTCGAGACGAAGATGGCGTGATTGTCGCCCGTGAGGGTTGAGACGATGCGTGCGGCAGATACCTCATTGACCGCACCGTCAGGAGAGCAGGCTTCCGCCTCGATCGTCCTGGCGGCTTCAGAAAAGAGTCTGCTGCACTCGGTGCTTTGGCCGGGTTTGCGGCAGCCCTGGAGTGCTGCGGCAACCGATGCCGGCGAGGCTTCGACATTCAGGGTGACGTTGTGGTCCGGGCTGAAGCGTCCGGGGTGCTCTCTGACGACAGCGTAGTGAAGGGGCGGGTGTTTCCTGATGGTCAAGCCGGGCTGTTTGCCGATCAGGCCGCCGCCGAAATGGATGACGGCGTCCGGCTTGAACTGTTCGGTAAAGGGTTCGTTCAGGAAGGCGAGCTGCCATGGAAGGCAGTTTTTGGAGAGCCTGATGCCGGAGGTAAGGTCACAAAACAGGGGGATCTCCAGCGATTCCGCAAGCTTTTCAACGGCTTCTGCATCGAGAGGGTTCTCCATGTATCCAGCGACAAGTAGCGGTTGCTCGGCATGAGCAAGAATCGCTCTGAGTGCATCGACTCCCTCCGGCGAGGGTTCCTGTCGGGGGATTTCGAAGCGGCACCATGGCTCGCTGGAGGCTCGCCACTCCGAAAGTGGCAGCGCCCAGGGATGGTCGGGGTCGGGCAATTCCGGTTCGAGGGGCTCGCGGAACGGAGCGTTGAGGTGTACCGGGCCGGCTGGTGAACGGAGGCTGCTTTTTACACTCTGGTCGACTGTCGAGAGCAGCGACTTGAGCGGCGTGTCGGTGCCGGGAGATGGCAATTCGAAGCTCCACCGGGTATAGTCGCCGAAGATGTTCTGCTGGCGTATAGTCTGGTTGGCGCCCGATTCAAGCAGCTCGAAGGGACGGTCGGCCGAGAGGATGATCATTGGCTGCTGGTCCATTGAGGCTTCAACAACTGCCGGAAAATAGTTGGCCAGAGCGGTGCCCGAGGTGCAGATGAGCACGGCAGGCATGCCGGTTGCGCGTGCGTAGCCCAGGGCATAAAAGGCGGCGGAACGTTCGTCGGGGAACATCCTGAACCGGGCTCTGGGGTTGTTGGCTACAGCAAGGGTGAGCGGTGTGGAGCGCGAGCCGGGCGAGATGCAGAAGAGGTCGGCTCCCTGGCGGATCAGCTCTTCGACGATGATGCTGCTCCAGAGCGTGTTGATTTGCCGGGTGTTCATGCTTCCTGACGGGTTATGGCCAGAATATCCCCTATTTTCTGTTCGACCTCCTCCCATTCGGCATGGGGATCAGAGCCCTTGACAAGTCCTGCGCCTGAGTAGAGGGTGACAAACCGGTCTTTGACAAGCGCCGAGCGGATGGCGACACAGAATTCGGCGGCATCCCTGCTCATCCAGCCGACCGGGGCGGCATACCATCCGCGGTTGAATGGTTCGAGCTCCATGATGTTTCTCATCGCTTCCGCCTTGGGGACTCCGCCGACGGCAGGTGTGGGATGGAGGCGCTTGAGAATAGCGGTGTCGTTCCGGAATTCAGGCCTGAGGGTTGCGCTGCATCTGGTATAGAGATGGGCAAGACGGTTGAGCTGCAGAACGTGGAGCTCATTTTCCATATCGACCTCGCTACAGAGAGGGGAGAGTTCGCTGTGGATCATCTCACTGACGAACTTGTGCTCCCTGATATCTTTTTCAGAGTTCAGCAGCAGATCAGAGGCATCCTGGTCGCTGCCGGTGATGCTCCTCTTCGAGACCGTTCCGGCCAGGGCTTCTGTGAGAAGCCTGTCGCCGTTTCTGAGGTAGAGCCTTTCCGGGCTGAAGCTGAAAAAAGCATGATGTTCGGCCGGTTCAAAGTGAAACCGGTAAACTGCATTGTCGGGATAGGGGTAGCGGAGCTGAAAGAGCAGGGGCGAGAACTCGGAGCTGAATTCGAGAATGGTCTGGCGTGCAAGCGCGACCTTTTTCATGTCGCTCTCTTCGAATGACCGAAGCGCCTTCAGGCAGTTCTCCTTCCACGCGGGTTCATCGGGGTTGTAGGTGATGCCGAGCAGTTCCGGCAGCCTTGAGCCTGAAGAGTCGCCCCCAGTCGTAACCGTGTCGAGGATCGCGATGATCTGCTCTGTTTTGGCTTGGTGATCATCCCCGTTTTTCAGGAAGAGACGGCAGGAGAGGGAGAAGGTGTTATGCTCAAAAGCGAGTTCGACGAGCGGCAGAATAAAGGTAAACGATGAAAAACCTTTCCATGCAGGGTCAAGCTTCTCCTCGTTGTTGAAGCGGATCCCGCCGAAATAGCGGGCCATTGGCTCCTTTCCCTCAAACTGTCGCTGGAGCTCATCGAAACTGTTCTCGTTCTCTGACTCGTTCTCAGCGCTGATACTGTCGGCTATGCCGATACCGGCGACCGCAAAATTCCTTTCACGGTTCTGCCAGAAAATTTTTGGATATACCTGCTGCCGGGAGAGCCAAAGGGGGATGTCGGAGGGCTGGACAGGCTGGCGAAATGTTATGCGGCGGCTCAGGGAGTGGTCCAAACCATTTTCCTGATTGAAACGGGTTATGGACTCTCTAAGCGTTGCAACAGCCGATTTGAGGGACAGGGGTTCTTCGGATGGTGTAATGGTATGGTAAAACTCACTCATATGCGTTTGTCGGCGTTGTAACTCTCAAACACGATGCGGCGCTCTGGCTGGAACAAACTCTTACAATAATTCATCAATATCGGTTTCCTTCGCTCGCCCCTCTCGTAATTCTGGCGGGCTATTTTCCGGGGATCTCCTTGTTGAGGTGGCGCTGCAGTGAAACGGCAAGATAATTGTTTTTCAGCAGAAGCCAGTCATAAATCGAGCGTGCTTCAGCCAATTTCCCGGTGCGCGCGCAGCAGACGGCAAGGTTGTAGTGGGCCTCCACGAACGCTGTGCTGTTATCTATCGACTGACGGTAATAATTTGCAGCCTTGTCAAGCTCATTAAGCTGCATGTAGACATTGCCAATATCGTAGAGCCGCAGCGAGTCTTTCGGAGCATGCTCAAGGTGTTTGCTGAAAAAGAGAAGTGCCTCAGGGTAGTTTTTCCTGTTGAAGGCAAGCGCACCCAGAGCGTGCGATGCATCATCAAGTTCCGGGTCTATGGCCAGCGCAGTGCGGTATGCCTCATCGGCTTCAGCGAACCGCTTGTCGTGCACATAGGCATTCCCGAGACGGACTTGCAGTGCCGCATCTTTCGGATTCTTCCATACCTGCTCGCGAAGCGTATTGATATCGTCCGACTTCTTGCTGCATGATGAGAGCACGAAGAGGGTTGCCAGCAGAAGAGCGGAGAAGGTGGCGCGTATCCGGGCGCCTGAACATGGAGATGATGATTTCATAGTGTTGCAATATAAGCACTCGCCGAGTGATCTGCCAATGTGGCGACTCTCTTTATCTGTTGCGCGTTTTGAATGCGGGAAAAATTTCCGAATTGAGCTCTCTGTCCGTACCTTGAACCGCAGGGTTTTATTAGAATGCGATGACAATGATTTTATCACTATGAAAAACGAATTCCAGGTTATCGGCATGAGCTGCGGCGGATGTGAGCTGCTCGTTCGTGAGGCTCTTGAGGAGCTTGAGGGTGTTACGGCGGCGGAAGCCTCTTTCAGGAGCGGTGTGGTCTCGGTCGATTATGACCCCCAGAGGGTAAGCGTTCCCGCACTGACATTGGCAATCGAAGAGCAGGGTTTCAAGGTGAAGGCCTGAATAACAGAAGAGAGGAATTATGGCAGTCGAAAAATCAGAGCGCCTTGCCGTGCTTATCGATGCGGACAATACGCAGCCGGCAATCATCGAGGGGCTGCTTGCGGAGGTCGCCAAATACGGGACGTCGAGCGTCAAGAGGATCTATGGTGACTGGACTACGACGGCACTCAGAGGGTGGAAGGAGGTGCTGCTCGAGTACTCTATCCAGCCCATACAGCAGTTCGGCTATACAAAAGGGAAGAATGCCACCGACAGTGCAATGATTATTGATGCTATGGACCTGCTCTATACGGGGAAGTTCCACGGCTTCTGCATTGTGTCGAGCGACAGCGACTTCACCAAACTCGCCTCGAGAATCCGGGAGTCGGGTCTGATTGTCTACGGATTCGGAGAGAAAAAGACACCGTCGCCTTTTGTTTCAGCATGCGATAAGTTCATCTACACCGAGGTTCTTCGCGCAAAAATCAATGAGAACGAGTCGATAGCCAAAAAGTCGATGGCTGAGCTCAAGCAGGATACAAGGCTTGTCAGGCTGCTGAGAAACGCGGTCGAGGCCTCTTCGGACGAGAGCGGCTGGGCGCACCTTGCCACAACCGGCAGCAATATCGCCAAGCAGTCCTCTGAGTTCGATCCCCGCAACTACGGCTATGGCAAACTTGGGGAGTTGCTTGCGGCGACAAAGCTTTTTGATTTCGAAGAGAGGATCATCGGAGAGGGGCAGTCCAAGGCGATCTACATCCGCGATAAAAGAAAGAAAGCCTGATAAACAAAAAAGCCTCCCCGTGTGGGAAGGCTTTTGGAGCGGAGTTGACGGGGCTCGAACCCGCGACCTCCTGCGTGACAGGCAGGCGCTCTAACCAAACTGAGCTACAACTCCGTTAATGAGGAGTAAATGTAGGGAGCCGGCTTCTAATATCCAAATAGTATTTTCCTTTTCTTGTGGCATTACCGGTTCTTATCCCTGATGGTATTTTTCCGCAGCAGCTTGTTTTTTAATCGTTTAGTGCGCCCTTTCCGGTATTTCTCCCCTTGTCCGCCCGGTTGCCTGGTCTGGTGGGGGGGGATTTCTCTCTTCGTTCGAAATGACAGCCGGGGGCGTGGGGCGAAATGACAAGCGAGGGCGGGGCTGGGGCTACCGATGTGTCATCTCGTCCCGACTTGTCGGCAGAGAGATCTTCTGGCGTTTTTCAATGGCAACTGGCGGAAAAAATAGCTTTATACCGTACTATTTGGCCGGATTTTCCTAAATTTATTTTGCAGTTAGCCGATCGTGCCGAGAGAGGCCCCAATCCATTATTTCCATTATTATCAATAGTACCATTATGGCTGTAACAGACCCGAGAAACTCTTTTACCGTTACCGATAACCGGACGGGAAAAACATGCGAACTTCCTCTTGAGAACGGGTGCATCCATACCATGGATCTTCGCCAGATAAAGCTCTCGGACGATGATTTTGGCGTTTTGGGATACGATCCCGGATTTTTGAATACGGCCTCCTGCAAAAGCCGGATCACCTTTATTGACGGCGACAAGGGTATTCTCCGCTATCGCGGCTACCCGATCGAGCAGCTTGCCGAGCAGAGTTCCTTTCTTGAGACCGCATACCTGCTGATCAAGGGTGAGCTCCCCGACAAGGAGCGGCTGGCGGTCTGGACCCACAATATTCGCCACCACACCATGACTCATGCCAATCTGGTGAAGTTCATGGACGGGTTCCGTTATGACGCCCATCCGATGGGCATTCTGGTCGGGACAGTCGGGGCGCTTTCGACATTCTACCGTGACGCCAAGGATATCGGCAACGAGGAGTCACGCAAGCTTCAGGTACGCCGGCTTATCGGAAAAATTCCTACGCTGGCCGCCATGAGTTTCCGCCACAGCCTCGGATTTCCCTATGTGCTGCCCGATAATGAGCTGAGCTATGCCGGCAACTTTCTCTCCATGATGTTCAAGATGACCGAGTTGCGCTACAAGCCCAATCCGGTTTTCGAGCGTGCGCTCGATGTCCTTTTCATTCTTCATGCCGATCACGAGCAGAACTGTTCAACCAATGCGGTTCGCGCAGTTGCAAGTTCCGGCGTTGACCCCTATACTGCACTGGCGGCAGGATGCGCTGCGCTCTACGGTCCGTTGCATGGTGGAGCAAACGAAGCGGTTATTCACATGCTGCTGAAGATCGGCTCGGTTGACAAGGTGCCGGAGTTCATCAAGTCGGTCAAGGATGGAGAGGGCCGCCTGATGGGATTCGGCCACAGGGTCTACAAGAATTATGATCCTCGGGCAAAGATCATCAAGGATATCGCCTTCCAGGTCTTCGAAGAGACAGGGCGCAGCCCGCTGCTCGACATTGCGCTCGAGCTTGAGCGGATCGCTCTGGAGGATGAGTACTTCATCAACCGGAAGCTCTATCCCAATGTGGACTTCTATTCCGGCCTGATCTACCAGGCGATGGGCTTCCCGATGGATATGTTCCCGGTTCTCTTTGCAATCGGCCGGATCCCCGGATGGCTTGCGCAGTGGATAGAGCAGGTCAAGGACCCGGAGCAGAAGATCGCAAGGCCGCGCCAGATCTATCTTGGCGAGGATGCTCGCGATTTTGTGCCGATGGAGAAACGCCCGAAGATAAGGCTGGACGAGCAGAAGGCGGGTATCTGCAGGCTATAGAGCGCTGGCCACTGTTTTTATAAATTTTCTATCAGAATCACTATGTCGGTTACCAAAGAAAATGTTGCTTATATCGCCGAATTGGCCCGCCTCCGCTTCACTGAAGAGGAGACGGTGACGATGACCAGCGAGCTCAACAACATTCTTCACTATATCGAGAAGCTTAACGAGGTCGATACCGAAGGGGTCGAGCCGCTCAGCAGTATTCATGACGAGCTGAATGAGTTGCGCGAGGATGTTGAGCTTCCTTCGCTCTCGCAGGAGGCCGTATTGCAGAATGCTCCTGAACGTCAGGACCGCTTTTTCAAGGTTCCGAAAGTGATCGGGTGAGGGTGCGGTGATCGAGCTCCGCGAGAAAAACGGCTGCGCACTCTTTCAGGTCAGGGCTCAGCCGCGCTCTTCAAAAAGCAGGGTCTGTGGCCCCTATAACGGCGGTCTGAAGGTGACCCTGAAAGCCGCCCCTGTTGATGATGCCGCGAACAAAGAGTGCTGTGAGCTCTTCTCCGGCATCTTCCGAATTCCCCCCTCCAGGGTCCATATTGTCGCAGGACAGAGCTCCCGAACCAAGACTGTCATGGTCGAAGGGGTTACGCCTGAGGCTGCCGCGCACATTCTTGAGCCCTATGGTTGACCTTCAGCAAAGGGGGCTCCGGTGAGGGCCGTTGTGCAGAGGGTTGCCTCCGCTTCGGTCGCTGCGGATGAAGGCCGTTATGCGGCAATTGGGCCCGGCATGGTCGTTCTGCTCGGAATTGCTCCCGGAGACCGGGATAGAGAGTCTGCATGGATGAGCCGAAAGCTGGCCGCTCTCAGGATCTTTGAGGACAGCGAAGGGAAGAAGAACCGCTCGCTCAGGGATACGGGTGGAGAGGCCCTTCTGGTCTCGCAGTTCACCCTCTATGGCGACGCAAGCAGAGGCAATCGGCCCGGCTTTTCAGGTGCAGCCCGTTTTGAGGATGCCCTCCCCGTCTATGAGCGATTTGTTGACATGTTTGAAGAGGAGATTTCCAGACCGGTTGCAACCGGATGGTACGGTGCGGATATGCAGCTCACCATTCTTAACGACGGCCCTGTAACCTTGATTATCGATACCCCAACACAGCCATGAATGCCGTTATTCTTATACCCGCCAGGCTTGAGTCGAGCCGCCTCCCGAAAAAAATGCTTGCCGATATCGAAGGGGAGCCGCTCATTGTTCGCACCTGGCGCCAGGCATTGAAATCAAGACTCGCCGGGCGGGTCGTTGTTGCTACCGACAGCCCCGAGATCGCGTCGGTGCTGATCCAGCGCGGGGCGGAGGTTGTGATGACCTCTCCCGACGCAAGCTGCGGCACCGAGCGGATTGCTGAGGCCGCACGGGTGACTGGAGGCGATGTCTTTCTCAACCTGCAGGGGGACGAGCCGCTTATCTCTCCCGAAAATATCGATCTGGCTCTGGAGCCCTTCTTTTCGGGGAACCCTCCCGACTGCTCGACCCTTGTTTTTCCCCTCTCCGGGGATGAGCGCCGCCAGATTGAGGATCCTCATGTGGTGAAGGTTGTTATGGACGCGAAGGGCTACGCCCTCTATTTTTCGCGCAGTGCAATACCCTATCGCCGCAACGAGCTGCCCTCTACCGTCTTCTACCGTCACATAGGGCTCTACGCTTTGGGTGCCGATGTCCTGCAGCGCTTCGCCTCGCTCGGTCCATCCATGCTCGAAGAGAGTGAATCGCTCGAGCAGCTCCGGCTGCTGGAAAACGGGTTCCGCATCCGCTGCGTGACGACGCTCGTTGACACTCCGGGAGTCAATACCGCCGAGGAGCTTGAGCTGGTGCGCTCGATAATCAGGAAGGGTTCTGAGGGGTGACGACGGCGGATTGGCTTGCATCATGGAAGATGATCTCAATCTTCTCCTCGGCACAGAGCTGCTCCGCTCTGGTGATGAACCGCCCCTCTTTTTTTATCAGCGCATACCCCCGTTCGAGGGTTTTTCTGTAGTCGAGCAGCCCAAGATGCCGGCGGACAGAGCCAAACTGCTGCACCCTGTCAAGAAATGCTGTTTTCATTGATTTTGAGATCTGCTCGACCAGTGCATCGAGACGCTCCTCGAACTGCTGGCGCTCGATCGGTGGCCGGTTGAATGCGTAGCTGCTGCAGATCGAGAAAACCTGCCTTTCCGCCCCCTCAAGGCGTGCCTTCAGCATCGACTCCACCCTTGAGTGGAGGGTGTCGATCCTCCGGAGCAGCTCAGCGGTGTCTGGTACGGCGAGCTCTGCGGCTATGGAGGGTGTACCCGCCCTGAGGTCTGCCGCCATGTCGGCAATGGTGATGTCGGTTTCGTGGCCGATGGCGCTGATGACCGGTATTGCGGAGTTGAAGAGTGCATCGGCAACGCGCTCCTCGTTGAATGCCTGCAGATCCTCAAGCGATCCTCCTCCTCGGGCAATGATGATGAGATCCGGCCGGTGGCGGGGATTTTTTGTGGCGTTGAAATATGCTATGGCAGCGGCGACCGATTCGGCAGCATCGCTGCCCTGAACCTTGACCGGATAGAGCAGCACCCTGGCAGCCGGAAATCGCCGCTCCAGCACGTTGCTCATATCCTCGATGACCGCTCCGGTCGGGGAGGTGATGAGCGCTATGGTTTCGGGGATTGCCGGGATAGGCTGCTTTCGTTCAGCCGCGAAGTAGCCGGCTTTTGCAAGTTTCTGGAGCAGGAGGGCGAACGCCTGTTGGAGCGCACCTTCGCCAGCCTTGGTGATGGAGGTGCAGATAAGCTGGTATCGTCCCGACGGGGGATAGACCTCGAGGCGTCCCTCTGCCACAACATCCATACCGTCCTGGAGCTCAACGCCGAGGCGGCCTGCGGTATGCTTCCAGATGATTGCCGGAATCTGCGCCCCTTCATCCTTCAGTGTCAGATAGGTGTGGCCTGAACCGTGCCGCTTGAAATTTGATATCTCCCCCCTGATCTTCACCATGGGGAAGAGGGCTTCAAGGCCGCTTTTGATCTGCAGCGTCAGTTCACTGACCGAAAGAATCTCAGCGCTCATTCAGGAGTGTTCAGGAGTTGAGTGGTGGAACCGTCAGTTGAGATAATGCAAAACATCGAAGATTCTTTCAAAAGGGTTGCCTACAGCTCCCCATTCAATGATCACCTCTTTCACAAGTATAACCATAAATACGTTACCATGCCTGGGCAACTCCTCGAAAAGTCGGACGCTCAATCACGTTGCTCGCATTTTGTGACGCTGTAAGCGCTGTAAAGCGGCAGGAAGGCCATCTTTTGACAGGCAAGATCTGCATACGGGCGATCGGAAAAGACCAGCGCTTTTCCACACGCCGGGTACGAAGCAAGAAAGAGATGCAGGCTTCTCAAGCTTCCTGCAGCACCGCTTTTTACCTCTACGGGATGAATCTTGCCGTCGAGAACCGCCAGATAGTCAACTTCAGCCGAACTGCTTTTCGCTTGTCGGTCCCAGTAATAAAGATTGCCTTTTTGTGATATTAGCATCTCCTGGCCAACAAACTGTTCTGCCATAGCGCCACGGCAGATGGCGAGCAGATCGTTTTTTCCGTACTCACTGTCATTTGGCATACCGGAGAGATATCGCATCAATCCAATGTCGAGCATGAGTGCCTTGAATGACTTGGCAGAAGCAGTTGCACCTGAAGGGAGCCCGGAGGGATCGACCGAAGGAACTCTTCGCGCCACCTGGGCCAGGCATAATGCATCAAATGCTTTTTTCAGTGTCGGGTTGCTGTACCCTTCGCCCAGACGTGCATATTTGATCTGTTTTCCGATATGCTGCGACAGTGAAGTGAATACCGAGTCAAGACAAAAGCGGTTAACCTTGGGAGTATATTTGGCAAAGTCCATCCTGTAGGATTCAGCTATCTCTTTTTGTACCTCAAAGGCATCATACAATGAGTTGTGCTCGAGGTATGCATTGATAGCTGCGGGCATTCCTCCGATAAAGAAGTAGCGTTTCAGCTCCTCGCGAAGCAGTTCATGCACGGCTGGTGATATTTCAGCCGGATTGCCCAGAACAGCCTCTGCTGCCGGGGCGTTGCCGATGGCCTCCAAATATTCAGCAAAACAGAGTGGATAGAGATTGAGAAACTGGACTCTGCCCACTGGAAAGGAGCTCTCTTCAAGCGCAAATTCAAGGAGCGAGCCGGCTGCGACGACATGAAGTTCCGGCATCTCCTCATAAAAATAGCGCAAGGCGGTTATGGCACGAGGGCAAGCCTGTATCTCATCAAAAAAGAGCAGTGTTTTTCCTGGCGTGATCTTTTGTTGAAGGATGACTTCAAGGTCCGAGCAGATGCGCCTTACTTTAAGATCGCCATCAAAGAGTTTTCGCAGAGCCTGATTTCGCTCAAGGTCGACAAGCGCAAGGGTTTCAAACCGGGTTTTTCCAAACTCCTTGAGTGACCAGGTCTTGCCGACTTGACGAGCGCCACGCAAAATAAGAGGCTTGCGGCGTGTTGCTTCCTTCCAGCGCCGAAGATCGTTATCAATAAATCGAAGCATATTCCCGGCTTTAGGATGACGTTGATTGTTTTATTATACAGGGCAATTTATAGCTTTCCTATATAAAAATACAAGGCATTTTTTCTTACTACCCCTACTGTAACGGTTGCTTTACTGGCAAGTCCGGGGGAGGGGACTCTCCTCTTCACGGGAGAATATCTGCCGGGTCTGGGTTTTGCGGGGGAAGTGTTATATTCGTTTTTATCAAACCTCAAGGTTACGAACCTGCACTGCCTGAAGCCCGATTGTATGCCGCATCATGATCTGATAGACCAGCTCGCCCTGCAGCTGCATGTGGATGCGTCCGAGGCCGGACGCCTGCTCGGTGCGTTTTGCGGGGCGCTCTCGGCCGAACTGCTCGAAACGGGAAAGCTTTCCATCGGGGGGCTCGGGTCGTTCATTGTTGTTCATCGTCCGTCGGCAAGAAAAATTACCTCTTCGGGCGTTCTCCTTACCCCTCCATGCAACGCTCTTGTCCACGAGCGCAGGCTTTCCGGCAGGGACGATGCTGCGCGTCTGGCGGTTTCGAGGCTCTCCATGAGCACCCTGGAGGGGGCCCGCTTTGCCCGTGAGCTTTCGGCTCTTCTTGCCGATGGCGTCAAGAACAAACAGGAGATCCGGCTCAACGGCTTTGGCCGGTTTTCGCTTGAGGAGGGGATCTATCGATTCAGGCCTGAACACTCTCTCGAAGAGCTTCTGAACCGGGGGTATGGCGATCTCGGCGACCTCGTTGTCGGTTCGCCGGGAGCCGGTAGGGGTGTTATGGCGACCCGGATGGTTCGTTACGTCCTTCCGATCGCAGTGCTCGTGCTAATCGTTACGACGACAGCCTTTTATGGCCTTGGCGCCAGGAAGTGGCTGGATTTCCCCTCTTTTCAGCTATCGCGGTTTGTGCCGCACCCCGCTATGGCGCTTGACCACTCCCGTCCGGCCGGGGCCGCGACGCTCGGGCGCGGCTCAGTTGCGGACTCGCTTCTGCTGGAGCACGGGGAGTACACCATTATCCTTGCAACCTTCCGCCAGAAGGCGACGGCAGAGCATGAGCTTATAGCGCTTCGCTCGGCGGGGATCGATTCCTATATATGGCCGGCATCGGTGGATGGAGTGAAATACTACAGGCTGATGACCGGCCGGTTTTCAAGCCGGACTGCCGCTTCAAATCGCCTGAAGGAGCTGCCTGCAAAGGCCTCCGGCGATGCCTATATTCAACATGTCATCAAAAGGGTTGTCCTTTATGGAGAAAAAGGGTTGTAGCACGTTGCATCCCCAGTCGATGTGCCCGGCTTTCGGCGGGCTGCGGGTGTTGACAAGAATCGATGGGGTACAGGTCTGCCTGGCGGCCGATCAGGGATGCCTCTACGGCCTGACGTTTGTGTCGCATTTCTATGCCGCGCGCAAGTCGATCATTTCGCCTGAACTCATGAATGTGCAGATTTCAGGCGGGAGCATGATCGACGATATTCGCCGAACGATCGACGAGATTGCCCTCGATCCGTCAGTACGCTTTATTCCGGTTGTCAGCACCTGTGTAGCCGAAACTGCGGGGATTGCCGAGGAGCTGCTGCCCCGAAGGGCGGGCAATGCAGAGGTGCTTCTGGTCCGCCTGCCGGCCTTTCAGATCCGGACGCATCCAGAGGCTAAGGATGTCGCCGTGGCAACAATGCTGAAGCGTTTCGGTGCATTTGAGAGCGATAAAAAGCCTAAATCGCTGGTGATTCTCGGAGAGATCTTTCCGGTTGACGCCATGAGCATCGGTGCCGTACTCCAGAAGATAGGGGTCGAATCGGTGATTGCGCTTCCGGGCACAGCTCTCGAAGACTATATCGAATCGGGTAGGGCCTCTGCCTGTGCAGTGCTTCATCCCTTTTATGAACGGACGGCGTCGCTCTTTGAGGAGAATCGGGTGAAGATCGTCAAGGGGAACCCTATCGGCGCAAACGGCACAGGGCAGTGGATACGCCGTGTCGGAGAGGCGCTCGATCTCGATATGGAGGTTGTTGCGGCGGTTGCCGATGAGGAGGCAGCCAAAGCGAGGGAGGTGCTTGCACGATTCAGCGGCATTAAGGGCAAAGTGATCGTTGCGGGCTATGAGGGCAACGAACTGCCGGTTGTGCGCCTTCTGCTGGAGGCAGGTCTTGAGGTGCCTTACGCTTCGACCTCTATCGCCCGAATGGCGCTGGGGGAGGAGGACCACAGGGTGCTCTCGATGCTTGGCACGGAAATCCGCTACCGGAAATATCTTGAGGAGGACATGCAGGCGGTGATTGAGTATGAGCCCGACCTGGTGATCGGCACCACCTCGCTCGACAGTTTTGCCAAGGAGCGGGGGATTCCTGCGATCTACTACACGAACAACATCTCGGCACGCCCGCTCTTCTTTGCCGCCGGTGCAGCCACGGTGCTCGGCATGATCAGCGGATTGCTTGCGAGGAAATCGGTGTTCCAGGAGATGAAGGAGTATTTCGGCGGGGTATAAACAAGAAAAGCCGGGCAAAACCCGGCTTTTGATCTCTTCGCTTTGCTTGAAGCCTATACTTCCATGATCTCTTTTTCCTTGAGCACGATCAGGTCATTGAGCTGTTTTTCGAATTTATGGAGCATGTCGTCGGCATCCTTTTTGCCCCTGTTCTTCTCGTCTTCACTGATGGCGCGATCCTTTTCGAGCTTCTCGATTTCATGGATCATGTCGCGGCGAAGGTTGCGGAGAGAGACTTTGGAGTCCTCGCCGAACTTTTTGGTGAGCTTGACGAACTCCTTGCGGCGCTCTTCGGTGAGCGGGGGAATGCTGACCCGGATGTTCTGGCCGTCAGCCGCAGGGTTGAGGCCGAGGTTTGCATCGCGGATGGCTTTTTCCGTTGCCGAGACCATTGATTTGTCCCAGACCTGTACGCTGAGGGTGTGGACGTCGAGGACTCCGACATTGCCTACCTGCTTGAGCGGCATCTGCTGACCGTAGGCCTCAACCTTGACGCGGTCAAGAATGGTTGTGGTCGCCTTTCCGGTTCTGATCGAGGCTAATTCGTGCTGAAAGGACTCGATGGTCTTTTTCATTTTAGGCTCGGTTCTCTGTGAAACCTCTCTGACACTCATGGTTTATCCGATCAGTTTAGTGCTGATTGACAAAAAAAGGCGCAACTGCTGTTACTGTGCGCTGGCCTGAGCCGCTGCTGATTTGGCAAAACGCTTGTTGAAGCGCTCGACGCGTCCGGCGGTATCGACGAGGGTCTGCTTGCCGGTGTAGAAAGGGTGGCAGTTGTTGCAGATGTCAACCTTGATAGTCTGGCGTGTTGAGCGGGTTTCGAAGGAGTTCCCGCAGTTGGCGCAGTTCACGGTGACGCTCTTATAGTTCGGGTGAATATCTTGTTTCATGACTTTCGTTGACTTTGTCGTACAATAAATGAAATGACCGCAGTAAAATTGTAAAGGTGCAAATATATAAGAATTTCTCTCCAGAAACAACCACTAATATGAGCGGTTCCACGGCACTCTCCTTTCTCAAGGGCATCGGGGCGAAAAAGGCGGCCATCCTGAAAGAGGAGGGGATTTCCACGCTCGAGGAGCTGATGGGGTACTTTCCGCGCCGCTACCTCGACCGGAGGGCCATGAAGAGCATTTCGACGCTGCTGGAGGGGGAGACGGTGACGGTTGTTGGCAAGGTTATGCGTACGCAGTTAGAGGGTGCAAGCCCTGGACGCTCGCGCTTCAAGGTTTGGCTCGGCGACGCCACGGGGGTGCTCGAGCTGACCTGGTTTCGGGGCGTACGATATTTCTCGCGCACCATCGTTCAGGGAGAGGTTGTTGCGGTTTACGGCAAGGTGAACTATTTCGGCCGTCAGGCGCAGATGCAGCATCCCGACTATGACAGGCTCTCTTTGGCCCTTGATGAGCACGCCGATACAGAGGGCAATGATTTCGATCTCTACAATACCGGCAAGGTCATCCCTATCTACCAGACCAGCGAGGCGATGAAGCAGGCGGGTCTGACTTCACGGCAGCTTCGCACGGTTATGGCGCGTGCCTTCGAAGTTGCGGCGCCAGCCATCCAGGAGAACCTCAGTGCGGCGCTGCTTCAGGGTAGTGGCCTGATGCCGCTCGCTGAAGCCTATCGACAGATCCACTTCCCCTCTTCGCCGGAACTCCTCGAACATGCCCGGTACCGGATGAAGTGGACGGAGCTTTTCTATGCCCAGCTTCTTTTCGCCCTTCGTCGAAGCGATATGAGGCGTAACCGATCGGCGGCCCGGTTTACCCATTCGGGTGAGGTTACCGCCAAACTCTACCGGAAGCTTCCCTATGAATTGACCGTTGCACAGAAAGAGGCCATTCGGGAGATCTATCGAGACCTCCGGAGTGGCAGCCCGATGAACCGGCTTCTGCAGGGCGACGTGGGTTCCGGAAAAACTGTTGTGGCCATGTTCGCCATGGCGCTTGCCGCCGATAATGGACTGCAGTCGGCCTTCATGGCGCCGACCGAGATCCTTGCCGTTCAGCACTGGCTGGGGATGAAGCGCTTTTTCGAGCCGCTCGGCCTGAAGGTCGGGCTTCTGACCGGCAAGCAGCGCAAAAAGGAGCGCGAGGCTATCCTTGCGGGGCTTGCTTCAGGTGAGCTCAATATCGCGCTCGGCACGCACGCTCTCATTGAGGATGGGGTTAGCTATAAGGGACTCGGGCTGGTCATCATCGACGAGCAGCACCGGTTCGGGGTGCTGCAGCGCAAGGCGCTTCGCGAAAAGGCAGAGAACCCCCATCTGCTGCTTATGACGGCAACACCAATACCGAGGACGCTCTCCATGGGCGTTTTCGGGGATCTTGACCTCTCGGTTATCCGCCAGATGCCTGCCGGAAGAAGGCCGATCAGGACATCGCTGCGCAATGAAGAGCGCAGGGAGGCGGTCTGCGATTTTCTTCGCGGGCAGGTTGCCGAAGGGCGGCAGGGTTATATTGTCTATCCTCTCGTTGAGGAGTCGGAAAAAATGGATCTGAAAGCTGCAGTGGAGAGCTTCCGGCACCTTTCCGATGAGGTTTTTCCTGATCTCCGCCTCGGACTGATTCACGGCCAGATGACGCCGGAAGGGAAGGAGGGGGTGATGGCGCAGTTCAGGGCGGGCGAGCTCGATCTGCTCGTCGGCACGACGGTTATTGAGGTCGGCGTTGATGTGCCGAACGCTACGGTCATGATTGTTGAGCATGCCGAGCGCTTCGGCCTTGCCCAGCTGCATCAGCTTCGCGGCCGCGTCGGCCGGGGCGAGCACCAATCCTTTTGCATCCTGCTCCATGCGGCCGCGACGCTTGATGCTCGCGAAAGGCTTGACGCGATGGCTTCAACCACGGACGGGTTTATTATCTCCGAAATCGACGCCAGAATCAGGGGGGTTGGCAATCTGCTCGGAAAGGAGCAGTCAGGGAGCCTGAGCGGACTGAGAATTGCTGATATCACGAGGGATTTCGATATCATGCAGTCGGCAAGGAGGGCGGCATTCGAAATAGTCGAAGCGGATCCGGAACTGCGCCAGAGCAGCCATCAGATGATAAGAGCCTGGTACCGGAAGCACTATCATAACCGGTTCAGCCTGGCCGATACAGGATAACTGTCAAAAAAAATCAATGGATGAGTGCACTTTGAAAGAGGATCAGGTAAGTGGGGCCGGCCGGTTGCTCGAGGGGATTGTGATCGAAGCAGCGGGCGCATCCTATGTGGTTGCCGAGGATGGGGGTGGTGAGTTTCGCTGCCGGACCTTTCCTGGAACAGGCACCGAAAACGAGGGCTCTTCACTTGTCGCCGTTGGGGACAGGGTTGAGGTGAAGGTGACCGAGTCGGGAACGGAGTCGATGGAAGGGGTTATCACCAAGGTGCGGCTCCGCACGAGCGCCCTGACCAGAAAGAGGGATATCCGGCGCAACCGGAGCAAGGAGAAGGTGCAGGTGATAGCCGGCAATATCGACCAGCTGGTTATTGTGGTTTCGGCCTTCAATCCTCCGCTCAGCACCCGGCTTATCGACCGCTACCTCGTTTTTGCTGAGTCCGAGCATCTCGCCCCGGTGGTCGTCGTCAACAAGATGGATCTCGGTGATGCCGAGGAGATTATGAAGCTGATGGAGCCCTACCGGGCACTCGGTTACAGGATTCTCTATGTGAGCGCAGGCCGTCAGACGGGCATTGAAGAGCTTCGGGAGGTTTTTTCGGGAAAGGTATCGGCGTTGAGCGGCCATTCGGGGGTTGGCAAGTCGACGCTCGTCAACCTGCTCTTTGGCCACAGGCGGCTCAAAACCGCCCGTACAAACCTCAAGACCGGCAAAGGCCAGCATACCACAAGCAATGCGGTCATGCTTGCGCTGCCTACCGGAGGCTATGTCATCGATACGCCCGGCATACGGGAGTTCAATCTGTCGGGGATTACCAGAGAGAACCTCCGGTTCTACTTTCCCGAGTTTCTTGTCCCCATGCAGGAGTGCGCATTTTCCTCATGCTCGCATACGGTGGAGCCGGGATGCGCGATTCATAAGGGTGCCGAATGCGGCGATATTGATCCTGACCGTTACGAGAGTTATCTTGCACTCTACCAGAGCATTGATGAGGAGAGTTGATCCAGTCGCCCTCTTCCTTTTTTTATCATCATGAATTGCCCACAGAAGATGCTTATTACCCTCAACCCGGCAACAGAGGCTCCGATAGCCGAATATAACACCATGAACTCCCCTCAGATCCAGGAGGCGATCACCTTGGCAGAGCGCGACTGCCGTGCATGGAGATCGATCTCTTTTCCGGATCGGGCGCTTTTGATGAGGCGGCTCGGATCGCTGCTTCGCCAGGAGCGGGATACGCATGCCGCCTTGATCAGCCTCGAAATGGGCAAGCCCTTCGGGCAGGCTCAGGCGGAAGTGGAGAAGTCGGCATGGGTTTGCGACTATTACGCGGAACATGCCGCATCGTTCCTGACGCCCGAAGAGAGTGATATTGACGGCGCCAGGGGGGTTGTGAGCTTCGAGCCACTCGGCCTTGTGCTTGGCATCATGCCCTGGAATTTCCCCTTCTGGCAGGTTTTCAGGCTTGCAGCACCGGCGCTCATGGCCGGAAACGGCGTTCTGCTCAAGCATGCGCCCAACGTGACGGGCTCGGCCATTGCCATAGAGAAGCTTTTCAGGGATGCAGGTTTTCCTGAGCATCTCTACAAGGCAGTGCATATCGCCCTTGAGGATACGGACCGCCTGACAGGAGAGATTATAGAACATCCGGCGGTAAAGGGGGTTTCGCTCACAGGAAGCACGGCTGCCGGTCGGGCAGTTGCATCGCGGGCGGGCAAGGCACTGAAAAGGAGCGTGCTCGAGCTTGGAGGCAGCGATCCCTATATCGTGCTTGACGATGCCGATATTGAGCAAGCCGTCACGCTCTGCAGCGCAGCGCGTCTTCTTAACAGCGGTCAGAGCTGCATCTCTGCCAAACGATTTATCGTTCACTCCGGCATTATCGGGCAGTTTGAGTCACTGCTTCTTCGGCGCATGCGCTCTGCCGTTATGGGTGACCCTTTCGATCCAGCAGTAGAGATAGGCCCCCTTGCTCGCAATGACCTTCGCCTCCAGCTTCATGACCAGGTAGTGCGCAGCATCTCACAGGGGGCTCGGCTGCTCTGTGGCGGGAGCATTCCTGAAGGCAAGGGGTTCTTTTATCCGCCAACGCTGCTCGGGGGAGTGCGGCGCGGGATGGCGGCATACAGCGAGGAGACCTTCGGGCCGGTAGCGACACTGATTGAGGCCAAGGATGATGAAGATGCAATCGCTATTGCCAACGATACCCCGTACGGCCTCGGCTCTGCGGTCTTTTCAGCCGATATTGCCAGGGCACTCGCTGTTGCGGGCCAGATTGAAGCAGGGAACTGTTTTATCAACAGCATAGTGAAGTCCGACCCCAGGATGCCTTTCGGTGGCGTCAAGGAGTCTGGATATGGTCGCGAACTCTCCAGCTACGGACTTCGTGAGTTCGTCAACGTTAAAAGCCTCTATATTGCCTGAAGAGCTGCTTTCCTTTGTCCTCAGAGGAGGATAGCGAGTTCCGAGAGGTAGGTCTTGATCGACTGGTGTTTTTCAAGACCGAGCTTCTTGTGTATCCTGTAACGAATGCTCTCCATTCCTCTTGTCGATATGCCGACAGAACGGGCGATCTCCTTGGTGTCGTAGTTCAGTTTGACAAGCAGGCTGATTCTCAGCTCCCGCTGGTTGAGGTTGGGATGCTTTTTCTGAAGCTTTGAGAGGAATGTCGAGTCCGATTCGGTAAGCTCTATGTTCAGCCGTTTTTCGATGGTTTCGGTTTCAATCAAGCTCAGGCATGAATCAGTCATGCTTCTCTTGACGGTGGTATCGATTTCAAGGGCATATATCTGGTCGAGAAGATTTCTCAGGGCATTTGTTTTTTCGGCGATCGCCGTGGAGACCCTTGTCAGTTCCATGTCCTGTGAAGCTATGCGGGTCCTCAGTGCGGCGATCTCTTTTTCAAAATCAACCGCGGCCTTTTTAGTCTGTTCGGCTTGTGCGTTCATTTTTGTGATCATCGGGTTTGTTCAGTTATCGAACTCATTTATTTGTGTGTGCATCCGCTCTCTTGTTAATCGATCTTCCAGCGTACGGATTGCTTGCACTATTAACGGTTACTAAAATCGACATCGTGTTACTGCGTCTACGTCGGGAAATGACGTAATTTAAAGTGTAATATGTCTTTTTTTTGCAGGAAAACCAATTCAAGGGGAGCTTCCGTGAGGAAATATAACTCTTTTCTGGGCTTGAATACGCTGAAACGGTAATCTTTCCTGACGTTATTTTTTAACTCATCCCGTTCTCCCATCGCAGCTATCTCCTGTGCTGATTTTCAGCCGCCAGCTCCCGCCTTCCCTGAAAAAAGCAAAGGCCCACCTTTTATAGGCAGTCCTTATGAGTCGTTGTTGCTCCATCAGGGAGGGCCCATCGTGCTAAACGAAGGTCGAGGCTCTCCCTGATAGTACAGTGTGTTCAGAACATGATCGATAACTCGGAGAGGTAGGTCTTGATCGACTGGTGTTTTCCAAGACCGAGCTTTTTGTGCATCCTGTAGCGGATACTTTCCATACCTCTTGTCGATATGCCGAGAGAGCGGGCGATCTCCCGGGTGTCGTAGTTCAGTTTGACAAGCAGGCTGATTCTCAACTCGCGCTGGTTGAGGTTCGGGTGCTTTTTCTGAAGCTTCGAGAGGAATGTCGAGTCCGATTCGGTGAGCTCTATGTTCAGCCGTTTTTCAATGGTTTCGGTTTCGATCAGGCTCAGGCATGAATCAGTCATGCTTCTCTTGATGGTTGTGTCGATTTCAAGAGCATATATCTGGTCGAGAAGATTTCTCAGGGCATTTGTTTTTTCGGCGATCGCCGTGGAGACCCTTGTCAGTTCCATGTCCTGTGAAGCTATGCGGGTCCTCAGGGCGGCGATCTCTTTTTCAAAATCGACCGCGGACGTTGCTCTCTGTTCGGATAGTGCGTTCATTGTATGATCATCCGGTTTAATCGTCTGTAAAAGCCGTTTATTTGTGTGTGCTCTTTTATTGCGAACGTCCTCAGGTTTAAGGGCGTCATCAACAGCCTGAAGCCGGGAATGGAAACTCTCTTGTCGAGCAGTTTCCCGAGGCGGCAATCAATGCCTGGGCTGACGTGATATCGGGTGTAGTATGCTTAGAGCTTATTCGTAAATAAATTGATCGATACTGGGAAAAACGTTATCTTTCTTCCAAAGGCAAATCATTATTATGGGAGAAGATGATGGCGAAAACAAAGTCATGGGAAGTATCTGATTCGTTTTGGGGAAAAGTAGA
>CAIJVD010000022.1 GCA_903824045.1 uncultured Chlorobiaceae bacterium
TCGCCAAAGCAACCAATGGCTGGACGCTCGGCGCTACTGCGGGAGCAAATACCCTCACGGCAACGCTCACCGGCTCATCTCCGGCAACTACAGCGACCTTCACCGCCACAGGCCTGCCTGGCGCTCCTTATCGCATGATTCGGTATGGCAGTTATGGGGAAGCTCTTGCCAAACCCGGCAAGACCGTCAGCTCTCCTCCGACCGTCCGGGTGTTCGATGCCTTTGATAACCTTGTCAGCGGAGCCCCTGTCACCTTTACGGTAGGGTCGGGAGCCGGAATACAAACGGGAACGCTGCAACCCGCCACAGGCGCCGGATCGACCATTACAGTACAAACCGATGCGAATGGTGTGGCGACAGTTGGGTTTACTGATTCGACCGTCGGGTGGAAGCTTGGTGGCACCATTGGAGCGAACACCCTTCAGGCAACCACTCCGGGCGTGGCGACAGGGGTTGATTTTGCTCTGACAAGCACGGTCGCTATGGGTGACAACTATGGTGGAGGCATCGTTGTGGAGGTCGATACTAACACGGGTATCGGCTATATCGTCAGTGCAGTGGACCTCTCAGCAGATCAATGGAGTGTCACTGCTTATCGCAACACATTTATTGCCACATCTACCGCGGCGATTGAAGACCCCAGCGTGGAGCCTGTTGGCATGACGAACAGTAAGATGATTATAGCGGCCACGAATTCCACCACCAGCGCTGCCCTGAAATGCCGGAGCTATACGACTGGCAACTTCAATGACTGGTTCTTGCCGAGCAAGGACGAGCTGGCCAAGCTTTATATTGCTCGAGACTATATTGTGCCGCCGGGGGTTCTAAAGGTTTTCTGGAGTTCATCCCAGTCAACGGCAAGCAATGCATATAACCTTACCGTCAAAAGCTCTCCTCCGTATATGAGCTCTGGCGCTCCTGTAAAAACAAACAAGTTCCTTATTCGAGCCATGCGGAGATTTACATTTTAAGGAATCACCCACCCTATTAAGGGGACGTTCACAACTGCGAAGGGGACGAGAAGGGGACGAGAAGGGGACGTTCACAACTAAGTATACTAACTCCTCAAAAACGCACCCCAATATGCCCATGCCGGGCAGACCATAAAAAAAGCCATCCCGACAGAATCGGGATGACTTTTTTATTGGGTGTAATGGAAAGAGGGAGGGGTCAGTACATGCCGCCCATACCACCCATTCCGCCCGGAGGCATTGCCGGCATGTCGGACTTCTCTTCCTTGACGTCGGTAATGGCAGCTTCGGTGGTCAAAAGGATACCTGCAACCGATGCGGCGTTCTCAAGAGCGCTTCTGGTTACCTTGGTTGGATCGACCACACCTGCTTCTACCAGGTTTTCGTACTGTTCTGTTCTGGCATTGAAACCAAAATCGCCTGTACCTGCCTTGACTCTCTCCAGAACAACGGCGCCATCGGTGGTGCCGGTGTTTGCCACAATCTGGCGGAGCGGCTCTTCGAGCGCGCGGCGGACGATTTCGATACCTGTTTTCTGGTCTTCATTGTCTGCGACAGCTCGGTCGAGACCCTTGATCGCGCGGATCAGGGCTACGCCGCCACCGACAACAATGCCTTCCTGCACTGCAGCGCGGGTGGCGTGCAGAGCATCTTCGACACGTGCCTTTTTCTCTTTCAGCTCAACTTCGGTAGAAGCGCCGATATTGAGAACGGCAACACCGCCGGAGAGCTTTGCAAGACGTTCCTGCAGCTTTTCGGTGTCGTAATCAGAGGTTGATTTTTCAATCTGGCCTTTGATTTCGTTGATGCGGGCCTTGATCTCTTCAGGGGTGCCTTTGCCTTCGACGATGATGCTGTTATCTTTGTCGATGGTGACGCGAGCGGCAGATCCGAGGTAGTTGATCGTAGCGTTCTCGAGCTTGTAGCCCTTCTCTTCGGAGATGACGGTACCGCCGGTAAGAATGGCGATATCTTCAAGCATTGCCTTGCGGCGATCGCCAAAGCCAGGAGCCTTGACCGCACATACACGCAGGGTTCCGCGTAGCTTGTTGACAACAAGCGTTGCAAGAGCCTCGCCTTCGATATCCTCGGAGATGATGAGCAGAGGACGACCGGACTGAGCGGATTTCTCAAGAATCGGAAGCAGCTCCTTCATGTTGCTGATCTTCTTGTCGTGAATCAGGATCAGCGGATCTTCGAGCTCGGCTTCCATGGTTTCGGAATTGGTCACGAAGTAAGGCGAGAGGTAGCCGCGGTCGAACTGCATGCCCTCAACAACCTTGAGCTCGGTCTCCATGCCTTTTGCCTCTTCAACGGTGATGACGCCGTCTTTGCCGACCTTGTCCATGGCCTCGGCAATCAGCTCGCCGATTTCAGGATCGTTGTTGGCAGAGATGGTGCCGACCTGGGCGATCTCTTTTTTGCCGGAGATTGAGCGGCTGATGTTTCTCAGCTCCTGAACAACCTCTTTAACAGCGCGGTCGATGCCTCTTTTGAGGTCGATCGGGCGTGCACCTGCCGTAACGTTCTTCAGACCTTCACGGTAGATGGCCTGGGCAAGAACAGTTGCTGTTGTTGTTCCGTCACCGGCAACATCGCTGGTTTTGGAAGCAACTTCGCGAACCATCTGCGCACCCATGTTCTCGATGGAGTCAGCAAGTTCGATCTCTTTTGCAACGGTGACGCCGTCCTTGGTAGAGGTCGGTGCACCAAATTTTTTGTCGATCAGCACGTTACGCCCGGCAGGTCCGAGGGTTACTTTAACGGCATTAGCCAGCTTGTCGACGCCAACCTTGATTTTGGCTCTGGCTTCGGTATCAAAAAGAATCTCTTTAGCACTCATTGTAAAGCGTTCCTCCAGTAAGGTTTATTAAATTGTTGGTAACTTTTAAAGAATCGCAAAGATGTCCGACTCGCGCATGATGAGGTAGTCCTCACCCTCGACGCTCACTTCGGTACCGGAATATTTGCCATACAGCACTTTGTTTCCGACCTTGACCTGCATTTCAAGCAGCTGACCGCTATCGGCAACTTTTCCCGCTCCAACGGCAACGACTTCGCCGTACTGCGGTTTTTCCTTTCCGGTGTCAGGGATGTAAAGGCCACCCTTCGTTTTCTCTTCTGCCGCTGCAGGCTTAACAATAACCCGATCAGCTAAAGGTTTCAAGTTCATTGTCTTCTCTTGTTTGGGTTTCGAATTAATAGTACGATACTAATGGTTCACATAATGCCTTCTGATTTTTTAGCACTCAAAGCTAAAGAGTGCTAAAAGTCTCTCTCAATAATAAAAAAATTCCATTTCACTCCAAACAGTTTCTTTGTTTGGAACGGAGAAACGAAAAAACAACGAGGACCTTCATGAAAGAGAGAATGGATCAGGAGCACTACTCCGTCATCGGCAAAGTCACCATGGAAAAACTGGAGAGCATTCGCTCGAAAATGCGGGACGACACCGCCACCAGCCGGGACCGCGAGAATGCTGTGCTTCTTGAGGAGATCACCGCACTTGCCGGAAACCGCATCTCATCAACCGCCAACGAGAGCGAGTTCAGAAAAGGGGCGGAACTCTGGGTGGAAAAGACCTCGCAGTCGCACTTCCCGCACATCAGGCTGCACGGCGGTGCGCTGGAGGACGATCTGGCGAGGGATTAAATCAAGCTCATTGCGAAAGCGAAGGGCGGAGGCAGCGACCGGTCAGTGAGTGATCCATGAGGGCAATCTCTTCCGGCGTCCCTTCGGCAACAATGCTGCCACCTTTATCGCCAGCTCCCGGCCCGAGATCGATGACCCAGTCGGCCTGAAGGATGATATCGGGGTTGTGCTCTATGACTACCAGCGTGTTCTGCTGTTCAAGCAGCTTGTTGAAGCAGCCAATCAGCTTGTTGATATCCTCGAAATGAAGGCCTGTCGTCGGCTCGTCGAAAATAAAAAGTGTGTGCTCCACATCGGCACGGGCGATGAAGCTCGCCAGCTTGAGACGCTGCGCCTCCCCGCCGGAAAGCGTGCTGGAAGACTGACCAAGCCGGATATAGCCAAGACCAACCTCGTCGAGCACCATAAGCTTCTTTGCAATCCCCTTTTCGTCGGCAAAAAAGCCTGAGGCCTCCTCGACGGTCATCTCGAGCACTTCGGCGATAGAGCGGTCGCGGTACTTCACCTCAAGGGTCTCCTGCCGGTAGCGCAGCCCTCCGCAATCCTCGCAGACCGCCTCAATGTCGGCAAGAAACTGCATCTCTATATGCACGCTCCCCTCGCCGGCGCAGGTCTCGCAGCGGCCTCCGGGAATATTGAACGAGAAGTAGCCGGCCTTCCACCCCCTCGCGCGGGCCTCCCTGGTCTGGGAGAAAAGGGTGCGGATGTCATCGAAGATCTTCAAATAGGTCACCGGGTTGCTCCGGCTCGATTTTCCGATGGGCGACTGGTCGACATGCTCGACACGGTCGATCATCCATGTGCCTGAAATTGAGCGATGAGTGCCCACCTTCTCCTTGAGCCCGACCTTCTCCTTGAGGATTCCCTTGTTGAGAATGTCGTTGACCAGGGTCGACTTGCCCGAGCCGCTCACTCCCGTCACACAGGTCATGACGCCGAGCGGGAACTTCACATCGATGTTCTTCAGGTTGTTCTGCAGGGCGCCGGTGATCTCGATGCAGGTGGCAAAATCAGGCTGGCGGTGAACTGCGGGCACCGGAATGCGCTTTGTGCCGTTGAGATAGAGAGCCGTCAAGGAGCTGCCAGAGCGCCTCATCTCCTCTATCGAACCATGAAAGACAACCTCGCCGCCGAGGCGTCCGGCAAAGGGACCGAGATCGATCACCTCATCTGCCGCCTCGATAATTTCACGGTCATGCTCGACAACAACCACCGTATTGCCAAGATCGCGCAGCCGCCTCAAAAGGGTGATCAGGCGCTGAGAGTCGCTCTGGTGAAGCCCTATGCTCGGTTCATCGAGAATGTAGATCGCCCCGACAAGCGGAGAGCCGAGGGATGTCGAAAGATTGATACGCTGAAACTCACCGCCGCTGAGCGTATGGGTCAGGCGGTCGAGCGTAAGGTAGTTCAGCCCCACGTCGAGAAGATAGCCAATCCGCTTGATGATCTCCTGCAGAATCGCTTCGGCCACCTTGCGGTCGAAGGGCGAAATATCGAGATTCTGGAAAAACCGGGAGGCCTCGGAAATATTCATCCGGGTGACCTCGCCAATATTGCACCCCGACACCCGCACAAGGCGTGCATCAGGATTGAGACGGCTCCCTTCGCACTCCTGGCAGGTTGCATAACCGCGGTAACGGCTCAGAAAAACCCGATAGTGCATCTTGTAGCCGGCATCCTTCTCAATTTCGGCAAAAAAAGGCCGGATTCCCTTGAAACGATCGTCCCCGAGACCCTTCCAGAGAATATCCTTGTGCACCTGGGAGAGCTTCTCATAGGGCACATCCAGGGGAATGCCCACCGACGGAGCAACATCCAGAAGCTGGCGAAGATTCCAGCGATACTTTTCGGAGTTCCAGCATGCAATGGCGCCCTCGGCCAGGGTAAGCGACCTATCGGGCACAACGGCATCCTCATCAATGCCGGCAATGCGGCCGAAGCCCTGGCAGGCGGTGCAGGCCCCGATCGGAGAGTTGAAGGCAAAAAGCTGGGGTGATGGATCCTGGTACTCGATTCCATTGAGCTCAAGCCGGTCGCTGAAGAGGTAGCTCTTCCCCCCGCTCACCTTCAGGACTGCATGTCCTCCCGACTCGTTGAAACAGCTTTCAGCCGCCTGCGAAACACGGCTGAAGAGCTTTTCGTCCCGTTTGGCAATAAATCGGTCGACCAGCACCAGGAGCTCGCCTCGTTCGGAAGCAGTCATCCGGGCAACCCTTTTGCAAGCTGCGGAATCGTTCAGATCCAGAGTCTCCTCTCCGGCAACAACCCTAAAAAAACCTTTTTTCAGCAGATTGGCAATCTCATCCTCAACAGAGCAGGTATGATGGCCGGAATCCTGATGGACAGGAAAATAAAATCCTGCATAAAACCGGGTGCCATCCTCAAGAAAACCGGCCTGCAGGCTCACGTCATCGGGGGTGTGCTTCAGGACAAGCTCGTTGGTGTCACGCGAGTAGATCTTGCCGATGCGGGCATAGAGCAGCCGGAGATAGTCATAGATCTCCGATACAGTACCGACCGTGGATCGCGGGTTTTTGGGGATGGGCTTCTGCTCGATGGCTATGGCCGGTGCGATTCCCTCAACGCTCTCGATATCCGGACGGGGCATGCGCTCGAGAAACTGCCGCACATAGGCGGAGAGCGATTCCACATAGCGACGGTGCCCTTCGGCATAGAGCGTATCGAAAGCCAGACTCGACTTGCCCGATCCGCTGACACCCGTCAGCACGACAAACCGGTTGCGAGGAATGGAGACCGATATATTGCGGAGATTGTGGGTGGTTATTCCCTTGAGAACGATATCCGGCAGGCTCGTTTCAGCCTCAGCCGAATCCTTGAGCCTAAGAGTGGTCATGATGCGATGTCATCTTGTACATTAGTAGTCAGGCAGGAAATCCTTCCGCGAAGAGTCGCATTGAGAGATGCAGACAATAAACGAAGAATGTGGCGCACGAAAAAACATTTTCCACAGGAACCCTCACCCCTCCATCTACGGGAGGAGCGAGTCGATGGTCGTCGAAGCCATCAGATCGTTGATTCTCTGCTGCAGCGTAGCCATATAGTCCTTGTGGTGGCATGAGGTGCTGAGTTCACAGCTGCTGACCTTCTTGGCGCAGCGGGTGAGATGCGGCGTTCCCTCAATGGCGATGGCAATGTCGGAAACTGTGATCTTCTCGGGCGTCCGGCCAAGCAGATAGCCGCCTTTTACGCCCTGCACAGAGGTTGCTATGCCAGCCCTTTTGAGGCTCTGCATAGCCTTGGAGAGAAATTCCTGGGATACGCCCAGGTCATGAGCCATCTCCTTGACGGTCACAACCCGGTCCCCTCCCCTCGTCGAGAGGTAGGTCACAGCATGAAGTCCGTACTCAAATTTCCTTGAAACCTGCAGCATATCTTTGAAAAATTCTGTTAAACAGGATTAAATTCGACCTTGACCATAATAGTAACCAATATCTTTAATATTGCCTCATAACCGGTATATTACTTTATAAGTTTTAACCTCTTGAAGGATTTCACCGTTTTCACCGGAAGCCGAGCAACATGAAAGATCATCATTTCCGCTGGCAGTTCGCCCCCGACCAGGAGGCCATCATCCGTTACCAGGAGTGCGGACAAGGGAGCAAGACAACCACACCGCTTCTTTTTCTGCATGGCTACGGCGGCATGATCGAGCACTGGAATCTGAACATTCCGGAGTTTGCCCACAAGCACAAGATCTATGCGATGGACCTTATCGGCTTCGGGAAATCACAGAAACCCAACGTGCGATACAGCCTTGAACTCTTTGCCACGCAGATTGAGGCGTTCATGCAGCTGAAAAAACTCGACAAGATCATTATTGTCGGCCACTCCATGGGAGCGGCAAGCGGTATCTTTTTCGCCCACCACCGGCCCGACAGCGTCAAGGCGCTCATCCTTGCCAACCCATCCGGACTCTTCGGTGACACGATGGAGGGAATGACAAGTCTCTTTTTCGGACTGGTTGGCTCCCCGCTTATCGGAGAGATGCTCTTTTCGGCCTTCGCAAACCCTGCGGCTGTCGGCCAGGGCCTCGCGCCGACCTACCATAACCAGAGCAAGGTTGATGCAGCGCTGGTCAACCAGTTCACCCAGCCGCTTCTCGACAAAGGCGCCCAGTGGTCCTACCTCTCCCCGTCAAGGCGCCCCCTTGATTTCCGACTCGACCATATCGAAAAACCCTGCAACTACACCGGGCCCGCTTTTCTCGTCTGGGGAGCCGACGACAGCGCGCTTCCTCCCGGCAAAATAATCCCCGAATTCCAGGAGTTGCTTCCGCAGGCTGGCGCCTATATCATCCAGAACGCGGCACACTGCATCCATCACGACGCTCATGAGGCCTTCAACAAAAGGCTGTCGATGATCCTCGACGGAATCGACGCCCCTTGCTGCTGACAACCCTCACCCGCCGCCGAGCCGCTGGGACTGCCTGAAATGGATGTCCTGCAGCTTCGGCGCACTCAGGCCGATCTGGATTGCGTAGCTCTTGTAGGCCCCCGAAGGTACCCACTGAAAGCTCACCTGCCAGCAATGAAGATTGCGATGGAGCTGCAGCATGGGAAAGGCCACCTCTCCGCGATAAAGATCATATCCCGTGTTGACCACAAGCTGCCACTCCTGAGAGAGTCCCGCCCTGAGCGAGGTATTGACCAGCGCGCTTTTATCTGGCTGAAGCGGATTGCTCTTGTCGGATTGGAGGAACAGGGAGATTTGCATCTGCCACGGCTGGCGGTAATCGACTTCGCTGAACCCCCCGACAGCCAGGCGGTCACGGTTCACCATCTGGCCGGCAACCAGAGGATAAGGCAGCGCGACCTCCGATGGGGTGGAGAGTGCCTCGCCGCTGCCCTGCAGGCTTACGCTCATATTCAGGAACCCCTTGACGAAGCGCAGGAGAGCGTTACCGTCCTCACTGTTCCACCGGTTGACCCGGTTGCCGCTGGAAGGGTCATACCCGTAAAAATCATACATCGCCCCTGCACTGAAAAGAAGGTTTTCCGACAGGGCGTTGCTTGACGCCATCATCGTCAGCGGCTGCATCTTCAACTGCTCAGCAGCAAAATTATACCCTGTCGAAGCCGAGAGTGAGAGCAGTTGCAGGGAGTGCTCCGCAGGGGTCGCCTCATAGAGACCCGAAGCAGCCGAATCCCTGATTTTCCCCTGAAAGAGGTTCTTCAGCGTGACGGCAAGGGTTTTCTGCCCCTCAGGCAGTCCGGCGGCACGAGCCATCTCGACGCTGTTGTAGGCCATCTGGCCGGTCCAGTCATAGAGATGGCGGTAGGCATCGCTGGCGGGAGCAGCAAAGGAGGGGTTCCAGGTATAGCTGAGGGTTGGAATGAAGGTATGGCGCACTGCCTTGAGGCCAAAAAGCCGGTCGAGAAAGCCGGTCTCAACGGTGCCGTAGAGCCTGGTCGAGCCGTCCGCCGAAAAAACGGTCGTTGACAATCCCCCGCCCGAATCGGCCATATCCCGATAATTAATGAAAGTCAGGACGGAATTGAGATTGAAATGGCTGAAAAGTGTCGACTGCATCCTCAGGGGCAGGGTGAGGCTCGTGCCGCCGGGTGCACTCTCATAAATCCCCGGCACCCTATCGTAGCGCTGCAGGGCTACGCCTTGGGTGAAGAGCGCCCTGCTCTGAGCCGAAAACTCGCGGTAGTAGCCGATCTCAACATCCGCGCCGGCTGACCAGGCGGAGGAGTGGAGACTCTCGATGTCCGAAAAATCGCCAGTCACCGAGGCTCCCCCGGTAAAGGAAAGGTCCCGTCTCCAGTCATCCTTTTCACCGCCAGAATCCGAACGGAACGGGTAGAATCGGTTCTGATACAACGACACTCCGGCAGATGAAACCGAATTGCGGTTACGAAGATCTTCCGACCTGCTGTAGAACATTGCCGAGACGGCGTTCTCATCATTGAAGGTTTTGGCGAAGGAGGCGCGAGAATTTGCCTGTTCGGAGAGTATTGTCGCCTGATTGATGGTGCTCAATTCATAGGGGCGGTCACCCCCCTGTAACCTGGCGTTAACGTCAACCCTTGCCGTCGAATCCAAAACCTGATTATGAACCATGCTCGCGTTCCAGTCGCGGCCGGCGGGATAGCTTCTGTACTCGCCGGTAATCTCACCCTTCACCTCACCCGATTTCGTATAGCGGGCCCGATCGGCAAGCCGCAAGCTGCCATTGACCGAAATATCTCCCTCAAGGCGAAGATCGAGGTTATCGCTCGGAGCCCAGAAATAGCCGAGATGCGACAGATAGAAGCTCCGTTCGCTATCCCTGCCAACACCCGGAGAGAGCAGGCCGGAGGAACGTGCCTCTTGCAGCGGAAACTCCATATAGGGAAGAAAAAGCACCGGAATGGCCGGAAGGCGCCTTGAAAATATCTCCGGATGGAGATACATGACAAAGGGTGATGCCGTCACTTTTTTCCCGGGAATGATGGTCATCCGGGATGCCGAAAACCAGTAGTGGGGATCCTCGAGCTCACAGGTGGTGAAGGTGCCGTCCGTGATGGAGAGCTCCCCGTTCTCCATCCTTGAAACTGTTGCTCCCGTGAATGTCACTGGCGGCGTGGAGGATGAAACATTGGCGGTTTCACCCCTCTTGGTGCGGATATTGTAAGCGATGGCGTCAGCAGTGAAACTCCCCTGCCTGTCGCTGAAAAAGGCCTGTTCAGCTGGCCGGCCGGGGGACGAAGGCGTTCCGGTGGCACGCAACAACGACTTGTCAAGCTCAATATCAATCTCTGGCGCCCGGACGATAGTACCATCATGATCGATCCGGGCTCTCCCCCGAAGCTCCATGGTCTTGCGATCCAGATTGTAGACAACCGAGTCCTGCGCACTGAACTGCACGGGGCTTTTGAGAGCAACCGTTCCGGCCTGCGAACCGGGCCTGGACTCCCCGTCCCTTTCGGCACCACTGAGGCAAGCCCTTCCCGGTAGCATCAGGAGAAGGAATATGAAAAGTATTGAGGCTACGCGATTGATAGGCTTCACCGGGTATTGTTCCGCTACAGTATTGTAATTTTCGCCGATAACAGATGAAATATATTATTTGCGCCCACTAATTCCGTAGCAATCATATCCGGGGGATGGTGATCTGACAGGTAGACCTCTTCAAGCTAACTCTTGCTGTTCATCATCGAGAAGGAGTAGAGAGCTAAAAAGCCCAGACTGCCAAAGGTTCCGAAGCCAAGTGGATCTGTAGGCGCCTCACCCCCGTTCGATTTCCTTGCGGCGGATGCGTTCCGCTGCTTTGCAGGCCGAGAGCCTGCGTCCGAAAGAGTGACTTCATTCGAACTGGCCGCTTTTTGAGCAGCAAGGGCAGTTCCTCCCTGCTCAGGCAGCCCGAAACTGAATGCGGCTCCCGGCATGGCACTTGCCATACCGCCTGGCATTGCACCGGACATTGCTCCAGGGAAGTTCGGGCGCATTGAACCGGCATCCCGTTGCACTCCTTTGTCTGCGCTTGCAGGCGATTTAGCGGTGGCGCCAGATTTTGCTGTAGCTCCGGAAGAGCTTCCATCCGTTGCTTTGGCGGTGCTTCCTGCTGAAGATGCGCTGCTGGCTGACGAACTGCTCTCTCCGCCCCCGGTTGCAGTGCTTGCTGTGGTTGCCGTAGTGGCTGTACCGCTGCTCTC
The DNA here is from genome assembly GCA_903824045.1 of uncultured Chlorobiaceae bacterium. Taxonomy (GTDB): domain Bacteria; phylum Bacteroidota; class Chlorobiia; order Chlorobiales; family Chlorobiaceae; genus Chlorobium. Next base: position 11,285 of record CAIJVD010000022.1, read on the forward strand.
TGACGAGGAACTGGCCGCAGAACTGCTCTCTCCGCTTCCTGTTGCGGTGCTTGCGGTCGAGGCTGTGCTGGTGCTTTCTGCCGTACCGGTGCTCGCCGAACTGCTCTCACTTTTTACTGAACCATCAAGCCCGCTTTGATTATTTGCTGTCACCTTCAAAGGAGCTGGATTGATGGTCACGGGAGCACTGTTTCCGCTCAACGGCGGCAGCTGGTAGTTGCTTGCCAGCCCTCCATTGCTTCCATCAACAAGAGTTATTGAGCTGATCTGCTTCTCCGATACAGCAACATTGGCATCACTCGACTGTGCATTTCGGTAGCTCAGTGTCTGTGTGCCAACTCCCGTCATAATCGCCACATCACCGGTCAAATCCGTTGTACCATCATAGGTTTTGCTTGCCGAGAGCATCACCGTCTTTGGCGTTATCGTCACTGGAACCGTCTCACTCGTCAGTTGCGGCAACTGGTAGTTACTCGCCAGACCTGATCCATCGGCAAGCGCTATCGTGCGGATCGTCTTGCTTGCAGTGGCAACATTAGCGTCACTGGCAGTGGCACCAGTGTAGGTCAGCGTCTGGGTACCAACTCCCGTTACTATCGTTACTGCTCCGGTCAAATCGGTTGTGCTGTCGTAGGTTTTGCTAGCCGAAAGCACAACCGTCTTAGGCGTGATCGTCACTGGCGCACTCTCACTGGTCAGTTGCGGTAGCTGGTAGTTGCTTGCCAGCCCTGATCCATCGGCAAGCATTATCGAGCTGATCTTCTTGCTGGCTGTAGCAACATTGGCATCACTCGCCACAGCATTCGAGTAGGTCAGCGTCTGTGTGCCGACCCCGGTCTCAATCGTAACGGCTCCGCTCAAGTCTGTTGTGCCGTCATAGGTTTTGCTGGCAGAGAGGGCAACCGTCTTGGGCGTAATCGTCAGCGGGGCAGTCTCACTGCCTATAGTCGGCAGCTGGTAGTTGCTTGCCATACCTGAACCATCAGCAAGCGCTATCGTGCTGATCCTCTTGTTGGCTGTATCAACATTGGCGTCACTGGCAACAGCGTTCGTATAGGTCAGCGTCTCGATACCGACCCCGGTCACTATCGTCACTGCTCCGGTCAAATCCGTTGCGCCGTCATACGTTTTGCTTGCCGAGAGAGCAACCGTCTTTGGCGTGATGGTCAGCGTTCCGTTGATGTAGGTAATATGATAGTTACCTGATGTGTAACCACCAGGTGTGATTGCATAACTGCCGACATTCAGCGCGCTCTGTGACGTGCTGTCATATGCAAGTATTCCGCCCAGTTCATCACGTGTTTCACCGTGAACAAAACCTGAATAGGTGACCCCATTACCTCCGCTATACGCCACCCCATTGTAAATTTTGCTGTCGTTATTGGCGGCAACAGTAAGTGACGCGGGTGTAATTGAGGCCATCGTGTTCATCTGACCGCTGATGCTGTAGTTGCTGACCTCCGCACCGCTATAGCTGCTCGTCAAGCTCACCCTCTTGGCGTTGGCAGCATTCTTGTCATCGAACAAGCCTGTTGCTGATACACTCAGTTCATCTCCTGCGACCAAACCGCTCTTGATAACGCCATCAGTATTAACCGTTGCATACGCAGTGCCATCATACACCTTGCTGTCTGCCGTGATTCGGCTTATACTCAACGCTTTCGGCGTGATATGCGCACTCACCGTCTCGCCCGATGCGAGGCTGTAGTTGCTTGCCAGACCGGTGCCGTTGCTCAGGCTTACGCTGGTGACCGTCACCAGGTTCGCGGTGCTGACATCCTTCGTGTTGAA
>CAIJVD010000023.1 GCA_903824045.1 uncultured Chlorobiaceae bacterium
CGAGCCCGAGAGCTCAATCCGGAGCGCTGGGGAGCAAGGCCTGCAAGAACGTGGGAGATTAACCGGGAAGTGGTGCTGAACCCGGCCGAAAAGTGAATGTTTTTTTTCAAAAAAAAACGACATCTCTGTTGACATAAAGCGGGTCTGAAATATTTGGGGTCTATTCGAATGATGGTCTTCCCTGTATGGCGATCCACTCCGATTTCATCGAGCTCCCGGCCTTCCCATTGGAGATTGATGCCTGCGATTTTTAAACAGGCTTCAACAAACTCTTTGACGGAATGCGTCTCTCCTGTGGCAAGAACGTAGTCGTCTGGCCGCTCTTCCTGAAGCATCATCCACATCCCTTCAGCATAATCCTTTGCGTAACCCCAGTCTCGCCTGGCATTCAGGTTGCCAAGGTACAGGCACTCATCTTTTCCTGTTAAAATACGAGCAAGGCCGCGGGTGATTTTGCGGGTGACGAAGGTCTCTCCGCGCCGAGGGGACTCATGGTTAAAGAGAATGCCGTTACAGGCGAAAAGGTTGTAGCTCTCACGATAATTGACGGTTATCCAGTATGCGTAGAGTTTTGCTACGGCATAGGGAGAGCGGGGGTAAAATGGCGTGGTCTCACGCTGTGGAGTCTCCTGAACCAGTCCGTAGAGTTCACTGCTTGAGGCCTGGTAAAATTTGGTTTTGATTCCGGATTCCCTGATGGCATCAAGAATTCGCAAAGATCCGAGTCCGTCGACATCACCGGTATATTCGGGAATATCAAAGCTTACCCTGACGTGACTCTGTGCGCCAAGGTTATAGATTTCATCGGGCCGGATGGATGCTACAAGTCGGCTGATGCTGCTGCTGTCGGAAAGATCTCCATAATGAAGAAAGAGCTTAACGCCATGGACATGCGGATCCTTGTAGAGATGGTCTATGCGGTCGGTATTGATTGAGCTTGATCGACGGATGATCCCGTGAACTTCATACCCTTTTTCCAGGAGGAGTTCTGTCAGATAGGATCCGTCCTGGCCGGTGATACCGGTAATGAGTGCTCGTTTCATGCCTGTTAATTTCAATGGTTTCCAGCAAATATAACAAATCCCTTTTACCGCGGAGAGAGGGAGTGTTCAGTGGCAGTTTATTCGTGTCTCATGCGCATCCCCTTTTTCTCAAGATGGGTGAAGGCGCTCTTTATTGTAAAGATGGCTCTGAAACCTTAGATTGCTTGCGATAGAGGGTTTGTGCAAAAAAAGCTTTTTTATGAAACTATTTCTCCGTGTTGTTCGATACCTCCTCCCTTCAAAAGGACAGATTACGCTTGTTATCGTTGTCAGTATCGTTACCTCGCTGCTTGGTGTGGTCTCCATCTATTCCGTTCTCCCCTTGCTGAATGCGGTTTTCAACAGTGACAGGACCATTGAGGCGCCGCTTAAGCCCGGCAGGGGTGTTTCGCCAAAAGTGGAGGAGGAGCGAGGCGCCAGCTCTTCATCGCTTGAGTTCAGGGGGGTCGATACCGAAAAGCTCAAGGCGTCGGTGACCGAGAGGTTTACCCAGGTATTTCATGCCGGGACCAGAGAACAAACCCTGCTTAATATCTGCCTCTTTCTTATAGCCGCCTTTGCTCTGAAAAATATTTTCGTCTATCTGAACGGGCAGCTGATGTTCAGGATTCAGACCAAGACAGCAAAGAAGCTCCGGGATGATGTGTTTCGCAATATCATTGAGATGCACCTGGATTACTTCAACAAGAACCGGGTGGGCAATCTGATGAATCTGGTCTATAATGATGTGCAGTCAGTCAACGATACCGTGACGTCCACGTTCGTCAATTTTCTGCAGAACCCCTTTTCGATTGTTGTCTATGTTGCCGTTCTGCTGATTTTAAGCTGGAAGCTCACCCTTTTTGCTACGGTGACTTCGCTGATGATTTTTTTTGTTATTCGTCTTATTGGTGATCAGGTCAAGGGTCATGCCGCCAGTTTTCGCCAAAGAATGGGTGACATGAATTCAGTCTTGCAGGAGAAATTCAGCGGTATCAAGGTCATCAAGTCGAGCGCCTTCGAAAATGTCGAGCTCGACCGGTTTCAGGCATTTACACGCGATTTCCGTCGTCTCGATATCCGGATATCGCGTCTCCGCAATATCATCGGGCCGCTGAACGAGACGCTGCTGGTTGCTGCCATTGCCCTGGTGCTCTGGTTCGGCGGCCTGCAGGTATTTGAGGGCAGGATGACCTCTTCCGAGCTGATCCTTTTCGCCTTTACCCTCTATTCAACCATGGGTCCGATCAAGAAGTTCGGTGAAGTCAACAGCCAGATGCAGGTCGGGATGGTTTCGGCCGAACGGCTTTTCGAACTGCTCGATACGGTGCCTGATATCAGCAATGGGAGTCGCTCCATTGGTGGTTTTTCGCACGATATCCGCTTTGAGAATGTCTGTTTCAAATACAGCCGCGAAGCTGATGCGCCCAATGTGCTCGATCACGTCTCTTTTGAAATCAAGAAAGGCGAAATGGTCGCGCTTGTCGGCCAGTCCGGTTCAGGAAAGTCGACAACGGTCGATCTGCTGCTTCGCTTTTACGACGTTGATTCAGGAAGGATTACCATTGACGGGACTGATATACGCGAGTTTGATTTCAAGCAGCTTCGTCGCATGATCGGAGTGGTGAGTCAGGAGGTGATCCTGTTTAATGACACCATCCGGGAAAATATCGCCTATGGGGCACATGATGAGATAACTTCTGAACGGATTATCTCCGCTGCAAAAATGGCAAATGCTCACCAGTTCATCGACGAAAAACCGGAGAAGTACGAGACGCTTATCGGAGACCGGGGGGTTCAGCTTTCTGGGGGGCAGCGTCAGAGGCTTGCTATTGCCCGCGCGATGGTGAAGAATCCGGAACTTCTCGTTTTCGACGAGGCGACCAGTGCGCTCGACAACGAGTCCGAAAAAGTGGTGCAGGATGCCATCGATCATGCGCTTGCTGACCGGACGGCGCTTGTCGTTGCACACCGGCTCTCTACGGTCAGGAATGCCGACAGGATCATCGTGATGGAGCGTGGCAGGGCGGTTGAATCGGGCAGTCATGAGGAGCTTCTTCAGCAGGACGGACTCTACCGTCATCTCTATGATATCCAGTTTGCAGGAAAGGGTTCCGAATCGGGAGTCGGCAGGGTTGATTCGTGATGACGAGCGCCCCTGCGGAGCGCAGGGAGATAGTCGTTTCGGCAATCATTGCCGTCTATAATCCAAATCTCTTTTATTTCGATCAGGCAGTTGCTTCAGTGCTGAACCAAAGCTATCGGGTTCATGAGCTTGTTCTTGTCAATGACGGCGGAAGTGAGCAATTCAGAAGCAGATTGCCCGATGATTCCAGAATCAGAGTCTTCACCAAAGAGAACGAAGGGGTGGCCGCGACCCGTAACTTTGCGATCGGCAAATGTAGCGGTGACTATATCGCATTTCTCGATCAGGATGATTTCTGGTATTCGGACAAGCTGCATGAGCAGTTGTCGATGATCCCGTTTCCCGGTGCACCCTGCATGGTTATTTCGACAGTCGATATTGCCGGCTCAGAAGATTACGATGTTCATGAAAATCAAAAAAGAGCACATAAAAAGCGTATTTTTCTGCAAGCCACGTCCGAAAGTGCACTATTAAACCTGGCGGCTGAAAATTTCATTTACTCTTCAACACCGCTAATTCATCGTTCGGTTTTGACAGCAGTCGGAGGTTTTGATTCCTGGTCGGCACCTCACGATGACTGGGACTTGTACCTGCGGGTGGTATTGGCAGGATATCGGATTTATTTTTATCGAGACAAGTCGCTCTCTGTCTGGAGAAGACATGAAGAGAACTCGTCTGGCAATGCAAGGCTCATGCTCTATGCGAAGTGTCGGGTCGAGCAAAATCTCTTGCATTCTACTCTCCCCCCGGCAGTACGGAACGTGGTCAATAAGAATTTGCTGATTGACTATGTGAAGCGTGATCATATGCTTTACAAGGAGCATCGATACTCCCGTTTCCGGAAGATGATCCTCTTGCATTTGCCGATGTTGATGAAAGGGTATGGAGTCACTACCGGAGCTGGTGCCGAGCGCGATAGTGCGTTCAACCGCCAGATACGCAAAATCACGTTTAAATCCGTCATTCGGTATCTCCTGTCATTCATTCTTCAGGCCCGGGTGTAACAAGGGGAGGGGCATCTTACCTTCCCGTCAGGCAACGGCAGCGGGTGTTGCGATTGACTGCTGACTATCGCCGCTTGTTGAAACGGGTGTAGTTTAGGGTCCATTGCAGCATGTAGATCATGGCGTGATGGGGTCTGTCGAGCGGCACCCGGCTGAGATACGATGACCTGTATATCCCCCAGGTGCCCAGTCCGGTTGTCCTGTTATTTCTGCAGCATCTCCACCAGATCATTGCCAGCACCTGCACCAGCTTCTCTTGCTGGAAAAACCCTTTCGCCCGGTTTAATTCGGCTATTTTTTCAATCCATAACTTTGCGCTTTTCAGCTCAATGTATCGGTCACGTTCAGCTAACTGGTGATGAACAAGCAGCTCTTCATCAGTGATGTTTTCAAATCGGCTCTTCAGGTAATGCTGCCTGGCGGCTCTTGCGGCTGTGTTTGATAGTGCGGCTTGTTTTTCGGTTATTTGAGCTTCATGCACCCGGTAGTGAAGAAGCGTGTCCGGCAGATTTGCAAAGTTTGTGTGATCAGCCAGTACTGTCCAAAAGCGGTAATCTTCTGCGTACTTGCACTCTTCGGGGTAGCGGAATTCAGCAATGCTCTCTTTTCTCATCATGACTACCGGGTGAGAGAGCGGGTTCTGAAAAAGCAGATGTATTTTTATCTCCTCATCTGTGGATGGCCAGCGTCGTATCCCGGTCTTGCGGCGATTCTCCAGCAGCTGCATCGATGCACCAAGCACTCCGATGTCAGGGTGCTGCTCCATATATGAGAGCTGCCGCTCCAGCCGATTGGGATAGCTGATGTCGTCGCAGTCCATTCTTGCGATGTACTCTCCCTGTGCAAGCTCCAGCCCCTTGTTCAGTGTTTTCTCAATTCCACAGTTTTGGGGAGAGATGATATGGTTGATACGGCTATCGCGGTATGACTTGACGATAGTGATGCTCTGGTCAGTGGAGCCGTCATCAAGAATAAGAAACTCGAAATGGCTGTAGCTTTGGTTGAGGATGCTCTCAATCGCCGTATTGAGATACTTCTCCCCATTGAAAACCGGCATAAGAACACTGACTAAAGGTCTATCCATAAGAGATGAGTTGATTGACCGGGTGACGGGGTGCTTCTATTACAGTCGGCCATTGGAAATGGATTTATCGAATATGCCCTTGACGTCGTAGACAATCCCCCCGGCCGCCAGCCATTGACGCGGATCAACCGAGGTGAACTCTCGATGGCCGACAGCAGCAACAATAGCTTGGTAGTAGCCTTTTTCGATGGTGTCCGGAATTGAAATCAGCGGCAAGCCATAGGTTTCACTGACTTCAATTTCTGAAGCCCACGGATCGGTAAGGTCAACGGTACATCCGTAATCCTGTAACTCCATGATCACGTCAATCACTTTACTGTTGCGGATATCCGGGCAGTTCTCCTTGAAGGTTATACCGAGCACAAGTATTTTGGCACTCGTTATCTCAACTTTATTTTTTATGAGGAGTTTGACCACCTGTCCGGCGATATAGGCACCCATACTATTATTAAGGCGTCGGCCGGCAAGTAATATTTCCGGGTGGTAGCCTGCTTCCTGGGCTTTTTGCGCAAGGTAATAGGGATCGACACCGATACAGTGTCCTCCAACCAGACCAGGCTTGAACGGCAGGAAGTTCCATTTGGTGGATGCTGCTGCCAGTACGTCAAGCGTATCAATGCCGAGGAGGTTGAAGATTCGGGAGAGCTCGTTAACGAAGGCAATATTGATATCACGCTGCGAGTTTTCGATGACCTTGGCAGCTTCGGCGACTTTGATCGATGGCGCAAGGTGCGTGCCAGCCTCGATAATCGAGCCGTAGAGCCGGTCGATTACGACTGCAGCCTCGGGCGTCGAGCCTGAAGTGATTTTTTTGATTTTCGTGACCGTATGCTCCTTGTCACCGGGGTTGATGCGTTCCGGCGAGTATCCGACGAAAAAATCCTTGTTGCAGGTGAGCCCTGAAACGCGTTCAAGGACGGGAACGCAATCCTCTTCGGTTGCACCAGGATAGACCGTTGACTCATAGATGACGATATCTCCGGGAGAAAGCACCTGCCCGACGCTTTCGCTTGCCTTGATGAGCGGTGTCAGGACGGGACGGTTGTTTTTGTCCGTCGGGGTTGGCACGGTCACGATATAGCAGTTGGCAGCCTTAAGGTCATTGATGTTGTTAGTGACGAACAGCCCCTTTTCTGAAGAGCTCTCCTCAAGGGGATTATTATCGGTAGTGCGTTCAGCAAGAACAGCTGCATCTATTTCAAGCGTCGAGTCTCTGCCCTGACGAAGCTCTTCGATTCTGGTGAGCTTGACGTCGAATCCAGCGACCGGGTAGTGCCTGGCGAACTCGACAGCCAGAGGAAGGCCGACATACCCAAGTCCAATAACGGCAATTTTCCTCTGTACAGTGCTGGAGGGTGTCAGATTATTCATGATGCTCAGATTGGTTGTTCTGCAATATGGCAATAATTGCGGTTTTTCAGGCCGGATTGCGGTGTTCCAGACCGTCAACGATTGCAATCCAATGGCCGTTTTTCTGCCGGTGTGGATCGACGGTATGCATTCCCATGCAGTTCCAGCCCTCCGATCCTGCCTCTACAACAGGGCCGCCGGAGATAATCTCTTCACTGAACGAGAGTGCAGAGAGTTCGGTAATCCTGAACGCCCAGACTTTGCTGCCGTAGTGCGGGACGCCATCCTGACAAAATCGGTAGAGTGACCCTTCATGAGACACTATCCTGCCTCCGGGACGGGAGTAGTTGAGGCTTGCGGTGATGATGGGGCTTTTCGGGTGTTCTTTCCATGGGCCGAAGAGCGTGTCCGAAGAGAAAAGGTGCAGGTTGTTGAGTTTTCGTGCGTTAACGAAGAGGTACCATCGGCCGTTGTGCTGAATGATCGACGGATCGCTCAGCGGAGCAAAGCGGTTCTTCCCCTTGACAAGCGTAGCGGCATGCCGCCATCTGACAGGGAAGGGGTCTGCTTTGTAGAGTCGTATCTCTTTGGATTTCAGGCATTCAGGGATCATGAAGAGGCTCCCGTCATGGCTGAAAACATAGGGATAAGAGAGATGGTACCACTCTCTGAGCACAATGCTATTGTAGGTCCATCGTTTCATGTCGCTGCTTCGGGCATGACCGATCTCGCCCTTGTTTCTCGAGCTGTTCAGGACTTCAAAAAACAGATGGAATTCATTGTCGTGCTCTATCATGAACGGGTCAGCAACAAATCTGGCCTTGACATCGGTCACATCTTCTGCGGTCATTATCGGGTTGATCACTCCCTCTTTCGGATGGAGAGTGAAGGGGGTCGGCCCATCGTAGATGCCGATTGACCAGTTTTCCCTGTTGCGTCTGAGAACCCTCCTTCTATGCCGTTTTATGCGGTACACAAAGAGAGAGGTGGCGCAGATGAAAAGCAAAAGTATCGTCAGACTCATAAAACGTTCAATTGTCCTTTTTCACCCGAAGCATCTGCTTAAGGTGGCGTTCAAGCTTATCCCCCATCGCTGCCATCGTAAACTCCCGGTTTACCCGTTCATATCCGGCCCATCCGAATTCCGTGAGGGTTTCCGGATTGTCAATGATTCCCTCTATTGCAGCAGCGAGTGCTTCAGGGTCTTTTGGCGGAACGATCAGGCCGGTTCGCCCGTCAATCATCAGCTCCCTGACACCATTGACGTCTGTGGCCACAACCGGTTTCTGCATTGCCATGGCTTCCATGACCACATTGGGCATGCCTTCGAGAATTGATGATAGAACAAAGAGGTCACATCCTTTCAGAAAAGGGTAAATATCGGCAGTAAATCCCAGAAAGACGAATGACTCCTCTATGCCAGCCGCTTTTGCCTGCTGTTTTAGTTCCGAGTCAAGCTTCCCCTCGCCAGAAATGACAAAGACCAGGTCATCTCTTGTTTTTTTTAGTATGGAAGCCGCTTCGATCAGGAAGTTGAACCCTTTTACCTCGGCCAGTCTCCCGGCGCTGTAAATGATTTTTTTGCCTGTATAGCGTGAGGCAAAATCATGCGGATCAATTTTTTCGGGTATGACGATCCCGTTGTTGATGACCTTTACAAATTGATCATCAAACCAGCCGTATCCGGCATAGATGTTTTTGACGGTCTGGTTGTTGGTGATTATCCCGTTTAGAATATGCTTTGAAGAAAGTCGGTATCTCCATTTTTTTTTGCTGTAGTTGAGCGATCCATGTCGGGCCAGGATCACCGGCGTTCCTCTCATTTTTGCAGCCAGCCCGGCTGATCGGACATCGGTATTGAGGTTGCAGATGAGAATCTCGTTTTTCTGCATGGAGAGCCTTCGGGCAATTGCAAGGAGATAAAGTCCCGTCGCTTTTTGCCATTTGGTGATGCACAGACACTCAAGCCCGAAACTTGCAGCATAGTCTGTAAATTTTGAGCCGGCTCTGCCAATCAAAAGAACATCATGTCCCTTTGAGGCAAGCTGCAATGCGGCAGATACCATCCACTTCTCACCACCGCCGAACTTTGATGTACCGATAAGGTTTATGAAAGCGATCTGCATGAGCCTTTAGTACGGTACTTATTATAAAGCTTGTATGTTTTTTCTACCATGGTTTCAACGCAGAAATGCTCCGCCCTTGCCCGCCCGGCTTGTTGATAGTGATTTCGAAGTGATTGATCTTGAATCATGCGCTTTATTCCTTGAGCAAGAGCCGCAGGATTCCTTTTTTCCACAAGGATACCAAATTCATTATCGCCCAATATTTCCGGAACGCCTCCCGCATGAGTTGCTACAACAGGAATGTCGTTTGCCATGGCATCGATAATGGAAGTTCCCAACCCTTCAGTTCGAGAGGAGTTTACATAAATATCAAAAGCGCTTATAAAATTTTCTAAATCGGATCGGAATCCAGGCATAATGACGTGGTTTTCCAGTCCAAGTCGTTTGATTTCACAGACGATAGGCTCTTTTTGCTCACCATCACCAAGAATAAAGAGTTTACATCGATAACCCTCCTGCACGAGGGCGCTAAGAGCTAAAAGAAGTGTGTAGTGATCTTTGCTTCCCGATAAAGCGGCAATATTGCCAAGGATAAGAGTGTCAGAGGCTATCCCGTACTGGGCGCGGATAGTTCGCTTTGTTATAATAGGGTCTGCCCGAAGTCTTTCGGAATCCACCCCATCATATATCAGCTCAATTTTAGAAGCCGGAATCCCATAGCCAATAAGTATTTTTTTGATGCATTCTGACACGACAACGATAATGTCAACCTTTTCTGATTTGTATTTATATAGGCTCAGCGAGTTATTTTTGATGGCAAAGTCAACCCTTCTGTGGACAACCAGAACAAAATTATTGTAGAAATGTTTTGCCTGAAGAGCGATGGAATGAGCATGGGTTGTATGGGTGTGAACGATGTCGATCTTGTTTTTTTTGATGATGTTAATCAGGGACAAGACCACAGAAGGATTTATTTCTCCCCGTGATGCAACGGGATATGCCTCTTTTACGAAAGGGGCGGTTCTTTCCAGAAATGGAAGGCCCGGCAGTCCCATGCTATACTGTATTACAGGGTGTTTTCCAAGGCCTTGGATGAGGTAAAGTCCTTGTTGCTCTCCACCCCGCCATTCGGAGAACGTATTGTAATGAAGAATATTCATATCGTTACTAAGTGTTGAGGGTTTTCAGCACTCTGCTGAGCGCCGTGGCGATGCTCTGCGTATCAATATCGACGACATTGGGGGTAGGGGAAAGTATTGACTCCTGCAACGCGCTCAAGGGGCCGAATTGGGAGTGATCGACAAGAGATTTCCGATAAAGGCCAATCAGGGGAGTATTAAAGCATGACGCAATATGGACAAGTGAGGTATCGGGTGTGATGAGGATTTTAAGCTTTTTGACAATCTCGCCGACCTCATAGAGATTGCGAGTTGCGGGTGATTGACAGATGTTTGTATGGAGCTGTTCAAGCGCTCTCTTCTCTTCCAGATCATCGGGAGAGGAGAAGATGACAAATGTTTTGTCGCGGAACATTTCGATAAGCTCAGACCATTGCCGGACGGTTCGGTGACCTCCGCTGTGGCCTGCACTGATGTTGATGCCTATGTACTTGTCGGCTTCAACCGTTTTCAGAAATGCCGCCGTTTCAGTCGAAACCGGCATGGGCGGCAGATAAGGCATGCACTGTGGATGTGCGGATGGATTAAGAACAGTGAGCAGCGCCAGATTTCTGAGAGACTCATGGGTATCTGGTGCGAGTTTGATGAGGTGGTCGTAGAGGCCTTCGTGATAGCTGTTGAAGTGGCTTACCTTGTATCGCGCCCTGATAAGTAACGTCTGGAGAAGAAAACTGGAGGATGGATGGTCTTTGGGATTGAAAAGCAGATCGAATTTTTTCAGGAGAACATTCTTGATGTAGCGGCCATAACTTTTTTTTGTGTGGTAGACGGCAGTGACATTCGGGTCGGTAGTGAAAAACTCGAAAATCATCCGGTTGAAGGCGATAATGTATATGGAGAGATCGGGATAGGCTCTTCGCAGTTCTGCGATCAGCGGCGTGAGCATAATGCAGTCCCCATAGCGCTCCTTTGCAAGAATTGCGATGCTTTCGGGCGGGTTTCCTGGTAACGACCGCATGTGCCGACGTTTTGACACAAACTGGAGGGTTAATGCAAAGCGTTGTCTGAGCGGTCGCTTTGGCTTTTTTTGAGGGGTCATTCCGTTGGTATTATTCGGTGATTACTTGTCGGATTTGTTAAGGGTTATTACCGGGTTTTGACAGAAATCGACAATTTCGTGTTGCAGTTTTTCAAGAGAGAACATTGGTCGGACAGTTCGGCACGCCTCTTTTCCTATCTTTTCTCTTAATGCAGGGCTCTGGTAGAGTTTGGCGAGCAGTGCCGCCAGCTTTTCTTCGTCTCCGTAGTCAAGAAGAAATCCGCCGGCTCCGTCGGTGATAACCTCCTCGACTCCGCCAGCATAGGTGCTGACCGATGCAACACCAAGATACATCGCTTCCAGCAGGGCGATGGAAAGTCCCTCGACAATGGAGGTGAGGGTGAATATGTCGCTATGCTTAAGACAGGGAAAAGGGTTCTCGATATAGCCGGTGAATAGAGTCCGGTCAGCCACACCGAGGCTTGCTGCGAGCCCCCTGAACTCTTCAAGTTGCTGTCCGCATCCCATGATGACAACTCCTGCATCGGAGGCACCGGTCTCTTTCAGGAATCGAGCAAAACTTCTGATCAGAAAGTCAAATCCTTTGTTTTTATCGATCCGTCCCAACGCAGTGATCAGAAATGGGAATGGTTTTCTGAACTCCTCCAGTGACTTCCTCTCAAGGAGTTCGGGATCCACTCCATAGTAGATAACCTTTATGCGTTCAGGGCGCATAAAGGTTGAGCGGAGGAGCGTCTCCCTGATTTTCTCGGCATTGACGATGATGCCGTCTGCCATCATGTTAAAGACAAGATTGTAAATCCACCTATTTCTAAGGTCAAGCGTGGTGCCAAGCCACAGGATATTGCGTATGGAGCACACCCTGCTGACAATGCCAGCAATGGCGTAGTCTTTGCGGGTTGAGGGAATAACTACCTCGATCCGGTGCTTTATGACAATTCCAATCAGTTTTGCGATGGTGTAGAGATCCCCTTCAAAGAGGAACGGCAGCTTGTATTTCTCTATGGTGAAATGTTCGCCTGTCTGCTCATCACGGTAGGCAAGCACGGTTTTATGCTCTTTCAGGGCTTTGACTGCAAGAAGAATGGATTTTTCATTCCCCCCGTCGAATTTGCCCCGTGAAGAGTTGATAAAGAGAATATTCATGATTGCCCGGGTATTGTCGATTTGTCAGCAGCTACTTCCTCCGGATCATGCAGAATATCGGCAATTTTTTTCTGAATGCGGCGTCTTTCAAACTGTTCAGTGAAGATCCGGAGGCTCTCCCTGCCCATCGCGTTGCGTCTCTCCCTGTCGGTGATGAGTCGCTCAAGGGCTTGAATCCACTCTTCGGAAGTTTTTGCGAGATAGCCGTTAACACTGTTACTTACTGCTGTCGTGTTCGCACCGACGTCCGAAGCAACGACCGGTTTGGCCATGGCCATGTATTGGAGGAGTTTGAATGCGCACTTCCCTCTTGACCACCCGTCATCGGTCAGGGGCATTATGCCAATATCGATAGATTGCAGCCATGATTTTTCCGTCGCTGATGACCAGGGTGTGAATTCCCATTGAGTTTTGAACCCTTCGGGCGGGTTAGCGCACATGACGGCGAATCTGACAGAGGGGTATTGCTGTTGCATGATGAGGAGTGCCTCATCGATGATCGAGAGGTAGAAAAGGTTTACATTGTTGCCGATCCAGCCGATTGTCACTTGCTCTGAGTGGGGCAGGACGACCGCTTCCGAAATCTGTTGTTCAAGGGCGGTCGGGACAAGGTGGACGCTGGCGGCGAACTGCGCCGCATAGCTGACAAGTTCGCCGCTTCCTGCGAAAACATGCGATGCCTGCTGGAGTATGCACGTCAGCTTTCGGATGGTAGAGGTGCGAACAGGCTTGCAGGACTGCAATTGAAAGCTCTCTTTACAGTAGATGGCATCATCGAAATCGTACACCAGGCGCGATTTTTTTGCGATTCTTTTGATGAGCAGGGTCGGCAGGATTTTCTTCTGCAGCAGGATAAAGTCATAGTGTTGAAACCTGAAAAAATATTTCAGGACGCTGATATACTCTCTGCCGGAGATGCAGATGGCCTCCATATCGATGCCATACTCCCTCCAGTAGGGAAGGAACTGCCCTACCCTGTATCGGTAGCTTGCCCGGTGTCGGGCATTGTGCAGACAAAGTACTCTGATCATGCTCTGCGGCCTTCTGTGACAGGGGGAAGGGCTCTCATACCGGAAGCTGGGCGGTTGCATGTTTGCCATTTTGGAAGGGGAGCGCTATTATCAGTCGGATATCCCGGAAGATTTCCGCTTGTTTTTTCCCAATCCAATGCCTATCTGTTGATATGTCCTGATGTTTCGGGGTTCAGGATAACGTATAAAGTCAAGGTATCAAATTCCCGACGATTCATTGTAACAAGGCAGACTCAATGCAGAACTTTTCCTCCGCCGACCCTTTTGCCGCAAAACGACCGTCTTTTGTGACGAATACGCTTTTTCTCGTCGGTATTATGCTGCTCTATCCGCTTGCCGGATCGCTGCTGTTCTCTCTTGTTGCTGGTGGCAACGGGAGTCGCCCTCTCCCTCTGCCTTCCGATATAACCGGACCCATGCTTACCTCAATTCGCTCCATTCAGGTTTTCGGGCAGCTTCTTGTGCTTGCCCTGCCGGTTGTTCTGCTTTCCGCCCGCCACACCCGAAGCCGCAATCCCTTTTCCCGTCGGAGTCTTGGGTTTCTCGGTATAGGGGTGCAGTCCGGTCGCTTCGCGTTTCTGCCTGCCATCCTTGGGGTCTTTCTTCTGCAGCCGCTCCTGCACTCTATCAGCGAACTGCAGAACCTCTATCTCTGGCCCGCTCTTGGTGGTGCCGGGGCTGAAGTGGTTCGGCAGCAGGCGGCGATGGACTCATTTATCCGCCAGCTCGCCCTGGTGCGTTCGACTCCGGAGTTTCTGACGGTTGCCGCAGTTTTCGCTCTTGTACCGGCCTTCACAGAAGAGATGCTCTTCCGGGGATATATCCAGCAGAATTACTCCCGCGCCATCTCTCCGGGTCGGGCAGTGCTTTTGACAGGAGCTGTTTTTGCCTTCTTTCACTTGAGCGCGGCGAATCTGCTTCCTCTTGCTTTGCTCGGGTGGTATATTGGCTATATTTACAGCAAAACAGGTGATTTGAGGGTGCCTATTGCCGTTCATTTCGCCAACAATTTTACCGCACTGCTGCTTCTTGTCTTTTCAAGGGGCGCAGAGGATCTGAAATCTTCTGCAACAGAAACGGTTATCCATGCGCTCTGGTGGTGGGTTATCGTAGCCGCGACACTGCTCCTTTTCGGCGTGCTCCTCCGGCGGTTTTCGTCAGAAGCCTTCAGCGGGAACGCAGGGCATCGAAGTGCCGGCCAGGGGGATTATCCGCTGGTAAAAAAGTGATTTATGTCTAAACTATTGAGCGTCAATTTGCTCCAGCGCGTCCTTGTGGCGGTTGTTGGAATACCCTTTCTCCTGTGGATGATCAAGCTGGGCGGCATCTGTTTTTTTGCATTTTTCTCCCTCCTGGCGCTCCTTGCTGTCTTTGAGTTCCACCGCCTTGCCCGCCATAAGGCCAACCCGCCACCGCTGTGGGTCGCGCTTGTGATAACCGGGCTTTTGCAGCTGAATTTCTATGCTCCTTTTGCAGAGGTTTGGGAGCTTCTTCTGGCCTTCATGATTGCGCTTCTTTTGATTGAACTCTTCACCAAGGAGGGTTCTGCGCAGCTTAACCTTGGCTCACTCCTGCCCGGACTGCTTTACGTCAATCTCTCTTTCGGTTCACTCCAGCGGCTCCGTCTTGGTTCGCCAGACGGAACGGGCGAGATTATGGTTTTTCTGCTGTTTCTCTGTGTCTGGTCGGCCGATATTTTTGCCTACTTCGGTGGCAGCACGCTCGGCGGAAGATTTATTCACCGCAAGCTTTTTGAGCGTCTCAGCCCCCACAAAACATGGGAGGGCTTTCTCTTCGGTCTAGGGGGAAGCGTCGTCTCAGCGGCCATCTATGCCCGGTTTGTGCCCGAGTTTCCGCTTTCAGTTGCGCTTCTGACGGGAGTGCTGATAGGCCTTTGCAGCCCGGCAGGTGATCTTGTCGAGTCGATGTTCAAGCGGGATGCCGGGGTAAAAGACTCTTCGGGCCTCATACCCGGCCACGGAGGGGTGCTCGATCGTTTCGATACCATTATTTTTGTCTCTCCGTTCATCTATTATCTGGCGTTTCATCTTCACTTCTGACTGCGGCAGGTCGTCCTCCTGCGGTATGGATAGGATAGGATGTTTTTTATATTACCCCATTCATAGAGAGAGCGCCCGCAAACAGAGTTCTCTCTTCAGTTGTCATGGCCATTAATCGCGAGGAATTATCATCATGAAAATCGAAGGCCTTCTCTCCCTGAACCACATAGCCTTGAATATAGAGCCTGCAACAAAGCAGCAGGTGATCGAAAAAATGCTTTCCCTGGTTGCCGCCCATGTGGGGGTGACCAATATCGGAAAGTTGAAGGAGGATGTTTTGCGTCGCGAACAGGAGATGAGTACCGGTATCGGCAGAAAGATTGCTCTGCCTCACGCCAAGACAGATGCCGTGACTGAGCCGGTACTTGCTTTTGCAACCCTGAAGAGTGATCTCAATTTCGATTCGATCGACAATGAGCCGGTACGCCTTATCTTTCTTCTGGCGACTCCGGAGGAGATGCTTGCCGAGCATTTGAAGCTGCTTGGCCGCATTACCAGACTTGCCGGACGCGATGAGCTTCGCGACAGGCTTGTTCTGGCTGCATCACCTGAAGAGGTGCTTGAGCTGTTCAGGGAGGGGGAAAAGGATTTTCCCCAGATCTAACCTATTATCACAAGAGGGGACTATAATCGTTATGCCGCACTATCAGGCAGTCAAGGGCGCACGGGACATATTCCCTGAAGAGATGGCCCGGTGGAAGTATGTGGAAGGGGTCATTCACTCTATTGCCGCACTCTACGGGTTCAGCGAGATTAGAACTCCGATTTTTGAGTATACCGAGCTTTTTCAGAGAGGGATCGGCTCCACAACCGATATCGTCGGCAAGGAGATGTTCTCTTTTCAGCCCGATCCGCAAGGCCGCTCCATAACGCTGCGTCCTGAGATGACGGCAGGGGTGATGAGAGCCGCGCTTCAGAAAAATATCCTCTCCTCCGCTCCGGTTCACAAGCTCTACTATATCAGCGAACTTTTCCGCAAGGAGCGCCCACAGGCCGGTCGGCAGCGCCAGTTTTCGCAGTTCGGTGCCGAGCTTCTCGGCGTCTCCTCTTCTGCTGCTGTGGCCGAGGTCATTACGCTCATGATGCAGCTCTTCGAGTCGCTCGGAGTGCACTCTCTCTGCCTCAGGATCAACTCCCTGGGCGATACGGAGGACCGGCTTCGTTACCGGAGTGCCCTTCAAAGCTATTTTGCGCCCTATCACGACCAGCTTGACGATTCGTCGAAAGAGCGGCTTGAAAAGAATCCGCTCAGGATCCTTGACTCCAAGAATCCCGCGATGCAGGAGCTTGTTGCCGGCGCACCCAGACTCTACGACTATCTCAGCGCTTCCGCGGTTGCCGAGTTTGAAAAAGTGCTTTTCTACCTCTCCGAGCGCTCCATATCCTATCAGATCGACTACCGGCTTGTGCGGGGTCTTGATTACTACTCTCATGCGGCCTTTGAGGTGACCAGCCCCGCACTTGGCGCACAGGATGCGATCGGTGGTGGAGGGCGTTACGACGGGCTGGCCCGTGAGCTTGGCAACGCCTCGGATCTGCCTGCCGCCGGATTTGCCGTCGGGATGGAGCGGCTGCTGATGACCATGGAAAAACAGGGGCTTTTTACTACACTCAACCCGCAGGGCCCGCTTGTGTGTGTTGTCACGCAGCAGCAGGAGCTGGAGGATCATGCCATGCAGATCGCATGGAGGCTGCGCAAGGCCGGAATCAGCACAGAGACCGATCTGGCGTCGAGAAGCATGAAGGCGCAGATGCGTGAAGCCAACAGGATGAGGGCGGCATACGCGCTCTTTGTCGGCGCCGAGGAGCTCTCGACCGGTTTGTACTCTTTGAAGAATCTTCTCACCTCAGAGCAGACAACCCTCTCTCTGGATGCTGTGATTGAAATTCTCCGTGAGCCTCTTTTGAGGGAGCAGGTGAGGTCATGACCTTCAATCTCCCGCAGGTGACTCTTTACGGAAAACCGGAGTGCTGTCTCTGCGATCAGGCGATGGAAGTTCTTCTGAAGGTCAGGGAATCGGTGCCGTTTGAGTTGGAGAAGATCGATATTTCAGCCGATCCGGAACTGCTGGAGCGTTTTGGGCGAGAGATCCCGGTTATCCTTGTCAACAAAGTCAAGGCATTCCGCTACCGGGTTACTGAAGATCGCTTCAGAAAAGTGCTCGCTAAAGGCTAATTCGATGCTGAAATTTATTTTTCTTTTTGTTGTTGCCTATTTGACGCTCCGTCTCTTTTTTCGGCTGCTGCGGGGTGTTTTGTCTCTTTTTTTCAGGGGAAATCATGATCGGAGAAGCAGTTCGCCCGCCGCCCCTTCCAGCGAACGCCCTCTTGATGAGACGGATTACGAGGTGCTTGAGAGCCGTATCCAGGATAAAGAGCGGTGACGTTGCATAAGCCGTTTTTGGCTGTTGACGGGTTTTTTTGTACATTGGTTCGCTGATTGAGAGGACAAGGGATTATCTTATCATTGAAGTGGGGAATCCCCACTTTTTTGTTTTCCGGAAAAAAGTTTGCAAGAGGGTTTCATGCAGGAGCGCATCAACAGTCATGTTCTTCAGGCCATAGCTGAATCGGCCGGTACCAGGGGGGAAGGGATCTATCTTGTCTCTCTGAAGGTGAAGGGTCCCTCAAGGGTTCCGAAGATCGAGATACTGGTCGACACCGATGCAGGCATCCGCATCGACCAGTGCGCCTGGCTGAGCCGGAGAGTAAGGGAACGGATCGAAGCCGATCTGGAGCTGATGGGATTGATGGGTGAGGATTTCGAGCTTATGGTCGCCTCTCCGGGTCTTGGGGAGCCGCTGAAGCTTCCGCGCCAGTATCAGCGCCATGCCGGAAGGCAGCTGCGCATTACCTGGACCGACGAGGAGGATGACGAGCAGGAGACAAAAGGCAAGCTTCTTCAGGTGTCGCTTTCCGAGGAGGGCGGCTCTTCTATCGTCATCGTGACGGAAAAAAAAGGAAAGAAGGGTCAGCCGGCAAAAAGTGAAGAGGTCACCATTCTGCTGGACCGTGTAGTCCGGGCAGTTGTGGAGGCGGAGCTTTAAGAGATTTTGAGAGGTCAGTTTGGGGTATCTTTTATAAATGCACAATCAAGAATGAGATGGCCAAAAAGAAGATAAAAGACGAGGGTGTTGATAAACGGGCGCAGATCGCCAGCGCTTTCGGAGAGATTGAGCAGTCCAAGATCTTTCTCGACAAACGCACGGAAAGCGCGGCTGTAAAGATGGATATTGCCGATCTTCTCAAGGATATTATCCAGAAGCAGCTCAGAAAGGATTATGATCCCGAAGTCGAGTCCAACATTTTCATCAATCCCGAGCGGGGAGATTTTGAGGTCTATATCCTCAAGAAAATCGTCAAGGAGGTCGATATCGAGAGTATCGAAATCGCTCTTGATGAAGTCCGCAAGATCGATGACTCTCTTGAAATAGGTGACTATTATGAAGAGGGACCCATCAAGCTCGAAGATTATCTGACCAGAAAGTCCATCCAGATCATCAAGCAGTCCGTCCAGAAGAAGGTGCGGGATCTTGAGCGTCTTGTTGTCTACGAAGAGTGCCTTGAAAAGGTTGGCGAAGTTGTTGCCGGCGAAGTGTACCAGGTGCGCCCCAATGAGGTCGTCTTTACCTATAACACCTCCAAGGACCATCGGGTCGAACTGATTATGCCGAAGGCGGAGATGATGAAGAAGGACAATCCCCGCCGGACTCCGCGCATGAAGCTCTATATCAAGCGCATCGAGCGCGAGAAGGTAAAGGTCAAGCTTGATGATGGCAGTGTAGTCGAACGGGAGAAGCCCGACGGCGGCATCAAGGTCATCGTATCGAGAGTTGACGACAGATTTCTCTACAAGCTTTTTGAACATGAGGTGCCGGAAATTCTGGACGGTCTCATCGTCATCAAGGCCATTGCCAGGGTTCCTGGTGAGCGGGCAAAGGTTGCCGTAGAGTCTACCAGTGCAAGGATCGATCCGGTCGGTGCCACTGTCGGATATCGCGGAAAGCGCATTCAGAGCATTGTCAAGGAGTTGAACAACGAGAATATCGATGTCATCTACTATACTGATGAGCCGCAGATCTATATCTCAAGGGCCATGCAGCCTGCCAAAATTGATCCGCTGACGGTTCATGCCGACGTTAAGACCCGCAAGGCGAGGGTTATGCTCAAGCCTGACCAGATCAAGTATGCTATCGGCAAGAATGGAAACAATATCCATCTGGCCGAAAAACTGACCGGTTATGAGATCGATGTCTACCGTGATGTGATCGACAAGTCGATGGAGGATCCTACTGATATCGATATTATCGAGTTCCGTGAGGAGTTCGGTGACGACATGATCTATCAGTTGCTCGATTCCGGGCTTGATACTGCCAAGAAGGTCATGAGGGCGGGTGTCGACCAGATTGAGGCGGCTCTTTTGGGGCCTGCCAAACCTGAAGAGATGTCGGTTTTTGGTGAGTTTCCCGGACGGAAGCCAGGCGTCAAGCCGCGTGAACGGAAAGTTACCGAGGATGAAAAGCGCTATTGGAAGAAGATTGCCGAAAACATCTACAAGACGGTAAAGGAACAGTTCTCCGAAGAGGATCTGAAGGATCTTTTTGACGACAGTGCTGAGATGGAAGCGGATGAACCGGCGGCTGATGAGTCATAACCGGCGCACTGCAGGATAAGCATCGGAGAAAGCGAACAGAGTTTATAAATCCATAGGAGGATGTAATGGCCCTTGAGGACATGAATAAGAAATATCGTATCAGTGATATAGCAAGAGAACTGCAGGTGAGTCCGCAGGAAGTGTTACGGTTTGTCAAGCAGGAGGGGGCCAAGGTGGCCTCTACATCCTCTATGGTAGATGAAGAGATGCACGGGCAGATTTTCGGCCATTTCAGCGTTGAAAAAAAGATGGTCGACGAGACCCGGAAAATCAGGGCGGATAAGGAGAAACGGCTTACAAGGCTCGAGGAGCAGTCCCGCAAGACCTATGAAAAAGAGAAACATCTCAGTGACATCCTGACCCCTTTGGCGGCTCCCGCTGTCGCTGCACCGGAAACTAAAAAGGAGTCCGTTCACATTCCGGCAGTTGAGGTTGTAGCAGCTGCGGTGGCAGAGCTTGCGCCACCGGCGCCCGAGGTTGTGGCGGAACCGGTAGCGGAAGTGGTTGTCGCTCCTGTGCCGGAGGTTGTCAAATACGAGCCTCCTGTCAATGAGCAGCTCGTCTCTTTTGACAGCCCGCAGAACATCGGAGGCCTTACCGTTCTCGGCACCCTCGATATGCTTGGGGGCAGGGGCAAGAAGGGTCGTAAAAAGAATTTCAGGGAGCAGGCCGATGCCTTGAAGGACGAGTTTGAGACCGCAACCACCGAAGAGGTCCGTACCGATGAAAAAGGGGTTGCAATCAAGAAACCCGCCAAGCCTGCCGGTGAAGAAAAACCAAAAACTTTTGTCGACGATGCCGCCGGCAAAAAGAAAAAAGGGAAGAAGAAAAAGAAGCCTGAGGTGGACGACAAGGTCATTTCAGCAAATATCCGCTCGACAATCAGTGGCATGGAGGACAGCAGTGGTACCGGTTCCCGCCAGAAGTTCCGCAAGCAGCGTCGTATTGACCGTGAGCGCGAGCAGGAGGAGTCCGATCTGTTCCGCGAGTCGCAGCGCATGATCGTCAGGGTGACCGAATATGCTTCGCCGCATGAACTTGCGGAGCTTATGGGTGTGACAGCGAAGGATATCATTCAGAAGTGCTTTTCGCTCGGGAAGTTTGTAACCATCAACCAGCGGCTCGACAAAGAGTCGATAGAGCTTATCGCTCTCGAGTTCGGTTATGAGAGTGAATTTATTTCCGAGGTTGAGGCAACAGCAGTGGTTGTGGCCGAGGATGCTGAAGAGGATCTCCAGACCCGTCCTCCTGTTGTCACCATCATGGGTCATGTCGATCACGGCAAGACCTCGCTGCTTGACTATATCCGCAACAGCAATGTTGTTGCCGGCGAATCAGGAGGCATCACGCAGCATATCGGCGCCTATGAAGTCACGGTTGAAGGGAACCGCAAAATCACCTTCCTTGACACTCCCGGCCATGAGGCCTTTACCGCCATGCGCGCAAGGGGTGCACAGGTTACCGATATCGTTATTCTGGTTGTGGCAGCTGACGACAGCGTCATGCCCCAGACCATCGAGGCTATCAACCACGCAAAGGCGGCTGGAGTGCCTATCGTTGTTGCCCTCAACAAGATTGACAAAGTTGAAGCCAACCCCGAGAAGATAAAGACCCAGCTTTCCGAAGCCGGCGTTCTCGTCGAGGAGTGGGGTGGCGAGTACCAGTGCCAGGAAATATCGGCCAAGAAGGGACTCGGTATTGCCGAACTCATGGGCAAGGTTCTGACCGAAGCGGAAATACGCGAGCTGAAGGGCAACTATTCGAAGGATATTACCGCGAGCGGCATTATCGTCGAATCAGAGCTTGACAAGGGCAAGGGCGTTCTCTCCACGGTGCTCGTTCAACGAGGATTTCTCAAGGTTGGAGACCCGTTCGTTGCAGGAAACACGCTCGGAAAGGTTCGTGCCATCATGGATGAACGTGGCAAGAGAGTTCCGGTTGCCGGTCCCTCCCAGCCGGTCATGGTGCTCGGATTCGAGGATCTTCCGCAGTCGGGCGATGTTTTGACGGTGATGGAGTCGGACAGGGATGCGCGTGATCTGGCCCAGAAGCGGCAGGTCATCCGCCGTGAGCACGACTTCCGCCGCAGCACGCGCGTCAAGCTCGACAGTATTGCCCGCCAGATCAAGGAAGGACTGATGAAGGAGCTGAACGTCATCATCAAGGCCGATACGGACGGTTCCATTCAGGCACTGGCTGACGGTCTCATGAAGATCCAGAACGAAGAGGTCAAGGTTCAGATCATCCATCAGGGTGTTGGTCAGATTACTGAAACCGACGTTCTTCTTGCAGCGGCATCCGACGCCATCATTATCGGATTCAGGGTGCGACCGAATGTCAATGCCAAGAAGCTGGCCGAGAAGGAGGACCTTGATGTCCGCTTCTACAGCGTTATCTACCATGTGCTTGAGGATGTCGAGAAGGCGCTTGAGGGCATGCTCTCTCCGGAACTCCATGAGGAGAGTCTCGGTTCTCTTGAGATCCGCCAGGTCTTCAAGGTGCCGAAGATCGGCAATGTCGGCGGATGCTATGTGCTCGACGGCAAGATTCTCAGGGATTCCAAGGTGCGGCTTCTGCGCGAGGGTGTTCAGATCTATGACGGCCAGCTCGCAGCGCTCAAGAGGTTCAAGGATGATGTCAAGGAGGTCGATGCCGGTTATGAGTGCGGACTCTCCCTCAAGAATTACGACGATATCAAGGTCGGCGACGTTGTCGAGGCCTACAAGATCGTCGAGAAAAAACGCAAACTTTAAGCACACCCCATAGATTGAGCGATGTCGATACGTACTGAGAAAGTTTCTTCACTCCTTCAGCAGGAGATCGGGGCGATCCTTCAAAAGGAGCTTCCCCGAAGCGGCCCGTTCATCACCGTCGTCGAGGTGAAGGTTACGGCTGATCTCGGTATTGCGAGGATCTATGTCTCCATTATCGGTACCGCCGAGGAGCAGCAGAGCGCCATCGCCTATCTGCGTGAGGAGACAAAGAGCATCAGAAAGATTCTTTCGGCCAGAATCCGCCACCAGTTCAGGCGGATTCCGGAGCTCGAATTCCATGCCGATCATCTTTATGAGAAGGCCAACCGGATCGAACAGCTTCTCAGCGGCGTGCGCAAGGCCTCTTCTGAGGGTGACACACTGTGATCTATCGGTGAGGGTTGTACCATGGATGAACTGCATGCTGCCGATACCGGCGAATTTCTTCTGATCGACAAGCCACTTGAGTGGACCTCCTTTGATGTGGTAGCCAAGATCCGAAATACCTACAAACGCGCTGAACGCAAGCGCAAGGTGGGTCATTGCGGCACGCTCGATCCGAAAGCCACCGGTCTGTTGATTCTCGCTTCAGGAAAGAAAACCAAGGAGATTGCGGGTCTTGAACTGCTCGACAAGGTCTATGACGGCGCCATAAAGCTCGGCGTCATGACCGAAAGTCACGACACGGAAACTGCTGAATACGGCGAGTCTTCCATCGCCCACCTGACTGAATCCATGATACGCTCCGCAGCATTGGCCCTTGTCGGCACCCATATGCAGCAGCCACCCATGCACTCAGCTGCCTGGCATAACGGCAAAAGGCTCTATGAGCACGCCCGCAAGGGAGAGGTGATCAGGGAGCGAAAGGCAAAGGAGATCGTCATTCACAGTTTTGCTGTCACCCGTATTGAGTTGCCGATGGTCTATTTCTCCCTTCATGTTTCAAAGGGGGCGTATATCAGGGTGATTGCCCATGATTTCGGCAGCGCTCTGGGTGTCGGAGGTTACCTTGCATCCCTGCGGCGGGTCGCTATCGGGCCATGGCAGCTCGATGCGGCAAAAACCGTTCAGGAGACCATCGACTATATTCTTGGAGAGTCATCAACAACGGCAATTGAAGGGGTATAAAACAACACTATGCGCATTGTCGAATTCGATAATCGTCAGGTCAGCAATTACGGTTCGTCCGTCCCGGTTGATTTTCCCCCGATCAATTCTGTGGTAACGGCAGGCTCCTTTGATGGAGTGCATAAGGGGCACAGGATGATCATTTCCCGGATGGTTGCCGTTGCCCGAAGCCGCGGGCTGCGAAGCGTACTGGTAACCTTTGAGCCCCATCCCCGCCGTGTGCTCAAGGGGGCGGTTGCAGGGCCATTGGGTCTTCTTACCACGCTCGATGAGAAAATTGAGCTTCTTGCCGGCGCGGGCATCGACCTGCTTTTTGTTGTTCGCTTCACTCCTGAGTTCGCTTCGCGCACTTCGGATGACTTTATCCGCAACGTCATGGTCGGCATCCTCGGTGCCAAAAGCATTATTGTCGGTTACGACCACGCTTTTGGCCGTGACAGGCGGGGAAGCAAAGAGACGCTCGGCCATCTTGGCCTGGAGCTCGGATTTGATGTGGAGGTGCTTGATGAAGTGACAATCGGCAGTGAACATTTTTCGAGCACCAGAATACGAGAGCTGCTCGAGAGTGGCATGGTTGGCGAGGCCAACGAGTTTCTCGGCTCGCCCTATGTGATCAGCGGGATCGTTGAGGGCGGCAGAAAACTCGGTCGGGAGATCGGTTTTCCGACGGTGAATCTGGCGCTTGAGGACCCTGACAAGCTCCTGCCAAAATCGGGGGTCTACCTTGCCCGGACGGTGATTGCGGGGCACTCATACATGGCCATGATGAACATCGGCGTTCGTCCGACACTGCTGGTTGACGCCGATAAAACGGTGGAGGCGCACATTCTTGGTTTTAGCGGTGACCTTTACGGAGTCTCACTCCGCTTCAGCCTCTTGCGCTTCATCAGGGATGAGCGGAAATTTGCCTCTGTGGAGGAGCTGAAAGTGCAGCTTGAAAAAGATAAAAAAACGGTGGAGTTGTATTGCTAATAATATTATATTGCAGGTCAACCGATTTAATAAAAACAATAGAAGAGACATGACCCTGACAAAAGAGCATAAAGCGGAAGTTATCAAGCAGTTTGGCGGTTCAGACAACAATACCGGCAAATCAGAGGTTCAGGTGGCGTTGTTCAGCCGCAGGATCACCGATCTCACCGGTCATCTGCAGTCGCACCCCAAGGACAAGCACTCCCGTCGCGGACTGCTCATGCTTGTCAGCAAGCGCAAGAAAGTTCTCAACTACCTCAAGAACGTCGATATCACCCGTTACCGCAAAGTGATCGCCGAACTTGACCTGCGCAAGTAAGCTGTCGGTCACCTTTTTTTGCCTGATCTCTGCAGGGCCTCGGCCCTGCGGGTTCTCTTTTACCAAAGAATAGAGCAGAGGGAATGCTATGTTGGAAAGTATGACCGGTTACGGCAGTGCGGAGTCGGTAGAGAACGGAGTCCGTGCGCTGGTTGAGCTTCGTTCGGTCAACAACCGTTTTGCCGAAATCAGCGTCAAGCTTCCCCGCCAGCTGCTCTCTTATGAACTTGAGGTACGGGAGATTATCCGGGCACACTTCCAGCGGGGAAAGATCTCTGCGTTTATCCAGATCCAGCTCGACGAGGAGCAGCCTATCTCATTGAGCATCAACGCTCCAAAGATCAACGCCTACAAAGCGCTGCTTGAAGGCTTGAGTGCTGAAGCGGGTGTCCCGGCGTCGCTCACCATAGATCATTTTCTTCGCTTTCCCGAGGTTTTCGATAACGGAGCTCCCGCTCTCGACAGTGACGGTCGTCTCTGGCCGTTTGTCAAGGGTTTGCTCACTGACGCCATTGATAAGCTCAAGGCAATGAGGCGCAGGGAGGGTGAAGAGCTCTCCGTGGACTTTACAGACCGGATTGCGGAGATAGAAAAAACACTTGAACGGGTTGCTGCCCAGTCGGTTGAAAATCTTGAGTCGGTAAGAAAACGGCTCGCAGCCAAAGTTGAGTCGGTAGCCGCAAAAGACCTGGCATACAGCCGCGACCGCCTTGAAATGGAGCTGGTTCTTGCTGCCGACAAGCTTGATATTGCCGAGGAGCTTACCCGGTTTGCGAGCCACAACAAGTTCTTTATTGAAGAGCTCCGGAATGACGAAAGCGGAACTGGCCGGAAACTGAATTTCCTGCTTCAGGAGCAGCTTCGTGAAGCCAATACCATTGCATCGAAATCCCAGAATGCCGAAATCTCCCAGAATATGGTTCATATCAAGGAAGAGCTCGAGAAGGTCAGGGAGCAACTCCAGAATATCGAGTAAGGGTTATGGCTGAAGGGTCGCAGCATCGGGGAAGGCTTGTTGTATTTTCAGCTCCTTCGGGAACCGGCAAGTCCACGATTGCCAAAGAGGTGCTGTCACGGCTGAAAAATCTTAGATTTTCCGTTTCGGCAACAACACGACAGAAAAGGGCCGGAGAAGAGGAAGCAATAAATTATTATTTTTTGCAGAGGGAGGAGTTTGAGGAGAAAATCCGGGAAGGAGGCTTTATTGAGCACGAGTTCTTTTTCGGAAACCATTACGGTACGCTGCTGGATAAAACCCGCGAGGCCATTGAGGGCGGCACCAATCTTCTTCTCGATCTTGATGTCAAGGGGGCGCTGAATCTCAAAAGCCTTTTTCCTGACAACTCACTTCTGATATTTATCAAGCCCCCGAGCATTGAGGTTTTAGAGGAGAGGCTCAAGGGCAGGAAGAGCGAAGACGCAGAGAGTCTGAAAATCAGGCTCGAGAGAGCAAAGCTTGAGCTCGTTTATGCAGACCGCTTTGATGAGGTTATTATCAACGAGGATCTTGATTCTGCCGTTGAGGGCGTGACGGCCATTATCAGCAAATTTCTTTCAAACACGTAAATATAGAGTGCAATGCCGGTGAAACCTGTAGACTTGAACAAGCTGAGAAGTGCGCACTTGAATTTGTATGAGACGGTGGTCGCAATTTCAAAGAAAGCCAGGAAGTTACACGATGAAGAGCGCGCGGAACTCGAAGACAAGCTCCTGCCCTACAAGGAGATGATTCGCAATCCGACCAGCGAGTCTGAATCGGACAAGATCTTCCCGGAACAGATTGCCATCAGTCTTGAATTTGAAGGCAAAGAGAAGGCTTCGCACAAGGCTGTTGCTGAGTTCTTCGACCAGAAGTTTGACTATGTTCTTGAAAAAGCTCCGGAAAAACGACCAATCCAGGCTGAAGAAGATGATGAAACTGACGGGGATTAACCAGATCACCCTTCGTGTCAATGACCTGCGTGCTGCTGAAGAGTTTTACGGCGGCATTCTCGGTCTCAAGCTTGATCATCGGGTCGGCGCGAACATTACCTACCTGCGCATCAATTCCGACATGCTTGTCCTTGTGAAGGCTGAAACGCCGGGATCTCCCGAGGCGCGGGATATCAGGGTCGATCATTTCGGTTTCAGACTGCCAAGCGATGCAGAGGTTGATGCTGCGGCCATCTACCTTGATGACAGGGGTGTTCATCTTGTCACCCGCCCTGCCCACCGACGTGAAGGCCGCGCTTTTTTTGTCATGGACCCCGACGGCAACCTTGTGGAGTTCTACTCCATGCATGAAGGGGGCATCCAGAAGGGCAGCCCTGATATTGATACCACCCAGCCCGGAACCCACGCACCTGAAAGCCGTCAGAAAACGGCTGATGAGAAGGATGCCTCCAAGCCCCGCCGCTCAAGGAAATAATTCAGAAGAAGAGTAAGAAGAGGATCTATAGGAGCTATGCGACTGTGGGTCTCATATGTCCTGTGATCAAAGAAGTACGATCACTTTGGGTGAGCTCGGTCTCTTGGGGTCCGCTTTCAATCCGAAATCCGGAATTCATAAGTCATAATCTCTTCAGCAAAACCTCTTCGGCTTCCCGGAGCTGTTCGGGGGTGTTGATGCCGAGGATCTCTTCCGGATTTTGTGTCATGAAGGCAGCTACCCTCTTTCCGCTCTGGAAACAGATACTGAAAACGTCGGTCAGATAGTACTCTTTCTGTGCATTGTCGGTGGTGATGCCCTTGAGCGCCCCAAAGAGCACCGGGGCGCTGAAAACGTAGATGCCGGAATTGATCTCCTGTATGGCGCGTTCAGCTTCGCTTGCATCCTTCTGCTCGACGATTTTCAGAACAGTGTCACTCTTCTCCTGCCTTACCACTCTGCCATACCCGGTCGGGTAGTGAAGCTCAGCGGTCAGTACAGTCGCAACGGCGTTGCTTGAGCGATGGAAATCAATCAACGCCTGCAGCGTCGAGCCGTTGACAAGGGGAGCATCTCCCGAAAGGATAAGCACCTCTCCGGTAAAATCACCAAGAGCTCCCTCCGCCTGCATGACAGCATGGCCTGTGCCGAGCTGCGGCTCCTGCAGGGCTGTGATGACACCGTAACAACTGGTTGCCTCTTTGACCAGTGCTGCCTGGTGACCTACAACCAGGAC
This sequence comes from uncultured Chlorobiaceae bacterium, assembly GCA_903824045.1. Taxonomy (GTDB): domain Bacteria; phylum Bacteroidota; class Chlorobiia; order Chlorobiales; family Chlorobiaceae; genus Chlorobium. Next base: position 28,057 of record CAIJVD010000023.1, read on the forward strand.
GATTTTCTCGGGGCTGAGCGCTTTTGACGCATCCAGGACATAATCGATCAGCGCACGTCCGTTTGCCTTGTGGAGCACCTTTGGCAGGTCGGATTTCATGCGGGTACCCTTACCGGCGGCCATGATGATTACTGCAAGAGACATAGTGTGGCGGTCAATTGGTTATTGCGGTTACTGGTGGCAGATCATGACAACTGTTCATCCTCTTCGCCGACCCGGTGGCGGCGTTTCGGGTTGTTTTTCCTGTCGACAATGAGCACCATAGGCTTGTAATTTCTGGCTTCGTTCTCCTCCATGACGGCAAAGGTCATAATGATGATCTCATCACCGACAAGGGCGCATCGGGCTGCAGCGCCGTTGAGCTGAATCTCTCTCGATCCGGGAGCGCCTTTGATGATGTAAGTTTCGAATCGCTCTCCGTTGTTGTTATTGACCACAAGAACCTTCTCGTTGGGGATCATGTCAACCATTTCGAGCAGTTCGCAGTCGATGGTGATGCTGCCTTCATATTCGAGGTCGCCGCTGGTCACAATGGCGTTGTGGATTTTCGATTTCAATACGTGTAATTTCATGAACTGACAACCTTCAATTATTTATTTTAATAATGCTTCGCCGCTTCCCCGAAAAATTCTGAACTTTTTGAGGTTTTCGTCACTTTCAAAACCTACTCCCCTGACGCTCTCCCCCGGCCTGGTAATTTCAACAAACCTGTCAGAACGTATCATCCTCTCCCTGGCTGTGCGTTTGGCATACTCGGTTCTGATAACCGTACCTCCCCTTGCGGCAATCTTGACATTGCCGAGAGCCTCGATATCCTGGTTATCATGGATGACAGCCTTTTCGGCTGTTATGGAGGTCGTTGGGGTACCGCTCTGGTCGAAGAGTGTTACCTTGACTCCCTTGTCAAGGCGGTGTTCGGTGCCTGAATTTACTTTGTATTCAGCGCCATGGCCAGCCTCTATGACTCCTTTTCCGGAACCAGATTCTGTTATGGTAAGCTTAACCGTCCAGCTCTCCTGAACCGGATGGTCGAGCGCGATCAAGCTGGTTTCGGGCGGGCGGCGCTCCCTGTTCGAAGCACCGCATCCCGATGAAATTATCAGTATTCCCTGCAGAACAACAACGATTAACCGTTTACGCACGGGTGATGTTTACTTGATATTCAGCTGGTCCATTACCTTGAAGGTGAGGTCATGTTCAGGGGTTCCCCAGACATAGACGCCCTTGTCGAGAACAAGACCGAATCCTTCCTTCTGTGCAATTGACTTTACAGCGGCCTTTATTTTATCCTGAATCGGGACGATGAGCTCCTGCTCTTTCTTCTGGATAATGGCGCCCTGCTCCTGCTGGTATTTCTGGAGAGCCTGAGCCTTCTGGCTCACATCACTCTCTTTCTGAGCCTTCGCCGCCGGCTTTGCTGCCTTGTATGCATTGAGTGACTTCTGGTAGTCCTGGTTCAGACGGGTGATCTCCTTCTGCACCGGCGCAGCAGCAACCTGCATGGTGGCCTGGGCCTGCTTCGTTTCAGGCATCTGCTGGAAGATTTTGGCGAAATCGACCACTGCTACTTTGTCGGCTTCCCCTGCTGCAAACGTGGAAGGTGCGGCCACTACCAGGCTCAAGGCTATCGCCATAAAGACCCGGCGCGTCATGCGCATCAATTTTCCTGAATAATTCATCAATTTCAATGTTAAGGTTATCATTTCTATGTGGACGATTCAGTATAACGTTCAGCCGGACACAATTATACACTTCAAAGGTAATAATTCCCCGGTAAAAAACTATAAAAAGCTCCAGCGGTTCGCAGCGACTTAAAATAAACGCATGCAGGGCCTCCAAAAGCAGGGCCCTTGCCGCCCTCAGGGCGCAGGCGGTGACATCTGCTCTTTTTCTTATATTATGCCGCGATGCCATCACCTTCAACGTAATTATGCTGTTATGAGTCTGATGATCAGTGTTTCCGGGATAAGAGGGGTTGTCGGCGAGAGTCTGACCCCGAAAAATCTTACAGCATTTTCCATGGCCTTTGCGAGCTGGATCCTGCAGGAGAAGCTGGCGTTTCAGGGGGGCGGGGCAGTGGAGGAGCGTCCTCGAATTGTCATCGGCAGGGATACCAGGCCAACAGGCAAGGCTATTGGCGATCTTGTCGGCAATGCGCTTCTGCTTTCGGGCTGCGACGTTATTGACCTTGGTGTCGCCACTACGCCTACCGTCGAGGTTGCCGTTACCGGGGAAAGGGCGGACGGCGGATTGATCATTACCGCCTCGCACAATCCGGTTCAATGGAACGCACTGAAAATGCTCAACCGCAGGGGAGAGTTTCTCTCTGCAGGGGAGGTTGATGAGCTACTTCTGATCGCCGAGAGCGAGGCTTTTGACTCTGCCCGCTGGGACGGCATCGGCACCCTCACCAAGAGTGACCGTTATGATGACGAGCATATCGAACAGGTGCTCCAGCTCTCTTGTATTGACACCACAGCCATTGCTGCCGAGCAGTTTCGGGTGCTTGTCGATTGTGTTGAAGGGGCCGGGTATTCGATTGTGCCCAAGCTCTGCGGGGCCCTTGGCATCAAGAGTATTGTGCCTGTCGCATGTGGCGGAACCGGACTTTTTCCCCGCAACCCCGAGCCGATTGAGGAAAACCTTCAGCAGACCATTGCCCTCCTCAAAGAGAGTGGCTGCGATTTTGCGCTTGTCGTGGATCCTGATGTTGACCGGCTTGCGGTTATCTCTGAAGACGGCTCGCTCTTTGGTGAAGAGTACACCCTTGTCGCTTGTGCCGACTACTACCTGAAACATCATAAAGGAGCTGTTGCCAACAACCTTTCGAGCAGCCGTGCCCTGCGCGATATTGCCCTTCGTTACGGTGTGGAGTGCTACAGTGCAAAGGTTGGAGAGGCCAACGTGGTAGAAGTCATGAAAGAGAAACATACGGTTATCGGCGGGGAGGGCAACGGCGGAGTCATTCTTCCCGAGCTCCACTACGGCCGTGATGCCCTTGCTGCCATTGCGCTCTTCGTTCAGGCCTTCACCTTCTGGCGTTCTGAAAATCCGGGGGGGAAACTCTCGGAGTTCCGCCGGCACTTTCCCGACTATGTCATGTCGAAGCAGAAAATTGTTCTGGGTTCAAAAGGACGTTCATCGCTGGCGGGGATCTTTGCCGATATCGCCCGGGCGTATCCTGCCGCCGAGGCCAATATGGCTGACGGATTGAAACTGGATTTTGCCGACAGCTGGGTACATCTGCGCCCTTCGAACACCGAGCCAATTGTGAGGATCTATGCCGAAGCCCCTTCCACGGCCGCAGCCGAGGAGCTTGCCGGCACCTTCAAAGGTGAGGTTGAGCGGAGGAGTGCCTGAGAGGGATGTCACTATCACTATGAATCACCCGGAAAAGAAAAAAAGCTTCAGGCCGCAGCAGGACGAAACACTTCAAAAAGAGAGAAAAGGTTCGGTAGACCGCTATATCATCTTCCGCCTTCTGGAGTATGTCAAGCCATTCAAATCGCTTGTGTTCTGGGCTATTGGTGTTACGCTTGCAGGCTCCTTTCTTGGCCCGCTCAGGCCCTGGTTGACGAAGGTTGCCATCGACGACTATATCGTACACGGTAATCTCAAGGGTCTGGCCCTTATCAGCATCCTTCTTGCCGGGGCGATACTGCTCGATGGCATCAAGCAGTATGTTACCACCTGGCTGACGCAGATTATAGGACAGAAAGCTGTCTTCATGCTTCGGATGGATATTTTCACCCATCTTCAGAAGCTTCCGGCGCGCTTTTATGACCGGAACCCGATCGGGCGCCTGATCACCAGAACCACGAGTGATGTCGAGTCGCTGAACGAAATGCTCTCAAGCGGCATCATTACCATTCTTGGCGATATTCTCCAGCTGCTCTTCATCGTTATTCTCATGGTATGGATCGACTGGCAGCTCACCCTGATTGTGCTCGGCATTCTTCCCCTCATGCTCTATGCGACGATCAGCTTCAAGAACCGGGTCCGCGAAGCGTTCCAGGATGTGCGTACCCATCTTGCACGGTTGAACACTTTTTTTCAGGAGCATATCACCGGCATGTCGATTGTGCAGCTCTTCAACCGCCAGGAGCGAGAGTTTGACAAATATGCCGGGATCAACCGCGACCATATGGATGCCAATATCCGGACGGTCTTTTATTTTTCGATCTATTACCCGCTTATCGAGGTGCTCAGTTCCGCAGCCGCAGGCCTGGTTATCTGGTACAGCGGAGTCCGGCTGCTCAGGGCGGATCTCACCATCGGTGTTGTGATCTCCTTCATCCAGTATATCTGGCTGTTTTTCCGCCCGCTTCAGCATCTTTCCGACCGTTTCAACGTCATCCAGACGGCAATTGCCGGATCCGACCGCATCATCAGGCTGCTTGACGAGAAGGAGGGGCTTGAGACCCCGCCAGATAACGCCCCTCCTGCGGTATTCCGCGACAAGATAAGCTTCAGTGACCTCTGGATGGCCTATGACGAGGAGAACTGGGTGCTTAAGGGGATCTCCTTTGACATCCGGCATGGTGAGAAAATTGCCATCGTCGGTGCTACCGGCAGCGGCAAAACCACCATCATCAACATCCTTTCAAGACTCTATCCCTTCTCAAAAGGTAGTGTCACCATCGACTCTGTTCCGCTACAGGAGATATCGGTAGTTTCGCTGAGAAAGCTGGTGGGCGTCGTCATGCAGGATGTTTTTCTCTTTTCGGGCACGATACGCGAGAATCTTGCATTCGGCAATCCGGATGTATCCGAAGCGGCAATAAGGGATGCTGCGAAAATTGTCGGTGCAGACCGGTTCATCGAAGCGCTTCCCGGCGGCTACGACTACCGGGTTCTGGAAAACGGCACGGGACTCTCTTCAGGGCAGAAGCAGCTTGTAGCTTTCGTTCGCGCGCTGCTCTACAATCCTGAAATTCTCGTGCTTGACGAGGCAACCAGCTCGGTTGACACTGAAACCGAAACGCTTATTGATGCTGCCACGGCAAAGCTTATGAGCGGTCGCACCTCCATAGTCATTGCTCACCGCCTCTCCACGGTACAGAAAGCCGACAGGATCATTGTGCTCCACAAAGGGGTGATCCGCGAGACAGGCAGCCATCAGGAGCTGCTTGCCAAACGAGGCCTCTACTACAAGCTCTATCTGCTCCAGCACCCCGAGCAGGCTTTGGTGTCCGGCCGAAACGGCTGATAATTGCCGCGGGTCTGCAGGCGGGTACTCTTAAAGGCTGCTGTCCCTGAGGACTCCAACCGGTTCGAGCCTTGCTGCGCGTGCCGAGGGGAGAATGGCTGCCAGGGTGCTGATCAGGACGGTTATGCCGATGATCAGGAGGAAGTAGAGGGGATTGAAGGACATGCTCAACCCCGTCTTGGTCACCGGTCCCTGCGAGCTTTCGATTGGGAGGTTTGCGAATATGTTGATTGAGCCTATGGCCAGCACTCCACCGGCAACCGCTCCGGCCAGGCCGACAATGAACCCTTCGAGGACAAACATGCCAACAAGCTGAGCGGCTGAAAAGCCGAAGGACTTCATGATGGCGATGTCCCTGCTTTTTTCAAAGACCGTCGTCACCAGGATGTTCGCGACACCGAACCCGGAAACCACGCCGACGAACGCCACAAGGGAGAAGACGATATAGCCGATTCGGGCGAAAAGCGAGAGTATGCTGGCATTTTCCTCCTGCCAGGTCAGGCAGCGGTAACCGGTTATCCGTTCGAGATTTCTGGCCAGAGGGGCGTTGTTGAAGGGATCGGCGACTTTGATTGCTATGCCGCTAACCTTGTTCGAGGGCATCCCTTCAATGATCTGGGCAAGCTTGAGCGAGACGAAGACGCTGTTGTCGACAGCGTTGATGCCAGTGAAAAAGATACCGGCAACCTTGCATTGACGGCTTATTCCGGACGCGGGGATGATGGTGATGTTGTCGTTGAGCTTGAGCCCCATCTCCCTGGCCGTTGCTCGACCTACGAGGAGCGCGTTGGGCGTTTTTTCGAAGGTCTCGCCATCACCCGAGGTGATTTTTTTACTGATGCCGCTGATCGCATTCTCCCTCTCTATCTGGATTCCTCTCAACAGAAGCGGCTGATTGCGGTTGCCCTTGACCGCCATGACCTGCGAATCGACGTAGGGAGATGCGGCGACAACCTGTTTTGAATACTCGGCAGAGTTGAACACTGCAAGAATCTGGCGGTAGTTCCGCACCTCCTCCCGCTCCAGCTTCTTGATATTGTCCTCAACTATCGCGACAGAGTGTGGTCGCCCTTCGGCGAGAATGTTCACCGGCACGGGATTGGTTATCTCCCCCTTGATCCTTATGTGGGGTGCGACATTGACTATGGTCTCAACAAATGAATCGAGAAGCCCTCGGGTCAGGGAGTTGGTCGTGATCAGCACCATCGTGCTTACGGCAACCCCGAAAATCGTCGTCAATGTCTGGCGGCGCCGACCGAGCAGATGGCGAACGGCTATATCGAAGAGTGTCTTCAGCATGTCGAACCGCCTGGGGATGAACTCATGATGGCAGTGATGAAATCCCTTGTTCGGGTTGCGAAGAAAGTACCGGGATTCGGCTCCCGATGATTTTCCCCGTCGCCGGAAAGTTATTGGATATTTTTATTAAGTTACATGTTTAGAATCAAGTATACCAATTTCTCAAAGGAATGCATTCCCGCGCCATGAGCGACACCGCTGCCAACAGGACAATCGATCGCAAGCATAGCCATGTGGAGATATGTCTGCACGGGGATGTTGCCTTCAGCGGAAAGAGTGCCGGATTCGAACGATTCAGCTTTGAGCACAATGCGCTTCCGGAGCTCTCTTTCTCCTGCATCGACCTTTCGACGACCTTTCTGGGCCGGAGTGTCGGCGCTCCTCTGATGATCTCTTCGATGACTGGGGGATACAGTGAAGCGGCGGATCTGAACCGGCGCCTGGCAATGGCTGCCCAACGGTTCGGCATCCCTCTCGGCGTCGGAAGCATGCGCCAGGCGCTTGAGAACAGTGCATACCGCGAAAGCTTTTCAATTGTGCGCAAATTTGCTCCCGGAGTGCAGATTTTTGCCAATATTGGAGCGCCCGAGATAGCCAGGGGGCTGACTCCGGCTGATATCGCCACCATGCTTGAGCTCATTGAGGGTGACGGACTGATTGTGCACCTGAATGCGGCGCAGGAGCTTTTTCAGCCTGAAGGAAATACCGATTTTCGTCGTGTGCTTGACCAGCTCGCAACCATCTGCGCCAGCATCTCCGTGCCGGTCATTGCCAAGGAGGTTGGATCCGGCATTTCGGCCACCGCAGCCCGCCGCTTGATTGAGGCTGGAGTGAAGGTTATCGATGTGGCGGGTGCCGGCGGTACCAGCTGGCAGAAAGTTGAGGAGATCCGCTACACCAGAGAGTTCGGCAGTGAGACCAGGTTCAGCACACCGGCTCTTGAAGAGCTGCTCGACTGGGGCATTCCCACCGCCCAATGCCTGCAGGATATCAGGGCGCTCAAGAGCGAGCATCCGGCAATGAGCGGTATAGAGATTATCGCTTCCGGGGGGATACATTCCGGCGCAGAGATCGCCAAATCCCTGGCGCTCGGCGCCCGTATTGCCGCTTCGGCAGGCGCCCTGCTCAGGGCCCTCCATGAAGGAAGACTTGAAGAGACTATTGAAATCTGGCTGAACGATCTCCGGGCAGTCATGTTTCTGACGGGCGCAGCCACAATCGCTGAGCTTCGCGAAAAATCCCTTATCGTTAAATCATGACTGACTGCATAATGAATTCCACAGTAACACAGGAACTGGTCGAAAAAAAATACCGTCAGTATCACAAAAGGATCAATGATGCTCTTGGCAAATGCTTTGAGCGTGAGCGTCCGATTACCCTCTATTCTCCAGCCCGGTATATTCTTGAAGGGAAGGGAAAGAGAATTCGTCCCTTTCTGACGCTTCTTGCCTCGGAAGCAGTAGGGGGCTCATCGGAAGATGCGCTCAATGTTGCTCTTGCTGTCGAGATCCTGCACAACTTCACGCTTGTGCATGACGATATCATGGATCAGGCGGAGCTCCGTCACGGCAGACCGACCGTTCACCGGAAGTGGAATGTCAATGCGGCGATACTCTCTGGCGACATGATGATCGCCTACGCTTACGAACTGGCCCTGCAGGCAAAAAGCAGCCGCCACGGCGAGCTCATCCACATTCTCAACCATGCAAATATCACCATTTGTGAAGGGCAGGCGCTCGACATGGAGCTCGAGGAGCAAAAGGATGCTACGATAGCCGATTATCTTGATATGATTGCCAAAAAAACCGGATGCCTTATCTCTGCAGCACTTGAAGCTGGCGGGGTTGCCGGGGACGCTGCAGAGGAGCATCTTCGTAGCCTTGTGATTTTCGGCGAAAAGATCGGCAGGGCCTTCCAGATTCAGGATGACTATCTTGATATCATGGCCGACGACGGAAAGTCCGGAAAAATTTCGGGTGGCGATGTCATGAACGGCAAAAAGACCTATCTGCTATTGCGCTCGCTTGAGCTGACCTCCGGAAAAGAGCACGATCTGCTCAAAACAGTCATCATGAACAAGGGGATCGGCAGCGATCGGGTTGCGGAGATCAAGGCGATCTATGAGCGGTGCGGGGTCCTCGATGAGACTGCCAGCCTGATCAACAGCAACACCGAAGAGGCGCTCTCTGCCATCGAGAGCCTGCCCAGTCCTGAAGGGCGCGACTATCTCAGGGGTTTTGCCAATATTCTCATGAAAAGGGACTTCTGACCCCCGGAGCCATATGGCTGAAACGGTTTCCACAGAGATGAGGCTTCTTCTTCTCCGCCTCACACTCGCTCCCGGTTTTGGTCCTGCAAGGATCAAGGCGCTTGTCGACCATTTTCCTCAACTTGACACACTTTTGCTTGCCGGCAGGGATGAACTGACCGGCATCGCCGGCATCGGGGGCGCTCTGGCCCGACAGCTTTACGATTTTCTGCATGACGTCAGGCAGCGTGAGGCTACGCTGAAGGCCGCTGAAGAGCAGCTCGAGGCGCTTGGGCGCATCGGTGGCTCAATGCTTACCATACTCGACCCCCTCTATCCGCCTCTTCTGCGGGAGATTTATGATCCGCCGCCCTGTCTTTTCGTCAGAGGGAAGCTTCCGGCTGCTGGCCAGGCGTCGCTTGCCATTGTCGGTACCCGTCACGCCACCCCCTACGGCCGCCAGTGCGCCGAGATGCTCTCTCGGGGGCTCGCCGCCAGCGGGGTTGCCATCTTCAGCGGACTGGCCTATGGCATTGATATGGTCGCCCACCGGGCGGCTCTCGAGGTCGGCGGTACCACCATTGCTGTTCTGGCAAGCGGTATCGATACGATCTATACCGATCCGACGGGGCGGCTCTGGCCGAAGATCATTGAACGAGGAGCGCTCGTTTCGGAGGAGTGGATCGGCTCGGAACTTTCGCCGGGGAAGTTTCCCAAAAGAAACAGGATTATTTCCGGCATTACTCAAGGCACTCTTGTTGTTGAGTCAGACCTGAAGGGGGGCTCGCTGTTGACCTCATCGTATGCCCTTGAACAGAACCGCGAGGTTTTTGCCGTTCCGGGCAGCATTTTTTCGAGGGCATCGCGTGGTACGAACAAGCTGATCCAGAATGGACAGGCCAAGCCTGTCATGAGTGTTGAAGATATTATCATAGAGCTTTGGGGGGAAGCTGCGGGCCCTCTTCCTGGATGGTCGGGGGAGTCTCGCCCGGTTGTGCTTCCGGACGGGCCTGAGGGCGAGCTTCTCGGTCATCTGGGAGAAGAACCGCTACACATCGACGCCCTTGCTGCCTCTTCAGGCCTTGACCTTTCAGATATCCTTGTCTATCTTTTCGAGCTGGAGAGCAAATCTCTGATTGTGCAGCTGCCCGGGCAGTATTTTCGCAAGAGATACCAGTGAGTGCTCACCATGCAAAACGGGCTGTAAATAAAGAGAGCTCTCTTTTTGATTATTTGACGCTTTCTTCTATATTATATGCCTTTTGTTATTGAAGATGGATTATTTGAACAATTTGTTATCCTAACAGCACTCGTATATGCCTTTACACAAATCGGCTGAAAAAAGACTGCGGCAGTCAGAAAGAAGAAACGCCAGGAACAGAGCCAGAAAGAAAGAGCTGAAAGTTCTTGTCAAAAACATGCAGAAACTTATCGATGCCAGTGCAGCCAAGGCTGAAGTCGAAGTGGCCTACCGTTCGGCAGTCCAGAAGATCGATCGACTCGGCGTCAAGAACTACATCCATGCCAACAAGGCATCCCGTAAGAAGTCACAGCTGACTCGTCTCCTGAACAATTACGGCAAGGCGGAGTAAGAGCTGTAACGCTCTGTTATCCTCGAAGGTGATCTTCATTGTCCGACATCCGGCCTGAAGGGGTTTGCGGCAAGGTGCCTTGGGCACTTTTCAGACCGGGTTTCCATTCCTACTCGCATGTTCGCATATTTTCGTGGCAGGCTCATTTCGGTCCTGCCGGAAGAAGCGGTTCTTGAAGTTTCCGGTGTAGCTTACCGGTTTCTCATCTCGGCGTCCACGAGCCGTCAGCTACCCGAACCGGGTGGTGAAGCGGTGCTCTACTCACATCTTTCCGTCCGGGAGGATGCCCTTCAGCTCTATGGTTTTTCAAGAGAGGAGGAGCGGCAGATGTTTCGCCTGCTTATCCTCACCTCCGGTGTTGGCCCAAAGCTTGCCCTTGCCGTTCTTTCAGGTCTTGAGGTCAAGGATGTCTATGAAGCCATTCTCGGCAATGGACCTGAACGTCTCTATGGAATCAGCGGTGTCGGAAAGAAAACGGCCGCCCGCATTATTCTTGAACTGAGGGACAAGATTCTCAAGCTCTCCCCGGCCTCGGGCACTGCCGCTCCGGCCTCGGCCCACACTTCAAGACTTCGAGATGACGCTGTCAACGCCCTGGTCACCCTCGGCTTTTCCAGGACTACTGTGCAGAACGCCGTTATTGCAATTCTTGAAGAGAACCCGGCTCTGAGTGTCGAGGAGGTGGTCAAGTCGGCTCTTGTTTCAATCCATAACAGTTAGCAGCCAAATCCGGTGACCTACCAGGAAGCTCTCGATTTTCTCTACCCCCTTCACCGCTTCGGCATAAAGCCCGGTTTCGATCGGGTTCAGGCTCTCTTCGACCAGCTCGGCTCCCCCCAGAACCGACTCGGCCTTGTTATCCATATTGCCGGCACCAATGGCAAGGGAAGTGTCGCTGCCGCGCTTGCTTCAATCTTCCAGGCCGCGGGCCGCAAGACGGCGCTCTACACCTCCCCTCATCTTGTCGATTTCACTGAACGGATGCGTATCGACGGCCAGCCGATCTCCCACGAAAAAGTAGCCGCCTACTCTTCACTTCTCAAGGATGAAGCCGTGGCCCTGAATGCAACCTTTTTCGAACTGACGACCGCCATTGCCTTTGCCTGGTTTGCGGATGAAGCCGTCGAGGTTTCCGTTATTGAGACCGGCATGGGCGGCCGGCTTGACGCAACCGCTCTTGTCGATTCCAGCTACGCTGTCATTACCTCCATCGGCATGGACCATACCGAATGGCTTGGTGGAACGTTGGCACTGATAGCCGCAGAAAAGGCCGCCATCATCAAGCCTGCCAGCCGGGTTTTTACCGCCGTTTCCGAGCCCGAAGCACTCCTTCCGATACGCACCAGGGCAGAGTTGTGCGGTGCCTCGCTTTTTGTGGCAGGCAAGGATGCTCTCTGGACACTCGACGGTGCATCTCTTGGTCTGCTCGAGCTCGGTGTCCGGAGCGCCAGGTTCAATTATCCTGCACTGAAGGTTCCTCTGACCGGTGCGTTTCATGCACCAAATGTTACGCTCGCCGTCATGGTTGCCGAGGATGCCGGGATTGGCGGGGAGTATATCGCCCAGGGACTCGCAGGGCTTCTCGCGACAGGCTACAGGGCCAGGCTTGAAAAAATTTCGGATGCTCCGGCAGTGCTGCTCGATGTCTCGCACAATCCCGACGGCATGAGGGTTACGGTAAGCGCCATCGAGGCATTCCGGCAAGAGTACAGCCGCGTCAATGTGGTCCTCGGCCTTGCTTCCGACAAGGATGCCGCAGCCGTTATCCGTGAGCTCTGTAGGCTCGACTGCGCCTTTTATCCGGTCAGCATTCCCTCTGAACGAAGTTTGCCGCCTGAGGAGATTGCTGCCCTCTGCCGAAAAGAGGGGGCAACTGCCACCCCCTTCACCACCGGCAGGGATGCGCTCTCTTATCTTCGTCAAAACGTGGCTTCGGACGAACTGATTCTTGTTACAGGCTCCTTTTATCTGGCCGGGGAGATTATAGCGGGCGGCTGCGGATGAGGCTGAATTTTCAGAGGCGTTTTTTTATGGAAAAAATTTTATATTTCAGTCGAGCAACCTGCTCTCTTCATTTATACAGAGGAACATCCCGTTCCATAACTCCATGTCGTGACTATCCTGTTTCCATTTATAGATATTCTTCCCCCGTTATCTTTTTTACTCGCTGCTTTCATGTTGCATGGCAATGTGTTAAAGGTTTCATCCATTGGCGATGTGCGCTCACGGTGATGAGCGGCGGCACTCCGTTTTCTTTTGAGTTTTTTTCTAACAAGCGTTGAATACAATTACAATGTCGAACAATTCGGTTGCTAAAGGCCTGGACATTAATCTGCTCCAGCAAAAGAAGGTTTTTGAGCTGCATGCATTGGCCAAGGAGATTGGCGTGGTTGCAGCAGGACTGCGCAAGGAGGAGCTGATTTTCAAGATTATCGAAGCCCAGTCCCAGAAGAACAGCGACTCGGAAAGCAGCAATGTGATGGTCAATACAGGTGTTCTGCAGGTCATACCCGAGGGCTACGGTTTTCTTCGATCAGCGAACTACAACTACCTCTCCTCCCCCGACGATATCTATGTCTCTCCATCCCAGATCAAACGCTTCAACATGCGTACCGGTGATACGGTATCGGGTCAGGTCAGGGCTCCCAAGGAGGGCGAGCGGTTTTTCGCCTTGCTGAAAATCAACACAATTGACGGCAATGATCCTGAAATCACCAGAGAGCGCCCCTACTTTGAGAACCTTACACCTCTTTTTCCCCACGACCGCCTCAAGCTTGAAACCAAGCAGAACGAGTACTGCGGCCGTATCATGGATATCTTTACGCCAATCGGCAAGGGCCAGCGCGGCCTGATCGTCGCTCAGCCCAAAACAGGAAAGACCATGCTGCTGCAGATGATTGCCAATGCGATCATCAAGAACCATCCTGAGGCCTACCTCATCGTGCTTCTGATCGACGAGCGCCCTGAAGAGGTTACTGACATGGCGCGCAGTGTGCCTGCCGAGGTCGTGAGCTCGACTTTTGACGAAGACCCTGAACGCCACGTCCTTGTCGCCGATATGGTACTGGAGAAGGCCAAACGGCTTGTAGAGGTCGGCAGGGATGTTGTTGTGCTTCTCGACTCCATTACCAGGCTTGCAAGGGCTCATAACACCATCATCCCGCACTCCGGAAAAATTCTCTCCGGCGGTATCGACGCCAACGCGCTCACCAAGCCCAAGCGGTTCTTCGGCGCGGCCCGAAACATTGAGGAGGGCGGCAGCCTCACCATCATTGCTACCGCGCTTGTTGATACCGGCTCACGCATGGATGATGTTATCTTTGAGGAGTTCAAGGGAACCGGTAACATGGAGCTTCTGCTCGATCGCCGCCTCTCCGAACGCAGGATCTTTCCCGCAATCGACATTCTCCGTTCCGGTACCAGAAAGGAGGAGTTGCTCTTCAGCCAGGACGAGCTCTCCAGAACATGGCTGCTCAGGAAGTATCTTGCCGACAAAAACCCGATCGAGTGCATGGAGTTCATGCGGGAGAAGATGAGTGATACAAAGGATAACAAGGAATTTTTCAAGTACATGAACGCCTGAGCGCCGAACAGGGAGTAAACCCCAAATCATAAAAGAGCAATTGGTGCTTGCGTTTTAGAGAATTCTTCCTATATTATCTGCCTTTAAAACAAGTGGAAAGACATTTACTACATGCCCTGCGGAAAAAAGAGAAAACGTCATAAAATGGCGGTACACAAGCGCAAAAAGATGCGTCGTAAGAACCGGCATAAGAAGCGCCTGAGATACCAGAACAAGTAAGTTCCGGTACGCCTGTACTATTAGTATTGGTTGAGAATATAGCTCAGTCGGTAGAGCATCTGCCTTTTAAGCAGAGGGTCGAAGGTTCGAGTCCTTCTATTCTCACTGGTTATTATGGTTATTTACTGCATTGAAATGCCCGAGTGGTGAAATTGGTAGACACACTATCTTGAGGGGGTAGCGCCGAAAGGTGTAGGAGTTCGAATCTCCTCTCGGGCACATAACCAGGAAAAAGCCGCTTTCGAGCGGCTTTTTTTATGTGCAGCACGCCGCTTCTCTCCCCATAGATTCTCGTCCTGTGTCGAAAGATTTTGTTGTATAATCGCTTCTTCCGTCATAAACTGTTACAAATCCTGCGCTTTTGCAGGCATCTCTCCAGAGGCGTGAAGCTTCTGCCACATTAGCACACAACCGCCATGCATCTTGTCGTTTGCATCTGTCAGGTTCCCGATACCGCTTCGGTAATCGGATTTGCTGACGGGACGATCGACCGTTCCAGGGTCAACGATGTTATCAATCCCTACGACGAGTATGCTCTTGAAGAGGCTCTCCGCCAGAAGGAGCGGCTCGTGGGCAGTACCGTAACCGTTTTTACCGCCGGACCTCCATCGTCCGGTGATATCCTGCGCAAAGCCCTTGCCATGGGGGCCGACAGGGCATTTCTGGTGAGTGCAGAGCCACGAGATCCCTGGCAGAGTGCGCTGCTTCTCTGCAGGGCGATTCTCTCGGTTTATCCCGAGCAGCTTCCCGATCTTCTCTTTTGCGGCAAGCAATCCACAGATTTTCAGAGCGGGCAGGTACCTTCGATGCTCGCCGAGCTGCTTGGCATTGCTTCGTTCTCTGGCGCTCTCTCTCTTGAGGCCACAAGCGTTGGAGTCAGAGCGGAGCGCGAGATAGAAGGGGGCTCCGAGTTTGCAGAGCTTCGCTATCCTGTGTTGATCAGTGCGGAAAAGGGATTGAATATCCCGAGGAAAATTAGCATCAAGGGGGTCATGGAGGGGAGGAAGAAACCGCTTGAAGTAGTGGAAGGCAGCATAGAGGAGCCTCCCTGCGTCATACTGAGGGGTATAGTGCCGCTTGAGAGAAAAAAGAGATGTTCTTTTCTGACGGACGCAGGGGAGCTGGTAGAGCTTCTTCGGCATGAACTTTCACTCAGTCGAGCAGGAGAACATTGAATACATGAACAGATTTCTCGTATTCCTCGAACAGCGCCAGGGTGTCGTGAAGCAGGCCTCCATAGAGGCATGGAAGAGTGTGCAGGAGCTTGCTGCCCGCTCTGGCGGAGCGGTGATCTCTGCGCTTCTTCCTGGCCCGGCCGATACAAGCCGGCTTGAGGAGCTCATGGGCGGTGATGGTGTTGTCTGCCATGCCGATGATGAGGCTTTTCGTCTCTACACTCCGGAGGGATACGTTCATCTTGTTATGGAGCGTATGGCTGGAGAGGGGTGCAGTGCACTTTTTTTTGCCGATAGTGCGCTTGCCCGTGATCTTGCCCCGAGGCTTTCGGTTCGTCTTCGTGCTTCACTGCTCTCGGGCCGCCTCTCACTCTCCGCGGCCGGTGAGGTAGCTGGCTGCACTCGCCATGTTTACGCTGCATCCGCAGAGGCCACATTTGTTCCCGCTCGCCCGATCTCAATCACGCTGCTCTCTTCCGGCAGCCGAGCCTCCAGCGCCATTCCTGGCGGCACTATCACCATCAAGCCACACGCTCTCTGCGGGGCTTCAGTGGATGGCTTTAGCCAGCTCGCTCATCGCATCGTGATGCGCCGAGACGCAAGGGATGTCGCCGAAGCGGGCATTGTTGTTGCCGGTGGCAGGGGGATGGGTAGCGAAAAAGGGTTTGCGCTCCTTGACGAGCTCGCAGAGCTTCTGGGGGGTGCGGTCGGTGCCAGCCGTGCGGCTGTAGATGCCGGATGGCGTCCGCATGCCTCCCAGATCGGGCAGACCGGAAAATCTGTTGCGCCTGCTCTCTATATTGCCTGCGGTATTTCCGGCGCCATCCAGCATCTTGCGGGCATCGGCTCAGCCGGCATGGTCGTAGCAATCAACACCGATATGCATGCCCCGGTGTTCGACGTTGCCGACTACGGCATTGTCGGTGACGTAGGGCAGGTTCTGCCTCGTCTCAATGATGCCGTAAGGGAATTTTTGAAGAAGAAATGATTAGCTGTACTTTGCTGTTAGAAGAACCAGGGATATGCCTGAAACCGGCAGTTCCCCCAAAAACTCCAATATTTTAGTTGACCAATGCGTAAACTTCAGGTAGACATTCTCGGTCTTTCGACAAGCCCGCATACCAACGGCGCCTATGCGCTCATTCTTTACGAACTCGAAGGAAAGCGCAAGCTGCCGATCATCATTGGCGGATTTGAGGCTCAGGCCATTGCGCTGAAGCTTGAGAACATCAAGCCCCCCCGCCCCTTTACCCATGATCTTTTCAAAAACATTGCCGATGCATTTCATCTGCATGTCAATGAGATCATCATTGATGAGCTGCACAACGAGACCTTTTATGCAAAGGTCGTCTGCGAGCTGAACGGCGAACTCCATGAAATTGATGCCCGTCCGAGCGACGCCATAGCTATTGCGGTCCGTTTCAACGCTCCGCTCTATGTTACCGAAGAGATCATGGATGAGGCTGGCATCAGGGAGGAGCAGAAGGAGGAGGGCGAGGAGGATGCCGATGCCGATGCGGCCCCTCTTGAAGAGCCTGAAGAGGCTTTGGCGGCACTGCCCCTGACCCCTGAAGCGCGTCTTGATGAGCTGCAGACGGCTCTTGCTGATGCCATCCAGAGCGAGAACTATGAAGAGGCCGCCAGGCTCAGGGATGAGATTACCCGTCTGAAAAGCAGCTCCTGATCGGTCAGAAATAAAAAAAAGGAGGCCACCGGCCTCCTTTTTTTGTTGCTGCCCAATCGATCACTCAGAGGTCAACCTTCAGGCCGAGCGAGAGGCTGTGGCTTGCGATATGGGTATTGAATCCCGGATTGGTTGTAAAATCAAGTGTCGAAAAGAAGCGGTAGCGTGCATCGAGCTTCGTCGATCCTCCCAGCGGGAATTCGGCCCCTGCTCCGATCTGATAGGCCAGCGCGGTGTTGTGTGTGGTAGCCAGGCCCCCTATCTCATGGAATCTGACGTCGGCCACTCCGGCCCCTGCCGTAACATAGGGCGTAAAGCCTTGAGCTTTGAAGTTATAGTAGCCGTTGCCCAGAATCGATGACACCGAGACGCTTCCTGTGTCGTTGTCGATATCGCTACCCTGGTAGCCGAGCTCTCCTTCAATGCGGTAGTCTTTGTGGTTTACACCGTAGGCGGCAAGCAGCATGACGCCGGTGCCCGGCCTCTCAAGGAAGCTGTCGTAGTGGAAATTATTCAGCCACGACAGACCAATAGCGCCGCTTACGTAGTTGTTTGAAGCGGCTGATGCTGATGCAGGCAGAGCCATAAGTGTCGCGGCAACTGCTCCTGCAAGAAGTGAACATTGTTTTTTCATCGTATCCTCCATAAGTTAGTGTTCTCAGTGGTGCTCCGCATAAAAACATATACTTCATACAGGTAATATTAGCCTAATTTGCACCAAAAGCAAGAAAGGCCTGCGTATTTCACTATAGCAGGCCTTTCTTTATATAAAAAATATATACCGTTCGTTACGGTGTCAGTTATTTGCTCCGCCGAAGCTGAAGAGGAACTTCCATCCCTGTTTTGCTTTTCCGGGAACGCTTTCGACGGCATCAAACCCGTAGCCGTAGTCTATTCCCACCTGGCCGATGATAGGCAGAAAGAGGCGGATGCCCACGCCTGCCGCTTTTTTGAAGCCTGAAAGGCTGACCGACTGGCGGTTCTGCCAGAGTCCGCCCGCTTCAGCGAAAGCCACTCCGTATATGCTCATTTCCGGGGTCATGGCAAAGGGGTATCTCAGCTCCGAGGTGAACTTCGAATAGATCTTTCCGGCATACAGCGTCGATCCTGCCTCGAGAGGAGAGCCGAGGGCCCTGTCGTCATAGCCTCTCAGCGGTATGGTCGGGAGCGTGGACATTCCGCTGCCACCCATGTAGAAATACTCGGTGTAGGGGATATAGTCGTTGCCGCTGAGGGTCGACATATAGCCTTGCTGGGTCGAGATGTTCCAGACAAGGTCTTTGCCGATCGGCATGAACCAGCTCGAGCTTCCGGTGAACTTGTAGAAATCAACGGTGCCCGGCAGCGGGCCGCCAGAAAGCTCGGCAGAGATCGTGTTGATGCTGCCCTTTCGAGGATAGATCGGGCTGTCGATGCTGTTTCGGCTAATGGTCGGTGTAATCGAATACTCCTCGGCTTTGGTCGGGGCGTTTGTTGGTCCCTGGAAGAAGCTGAGGAAGCCACCCTTGCTGTTCAGGTATTTGAGCTTCAAGCCGACGGAGGTGTAGTCGTCAGGCCAATCGAGGCGCCGCCCTATCGAAACGGTTGATCCATACTGGTCGATGACGGTCGGGTTATCGACGTTGTCATTGGTGTAGTCATAAGCGCTGTGGGACTTGAATGCCGAAAATCCGACGGCGGTCTGGGTCCCGAAGGCCCATGGTTCGCTGAAGTTTACGCTGACAGTGTTGTAGTTGCTGTTGCCGAACTGCCACTGAACCCCGAGTTTCTGGCCATCGCCGTGAGGCAGGGGCTTGTAGGCGTCGCCGTTGAAAATATCCTTCAGTGAAAAGTTGTTGAAGGTTACGCCGAGCCCGCCGGTGAATCCGGTACTGCCGTAGCCAACCGAAGCCATAAAGTTGTCGGTCTGCTTTTCGGTGATGTTGTAGATCACGTCAACCGTATTGTTCTCCTGGTTGGGCAAGATGTCGGGAGTAATTTGGGCCGGGTCGAAATAGTTGAGCATGCTCAGCTCCCTGATGCTCCTGACGACGTTTTTGCGGCTGAACATCTCTCCGGGAACCGTGTAGAGTTCACGGCGGATGACATGGTCTTTCGTTTTGTTGTTGCCCCTGATGCTTACGGTGTTCAGCTGGAACTGATCGCCCTCCTTCATCGAGATCGAGAGGTCGACGAGGTCGGGCTTGATGATCTGCTCGTCAAGTTTCGGCCGGAAAGAGAGGTATCCTCGATCAAGATAGAGCGAGCTGACATCAGAGTTGTCCTGTGAAAAATTCAGACGATCCTGTATCAGTTTTGCGTTG
Organism: uncultured Chlorobiaceae bacterium; assembly: GCA_903824045.1. Lineage (GTDB taxonomy): Bacteria > Bacteroidota > Chlorobiia > Chlorobiales > Chlorobiaceae > Chlorobium. The sequence goes on from CAIJVD010000023.1 coordinate 47,369, forward strand.
TAGACATCGCCTTTTTTTATCCTGAAGGTAGCGTTAAGTATCTCCGTCGTTGCAAAATCCTTTGTATTGCCGGTCCAGGAGATGTTTCGGATATGGTATTTCTTTCCCTCCTCGACATAAATGTCAAGAAAGAGTCCCTTTTTGTCGGCGGTATAGCTAATTGAATCACGAACAACCCTCGCATCGCGGAAACCGCCGTTGCGATAGAACTCCACAATCAGGTTTTTGTCTTCGTTATACTTGTCCTTGTCGAGTTTCGGTGTGCCGAAAATTTTCCGCCACCAGGAGTTCTGGTTGGTCTCCTTGAAGACCCCTCTCAGTTCTTTCTGGCTGAAAGAGCTGTTGCCATGAAAGGTGATTTTTTCGATGATAACCTTCGGCCCTTCAGTGATTTTGCACTGGGCCTTGACATGATTTTTCTCGCTTGCCTGGAGCTTGAACTCGGCACCGGCGCTCAGGTATCCCTTTCCGGCATAGAGTTTTTCGATTTTATTAGAGGCAGTAATCAAATCCTGCTGGCTTACCCTTTTACCGGTGGCAAGGGATGATTTCTTGAGCAGTTCATCACTGTCGTACTTTTTATTGCCTTCGAAGGTCACCTGGTCGAGCACAGGAAGCTCTTCGACGATGAATCGGATTGCAACGCGGTTGTTGCCAAGGTCCGTTTTTTCTGCCTTGATATCACTGAAGAGCTGGAGCTGCCAAAGGTACTGGATGGCATTGGCGAGCTCAGGGCCTGAAGCCGCGATACTGCTGTTGAGTTTCAGCGGGAGGTTGACGGTGAGTTCCTGCTCGTTGAGGGATTGAAGGCCGCTGAATGATATTGATGCGACACTTACGAGATTTTTTTCGGGTTCAGCAACTGGTGCCGTCGAGGCTGGTGCGGCACTCTTTTTCGAGGGTCTGGTTTTTGCCTCGATACTATGATCCGGGGCTGTAATGATAAGAGCTGTCAGAACGAACGGGATCAGTCTATGCGTTTTTTTCATGTAACTAACGTATCAAACGGGTTAAAGCTTGTGTGAGGCTATTTTTTTGGTCTGCAGCTGTTCGCTTGTTTGACCGAATCTTCTCTCCCTGCTCTGGAACTCCAGTATGGCATCATAGAGCTGGGATCGGCGGAAGTCCGGCCAGTAGGCATTGGTGAAATAAATCTCGGAATAGGCGCTTTGCCAGAGCATGAAGTTGCTTATCCTGAACTCGCCGCTTGTTCTTATCAGCAGTTCCGGATCAGGAATCGAGGATGTGGTAAGGTAGGACGCAAAAAGTTTTTCATTGATGGATTCCGCATCAACAAGGCCAGCCTTGACGTCGAATGCCAGATCTCTGCATGCCTGCACAATCTCCCATTTGCCACTGTAGCTTATGGCAAGATTGAGCATGAGCTGACTGTTGTTTTTGGTGAGCTCCATCGTCTCGGTGAGGACCTGGCGAACCTTTTCAGGAAGCATCCTCATGTCGCCGATGACGTTCAGTCGGATGTTGTTATCGTGAAGCTGGCGGGTTTCACGTCCGATAACGCGGACAAGAATATGCATCAGCGCCGTGACCTCTTTTTCAGGGCGCTTCCAGTTCTCAGTGGAAAAGGTGAAGAGGGTGAGGTATTTGATGCCGAGCTGGCAGCAGGCCTCAACGATATCCCTGACGGATTCAACTCCGGCAATATGCCCTTCAACCCTTGTCTTGCCCTTCAGGCGGGCCCATCGTCCGTTGCCATCCATGATAACGGCAACATGGGATGGTATCTGGCAGGACTCCTTCAGATCGGTCTGTATTCTTTTGTCAGCACTATCGGTGTCCGGAGCAAACCAGTGGGGCTTGAAGGATGAGGCCCGGTCAATTTTTTTTATAAGAGTCATAAACCGAATTTTACTCCGTATCTATTTCCGGAGAGTGTTGAGTGTGAGGCTTGATGATATCATCATAATCATATCCTGACGGGCATGAAATCACCTCAAATTGAGTGAATAATATGGAGTTATTTCTTATTATACAAACTTTACACAGAACGGAAATCCTGCGTCCCGATTGAGATTTTCCCCGTAAGCGCAGGCTGTGATCCGTTACGAAAATCAGGCTCTCAAAATTATTCACAACAACAGTGCAATTAAGCAGTTACGACGATCTTCGATCCAGACTTCTCTCGCAAGCAGTAACCTGTGAAGAGGTTGTGCGTCACTATCTGGACCGCATTGATCATCATAAAGAGGACAATATTTATATAACGGTCTTTCACGAGCAGGCAGTCGAGCGAGCGCGGGCTCTGGACCGCAAGCTTCGTGAGGGCGGAGAGCCAGGCAGGCTTTTCGGAATGCCGATGGCCATCAAGGACAATATTGCCATTAAGGGAGCGAGAGTTACCTGCGCCTCAATAATTCTCGGAGAGTACGAAAGCGTCTATGACGCAACGGCAGTGCTCCGGCTTGAGAGCGAGGATGCCATTTTTCTCGGCAAGACCAACATGGATGAGTTTGCCATGGGCAGCTCCAACGAGACCTCTGCATTCGGCAAGGTGCCCAACCCCTTTGACCGGAACCGTGTGCCCGGTGGCAGTTCAGGCGGTTCGGCCGCAGCGGTGGCCAACGGCCTTGCAATGGTGGCGCTTGGCTCAGATACAGGCGGCTCCGTCCGCCAGCCAGCCGGATTCTGCGATATTGTCGGGCTGAAGCCGACCTATGGACGAATTTCCCGTTACGGGCTGGTTGCCTTCGCATCCTCCTTTGACCAGATAGGCGTTCTCTCCCTCAATTGTGACGATGCCGCGCTGGTGCTCGAGGTGATGGCCGGCAAGGACGGGCTTGATGCCACTTCATCCCGGCATGCGGTGGACGATTATGCCGCCCGGATGGGAGAGGTCTCAGTCGAAGGGTTGAAGATCGGTGTGCCAAAGGCGTTTTTCCCCGAGAGCCTTAATGCTGAGGTTTCAGGTATTGTCAAAGGGAAGCTCAATGAGCTTCGTGAACGGGGTGCCGAGCTTGTAGAGATTGAGCTCCCGGAGAGCGATTATGCGATCGCTGCATACTATATTCTTGTTACGGCCGAAGCATCATCCAACCTTGCCCGCTTTGACGGTGCCCGGTACGGCTATCGTTCCGCCAGTTCTGGGGATCTCTCGGCGATGTATGTCAATTCAAGAACCGAAGGGTTCGGCAGGGAGGTCAAGCGCAGGATCATGCTTGGCACCTACGTTCTTTCGGCAGGGTATTATGATACCTACTACAAGAAAGCCCAGCAGGTACGGCGCGTCTTCCAGGACCGCTACCGTGAAGCACTCGCCAAGGTGGATGTCATAGCTGGCCCGACCTCACCTTTTCCGCCCTTCGGCATCGGTGACAAAACCGGAGATCCGCTTGAAATGTACCTTGCTGATGTCTTTACCGTTCCGGCCAGCATTGTCGGCATGCCTGCCCTCAGCGTGCCTGTCGGCATGGACTCGCTTAATCTTCCTGTTGGAATGCATCTTATCTGCAACTTTTTCGAAGAGGGCAAACTGCTTGGCATCGCCCGTCTGATGGCGCGATCCCGATAACAGGGCGACAAGTTTTTCCGTTAACCATCACCACTAATCAGTCGAATTATGAGTGTTTTAGTCAATAAGGATACGCGCCTGCTTGTTCAGGGAATAACCGGTGGAGAGGGCACGTTTCATACTTCACAGATTCTTGAGTACGGTACAAACGTTGTTGCCGGGGTCACTCCGGGCAAGGGCGGCGTGCTCTATAACGGCAATGACAAGGACAAGTTCTGTCGTCCGGTTCCGGTGTTCAACACTGTTCGTGATGCAGTGGAGAAGGCTGAAGCAAATGCTACCGTTATTTTTGTTCCCGCCGCTTTTGCCGGTGATGCCATCATGGAGGCGGCCGATGCCGGTCTGAAGGTCATCATCTGCATCACCGAAGGCATCCCGGTCAACGACATGATGAAGGCCTATGCCTTTGTTCAGGAGAAAGGGGCTGTACTCGTTGGGCCGAACTGTCCTGGCGTTATCACTCCAGGTGAGGCAAAAATCGGCATTATGCCCGGTTTCATCCACAAGAAAGGCACAATCGGCGTTGTTTCACGCAGCGGAACCCTGACCTACGAAGCGGTGCATCAGCTCAGTCAGGTCGGGCTTGGCCAGTCGACCTGCATCGGCATTGGTGGCGATCCGATCATCGGTACACGCTTTATCGATGCAGTCAAGCTTTTTGCCAAGGATGACGAGACCGAAGGGCTGGTCATGATTGGCGAGATCGGCGGCAGTGCAGAGGAGGAAGCAGCCGAGTATATCAGAAAGTATTTCAAGAAGCCGGTTGTCGGCTTCATTGCCGGCCGTACTGCGCCTCCGGGTCGCAGGATGGGCCATGCAGGTGCTATTGTCTCTGGCGGAAAGGGAACTGCTGAGGACAAGATCAAGGCGATGGAAGCGGCGGGAATTCACGTTGTCGACAGCCCTGCCGATATCGGTGAAGCGATGATCAAGGCTCTGGGTCGTTGACCGGACAGTTGTCGCCAGACTTTTTATTGACTGCTCACAGAGTAAAGCCGCCTTTCGAAGGGCGGCTTTTTTTTGGTACACGCTGATCCGTCCGCCATTTTTCGCGTGGTGGTGGCTCTTGGGGCATTATTCGACGGCGATAGCGGCTGAAAAGCTGTAGCCGACTCCGTGGTTTGTCTGAATGGGGCAGTTCTCGCAAACGTCCGAAATTTTTCGGCGGAGTCGGTTGACGAGCGACTCAAGCGAACGGTTGCCGTACTCGTTGTTCAGGTATTCAAGGTGTTTGAGCAGTTCCAGGCGGGCGGCCACTTTTTTCTTCGAGGAAATCAGAAAATTCAGGAACTCTATCTCTTTAGAGGTAAGCTTGATCTCTCTGCCGCAAGGGGTTGTCAGCTGCCACTTGCTGCCGACAAGCCGCCACTCTTCGCGCTCACTGTTGACCAGTTTCAGGTGCCTCTTTTCGCAACTCTCCGTATGGGCATCGCAATTGATGCGTCCGAGCAGCGATGAGATTGATGCGGCAAGTTCACGAATATCGACCGGTTTGACGATAAAGATATCGGCTCCCGAGTTGTAGCCGGCCAGCTTGTCATCGAGCATCGAGCGGGCGGTCATGATGATGATTCGCATGTCCGTATTGTTTCGGAGATACTCGGCCAGTACCAGGCCGCTCTGGTCCGGGAGGCCTATGTCGAGAATGGCGATGCTGTAGTTGCTCGTCGACACCTGCTGGTATAACTCGAGTGCTGAACCGACTCCGGTAACATCATATCCGGTAAGGGTCAGATATTTCACAATGCTTTCGCAAAGGTCCCGGTCATCTTCAGCGATGATGATCCTGCCCTGGGTGCAGCTTTGTGTGTTGTTTGTGCCCATCAAGGTATCCATTATTTGTTTCGTTCTCTCTTGCACGCGCTCTCCAAGTTGATCCCATGGAGCATAAATTTCCGAATGATCACGCCCCTATGAGTCGGAGCGATAGTCTGCAAGCGGCAAGCGCACCGTAGCAAGGATGCCGCTCTCATTGCCCTCAAGGTGCACCGTGCCGCTGTGCTGCTCGATAATTTCACGCACAAGCCAGAGCCCGATGCCGGCGCCACTGGTGTTGTGGCTCGTTGTGCCGCGAATATATTTTCCGAAAAGCAGCTCTCCCTCCTGGGGCGAGACGAAATACCCCTGATTGTGTATCCTGAGCACGGCATCATCACCTTCAATGCAGCTGGAGATTTCGATCGGAGTGCCAGCTGGCGAGTATTTCTGGGCATTGTCGAGAAGGTTGAAGAGGGCGGTTTTGAGGTACCCGGAGTCTCCAAAGATCATATGGTTGCCGAGAGAGTCGGCGTAGGTGAATGCCCGTTCAGGCCATATTACCCGGATATCGTCAAGCTGTTCGGAGAGTTTCGTACTGATTTCGAACCGCCGGAACTCCGCCTTTGTGCGGGGGTCGTAGAGACGTCCTCTTTCGAGCGAAATTTCCATGACCTCCACAAGGCGGTTGACGGCACGCTTCATTTTGCTCACTTCCCCTCCGTGTCCGCATTGAAGGCCTTTTTCCTGAAGTTCCAGGATGTCGAGATTTGCGCTGATGACGGCCAGTGGTGTACGATACTCATGGGAGACCAGGGTCAGGAACCTCCGCTGAAGCTCTCCCGCCTGGCGTTCAGCTTCAAGAGCCTCGCGGAGCTGATTTTCTCGAATTTTCAGCTCGTCGGGAGCAGCTGGATTGTCTGAGTCATTTTCGCTCCTCGCCTCTCTTTCGGCCCTCATGATGGAGTGGTGCGAGAGGCTCTGCATCGCTCGCTCTGCAGGTGGCAGTGCGCCCGCTGGTTCTCCTGCCGGCAGAGGCAGCAGAATTGTAACAGTGCACCCCTGGCCGGCCGGGCTTACCACACTGATATGGCCCTCATGCTGTTTGATGACGCCCGCCACTGCCGCCAGCCCAAGTCCCGAACCAGTGCCAATTTGCTTTGTTGTGAAAAATGGGTCAAAGATTTGGGGCAGCAGCTCAGGAGGAATGCCGGATCCTGTATCGCTGATTCTGAGTTCTGCACAGGGTCCAGCTGCGATACCTCTCGTGAGGGCTTCAGCCTCGTCGAGATTGACAACCGCCGTTTCTATTGTCAGTGTGCCCCCGTCCGGCATCGCATCCTGTGCATTGGCCGCAAGGTTCATGATAACCTGCCGGATTTTGGCCCCGTCCCCCTTTATCATAGCACGGTGATTGAGGGGAAGAAAGCGGATTGCAATGTTTTTGCTGAGAAATCCACGAAGGAGGGGCTCGCAGCTGAGGATTTCCTGATCGAGATCTATAGGTTTGAGGCTGAGATTCTGCTCCAGATTGAAATCGACAAGCTGGCTGACGAGATCCCTGGACCGCATTACCGATTCATAGATCGTGCCCAGAATCGCCCGCTTTTCAGTGCCGCTATCCGATGAACCGATGAGCTGTTCGGTGAAGCCGATAACCGGCGTCAGGGTGTTGTTGATTTCATGGGCAATTCCAGCGGCAATACGGCCTATTGACTGGCGTTTCTGCGATTCATAGATATTGCGTTCGAACTCCTGTTTTTTGCGCTGGTTCCTGACCCTTTCCGTGATGTCCCGCGAGATGCCGACAACACCTGTTATCTGGTGGCTCTCATTGCATGCCAGGGCCACATTCACCTCAGTCTGGAAGATCGAGCCATCTTTTCGCACTTCGTCGAACTCATAGTGTCCGCTTGTGATGGCCGATTCCTCCCCGGCCGCGATCGCCTGCATTCGGTATTGGAGCTCGGCGGCAGCTTTGCCGGCAGAGTCCGGCGTCAGGACATCGAACAGTCCAAGCGTCAGCATCTCCTCCTGAGTTCGTCCGCAGAATCTGGTAACCGAAGGTGAGCTATAGGTATATTTTCCAGTCTGGAGATCGTATGCCCAGAGAAGATCGGAGGTGTTATCCGAGATTAGCCTGAAGAGCTGATCTCGCTCAATCAGCTCTTTTTGCTGGAACTCTTTCAGGATAAGGTCATCCTGCGTCTCGCAGGTAATTTCAGTCACGGTTCCAATAATCCTGATAATTTCACCCTGGAGGATAAATGGACTGGCATCAAAGCGAAGCTTGAGGGCCTCTCCACTTCTCCTGACGGCATCGAACTCTTCGCTGAAACTGCTGCCCTCTCTCAGGCACTCCTCAATGCTCTCATCCAGTCGCTGCCGCTCATCCTTGCTCAGGCATTCGGCGAACAGATCCAGGCCTGTCGGTACCTCGCTCTCTTCAGGCTGAGCGCCCAGCATTTCGCGGAGAGAATCGGAGCAGGATATCTTCTGCAGAGAGGTGTCCCACTCCCAGTAAAGGGCGCTGGCACAGGAAGAGGTAGATGCATCAGCGGGATGCAGGGGGGGTTAGTATATGATGGCATTGCGAGTGTATGGGGGGGGTACCCTTGTATTCAGACAATTAAATCGTCTTAAAATACTTTTATTGTTGGCAACATACAAGACAGGACGCATCCTTTTTATTGCCTGAAGGGTGGCTTAGTGCTCTTATTTATAGCGGAGTTATGGATTCCGTGAGACTCCTGACTCTTATGGGCAAGAGGTGAGGAGTTTTTTCATGCTGCAGGAATTTTTTACAGCCCGAGGGTGATGAGGTCGTGGATATGCACGAGGCCGACCGGTCGCTGCAGGTTGTCGCAGACAATCAGCTGGGTGATGCGGTATGTTTCGAGAATGTCGAGGCACTCTTTGGCAAGGGTGTCGGGTGTGACGGTTTTCGGGTTTTCGGTCATGACGGAGCCGGAGCTGAGCGAGAGGAACTCCTTTCCGCTCTGCACAAGCCGGCGAAGGTCTCCATCGGTGAAAATGCCAGAGAGTCTTCCTTCAGCACCAACCACAGCACTCACCCCATATCGCTTGGAGGTCATCTCAAGGATGAGGTCGGTTACCGAGGCATTTTCAGGGACAAGGGGGATTGATCGATCCCGGGCCATGATATCCGAGACCTTGACCGTCAGGCGCCTTCCGAGTGATCCCTTCGGATGGGTCATTGCAAAATCTCTCTGCGTGAAGCGCTTTTCCTGCATCACTGATATGGCAAGCGCGTCTCCCATGGCAAGCATTGCCGTTGTCGAGGTTGTGGGCGCAAGATCGAAGGGGCAGGCCTCTTTTTCTATACCGGTGTCGAGCGTGATATCGGCGTTCTCGGCAAGAAAGGATCGTGGATTGCCGGTCATGGCAATGATTTTCACTCCTATCTGGCGCAGAGCGGGAATAATGAAGTTAAGCTCTTCGGTCGTGCCGCTTTTGGAGAGGCAGATGACAACGTCCTCCTGGCTGACAACGCCGAGGTCACCGTGAGCGGCATCTGCCGGGTGGAGGAAGAGGGCGGTTGTTCCGGTCGAGGCCATGGTTGCCGCAATCTTCTGGGCGATGATGCCGGATTTGCCCATGCCGGAAATAATGATTTTCCCCTTGCAAGCGGCAATCTGTTCGACCGCCATGGCAAAGTGCCGGTCAACCCTTGAGGCCATCCTCTGAATGGCTTTCGCTTCCTCTTCGAGAATGGCAGTTCCAAACGACGTTATCTTCCGGTAGAGGGCTTCGTTACTCATGCGTTGCAGTGGAATGGATGCTTCAAAGATAAAAGATTGTCCAGTTGCTCTTTTGATATAGTGCAATATCGGCTAAATTGCACAAATACCATTTGCTTTGCTAATCATAAAGTTGTTGTTATGGGTTCTGAAATGAGCTGGCTCTTTCTTTCCGCTTTGTCATTCTCGCTCTTCGGGCTGATGGTGTTTCTTTTTTCACGCTTTCTCAGGCATATGAAAAAAGAGCAAAACTTTGAAATCGAGTCGCTCAAGGATACACTGATCGACAGGGATAATCCTGTGGGGCTTCGGGGCGAGGAACTCGAAAAGCTCAAGCAGCAGCAGGCTGAGGCCCAGCGTCATCTGCGTGAGGTGATATCAAAAATCCCCGTCATACAGAAGGACGGGCGGTTCCAGATTGATGAGGAAGAGCTTCGCCTTCGCCGTGAGGCATCGCAGAGCAATGGTGCCCAGGGGGCGGTTCAGGCCGACAACGATTAAGCTTTTCTGATTATTCTGCTGCATGTTTTCAAAACTCAAGCTTCTTTTTAAAGATACGGTCATCTACGGCTCGAGCACCATTCTTGCCCGAAGCCTCAACTATCTCCTCGTTCCTCTCTACGCCAACAAGCTCTCCACCTTCGATAACGGGGTGCAGACCATCATCTATGCCAACATAGCTCTGGCCAATGTGCTCTTTTCCTACGGCCTGGAGACCTCCTACCTCAAGGTCGCTTCGGATGCTTCCGGCACAGAGAGGGATGAAACACAGTTTTTTTCGACCGCCTTTCTCGCGCTCTTTATAACCTCGACGCTGTTTGCCCTCTCGATTGCGCTCTTTGCACCCGATATCGCACGTCTCATCGGGCTATCGGCGGGTGATTACCCCTTTGTCAGGTACGCGGCCATCATTCTCTGGATCGACACGCTTCTCGTCATCCCGTTTGCCGAGCTGCGCCTCAAGAGAAAGGCCCTTCAGTTCGCCCTGGCGAGAGTGGTTGGTGTCATTGCCGTCGTCGTCAGCGCATTTATCCTGATCATTCCGATGCACGCCGGCCTCGACGGGGTCTTTATTTCGGAAGCATTCGGCTCATTTGTCAGCCTTCTTCTGGTCATTCCGGTCTTCAGCCAGTTTCGTCTCTTCTTTTCCGCCCGCCAGCTTCAGGATATGCTCCGCATTGGCCTGCCCTATGTTCCGACAGGGATTGCTGGCCTGTTGATTCATCTGATCGACCGCAACATTCTGATCCGCATATCCCCAGCCGAGATCGAGCGCATATACGGCCCCGGATACCAGCCTTCCGATATCGTTGGCATCTACGGCCGGATCGCCGCATTCGGTGTTGTGCTCCAGCTCTTTATCCAGGTATTCCGTTTTGCATGGCAGCCATTCTTTCTGCAGCATGCCAAGGATCCCGATGCAAAAGGGCTCTTCCGTCATGTGATGAGCATCTCGACGCTCTCTACCATGTTCATCGCCCTTGCGGCAACTTTTTTTGTGCCTGAGCTTGTCCGCTATCATTACGCTGGAAGCTTCTATCTCCTTCCTCCACGCTACTGGCTCGGTCTCTCTATTCTTCCGTGGATTTTCCTGAGCTATGTGTTCGACATGGTCTCGACCAATCTCTCATCGGGACTCTTGCTGACGGGCAACACCCGCTACCTTCCGGTTGTCACGTTTGCCGGTGCGGCCGTGACTGCTTTTTTCTGCTGGTGGCTTGTGCCGCTGAGTGGCATGGAGGGCGCGGCCTATGCCATCGTGGCCGGCACGGTAGTGATGTGTCTGGTGATGGCGTGGTATTCACTGCGGCTCTTTCCGCTTCAGCATGAGTGGCTGAAGCTTTTCATCTTCCTTGCGGCAGGTATTCTTCTGGCACTGTTCGAGCCTTTGGCGGCCTCCACGCTTCCCGGCGGCGGGGCCGAGGTCGCACTGAAACTTGTTCTGCTCCTCCTCTACCTTGCTGCAGGCCTGCTGCTTTTCCGCGAGGAGAGCTCGCTTGCCGCTCTCAGGATCAGGCAGAGATTCATGCCAAAATAATTCAGCGTCCGGCGCCCGGCGGCATCGGCGGACGGTCATCTTCCCTTCCCTGCGGCCCGCGCTCTCTCCACCGTTCACTCCGGTTGGAAACTCTTCGCATGGAGACCCGCTCCAGTACGTTTTTCAGCGAATCACGCTGCGCCGGGGAGCATACCCTCGAGAGCTCGCTGAAGTGGATTGCCTGCTGGCGCTCGATCGTCGCCTGACGGGTTCCGATCTCTGCGGCCAGGGCCTCTATTTTTGTTGCATTGGGCTTTTCTGCGAGCGACTCCTCGACAAGCTGTTTTTTCAGCAAACCGATTGCCTGCATTTCGGGCATGACTTTCTGGAAATGTGCCTGCCGCAGTGTGCGGAAGCTCGACGCCTGCGACTCGCTGAGGCCAAGCGGACCGGTAAAGGGCGACTCCCGGTTAAACCGGCCGCCCGGCCCGAAATGGGGGTGAAGCGGCCGGCAACTGTTCTGCCACCAGATAACGCCGAGCAGAGAGGCGTTGAGCACCACGAGAAAAAAGAGTGCCGCGGTGATGAATCGTTTTGATGTCAGAAAGTCCATTGTTTGCTCTGTCATGTTTTCAGGCTGTTACGGCCTTTGTCGGTCGTGCGCCTTTTAAATACTCAATCTTGCCCCCGGTTGCCCATGCAGTTGCAGGCCGTCATAGCCCCGACGGCCTGCATGGCTGACCGGTTTAGCGCCCGAAGCCGCATCCGCCGCGTCGGCCGAACCCGCCGCGACCCTGGCCCGGCCCGCAGAGAGGCGCTGTTGTTTCAAGTTTTTTTCGCTGATCGGCTGTCAGCAGCGACGAGAACTCCTCCATATGACCGCTTTTCATGCGGGCCAGAGCGGCATGCTCCCGACCGATACTCTCCGAAATCCCCTGGATTTTGGCTTGGTCAGGCTTCGCTTTCAGTGACTCCGAGAAAAGTTCGCGGTTCAGGGTCATGATCTTCTGGTGTTCTGCCGAGGCCTGGGCGAAATGCTTCTGGCGCAGTTTCTCGACCTGGGTAACCTGCTTGTCGTTCAAGCCGAGCATTCCCTGCATCCAGCGGCTTCCGCAGGCGCCGCCGCGGCCTCCCTGTGCGCCAGGACGGCCCATATACTGCATCCGGTCGTCCGGCCCCATCTCCCTCAGCCGTTTCTGCCACTCATCGTGGTATGCATTTCTCTCCTCAGGAGCCGCATTGCGCATGGTTCCGCGCAGTTTTGCAAGCTCTTCGTCGGAGTACCGGCTGTAATCGGCGGCGGCAAATGCCGTATTGAAGCCGATAACTCCAGCGGCCATAATCATGAGCATCATTTTCTTTTTCATCGTACTATCTGGTTTGCATTATGGAAAAGTCGCTTCTTGTCATCACTAAACATCAATACCCGAGTGCCCTCTAAAAAAAAGAGCTGTTCAGGGGGCTTTGCTTTCAGGCGAAACGCTCTCCAGGGCATTGGTTGCTGTCTGGTCGTAGTAGGCAAACTCCTGAGTTGAGTAGTCGTCATTCGCACTGTCCAGCGTTTCGGCCGTTGCTGGTGCCGTGTAGTTTCCGCTATCCTGCATTGAAAGCGCGGCCGAGCCAAGATTGACAATCACCAGCACTGCCATGAAGGCCATGCGCAGGTCAAGATGGTGCAGAAAGCCTCTACGCGAAGCAACGGCCTCCGGGCCAAACTCCCGCTCCACCCGCTCCATGAGCCGAGCCCTGAAGAAATGATGAACCTCAAGCGGCTTCATCTCGTCGAGCAGTTTCATGGTCTTTTCGACCTCTGCCTCTATCTGTTCGTTATGCTGTTTCATCATTGGGTCCTGTTTCATTGATTTCGACGACAGGATTAAAAAAATCTTGTGCCTTCAATTCAGACTCACTGCTTTTTGTAGTAGGTATAGAGTTTTTCCTGAAGGTTTTTCTTCGCTCTGTGCACCAGTGATTCGACGGCCGAGACCGATGTTTTGAGAATATCGGCGACCTCCTGGTTGCTGAATCCATCCTGCTTGCTGAGAAGAAATGCGGCTTTCTGGTTGTCGGGAAGCGAATTCAGCGCCTCCCTGAGGATCTCTGTCCGCTCGTTTTCGGCATAGGCCTCCGCCGGAGTCTCACTCGACGGGGCGGCAATTTCGGCCGAAGGGTCTTCTGCACCGATCAAGCGCTTTAGTGAACCGAACCGTTTTATGCGTTTCGTCCGTCGCAGATGGTCGAGTGACTTGGTGACGGCAATTCTGTAGATCCAGGTGGAGAGCTTTGCTTCAGCCCTGAATTGATCAAGGGAGCGAAACACCTCAACAAAGACATCCTGGGCAAGATCCTCGGCATCTTCGCGGTTGAAGACAAAGCGGTAGCAGGTGTTGATCACCATCTCCTGATGTCCGCCGACAAGGCTTCTGAACAGCTCTTCTTTTGGTGTCATACCTGGTTGTGCAATGCCACGGTTGCTCGTCTTCTTGATAGTAGGACGTCACTCATTGCAAATTCCTGCGCAGAATAAAGCGGCGGGACCGGCATTCCGGCTCTCCCAACAGCGGCGGGAGAGCCGGTTACGGGGTTGTCAGGCCAGTTTTGCGGCAAATGAAAGCACCTTGTCGACCTTCTCCTGAGAGTCGGCTTCGCAGTAGAGTCGCAGGACGGGCTCGGTACCGGAGGGACGGATAAGCATCCAGCCGCCTTCGAAGTGGTACTTGTAACCGTCGAGATTGCTGAATTTGATGACATTGTATCCGGCAATGTTCTGGAAGTCGCCGGCGGCAGCCCTGTCGATGATAGCCTGCTTCTTCTCTTCGCTGACGTGCAAATCGACCCTGTTGTAGCAGAAGAAGCCGTATTCGTCGTAGAGCTCCTGTACAAGCCCCGAGAGGGTCTTCTGGCGACGTGCCATCATTTCGAGGATCAGCAGACCGGTGTAGACGCCGTCACGTTCCGGCAGGAATGAGGTGATGCCTATGCCGCCGGACTCTTCGCCGCCGATGAGGATGTCGTTGGTGGTCATGAGTTTGCTGACATGCTTGAAGCCGACCTGCAGCTCATGCATGACAAGATTGTGCTTGCGGCAGATTTTGTCGATGACATCGGTAAGCGCAAACGTTTTTGCTACTTCGCCTCTTTGGTGCTTCTCCTCGACAAGGTCCTTCAGAATGATGGCAAACAGCTTGTGGGAGTCGACAAACGCGCCATGCTCGTCGAGCATGCCAATCCTGTCGGCATCACCGTCATTGATAATGGCGACATCAGTCTCCACCTCTTTGAAGAAGTCGACAAAATCCGTGATATACTGGGGCATCGGTTCCGGGTTGATTCCTCCGAATCCAGGGTTGAGGCTGCAGTGGTAGCAGTTGACCATCGACTCATCGAAGATGCTCGTGATGAGATCCTGACCGGCGCCGTACATCGCGTTGTGGGCAATTTTTATTCTCGAGTCGCGAATCAGCGCAAGATCGATGCGGCTTTTCAGATAGCTCAGGTAAAAGCCCTTCATGTCGGTCATCTCGATCAGCTTTCTGTCGGGCGTGATCTCTGTTGCGGGGTCGATGAGCGGCAGGTAGCTTTCGATCTCGGTGATCACTTCCGGGTGTGCGGGTCCGCCATAGGATGCCTTGACCTTGAAGCCGTTATAGATGGCCGGGTTGTGGGATGCCGTAATCACGATGCCTCCCGCAAGCTGTTTTGCTCTCGTAAAGAGCGAGACCGCCGGCGTTGAGGCAAAGCTGTCGGAGAGATAGACCTTGAGTCCCTGCGAAGAAAAGACCTCGGCGGTATACTCCGCAAAATTTTTTGACATGAAGCGGGTGTCGTATCCGACGCATACCCCTTTTGCCCTGTTTGGATGCTGAAGGAAGTATCGGGCGGAGGCCAGTGCGGCCAGTTTCAGATTGTCAAACGTATAATCCTTTGCTATAATCGCGCGCCATCCATCGGTTCCGAATTTAACTTGCATTCTATAGTGATTTTGATATAATTGGGAATTGAAACTCCAAAAGGAATTTTTGTGAAAAACCAACCGACAAAATACAGTTTACAAGTCGTTCATCCAATTATAGGCCTTTATTGATGCCAATAAAGCTGTTTGTCATAGCAGGAGAGGTTTCCGGGGATCTGCATGCCGAGGGGGTCATTGCGGAACTCCTGAAGGCACGGCCGGAGGTTGAGGTGTTCGGTATAGGCGGCCCGAGGCTCCGGGCGCTTGGCGCAACGCTGCTCTATGATACCCGCCAGATGAGCATTATGGGCTTTGTCGATGTTATCAAGCATGCCGGATTTCTTCGGCGCGTCTTGCGCGACCTCAAGGAGGCCATTCGCCGTGAAAAGCCCAGTGCCGCGCTTCTGGTCGACTATCCCGGCATGAATCTTGTGATGGCCCGCTTTCTGCACGAGCTTGGAATTCCGGTCATCTTCTATATTTCCCCCCAGGTCTGGGCCTGGAAAGAGGGGCGTGTCGAGAAAATTCGAAAATATGTTGACCGACTGCTGGTCATCTTTGATTTTGAGGTTGATTTTTTCCGCCGCCACGCCATCAATGCCGAATTTGTTGGTCATCCCGTTGTCGAAGAGCTCTCCACGCTCACCTTCCCTTCACGCGATCAGTTTCTGCAGAAGCATGGTCTCTCACCGGCTACCCGCCTGATAGGTCTTCTTCCTGGAAGCCGCCGCCAGGAGATCGCCCATATTTTTCCGGAAATGCTCAAAGCGGCGAGGCTGCTTTCCAAAGAGTACCCTGTGGCGTTTCTTTTTGGTCGTGCGCCCCATCTCGATGAGCGCGACTACGCAATACTGTCGCCTTATGCAGACCTTCAGCTCATCAACTGCCCCGCTTATGAGGTGATGCACTACAGCGAGCTTGTGCTGGTAACCTCCGGCACGGCAACGCTTGAATCACTCTGTTTCGGGGTGCCTATGGTTGTGCTCTACAGAACAGGAACTCTCAACTATCTGATCGGCCGCCAGCTCGTCAGGCTGAAGAACATCTCGCTTGCAAATATTGTCTCGAAGGGGCTCGAAAGCAGTGAACGGGTGGTGCCTGAGCTGATCCAGCATGAAGCGAGCGGGGAGGGGATCTGCCAGGAGGCGAGAAAGATTCTTGACAATCCCGAGCTCTCCGCCGCCATGCAGCGGGAGCTGCTTCAGGCGCGTTCAAGACTTGCGGGAGCCTCCCCCTCAGAGAGAGTTGCCGGCATACTCCAGGAATATCTTTAAGACCCTAAAGGAGAGGGAGGTTTGTTATGCAGAAAGCAGTTGATTATCTCGTGGGCCACCCGGTAGTGTTTGTCATCGCCGTTATCATTTCAGTTCTGATTCTGCTCTCTTTTTTCCGTCGTGTCATGCGCACGCTGCTTGTTGTAGCCGCCATCCTTGTGCTCTATCTGGCCTGGCTCCAGCTTACAGGCGGGCCGACTCACGAGGCCTTTTGGCACATCGGGCAGTGGTTCTCGACCCTCTTCCATTTTCTCGGTGAGCTCTTCAACACGCTCCTCTCACTCCTGAAACTCACCAAAAAAGAGCCCTCCTGACCCGGGCCTTCGTCTGTGTCAGTCTGTGTCAGTCCGTGTCAGTCCGTGTTCTCCGCCGAAGTGTTCTTCAAGATAGCGCGCAACGTTTTCGAGGTGCCACATCGGTGTTGAGGTTGCGCCGCATACGCCGGCGCTTGCCACTGGCTTGCCGTCCGCACCCTTCAGCCAGGCTTCCTGGATCTCCTCGACATCCTCAATGAAATAGCAGAGAGGATTTGCCTCCCGGCAGATGTTGAAGAGCACCTGTCCGTTCGAGCTCTTCCTTCCGGCCACAAAGATCACGCACTCGCTTGAAAGCGCAAAATCATGCAGTTTCTGGTTTCGGTTCGATACCTGGCGGCAGATTGTGTCTTTGAAGAGATGGCGCGGCATTGGCGTGTCGCCTTCCGTGGCTGCTTTCAACTGCGCACTTTCGATCGCACTCCACGCTTCACTCTGGCCCGCCGCGCTGAAGCGTGCCTCGAGATTCGCCTTCAGCTCCTCGAAGCCAGGCACATCCATGGTCGTCTGGGAGATGAGCGCAGTTTTCATGTTGAAGTCGAGCGCTTCAAGCTCTTCTGGATCGCCAAGGTCGGCATGCTTGATGATCAGGGCCCGGTTGTCGCACTGGCCGTTGATGCCGATGACTTCGGGGTGGGCGCGCTTGCCGTAGATGATAATCTGGTAGCCGAGTTTATGGAGGGTTCGCGCCATTTGCTGAAGCCGGGCAACGACCGGGCAGGTCGTATCGGTCAGGGTGAGATTGTTTTCGGCGGCGAGTCTGTAGGTCTCGGGCGGTTCGCCGTGTGCGCGTATCAGTACATGGGCACCCTTCAACTCTCTGAAGCGCTTTTCATCGATGGTCTCCAGGCCGAGCGCTTCAAGCCGATGGACTTCAGCCTCGTTGTGCACGACATCGCCAAGCGAGAAGAGAGTGCCCTCCTGGCGGAGTTTCTCCTCTGCTACATTGATGGTGCCCTGCACACCAAAGCAGAAGCCCGATGAAGTTCTGTCAAGGTTTACTTTCAAGGTCGTATCCTGCTGTTGAGGAGGTGGATAGAGAAAGGTAACAAGCGTGCCGTCAAAAGGCAACGCCCCAATGAGAGATCGCCCTTACACTTCAACAAGTTCAACATCCGGCATCTCGGCGCCCATGAAGAGCTGGTAGAGCGAGCTGAATTTCTGGGGCAGGTCGCTGACCAGAAGGTGCGGGACGGCCGGGGCCGGTGAAGGGTTGAGCATGCCGGAGGCTCTCAGCAGTTCTGCACTTTTCTGCGCGACAGCTTCTGCCGAGTCGATGATGCGGATCTCGTTGCCGACGGTTTCCTGTATGACCGACTTCAGTATGGGGTAGTGCGTGCATCCGAGCACAAGCGTATCGACTCCCTCTCTGGTGATTCTGTCAAGGTACTCTCCGGCAATAAGCCTGGTGGCAGGATGGTCAATAAATCCCTCTTCGGCCAGCGGGACAAAGAGCGGACAGGCCTGGGAGAAGACCTTTTTCTTTTCATCGAGCTGGTTGATGGCAAAGGCGTAGGCGTTTGAGCAAACGGTCGCCTGTGTGCCGATGACGCCGATGCGGCCGTTTCGTGTGGTCCCGACGGCAAGTTCAGCGCCCGCCTTGAGAACGCCGATGACCGGGATATCGCCGCAGGCTTTTTCGACAACATCGAGGGCGAGGGCCGAGACGGTATTGCAGGCCACGATGATCATTTTCGGCTGGTAGCGCATGAGGATCAAGGTGTCATCGAGCGCATACTTCCTGATGGTTACCTGCGACTTTGGCCCGTAGGGGACCCGTGCCGTGTCGCCGAAGTAGATGATTTTCTCGGAAGGCAGTGCGGCCTGGACCGCCTTGACGACGGTCAGGCCTCCGATGCCGGAGTCGAAGATGCCGATTGGGCTTTCAGGAGTAATGTTCTGATGCGGCATGGTTAGTACGTTTATCAGCGATCAGTCTGTTCACCTACACATTAAAGCGGAAGACAATCACATCGCCATTTTTGACAATGTAGTCGCGTCCTTCCGATCGGAGCTTTCCGGCCTCCTTGACCTTCTGTTCAGAGCCGAGATCGATCAGGTCGCGATAGCTCATCACTTCGGCACGGATAAATCCCTTCTCGAAATCGGAGTGTATCGCCCCGGCGGCTTCAGGCGCGGCAGCACCCTTGCGGATGGTCCATGCGTGAACCTCTTTGACCCCTGCGGTGAAGTAGGTCTGGAGGCCGAGGAGGTCAAATGCGGTCTGTATCAGCCGGTCGAGCCCTGACATTGCAAGGCCGAGGCTTTCAAGGAATTCCGGACGTTCCTCTTCAGGCAGCTCGGCTATTTCAGCCTCAGTTTTCGCACTGATAATCAGCATCTTGGAGCCCGAGGCGGCGGCTATTTCGGCAACCTGCTTTGTATACTGGTTTCCGTCGGGAAGGTCAGTTTCTCCAACATTAGCGGCAAAAAGAATGGGTTTGGTCGTCAGCAGGAAGAACTGGCGAGCGAAGTCACGCTCCTCATCGGTTTCAAGAATTTTGCGTGCAGGAATGCCTTCGGAGAGGCCGGCAATGATTTTTTCGGCCAGCTCGACCTGCAGAAGCAGCTCCTTCTCCTTTCGGGCATTTTTGCGGAGCCTCTCTATGCGTTTCTCCATGCTGTCCAGGTCGGCCAGCATCAGCTCGGTTTCAATCGTGGCGATGTCGTCGGCAGGGTCGATTTTTCCTTCGACGTGGATGATGTTCTCGTCATCAAAACAGCGCACGACATGGACAATGGCATCGACCTCCCTGATATGCGACAGGAACTGGTTTCCGAGCCCTTCGCCCTTGCTCGCACCTCTTACCAGACCTGCGATATCGACAATGTCGAGGGTTGTTGGCACAAGTGTCGGGGTCTTGACGACATCGGCAATCTGCTGCATCCGTTCGTCAGGGACAAGGACGGTTCCAACATTTGGCTCTATGGTGCAGAATGGGTAGTTGGCGGCTTCAGCCTGTTTGGCCGTGATGGCATTAAAAAGCGTCGACTTTCCGACGTTCGGAAGCCCGACAATGCCGCAGCGAAGTGACATAACGGAAATGGTTTGTTGAATGAGTGCCCTTAAAAAATCATATGGCCTTAACATGTAACCAATATGTTTGGAAAAAGCAAATATATTTTATAAAATGGCAGGCTATTTCAAAATGCAAATCGAGGCGGAAAATCGGTAACAGGCATATCATCATAGCTGTCGACGGTCCGGCAGCATCAGGCAAAAGCACCACGGCAAGGCGCGTGGCGCAGCAGCTCGGATATACCTATATCGATACCGGTGCGATGTACAGGGCGGTGACCTTCAAGGCGCTTCAGGATGGAGTTCTCGACCGATTGCGACACTCTCCGGAGCTCGTTGGTGGCCTGCTTGACGCATTGACAATCAGTTTTGATGGTGATCGGGTTCTGCTTGACGGCAGGGATGTATCGCTCGAAATCAGGGATAACCGGGTGAGCAGGGAGGTAAGTTTTATCAGCTCTCTCAAACCGGTCCGCGACAGGCTCAGAGAGATGCAGCAGGAGCTCGGCCATGAGCGAGGCGTTGTTATGGACGGGCGTGATATAGGGACTGTGGTTTTTCCTGACGCCGAACTGAAGATTTTTTTGGTTGCCGACCCCGCAGAGCGGGCAAAACGGCGCTATGCCGAACTTTCGGCTAAAGCCTCTTCAAGTAGCGAGCTGCCCGATATTAAGCAGCTGGAAGAGGAGATAATAAGAAGGGACAGGGAGGATGCCGAGCGTGAGCACGCTCCGCTCAAGAAGCATCCGGACGCTGTCGAAATAGATACGTCGAGGTTGACCATCGACCGACAGGTGGAGATGGTCTACACTCTGGCAAAGGAGAGGGAGAGAGGCTGAGTTCATATGAGCCCGCTTTTTCTGATATAGTTTTTTTCATCAACCATAAAACCCCATGCCGAAATCTCTCGCGGCTGGCAGGCTAATTCACAGAGAGGAAGGAAAACATTAATGGCAGAAGCATTTACAACACAGGACAAAAAGGTCAAGGAAAAACCGGCAAGGAAGAAAATCAAGGTTTTTGCGAACTACGAGCCCGCCGAACTTGCACAGATGCAGCAGCTCTACACGAGCACGCTGAATGAAATCACCGAAGATGAGATCGTCAAGGGCCGCGTTGTGTCGATATCCAACAAGGATGTCACCATCGATGTCGGATTCAAATCCGAAGGTATCGTCTCCCTGCTTGAGTTCAGGGACGAAGATGAAGTCAAGGTAGGAGATGATGTCGAAGTCTACCTCGAGAACATCGAGGACAAGATGGGCCAGCTCATTCTTTCGAAGAAGAAAGCCGATGTCCTGAGAATCTGGGACAAGATCTACGATTCAATCGAGAACGATACGATCATCAGCGGCAAGATCATCAACCGCGTCAAGGGCGGCATGACCGTCTCCCTCTCAGGCGTCGAGGCGTTCCTTCCAGGTTCGCAGATTGATGTCAAGCCGGTTCGCGATTTCGACGCACTTGTCGGCCAGACCATGGACTTCAGGGTTGTCAAGATCAATCCGGTTACACAGAATATTGTCGTCAGCCATAAAGTCATTCTTGAAGAGGAGTATGCAACCCGTCGCGAGGAGATGCTCTCCAATATCAAGGTCGGCATGGTGCTCGAGGGTACGGTCAAGAACATCACCGACTTCGGTATCTTCGTCGATCTCGGCGGCCTCGACGGTCTTGTACATATCACCGATATCACCTGGGGCAGGATCAACCATCCTTCCGAGGTTGTTGAGCTCGATCAGCCGATCAAGGTTGTTGTTGTCGGTTTCGACGAGAACACCAAGAGAGTCTCTTTGGGCATGAAGCAGCTCGAGTCTCACCCTTGGGAAAATATCGAACTCAAATACCCTGTTGGTTCCAAAGCACAGGGCCGCGTTGTCTCCATCACCGATTACGGCGCTTTTGTCGAGATCGAGAAAGGCATCGAGGGTCTTGTTCACATCTCCGAGATGAGCTGGACACAGCACATCAAGCATCCGGGTCAGTTTGTCACCCTTGGTCAGGAAGTCGAGTGCGTGATCCTCAATATCGACAAGGATCACACCAAGCTCTCGCTCTCCATGAAGCGTGTGAACGAGGATCCGTGGATTGCTCTTTCCGAGAAATATATCGAAAGCTCCCTGCATAAGGGTACCGTCAGCAACATCACCGACTTCGGCGTTTTTGTCGAGCTCGAGCCAGGCGTTGACGGCCTCGTGCATATTTCCGATCTCTCATGGACGAAGAAAATTCGCCATCCAAGCGAACTGGTCAAGAAGAACCAGGAGCTCGAGGTGAAGGTTCTGAAGTTCGACGTGCACGCACGCCGTATCGCTCTCGGCCACAAGCAGATCAATCAGGACCCTTGGGACGAGTTCGAACAGAAGTATGCTGTTGGAGCTGAGACTCCGGGCGAAATCTCCCAGATCATCGAGAAAGGCGTTATTGTGATCCTGCCTGGTGACGTTGACGGGTTTGTTCCGGTTTCGCACCTGCTGCAGGGCGGTGTGAAGGATATCCACACCTCCTTCAAGGCCGGCGATGCACTTCCTCTTCGCGTCATTGAGTTCGACAAGGAGAACAAGCGCATCATCCTTTCCGCGCTCGAGTACTTCAAGGACAAGAGCAAGGAGGAGATTGAGGCATATCTTGCTGCTCATCCAAACGAGAAGAAGGAGATCGAGGCTGCATCAGCGGAACTCGAGCCTCCGGTGAAATCGTCCGACAAGAAAGGCGGCGAGTAAACCGGTACCTCTACAAGTGAAAAAAGCCTTCCCCGAGAAAGGGAAGGCTTTTTTTTGCCCATTTTTGAAATCTTGTCGTTCCAGTCAGCTCGAAGTTTCTGTCATTTCGAAGTCCCAGTCCTCCCATCTGGTCAATTCGTCCTCCCGTCCAGTCCTTTCGTTTTTCCCTCCTGTCATTTCGAACAGAGAGAGAAATCTCCATCTCCGAACATGCCGGATCCCCCGACTTTTCTCAGTAGCCGTAGCTTTTCAGAAGGTTGTTTTTCTTGCGCCAGTCGGGTCGTACCTTGATGAAGAGCTCGAGGAAGACAGGGCGTCCGAGCATCTCCTCAATATCTTTTCTGGCACTCTGGCCAAGTTTTTTCAGGGCGGCCCCCTTGCTGCCTATCAGGATCTGCTTCTGGGTCTCCCGTTCAACAATGACCGAGCAGCGGATCAGATCCTTTCTTGTGGGGTCATCCTCGTGCTGTTCGCGGAATTCATCAATGACCACTTCCGTGGAATAGGGTACCTCACGTCCGTAAAGCAGAAAGATTTTTTCGCGGATGATCTCACTTACAAAAAACCGTTCCGGAGCGGTAGAGAGAGTGTCCTCGGGATAGAGCGGGTAGTTGAGAGGAAGAAAGGGGCGGAGTGTTTCGATGAGCTGGGGCAGGTTGCTGCCTTTAAGTGCTGAGACCGAGAGCACTGCAGCCGGACTCCAGGTATTGCGCACAAACGCTTCGGCCTCAAGCTGGCGCTCAGCGGTGACAAGGTCGCTTTTATTGAGCACGGCAATGATCTTCTTGCCGGAAGGCTTCAGCCATCCGCTGAAGAGCTCTTCGGCAAACTCCCGGTCAATAAAATCCTTTGTTCCCGAATAGGGCAGCAGCGCAATGACGACATCGGCCTCTTTCAGGGTATCGCGGATGATGGCGAGCATCGATTCGTGAAGCTTCTGCTGGGGCTTCATGATTCCGGGGGTATCGAGAAAGACGATCTGGCATTTTTCATTGTGATAGATGCCGGTGATTTTCTTTCTTGTGGTCTGCGGTTTTGGCGTGACGATGGAGAGTTTGAAATCAAGCAGCTCGTTGAGCAGTGTCGACTTGCCCGCATTGGGTGGTCCGATGATAATGGCAAATCCGCAGGAAAAAGGAGAGGAATTCATGTTTTTTATTGAAGTGTTCTGACTGTTTACCAAAGTACTATACTAAATTATAGCCTTACAAGATAATACTCAATGAGCAACCCGGTTCCCTGATGGAAAAACAACCCAAACTCGACCTGTGGCTTCTGATTCCCCTGATCGGTCTTCCTGTCATGGGGCTGATGACCGTCTACAGCGCAACCCATGGTACCGGAGATCCGACACTCTTCTACCGGCAGCTTGTATGGGCCATCATTGGTATTGTTGCCGTTATTTTTGTCTATTACAATGATGTTCGGGTTATCCGTGACAACTCCTACATCTTTTACGTCATATGCCTGCTTCTGCTTGTAGTGGTTCTGTTTTTCGGAAAAAATGTCGGCGGGCACAAGAGCTGGGTGAAAATAGGCTTTTTAAGTTTTCAGCCATCTGAAATCGCGAAGATGGCGACCATCCTTGCCATGGCTCGATTCCTTTCTGATGACAAGACTGACATCAAGTCCATTCCTCATCTGCTCATCGCCCTTGGCATTCCCATTTTGCCGGTACTGCTCATCATGCTTCAGGGGGATATGGGCACGACCATCACCTTTCTTTCCATCATGGCCCCGATGATCATCATAGCCGGTTTTGATATCTACATTCTCATGCTTTTCGGTTTCCCCTTCCTGCTCTTGGCGGCAGGGTTTATTAATGTCTATATCCCGGTACTGATGGCGATCGCGCTCTTTGCGCTGCTCATCTATCAGCAGAAGAAGTTCATGGTGCACCAGCTGCTCAGCGTCGGCTTCGGCCTTGCTGCGGGGATCCTTACCAACCGGTTTGCCGCTGAGATTCTCAAGCCTCACCAGATGAAGCGGATCGAGACCTTCCTCGATCCCATGTCTGATCCCCGTGGGGCGGGATATAATGTCCTTCAGGCCAAGATCGCGATCAGTTCAGGGGGATTCTTTGGTAAAGGGTTTCTTCAGGGAACCCAGACGCAGCTGCGCTTCATTCCTGCCCAGTGGACCGATTTTATTTTCTGCGTTATTGCCGAAGAGCTTGGCTTCATCGGTGCTGCACTCCTGATATCCCTCTACCTCATGCTGATCCTTCGACTGATCTGGGCAATATTCTCAATCAAGAACCGCTTTGTAGAGTTGACGCTGGCGGGATTCGTCTCGCTGCTCTTTATTCATGTGGTCATCAATGTCGGCATGACGATTGGACTGGTTCCCGTGATCGGCGTTCCCCTTCCTTTTGTCTCTTACGGAGGCTCCTCACTTGTTGGAAACATGATGATGGTCGGTCTTGCGCTCAACTTTTTCAGGAACAAGAGAAGTCTCGGCTATTAGGCCGCCTTCGAGAGGCCTCTTGGTGCTGAGAGCAAAAACAACTCTTTGAAGCTGGTACAATGGGAAGAACAGTTGCCGCTATAACGCTCGGCTGCAAGCTCAACTATGCTGAAACCTCCTCGATACTTGATGATCTGAGCCGGAAGGGGTGGCAGTTGTCATCCTCCGAAGAGGGGGCCGATCTTCTCATCATTCACACCTGCGCGGTAACTAAACAGGCCGAACAGAAGTGCCGGCAGAGAATCAGGGGAATCATTCGCAAGAATCCCCAAAGCAGGATCGCCGTTATCGGATGTTATGCCCAGCTCGGCGCTGAAGCTCTTTCAGCCATAAAGGGCATCGACGGCATTCTCGGCAGCAATGACAAGTTCGAGAGCGCCAACTATGATGCGATCCTCTCTGCCTCCGTTCCCCATCCCTATATAAAGGTCACACCCTCTGATACCCTGGAGGAGGTCTATCCCGGATACTCCCTGAGCCCGGAGACCGGGTGCCACAGAACTCGCGCATTCCTGAAAGTACAGGATGGCTGCGATTACGGATGTGCTTACTGTACCATTCCGGCAATCAGGGGCCGTTCAAGATCGCTTCCGCTGGAGGGGATTGTGGAGCGCGCCCGTCAACTTGCTTCGAGCGGTTATAGCGAGATTGTGCTGACCGGTGTCAATACCGGCGATTACTCCGATGGCCGTAATGGCCTTTGCGACCTGCTGCGACGGCTTGAGGGTGTCGATGTCAACCGGATCCGTATCAGCTCGATAGAGCCTGATATTGTCGACAGCGAACTGATTTCACTGGTCGCCGGCTCCCGAAAGATTGTCCCTCATCTGCACATTCCGCTGCAGAGCGGCTCTGACGGCGTCTTGGGATCGATGCGCCGCCGATATGATACCTCGCTTTACCGCTCCCGGATACTTGACGCAGTCCAGCATATCGCCGACTGCTCTGTCGGCGCAGATGTCATGGTGGGCTATCCCGGTGAAACCGAAGAGGATTTTCTGGCAATGTGCCGCTTTATCGAGGAGCTGCCGCTCGCCTACCTCCATGTATTCAGCTGTTCCGTGCGGCCCGGCACCGTTCTTGCCGGACAGGTTGCCCGCAGGGAGCGCACCCCGGTTGCACCCTCGGAGATTGCCCGGCGCAGCAGGGAGTTGAGCGCACTTGGCCGCAGGATGCAAGCCGCCTTCAACTCCCGCTACATCGGCAGGGAGGGGATGGTTCTTTTTGAGGAGCTCAATCCCGGAGAAGGGACGCATCAGCAGAGCGGCTATACGCGAAACTATCTCAGAGTGAGGGTGGATATTTCGGGCGCTGTTGGAGCGTTCGATCTTAGGGGGCGCGAGCTGCCAGTTGTGATGGAG
This sequence comes from uncultured Chlorobiaceae bacterium, assembly GCA_903824045.1. Lineage (GTDB taxonomy): Bacteria > Bacteroidota > Chlorobiia > Chlorobiales > Chlorobiaceae > Chlorobium. The sequence continues at coordinate 73,501 of CAIJVD010000023.1, forward strand.
AGCATGGGGGATGATTTGATATTAGAGGGGAGACTCTTATCTTGGTAGCATCGATATACATCTGTTCCGTGATTCGATTGCATCGTTTCTCCGCTCCGGCCGCCTTGCACTCAAATCCCTCACTACGATGTATATCGGTGCTGGATAGCAATTCCTTTTAACCGCCACCTTCAACTTAATTCCGCCAATCCATGCCTATCAAGTCGCGTATCCGCTCGATTCCCGATTATCCGAAAAAAGGGATTCTTTTTCGTGATATCACCACCCTGATCAAAGACCCTGTCGGATTCAGGCTTGTCATTGACAATCTTACGCAGCACTATCTCCTTAATGGCGTTGATTTTGACGTTATTGTCGGCATCGAGGCACGAGGCTTTATTATCGGCGGAGCCCTCTCCTACACGCTCGGAAAAGGGTTTGTTCCTGTCCGCAAACCGGGCAAGCTGCCGGCTGATGTCGTTTCGCAGGAGTATGAGCTTGAGTACGGAAGCGACAAGGTCGAGATTCACGTCGATGCGCTTCAGCCAGGCCAGAGGGTGCTGCTTGTTGACGATCTGCTTGCAACCGGCGGTACAGCTCTTGCTGCTGCAGCGCTCGTCGAGAAGGTCGGTGGCGTTGTCTCCGAGATGGCCTTTATTGTCAACCTGCCCGATCTCGGAGGGGAACGAAAGATTCTCGAAAAAGGATACAGCGTCTACTCCCTGACGGAATTTGAAGGGGAGTAGGGATGCCTCCGCTCTGGCTGGCGGCGCCTTTTGCGATTCTTCTTCTCCTGATTGCTACCGGACCGCTGCTCTACCGGCGGTTCTGGGAGCATCACTACCCGAAGTTCGCCCTCTTGCTCGGAGGTTTTGTCGCGGCATACTACTGCTTCGCCATGCCTCAGGGTCCATTGCGCCTCTTCCATGCGCTTGAAGAGTACATCTCCTTTATTGCGCTGATCGCGGCTCTCTTCACCGCCTCCGGGGGGATTCTGATCACTGTGGGGCGGCGTGGTTCCCCCCTCGTTAACGGCGCACTGCTTGCAACAGGGGCAGTTCTTGCCAACCTGATCGGGACGACCGGCGCATCAATGCTGCTTATCCGGCCTTATCTGCGAATCAATGAGGGGCGGCTCAAGGCGTTTCACACGGTTTTTTTCATCTTCATTGTCAGCAATATCGGTGGCGCGCTGACCCCGATCGGTGATCCGCCGCTCTTTTTGGGATTTCTCAAGGGGGTTCCTTTTTTCTGGGTGCTCTCTGCATTATGGCGCCCCTGGCTGCTGGCAATATCGGCGCTTCTTCTGCTCTTCATGGCCTTCGACGCTTTTGTCGGGAAGGGGAGTCCGCTAACTGCGGAACCGGGGGGCGGAGTGCGCATTGTTGGCGCCCGAAGCTTTCTCTGGCTTCTGCTCATGATTGGCGCACTCTTTGTTGATCCTGCGATTTTTCCCTGGATACCGAGTCTTCAAGAGATGCTGCATCTTCCCTTCGGGATCCGCGAACTCCTTTTGTTCACTCTCGCGGCGGGCGCCTATACAAGTGCCGACAGGCAGGCGCTGAGGGAGAACGGATTTTGTTTTTCACCGATCAGGGAGGTTGCTACTCTTTTTCTGGGGATCTTTGCTACCATGATTCCAGCACTTCAGCTCGCGGCCGCCTATGCCGCTTCGCATGCAGGGGATTTCAGCGTGACGAGGTTTTACTGGATGGCGGGGGTATTGTCGGGGGTGCTTGACAATGCGCCGACCTATCTGAGTGTTCTTTCCGGGGCAATGGGCAAGTTTGGTGTTGATATTGGGGCGGTCGGCGACATGAAGGCCTTTGCCTCAGGCATGCCCTCGCCAGTCAGGGGCGACGCGATGTCGGGTATCTATCTGATGGCAATCTCGGTTGCATCGGTTTTTTTCGGCGCCATGACCTATATCGGCAACGCGCCAAACTTTATGGTTCGAAGCATCGCAGAAGAGGCTCATGCAGTGGTTCCCGGATTCATCGGGTATCTTTTCAAATACTCGATCCCGGTGCTTCTCCCGCTCTTTGCGGCTGTCTGGTGGCTCTTTTTCAACTACTGAGAGCAACTGGCCAAGAGTTCCGCCTAAGCGCCAGTTGACTTAAGGCTTTCGCTCACCGCATGCTTGAACTCCTTGGAAATCTTGAAAGTCGGGACGTTTTTCGGATCCACAGTCACCTTCTCGCCGGTTCTGGGATTACGTGCCTGACGCAGATTTTTGTACCGGATGTTGAATGAGCCGAACCCTCTGATCTCAATACGCTTGCCGGCTTTCAGAGAATCAATAATGCTTTCAAACAGACAGTCAACCACTGATTCCGTTTCATTTTTTGTCATGCCGGTCCGGTGAGCGATCACATTGACCAAGTCAGCCTTTGTGGTTGTGTTTCCCATAGTGATAGTAGGTTATTGTTATGAGTGTGTATCTGCTTATTTAAACCACAATTGAAGAGCAACAATTCCCATAAAGAGCGCAAAAGCCTTTCGGAGAGTATCGTTTGAAAGCTGTATGGCTATCCTGGCTCCGAAAAAGGCTCCTGCAAAGAGCCCGATGGCGAGAACAAGACCTATCCAGATATGTTCGGTTGAGATTTTTCCTGAACGCAGGTACTCAACGACACCGAGAATCCCTACCGGAAGGAGCAGCGCCACCAGCGACGTTGCGCTTGCCGTCTGTTGCGACATGCCGAAGAGCAGAACCAGCGCAGGCACAATGATTACGCCACCTCCGACACCGAACATTCCCGCAAGAAGGCCTGCTGCCAATCCTATCAAAAGCAGGGTGAAAATCTGCATCGGTGAACGTTTCGGTTGTAGATCAGGATGCCGCCAGTCCGAGGATCTCCTTGATCTCTGTTGCATTGAGTGACTCTTTTTCAATCAGCTTGCCAGCAAGCCGATGCAGGAGTTCAATTTTCTCGTTCAGAATGCCCTTGGCATTATCCATGCACTCCACAATAATGTTGCGGACCTCAACATCTATCTGAAGCGCGGTCTCTTCACTGTACTCGCGGATATGGGAGTAATCCTTTCCGAGGAAGACCTCCTTGTGGCTGTCGCCGTAGTTGATCGGACCGAGTTTTTCGCTCATCCCCCACTGGCGGACCATTCTGCGTGCGATATCAGTCGCCTTTTCAATATCGTTTGCGGCACCAGTGCTGGTTTCGTCGAATACCAGCTCCTCGGCAACCCTGCCGCCAAGAGCGTAGGTAATCGTCGCCAAAAGGTACTCCTTGTTGTGAGTGTAACGGTCTTCAAGGGGGAGGTAGGCTGTAAGGCCGAGACTTCTTCCCCGAGGAATTATTGTGACCTTGTGGATGGGATCGGATCCTTTCGTATAGCTTGAGACAAGCACATGGCCCGCTTCGTGGTAGGCGGTCATTTTTTTCTGATCATCCGATATAACCATGCTTTTGCGTTCCGGGCCCATCAGTATCTTGTCGCGGGCCTGTTCAAAATTCTCCGGCGTTATGAGCAGCTGTTCATTGCGGGCAGCAAGCAGGGCCGCTTCATTGACAAGGTTGGCGAGGTCCGCACCCGAAAAGCCCGGTGTGCTTTTTGCCAGAAGGGTAATTTCAACATGCTCGTCGAGCGGAGTGTTTCGTGTATGGATTTTCAGTATAGCCTCACGCCCCCGGATGTCGGGCTTGTCGATGGTGATCTGCCTATCGAAGCGCCCTGGACGCAGGAGAGCCGTATCGAGTACATCGGGACGGTTTGTGGCTGCAATCAAAATCACATTCTCGCTGGTCGTAAAGCCGTCCATCTCCACAAGAAGCTGATTGAGCGTCTGCTCCCGCTCGTCATGTCCGCCTCCGAGTCCTGCGCCTCGGCTGCGCCCGACGGCATCGATCTCGTCAATAAAGACAATGCAGGGGGAGTTTTTCTTGGCCTGATCGAAGAGGTCGCGAACCCGCGCTGCGCCTACACCAACAAACATCTCGACGAAATCAGCACCAGATATCGAGAAAAAGGGAACCTTGGCCTCTCCGGCGATGGCTTTTGCCAGAAGGGTTTTTCCGGTTCCCGGAGGGCCGAGCAGAAGTACCCCTTTGGGTATCTTGCCGCCTATTTTCTGGAACTTTTCTGGATTGGTTAGAAATTCAACAGTCTCCTGAAGCTCCTCGACCGCCTCATCCACTCCAGCCACATCCTTGAAGGTGATCTTGACCTCAAATTCGCTGACCATCTTTGCCCGGCTCTTGCCGAAGCTGAAAATACTCTTTGCCTGGGCGCCGTTCTGCCCGCCCATGCGCCGCATCATAAAGAAATAGAAGAGTCCGAAAATGATCCATGGGGCAACGAGCACCAGAATGGTGTTCAACCCGCCGCCGCCTTCCTCTACCCTGATTCTTATGCCCTTTCCGGCAAGAAGATCGGCCTGTTCCGCACTGAATGAGGGGATCCTGACCGAGAAACGGTCGCTTTGCAGTGCGGTGCGGTTGGCCAGCTGAAGCTGTGTCGGGCTTTTGAGTCTGGCGTTGAGAATAACCGACCGGTCCTCCAGTGTCTTTACCGTTACCTCCGTTACAAGCTCCCTGGAGAGGACGGCCTTATAGTCGTTGTAGGTGATTTCAGGGCTGTCGGCGTTGATGAAAAAACGCTGAAACATGAAGAGCATGAGTAGCGCAGCCATCATGAATACCAACAAACGGGGAAACCGCCCTTGGGGGGTGTCGCCTTTTTGCTGAAACCATCCGGAGTCACGGTCATCCTCTTTGACCGGCCGGAAGCTGTTTCGGGAGGCGGGTTTTGCGGGTTTCTTGCCCGGATTTTCAGCCATAAAAAGTGCGGAGTGTTGATATTAAATGTAACTTACTACATTTAAAGTAATTAAAAAGACAACTTCAATGGAAAACAAAAAGTTTATTTCTCTCTTCTTTCCATTCCAAGTTTCTCCGGCTTTTTATCGGTAAGCCAGGCACCCTCAGTGCAGTCATTTCAATCTTATCAGTGAAAATACAGCCGGTTTTTCTTAAATTCATTGCTCTCGAGTTAGTTCCTGCTCAATAATTTTAACAGTGCGGCGATCATTATGACTGGTCAAAGGGTTAGAACAAGGTTTGCGCCTTCACCAACAGGATACTTGCATGTGGGAGGTCTGAGGACAGCTCTCTATAACTACCTGTTCGCGAAAAAGATGCATGGTGACTTCATCATCCGGATTGAAGATACCGATCAGAGCCGCAAAGTGGATGATGCGCAGAAAAACCTTATCAAGACCCTTGAGTGGTCCGGTATAATCGCCGATGAGAGCCCCGAGCATGGCGGTGAGTTTGGTCCCTATGTGCAGTCCGAGAGGCTCGACACCTACGCCCGGTACTGCCGTCAGCTGCTTGAAGACAACCATGCTTACTACTGTTTCGCGACTTCTGAGGAGCTCGAGGAAAACCGGCAGCTTCAGCTGAAGCAGGGACTTCAGCCCAAATACAACAGGAAGTGGCTGCCCGAAGAGTTGGGCGGCTCGGTGCCGTCAAGTGAAATCCGAAAAAGGCTGGACGCTGGCGACCCCTATGTCGTCCGTATGAAGGTGCCCGACTATGTTTCCGTCTGGTTTGAGGATATTATTCGCGGACCTGTCGAGTTTGATTCGGCGACCATCGACGACCAGGTGCTGATGAAGTCGGACGGCTTCCCTACATACCACTTTGCAAGCGTTGTCGACGATCATCTGATGGGTATCACACACATCATCAGGGGTGAGGAGTGGCTGCCCTCTATGCCCAAGCATCTTCTTCTTTATGAATTTTTCGGCTGGGAGGCTCCGAAGGTTGCGCATCTGCCACTTCTGCTCAATCCTGACCGCTCGAAGCTCAGCAAACGGCAGGGCGATGTCGCCGTTGAGGACTACATTCGCAAAGGATACAGCAACGACGCTATTGTGAATTTTGTGGCCATGCTCGGATGGAACGAGGGCGAGGGCAGCGAGCAGGAGGTCTACAGCATGGACGAGCTTATCGAAAAGTTTTCGCTTGAGCGGGTCGGCAAGGCCGGTGCGGTGTTCAATGTTGACAAGCTCAACTGGCTCGAAAAGCAGTATATCAAGAACCGTCCCGCAGAGAAGATTATTGCGCTCATCAAGCCTATTCTGCAGAGCGAGCTTGAGCAGCGTCCTTCACTGATGCCTCGCGATCTCATCACCAGTGACGAATACCTTGCCAAAGTCATCGAACTTATGAGGGAGCGGGTTGGATTCGAGCATGAATTCATCTCTTTTTCTCCATACTTCTTTTTTGAGCCTGAATCCTATGACGAGGAGTCGGTCAAAAAACGCTGGATTTCGGAAACCAATGATCTTCTGCAGGAGTTTTGCGGAACACTTGAATCTCTTCCGGAGTTTACGGCCGAAGGCATTGAGGCGGCCCTCAAGGATTTTGTCGCACCCAAAGCGCTCAAGCCGGCAGTGATGATCCACCCCCTGAGAATTCTTGCTTCCGGCGTCGGCTTCGGGCCGAGTCTCTATCATATGCTTGAGGTGCTTGGCCAAGAGGTTGTACTTCGCCGTATCAGAAAAGGAATTGAAAAAGTCAAGTATCAGGCCTGACAGAAGCGGGCATCCCGGGGCGACTCTCCGGGCGCCCCGAATTTTTTCTTTTGGAGGAAAAATATTTATTTCTATATTTTGCCTCTCGTCGAAAGGACAGGTAGCTCAGTTGGTAGAGCAAAGGACTGAAAATCCTTGTGTCGGGGGTTCGATTCCCTCTCTGTCCACACCGTTTACAGCCAGTCACCATTATGCGGCCCCGTATAAAACTTGCATCCCCGCTTCTTTTTTCCGACCTTTCCTCGATACCCGATACCATAACTTCATGCGTACCGGATTGAACATCACCGGCCCCCTGTCATGAATATTACTACGGAATTCCTTCAGGAAGTCTGGCACGACATGCGTGAACCGGGTGCTTACGAGTGGTGGTATTTCGATGCCGAGGATCCCTCCACCGGTCTCTCTTTTGTGTTTATCTGGTTCTCCGGCTTTCCATTTTCCCCCTACTACACCGATCACTATGAGCAGTGGAAGTCGAACGGCTCCTCTCCATCCTGCGCAGCTCCGCTTCCTTCCGACTACTCCGGCTTCAGTTTTCAGCTCTATGAAAACGGCCTGGAGAGTATAAACTTTATCAAAGAGGGTCGGAACGGTCTCTTTGAGAGCAGCCGTTCCGAGGTAGGCGTCCGGTTTGAAAAAAACAGCTTCGCCTATGACCCTTTGACGGATGAGTACCGCATAACGATTGATTTCCCTTTTCCGGTCCGTCAGAAGGAGGTGAAGGCAGAGATCGTCTTCGCGTCAAAAAGAAGGATACGCTTCGAAAAAAAAGATGGCAACAATTCCGGTGCGGTTCCCCTGCACCAGTGGCTGCTGAGCGTTCCGAAAGCCGAGGTATCGGGCACGATTGAGATTCACGATAGCGGTTCTGGAGCACTTCGAAGGATTCCCGTCAAGGCGACAGGGTACCATGATCACAATCTCGGCATGAAGCCGATGCAGGAGTATGTTTCCCGCTGGTATTGGGGAAGAGCATTTTCGGGACCCTACGACCTGATTTACTACGTCGTCTTTTTTCGCAATGACGCCTACAAGCCGCTATCCCTGCTTCTTTTGCATGACAATGTTCGTGATTCGACCAGAGTCCTCGACGCCCTCTCTTTTAACGAAAAGAGCTATAGCCGGGGTCTTTTTGCCCCGCTTCACAGCAGGGAGCTCGAGTTGCACGCCGAGGATGTCAGTCTGAGGATTCATCATGACAGGGTGCTCGATTCCGGTCCCTTTTACCTCCGGTTCTCATCGGCAATGTCGATCAATGTCAACGGCCGGAAAATCGACGGCATCAGGGGAATCTCCGAATTTCTCAACCCGATTCGCCTGCAGTCATCCCTCTTGAGGCTTTTTACCCGAAGCAGGGTATGGCGGGATGGAGAGAGCTCCATCATGTACCGAAGCTACAACAGCGTCAAGCACTCTTTCGATTGGATTACTAATCAAAAAAACATAACTTCACCACATCAAACATCCAGCTGATTTTCGCATGAATTGTTCAGAGGCAGGATATAAATCAATTATACCCCACGGGTTATGCCAAACTGCAGGGCTGTGTTGGCTTTTTGACATTTATAATAACACCTATAAAAAGGAGCGAGATCGTCATGGCACAACAAGGTAATTTCAAGAGTCCATCCAGGATGGGCACTCTTGGAGAGGGCGCTCCGCTCTCTTCATCCGGTGCGGTATCTGCAGGTAAACCCCGAGATGAGGGACTGACGGGTGTTGATTTTGAGCGTCGCAGTTTTCTTGCAAAAGCTGTTGCCGGCGTCGGTGCCGTTGTTGCGGTCTCATCTCTTTATCCTGTAGTGAAATACCTTACCCCGCCGGTAAAGGTCGTTAAAAGCGTCAATGAACTTGTTGTCGGAAAAGCCTCTGAAGTACCGGCAAATACCGGCAAGATCTATCCTTTCAATGAAGACAAGGTTCTGGTTGTCAACAGCGGTGGCAAGCTGACGGCATGCTCGGCAGTCTGTACCCATCTTGGATGCCTTGTGCACTGGGACAGCAAGGGCAACGAGATTTCCTGCCCCTGCCACGGCGCAAAATACAAGCAGACCGGCGAAATCATCTCCGGCCCGCAGCCCAAACCGCTTAAGGTTTACAAGGCAAGGGTCGACGGAGATAATCTTGTCGTTTTCAAATCGTAATTATTTAATCTTGAAAATCAACGGAGTCAGGAAACATGGCTGAAAACAATGAGAACGCTTTGGCTGGAAAAGCGCCGGCAAAGCCAAAACCCGCAAGTGGCGGGGTCTACAAACCGCCGGTTGAGCGCCAGAGCTCGAATCCCCTCAAGGCGTGTTGCACCACCGCCGATATCGGAGAGTGGTTCGCTGAACGCTTTTATGTTGTGCTACCGATCATCGATTACCTGAAGAAAAAGGAAGTTCCAAAGCATCGCCTCTCGTTCTGGTACTATTTCGGCGGCCTCGCGCTTTTCTTTTTCATGATCCAGGTTGTTTCAGGCCTGCTTCTGCTGCAGTACTACAAGCCTACCGAAGCTGATGCCTATGCATCGTTCGTCTTCATCCAGAAAGAGGTCTCCTTTGGATGGCTCATCCGCCAGGTTCATGCATGGTCGGCCAATCTCATGATCATGATGGTGTTTGTCCACCTTTTCAGCACCTTCTTCATGAAGAGCTACCGCAAGCCGCGCGAGCTGATGTGGCTGAGCGGATCGGTGCTCTTTGTGCTCTGCCTCGGTTTCGGCTTTACCGGATACCTTCTACCGTGGAATGAGATCGCCTACTTTGCGACCCAGGTCGGAACAGAGGTTCCCAAAGTGATGCCCGGCGGCGACCTTGTGGTCAACCTTCTGCGCGGTGGCGAAGCCGTTACCGGTGAAACCCTGACCCGCATGTTCTCGCTGCACGTTGTGATGCTTCCAGGCCTGCTTCTTCTGATGCTCGCAGCCCACCTGATGCTTGTTCAGATTCACGGTACCTCCACTCCAATCGGATACAAGGAGAGGGGTCTTGTGAAGGGATACGAGAAGTTCTTCCCGACCTTCATGGCCAAGGACGCAATTGGCTGGATGCTCGGATTTGGCCTTATCATCTATCTTTCATGGGTCTACCCCGGAGAGATCGGCCTCAAGGCAGATCCGCTTTCGCCTGCTCCAATGGGCATCAAGCCGGAGTGGTACTTCTGGGCGCAGTTCCTTCTCCTGAAAGACTTCAGCTTCCCGAACGGTGAGTTTATTGCCATTATTCTTGTCACGGCCGGTGCTGTTTTCTGGGCACTGATCCCCTTCCTCGATCATCGTGCCTCAAGAGAGGAGAAGAGCCCGATCTTCACCATTATCGGTCTGCTCTACCTTGCCGGTCTGCTCATCAACACCTATCGTGTCTTTGCAGTCTATGGTTTCTAAGTGTATATGAATGAAGTCAGTAACAGAAAAAGCCCGGTTTTGCCGGGCTTTTTCTGTTATATGGAGATGGATTGGAGAGGGAGTTGCCGGGATGATCGGGGTCATTCAGGCGTTTGCCCGCTGCTCAACTCCTCGGCGCTCTGGCGAATCAGCTCTCCCATCTCATAGCCAGAGAGGAATGCCTGCATATCTATCTTTTCGAGAGTTTCAACCCACCCGGCAATAGTCGCTTGCGGTGCTGCGGATTCCGCCTTTGTTTTCGCGACTCGCTTTTCAAGCATGAACGCCAGGGAGAGCCAAGCCACGAGCACGCTGAAACGGTGTTCGCGGAACCATGATTTCTGGTGCCGTTCATCGAACTGCATCATCCTTCTGAAATACTCGCACTTTGAGCCATAGAGCCCTTTCAGGCTTGTGTGCAGAGCCGCCTCAAGGGAGTCTTCCCAGGCCCCTGTTTCGCTTGAGAGCAGGCAGCTGATCAGATCGGGAAGATTCTCCCCTGGAATGCCGATAAGCCCTTTTTCAGTATAGAGAGAAGCAAGAGCATCCCTCATAAGCCAGTCGTCAATGATGTTCCTCTGCAGAGACCCTTCCGTGGCAAGCATCTCCTGCAGGGCGTCGAGCACGATCCAGTGAAGCACCAGAGAGAAGAACCCGCTCCCTTTCTCGCCGCCGAGCCCGAGTGCTGCCTGAAGTTTTTTTGACTCCGGTTGACCGGGAAGTCGGGATGCAAGGCCTGCAGCTCGCTGGTAGCGGGCCGAAGCTCTGGTTGCGACTCCTTCCGGGAGCGGCAGAGGTTTCTCCATGAGTTCACTGAACTGCACGGCAACGGTTGACAGGAGTGCTTCAATCGCCTCTTCCAGCGCCTCAGTTCCCTTTGTTTCAGGCTGTTCGAGAGCGGCCGCCATGAGAGCTTCTGAGGCAAGCGACGTTGTAATAAGCCGGTGCAAGGGAGAGAGGCTCATGGTGAGCACGGCGCGCTCAATCGAATCGGTTCCGGCCCCGTTGAGTTCGGCTGCAAGCCGGTCGTAGGGCCTCATTCTTGAAGGTCGGACCTCCCTGAAATCAAGGAAGACGTTATACTTGTAGCCGTCGAGCGCCACCAGTAGCCCCTGTTCGGCGAGCTGGCGGTTGGAGCGGATGAACTCCTGGCCGCTTCTGTGGTCGCGGAAGATCACATAGGTGCCCTCCTGGTGGCTGAGGTTGAGTCCGTCAACCAGAGAGCTTTGGCGGATCTCCCCGTCCTGGAGGTAGCCTACCGACATGCTTACCCAGCCGGCAGCCTGTTCGAAGCAGTTGTTGAAGACCACCAGAGCCTTATCATCGCCAAGCCGGTTCGAATAGGCGAAAATATTCTCGTTGACCGCACCGGCAGGAGAGTAAACATCGTAGAGGAAGAAGTGGCGCACCTCGGCAAAGAGGGGGCGCTTCTTCATGATCGGGAAAATCTCGTGGTAGTGGCGGCCTACAAGGTGTTCATCCGGGTGCTCGTCGTAGTAAGCCTTCGCATACTCCATGCCGTACTTCTCGGTGAATCCCTCCACCTGCCCGTGGCCGAACATCGGCAGTCCCGGCATGGTCAGCATCATCACGCAGACCCCGAAGTACTTGTCGCCCCGGCCGAACTGCGCAATAGCGGTATCCTCATCGGGGTTGTTCATGAAGTTGACATAGCGCTTGAGGATCTGGGCGTCAAATTCAAGGGTGTTCTTGATCAGGTATCGGTAGCTGGCATTGTCCTCCTTCTTCAGCATGTGCATGAACGCGCTGTTGTAGACGCGGTGCATGCCGAGCGTCCGGACAAAGTAGCCCTCGAGCATCCAGAATGCTTCGGCAAGCAGGAGTGTGTCGGGCACCTCGCTGTGAATGCGGTCCACCACCTCACGCCAGAACTCCTCGGGAATGGCCGCATCGAAATCAGCCATGCTCATCGCATTGGCCGAGCGCGAAGGTACCCCCGCGCTATGGCCGTGCAGCGGGAACCAGAGGCGCTGAATGTGCCGTTTTGCCAGCACCATGGCCGCATCAAAACGGATGATGGGAAACATCCTTGCAACATGCAGGATCTGCTGTATGACCCCTTCGCGCACTTCAGGACTCAGAAAGTTCAGCTGTGCGGTGTCGTTCCACGGCATATTGGTGCCGTCGTTGCCATGATAGATATATCGGGTATCGCCGGTCAGGTAATCTATCCGCTTGAAGGTCACTGCGGCATCCGAGCGGTTCCAGTAGCCGTCCTCGAGATAGATGCCGTAGCGCGAGTCGCTGCAGAGGTTCGGGCCTGTGTAGGAGTAGTTGTAGTAGGGCGCTGTATTGGAAGAGAGGAACCAGTCGGGACAATCCCTCACCAGCTCGGAATCCATGCCCGTATGGTTCGGCACCATATCGCTTGCAAGGCGAATGCCGCGAATCATCGTCCGGTGCCGGAGGTTCAGGTAGCCCTCATAGCCGCCGATGTCGTCCGAAATATCATATTTTTCAAGAGCGTATGCAGAGGCTTTCGCTTCAGGATTGCCCTGCATCTGCTTGATTTTCTGTGAGGCAGGACTTCTCTGCCAGAGCCCGATCAGCCAGAGGGCGGTAAAACCGCGATCGGCCATCATATCCAGCTCGGCATCGGGAATGTCCTGCAACCGGTGTACCGGACGGTGGTAGATCTTGCTGAGCTGGTCGAGCCAGACATAGGTGCTTTTGGCAAGCATGACCACTTCAGGCATCCATGACGAGTCGGTCGAGTAGTTTGCCGGGGCATCATCAAGCGCGCTGTAGCTAGGAATATGCGCCTCTTTTTCAAACCAGTGCCCATCCCTTTCCGCGCTTCGCTCTTTGGCGATCTGCTCGAAAAAGAGGTATTTATCCTCATCCTCGATAAAGTTGATAGCTCCGTCCAGCAACTCCCAGAAAGGGGAGTCATCAATCAGCCCGCCCCAGTTAAGGCGGATGAATCGAAGCTGCTCAAGGATGGAGCCCGGAGCATGCCGGATCGGCTGTGTTAGTAACTCAGCCAGGTCCAAGCCGCCGGGACCGACAGGTCCCATAGTCTTCATAGAACTCTGCATCGTCTGAATCAGCTTCCGATAAGCATCTTCGCGCATCAGCGAATGGTCGGTCAGGAGGTCGGAAAACTGGTCGAGCGCGGGATTCTGGTTGTTCAGCCAGACAAGGAAGGACTCCTCGAGTACTTCGGCCCGTTTGTTTTCACCGTTCAGCCACTCCGCCGCAGTTTCGAAGCCGCAATAGATCTTCTGTGTGGGAAATGCCTTGATAAAGCGGTTCAGATATTGTGCCGATCTCTCCGCTGAGAGCTCTTCCGAAAGCTGTCCGTAGACCTTGTCGAGCAGGTCCGGCTGGCGCCAGGTCATGGCGCGCGTCATGACATAGTGAAACAGTTCGTGCAGCAGCTTCATGCCGTGGAGCTGCGCGGGCAGCACGGGCTTGGCTTCACTGCCCAGCTTCTGTTTGAGATAATCGTTGATGACAAGGGCTTGCTCCTCGGCTTTCCTGAAGCTCTCATGGCCACTTGAAGGAAGTGAGAGGAACTCGGGATCGGTCAGATGAAATAGCTCTCTGGCATTCCGATTGACGTAGAAGTGTTCTTTATTCTGAAACACAGCAGTGTTTGGCTTGATTTTCTGTAACAGGAATGCAATGCGAGGGCATCAATCCATTTAGAGATAAAGGCAACGCCCAGAGGTTGCAGCGGCGACTGCCCTTGCACCAGACAAGGTACGGAATTTCTTCAATAAAAGGGCAGAGTACTCTTCTGCCGCTTCTCGGGTTTTACCCTTGATCGGTCAGATTGCAGGCGCAGAAGCGCCGCTTCGGGGCAGCAGGCTTTCGGTGAACAGGAGTTAAGGAGGGGTGTCCTACCTGATTATATTATCGATGTATCGCTGGAGATAACTGAATCCGAGATCTTTTACGGAGCGGAGCACATCGAGCCCGATGGCGGCCAGGGCACTGGACGTGGGGGATGGCGCTGCTTCGATGGTAGTGCAGGCTTCTGTGTTTGCAGCGGAGCGTCTGGCGCGGTTGCCTTTAAGCGCCCGGGCAAGGAGCACTCCGGTCAGAAAAGAGAGTCCGGCCGCCTGCAACGGGTGCTTTCTGACGAGTTCAGCCGGAGAGAGTTCATCCTCCAGCTCTTCTTTCAGGTGGCGCCCTCTTGCCTTGATTTGCGCCTCTTTCTCCTCAATGGTGTTCTGCAGCTCTTCTATTCTTGCCTGAATGCTGGACAGGTGCTCATTTTTTGTAGTCATGGACCGATAAAAGAATGTTCTGGATCATGTTTTTAAGAAAGAGCGGTCTGGCTTTGGAGAAAAAGAGAAAGCCGGAGAGAAAGACAAGACCGACAAGCAGATAGCCGAGGAAGGGATGGCCGAGAAGCTCTCCCGACAGAAGGGCCAGCGTTGTCAGAAGGTAGGCGACTCCGATGATCAGAATTACTCCAAGAATGACCATGGAGGAGACAACAGCGATCTTCTCCGTCATCTCGATCTTTAGCAGCTCTATCTTCGCTTCGATAATGGTGGTTATGTCATTGTAGGTAGACGCGGCCGTCTCGTTGAAGATGGCGTGGATGCCTCCGCTCCTCTGTGTTGGCGGAGTCTTCTGGCTCTCTGTTCCTTCCTGGCGGTTCGTCATTGTCTTATCGCTTTCTTCTCATCAAGAGCCCGAAAAACGCCCCTGTCCCCAATGCATAGAGCATCGCCTGGGCGGGGTATTTCCTGATAAACTCCTTTGCAATCTCTGTTCCCTGCAGGAGCCGGTCGTATGATTCACTCTCCCTGAAGCGCGCAAAGGCTTCCGAAAGGGTAGCACCGAACTCTTTTACCTGATCGGGAATATTCGTCTCGTGCTGAGGCGCACTGGCCTGATCAGCTGGTTCTTGGCTGTGTATGGTAACCGGGACGTCCTGTGGCATGGCAGTGGAAGCGCTGTTGATGAATTTTCGGTAAATGGGCCTGAACGCAATATATAAAAACAATATGGTCTTTACACCGAACTCGCTCTCTCTGGCTGGAGCGGGTGTAGCCGGTTACCTCAGCAACCGACCTCCATCGACATTGATCACCTGTCCGGTGATGTAGTCGCTTTCAAGCAGAAAGAGGAGCGTTTTGACAATGTCGAGTGCCTCGCCGAGTCGCTTGAGCGGTATTTTTGCGACCATCTCCTCTTCTTGCTCCACTGCCTTTCCCTGGCCCGGTGTTATCGTTCCTGGAGCTATTGAGTTGACAAGCACATTCGGAGCCAATGATTTTGCGAAAATTCTGGTCAGGTGCTGGATCCCCGCTTTCGAAACCGTATAGGGCGCAAAGCCCTGCCATACGAGGTCGGCCGAGATATCGGTCATGGTGATGATACGGGAGATGAACGACTGATTCCGCATGATCCGGGCCGCCTCCTGCATGGTGAAGAAGCTCCCTTTCAGGTTGGTGTCGACAAGGCTGTCCCACTCCTCCTCGGTGACATCAGGAATCGGTGTGCTGAAAAAATTTGATGCACTTGCAATGCAGAGGTCAAGGCGGTCGAACTGCCGGCTGAACTCTGAAAACGCACTCGTGATCTCGCTTTTTTTCGATACATCGCACCGAACCATCTCTGACTCGGGGCTTATCCATCGTATCTTTTCAAGAGTCTCCTCAGCCCTCTTTTGGGAGCCGTGCCAGGTAAAGAAGACGCTGTAGCCCTGACCCGCAACGGCCAGAGCGATTTGGGTTCCGACACTTCCCGTCGCGCCGGTCATAAAGCAGACTTTCTTTCCTGAATGTTTCATCCTGCAAGAGTTTATACCATCAAGGTACTCTTTTTACCGCTATTTCGCCAGTCGCGTTGGTGGGGGGGGCTGGGACTGACACGGACAGGCACGGACTGAACGGACGGAACGGACGGAAACGGGGGAGGGCGTGCTTGCTAATTGATTTTTCTCTAACTTGTTGTTGAACTTTTTTTCTTCATCAAAAAATAGTCATCGTGCTGCTTTTTAATAAAATTCTTCCGCTGCTGGTGCTCCCTTTGGGGTTCAGCATTATCTGTATGCTGCTCGGCATCATCCTGAAAAAACGGCTTCTGCTCTCCTATGGAGTGCTCTGGTTATGGCTTTTCAGCATGCCGGTAGTCGGTGATGGCTTGATGCGCTTTGTTGAGGGTGGGAGCTTCAGGGTCGCGGTCGCCTCTCTTCCCAAGGCAGACGGTATTGTGGTGCTCAGTGGAATGATTGATCAGGTGAAAGGGGCCCCGAGGGGAGAGTGGAACGGGGCCGTTGATCGTTTCGAGGGAGGGATTGATCTCTTCCGGGCAGGCAAGGCGCCTCTGCTTGTCTTCACCCGCGGACAGATTCCCTGGCAGACCGACGCGGTGCCAGAAGGTGAACTGCTTAAACCACGGGCCGTTGCGCTCGGCATTCCCGCCTCCGCAATCCGGTTGACCGGCAAGGCTGAGAATACCGCCGATGAAGCACTCGAGTCGAAAAAGCTTTTCGGGCTTGAAACGGGAGTGCCGAAAAAAATCATTCTGGTTACCAGTGCCTTCCATATGCAACGGGCGGCGATGCTTTTTGAGCATGCCGGTTTTGAGGTGATCCCCTTCAGGGTCGATTACCGTACCGCTGACAGATACGGCGCAACAGTGCTCCGCTATCTGCCTGATTATGAATCGCTTGATAATTCTGCAACAGCACTGCGCGAGCTGCTTGGCAGGCTCTTCTACTGGACGAGGAGCATGCTGAAGCTGAGCTGATTGGCGCGCTCGTGTAGCGGTCATGAGTCTATGATGGAGCCGTAGTTTTGTCCCTTCATCCTGCTCTGTCGGGGACGGCTTCCCGCCGCTTCTGTAAATGAGATTTCTCTCTTCGTTCGAAATGACAAAAGGTGGTTCGAAATGCCATGACAAATGGTCAACAATGAGAAAAAAGGGCTGGGGATTGCTTTTCTTTTTTATCCATCGTATATTTGCGATGAACAAATCAAGGGGATTATGCAGAGAACTCTAACAGCGGTTGAATACAGCGGAGAGGAAGAGGTTATGGCGGGGATTGCCAAGGCGCTTGGTCATCCAGTGAGGATAAGGATCTTGAAGCTTCTTGCCACTCATGCATGCTGTTTCACGGGGGAGCTGACGGAGCTCATTCCTATGGCGCAGTCCACGATTTCGCAGCACCTCAAGGCGCTGCTTGATGCAGGTCTTATTCAGGGAGAGATCAATCCGCCTAAAGTTCGCTACTGTATCAATTCCGAGACATGGCTTAAGGCAAACGCACTTTTTGACGTTTTTTTCAGCAAGGAGCATATCGGCGGCTGCAAGTGCAGGTAAGCCGAAAGGAATGGGGACGTTCACAACAAACTCAACTAACGGAAAGGAATGGGGACGTTCACAACAAACTCAACTAACGCGTGCAGCGATGTTATGAACCACTGGATTGGAAGAGTGTCCATGAATTGCACGAATTTTCACTAAGGGGAACGTGGGCGATGTAGACAAGACGGAAGAGATTTTGGATTAATTTTTTATTCGCGATAACCACATAAAGGAGAAAAAGATGAAAGAGATCAAGATTCTTGGTAGCGGATGCGCCAAGTGCAGTCAGCTTGCTGACGTGGTAAAGGCAGTTATTGAAACGGAGGGCATTGAGGCTTCCATGGAGAAGGTTGAGGATGTTCAGGCCATCATGGCATATGAGGTGCTTTCTACGCCTGCTCTGGTTGTCGATGGTGAGGTTCGCTCAAAGGGGCGCATTCCTTCTTATGATGAGATCAAGGAGATTCTGACAACCAAAAAGCATAGTTGCTGTTGTGGCGGCGCTTCGCATGGCAGCAATGGAAAGAATCCTTCCGGATGCTGTTCCTGAACTCGCTGAAGAGATTTTGAGTTTTTGATTTTGAATTGAAAAACGCCTTAGCTGATGAGTGATTCCCGAGAGCGGTCGCCCAGATGGGTCGGAGGCCTTTTGGCTGCGACAACGCTGTGGGTTTTTGTATATGGCAGCCTGGAAAATGCAGCCGGGCTGGTAGTTCAGCTTTCGGGGGTTGGCCGGGGGACTCCATTTGGCGAGGCTCTTTTCTTTTTTCTCTATGAGGTTCCGAAGGTGCTGCTGCTCCTTCTTGCAGTGGTTTTTGTGATGGGCGTGCTACACACCTTCATCTCTGCTGAACGAACCCGGGCAATTCTTTCAGGCCGGCGCACGGGCGCCGGGAACGTTATGGCGGCCCTGCTCGGCATTGTGACCCCATTCTGCTCCTGTTCTGCAGTCCCGCTCTTTATCGGGTTTTTGCAGGCAGGGGTGCCCCTCGGAGTGACCTTCTCCTTTCTTGTTTCGGCCCCGATGATCAACGAGGTGGCCCTTGCGCTGCTCTTCGGGATGTTTGGCTGGGAAATCGCCCTGCTCTACTCCACTATGGGACTGGCCGTTGCCATTGTTTCAGGCATGGTAATCGGGAAGCTCCGGATGGAGCGATATCTGGAGGAGTGGGTGCAGAAAATGCAGGAGAGCAGGATTGCTGCTGAGGTCGAAGATGAGCCGATGAGCGTCTCAGAGAGGATCCGGGAGGGGCTGCGGCATGTCCGCGAAATTGTCGGCAAAGTGTGGCCCTACATTGCCCTTGGCGTTGGCCTCGGTGCCGCAATTCATGGCTATGTGCCAGAAAACCTCATGGCTTCGCTCATGGGCAAGACGGCCTGGTGGAGTGTTCCGCTGGCCGTGCTGATCGGCGTGCCCATGTACTCCAATGCTGCGGGGATCTTGCCGGTGGTACAGGCACTGCTTGGCAAGGGCGCAGCGCTCGGTACGGTGATGGCTTTCATGATGAGCGTCATTGCCCTCTCCGCTCCCGAGATGATCATTCTGCGCAAGGTGCTCAAACCTCGTCTGATCGCCGTTTTTGCCTCTGTTGTGGCCGCAGGAATCATGCTTGTGGGCTTTGTTTTCAATCTTGTTCTGTAATCGCGCCACCCTCAATAGTTCATCTTCCCATGAAGAAATCAGTACTCATTCTCTCTACCGGGAACTCCTGCCGCAGCCAGATAGCGGAGGGATTTCTCAGCTCGTTCGATCATTCGATTGAGGTCGTTTCGGCCGGAACAAATCCCGCCGCTGCGGTTCATCCGCTGGCGGTGAAGGTGATGCGTGAAGAGTGGATCGACATCAGCCACCACCAGCCTAAAAACGTCGAAGAGTTCCTCGATTGGCCGTTTGACTATGTCGTGACGCTCTGCGGTGGGTCACTGGAGACTGGCCCGGCATTTACCGGCAGGGTTGGCGAGCATCTTCATATCGGCTTTGACGATCCAGCGGAAGCTACAGGGTCGAAGGAAGAGTTGCTGGCGGCATTCCGCCGGGTTCGTAACGAGATCAACCAGCGTTTCAGGCTGTTCTACAACGAGGTTTTAACCAAAGAATAATAACCAGATTCGATATCGCCGGATAGGTTTTCCTCTACCCGTCCATCCTCCCCTTCTTCATTGCAGGCGTTTTTTCAACCCTTCACCCTTTATTTTCCTCTCTTTTAAGGTGCGCTTAAAAATCCTTTAAGGGTTGCGGTGATACCTTTATTCCAGAACGAGATCAGCAGTAACACCTGCCGAACCGTTCCAGAAAGCAAACAAAGAAAAGATAATGCATAAGCAGAACGGAAAAGCAAACGAGGGGAAAACTATGAAAAAAAGAGTTAGCGCGATCTATACCTTACTGATCCTTGCGGTCACCATGATGGGTGCTGCTACCGAGCTTAGAGCTGCTGGCGCGGCCAGCGCTGTCGATATCGACAACCAGAGCTACAACACGGTAGGCATCGGGAGGCAGGTGTGGATGAAGGAGAATCTGAATGTTTCCAGGTACAGAAACGGAGACCAGATCCGTCAAGCAAAAACCAACAAGGAGTGGCTCGATGCGGGAGCCAAAGGGGAGGGCGCATGGTGCTACTACGGCAACGATCCAGGAAATGCTAAAAAATATGGCAAGATGTACAACTACTTCGCCGTAAAGGATCCAAGGGGGCTTGCTCCGTTGGGATGGCATATCCCAACCGCTGAGGAGTGGCAGACCATCGTCAAAAACCTCGGAGGAGAGAGCGTAGCCGGCGGAAAGATGAAGTCTAAGGAGGCTGGATCATGGAAATACCCGAATCACGATGCCTCCAACAGCAGCGGCTTTACAGCCAACCCTGGAGGATTCAGGGGCATGACCGATCTGGAGTTCAAGTTCGCAGGTGAAAACGCCTACTTCTGGTCATCTTCGGAGTTCTCAGCGACTCAGTCATGGTGTGCGCTCTTGCACTTCGAGCACCCGAACGTCATTTTTACTGCCGAAGAGAAGTTTGAGGGGAGCTCAGTGCGCTGCATCCGCGACACCGATATGCTCGGCAAAGCAATGAAGAAGACAGGTGTGATGAGAACCTCACAGCTGCAGAAAACTTCACGCGTCAAAGCTTAAAAGCGGCGATTGCCGCTGTGTCAGTCCGTGTTCGTCCGTGTGAGTCCGTGACTGTCCGTGCCAATCAATGCTTTCTTTGATAGAGTTAGTTGAGTTTGTTGTGAACGTCCCCTAAGTTGTCCCCTAAGTTGGAAAAACAAAAAGGCCGGGGTGATCCCGGCCTTTTTTGCGTTATCGCGTAAAAGAGAAGCTTACTTGCTCTGCTCGACGATGTAGGTAACTGCATTGCCGATATCCTGAGTGGAGAAAGAGGCCTTGCCGCCTTTAGCTGGCATGGTGCCTTTCTTGCCCTGGAAGCCTTTGTCGGCATGCTCGACGAGGACGTCAACGCCCTGGGCGATACGTGGTCCCCATGCAGCTTTATCGCCTACTTTCGGTGCGTTCACAAGACCGGTCTTGTGGCAGGCGGAACAGCTTGAGTCATAAATGGCTTTGCCTGCAGTCGCGTCGTAAGCAGCGGAAGCGTCTACAGAGCTGATGGCAACAACGGCAAGGGCGCAAAGGGCCGCAGAGATGATACGGGACATTGGTAGTTCTCCTTATTGTTTTATAAGATGTTGGGCCGGGATACTTTTGTGTAATGATGCACACAAACCTTTTATACTACGAGAATAATCCGAATTATACAACATTTAGGGGGATTATTGTAAACAATCGTGAATAATATTTTTCCGGAATAACCCGACGCAAGGCCTGCTTGCTCGGCTCTTTTGTGGTGAAATGCCCGGAAACAAGAAAGGCAGGATCGTCTGGTGACGATCCTGCCTTTCTTGAGCTGTGATGCTTGTTCCGGTCAGAAGACCGAAGTCAGCAGTTGCTTAGAACGCAGCCTGTACCGCAAGGTTGAACGTATTTGCGGTTGTGTTGGCTCCAGCTGCGAGATTTGCAGCGGTGTCGTAATACTTGCGCTGGTTATAGGTGTAGGTGCCTGTCATCGAGATATTTGGTGCAGGCCACCATGCGACAGACGGTGCAATTGTCGGCTTGTGGATAAGGTTTGGCGTTGCAATGTTGGCTGCATTGGCGATATCGGCATAGGTGATCTTTGCGTAGACCGACGGGATCACAAAGTAGCCAATTGCAGTCTGGTAGTTGGTGAGCTTCAGATCCTTGTCTTTGCTGACAGCAAAACCAAAGATGACGTTCTGATAGGCTGCCTGGATATCACCACCGTATACGAGGGATTCGCCAAGATAGTTTGCGGAGAAGCCTCTTGGAGAGGTTTTAATGGTTGTGGCATTGTTAATGGTGGAAGCGTGGGTGAGGCCACCGCCGATGCTGAGCTGATTGTCAACACCGTTGTAGTTGTTGCCGAACTCTCCGCCAGTGCCACTGAGCAGGCCAGCACCAATCAGCTTGACCTTTGCACGAACATAGGTAAGGTCATTGAGCTTATTGATGGCAGCGCTGTAGCCGACTGTGTTGTATTTCGCGCCAGTGCTGGTGCCTGCGGTGATGGTGTAGCCACCAGTCTCACCCTGTGTGTAGGTCAATTCAGCATAGGTCTGCGGAGCAGGAAGTACGTTAGTAGCCTGAGATACATAGCCATTATAGGTTCCACCCTGGAAGGCGTTGCCGATAGCAAAGTTCAGCCCTGGCTGGATCTGGTATACTGCCCTTAGCGTGTGGCTGGCATTTGTCTCAATAGTGGTGACTGTTTCGTCAGTTTCAACAACTGCAGTACCGAGTCCTCCGATCTGGCCAAAGATGGTGAAGTTATCTCCGAGTGATGCGCCATAAAAGAGGTTGAGTCCATTGGGTGCGTTAATCGTGAACGCCTTTCCCGAGCTTGCACCTGTTTTAGAGTTTGTCACCTGATTGGAATAGCTGATGACGTTTCCGTTGACAACGATAGATAGCGGATTAAACTGCGGGATGGAGCCGGTGTTCGGCGCATCGATGGATTTCTTCCAGTCTTCCACACCCAGCTTGACATTTTCCTGCTTGGTGAATGCTCCGTCTCCACCGCCCGGCAGGCGGAAGCCGTTGTTCATAAAGGCCTCACCGGTAGCGTTGCGTGCAGCAAAGCCGGAGTGACACATGTAACAGGAAACCTGATACTTTCTTGCCCATGACGGGATTGCAGAGCTCTCATTGCTCCAGAACATCGCCGGTACCATGCAGAGTGTAGCAATGGACGCGAATCTCATTTTTTTCATAAGTCGGATACTCCGTGTTTGTGATTGGATGGATTGTTTGTTGCTTGCAAAGCATAAAAAAACAAGGAGATGTTTCCTGACAGATCCTTGTTCTCCACCGCTCGTCGAATCTTCCCAACTGGTTGTTGGGGGTCGGCCGAACGTCGCGATATAATGAAAAGTCGGATTTATTTTCAAATAATCCAAATATTGCCATCAATTAGTTCTCGATTGTTAAGTTTTTTACGGTTTTTTGCATCATTTTTCAGCCACTTTCCAGTGAACTGCAGACGCCCGCAGCGCTTCAGGTTCACCGCTTTTTTCATTATACTATTACATATGATGATGATTCCGGATTTTGAATTACAGTTTTTGATTCAAAGAGGTCAACACCGATTTTTCTCGTGTTTCGGTTAGGCCCATCCTCTTTGTATGCGCGCTGTCTAATCCAAAATTAGAATCCAAAATCCAAAATCCCATAAATGAACGAACCCATTCTCCGGCTTGAGGGCATCCGCAGGGAGCTCGAGCTTTCAAAGGATATCCGCCAGACCATCATCCCGAATCTCTCTCTTGAGATAGGGGCTGGGGAGTTCATTGCCATCACCGGCCCTTCCGGTTCTGGCAAATCGACCTTGCTCTACATTATGGGCGGTCTCGACAAGCCGACCTTCGGTCAAGTCTGGCTGGACGGGGAGGATATTACCGCAAAGAACGAGACAGAGATGACCCGCATCCGCAATGAGAAGATCGGTTTCATCTACCAGTTTCATTTTCTTCTTCCCGAGTTCAGCGCCCTGGAGAATGTCAGCATGCCGATGATGATCAACGGCCGGCGGAGCCGGAAGGAGATTCGCGAGCGAGCCTCTCTGCTGCTCGACATGGTTGAGATGCAGAATAAGTATACCAATAAACCGAGCCAGCTTTCGGGAGGACAACAGCAACGCGTCGCCATAGCAAGGGCGCTTGCCAACGAGCCGAAGGTGCTGCTTGGCGACGAGCCGACCGGCAATCTCGATTCCCGCTCGGCCGACAATGTCTATCAGCTTTTTGACCGGCTGAATCGCGAGTTGAACCAGACCATCATTGTCGTCACCCACGATGAGGATTTTGCCAACCGCGCCGGCCGGCGGATTCACCTTGTGGATGGCACGATAGAGAGCGACCGGAAGCTCCATAGCGTTCCGGCCCTGCAGTCGCAGGATTGAATGCCTTTATATTCATAGTACTCTAACTATTTATTATGTCATTGTCACTCGACAGCATTCGCCACAGCCATCCTCACCTCTACCGGAGCTTTTCATCGCTCCCTGAGGGTGAACTGCACCTGCAGCACATCGGAGAGCTTGACCGCTACTGGGAGCGGGTGTCGAGTCCGCCTGAGGAGGTTATCCTTCCTGCCGATCGGCTTGCCGGGGACGCTGTCATCAGCGGCGAGTATGACATCATCTATGCCGGCGGCACGCTCAGCATGCTCCATGCGGCGGTGATGGCCTCTACCTATGGACGCAAGGTGATGATTTTCGATCGTCGCACGCCGGCGAAGTCAACCAGGGACTGGAACATTTCACGCGAAGAGCTGCTGAAACTCTCCGCCGCAGGTCTTTTCAGCGAAAGCGAGGTCGACTCGTTCATCGTTAAAAAGTACAAAACCGGCTGGGTTGGATTCCACCGGCAGGACGGCAGCGGGAAGAAGCTTTTCATGGAAAACGTGCTTGATTGCGCGGTCGATACCGACCGTCTGCTTGGCCTGGCGCAGGAGAAGGTTCTGGCCGTGCCGGGTAACAAAGTGCTCGACCGGACCACCTTCAGCTGCTGTTACCGCTTTGAGGATCATATCGTTGTTCGGGTAGTGGACCTGGAGGGCCGCCAGTTCTACTACAAGGCCAAGGTGCTGGCTGACGTTATGGGTATCCTCTCGCCGATTGCCATGCAGCTGAACCGCGGGAGGGCGCAGACCCATGTCTGCCCGACTGTCGGCACCATTGCCAGCGGGTTTGAGAGTGCGGACCCCGAAGTGGGCGAGATCCTTGTCAGCACCGGACCGGCTGAAAGGGAGGCGGGCGGTGCGAGGCAGCTCATCTGGGAGGGATTTCCCGGGGCGGGTGAAAAGTATATAACCTACCTTTTCTTTTACGACGAGGTTGAGTCGCCGAACGACAAGTCGCTCGTCACCCTTTTTGAGAGCTACTTCCAGAGACTCCATGAGTACAAGCGGCCGGGACCGGATTTTGTGATTCACCGTCCGGTTTACGGCATCATTCCTGCATACTGCCATGACGGGTTCAACCGGAGTCGTGAAATTGCCGATGATCGCATCATTCTTCTGGGCGATGCGGCTTCGCTTGCCTCTCCGCTCACCTTCTGCGGTTTCGGCTCGATGGTCCGCAACCTGCACCATCTGACGGCCGATCTCGACCGCGCCTTAAGCCTGGGCACTCTTGGCAAGAGAGATCTTGACCGGATCAGTGCCTATGAGCCCAATGTCGCCTCGATGGCCTATCTTATGAAGTTCATGTGCTATAACCCCGCCACCGATGAACCGGATTTTGTCAATGAGCTGATGAATGAGGTGATGATCGTACTTGACGAACTGCCTGAGCACTATCGCCAGGCGATGTTCCGCGATGAAATGAAAATCGAGGAGCTGATGCTGGTCATGTCGAGGCTTGCCATGCGCTATCCGAAAGTTCTGATTGCAACCTGGGAGAAGCTTGGTCTGCCGGGCTCTCTCGGTTTTCTGAAAAATCTTGCCGGCTGGGCCTTCCTTCAGCCACGATAATCCCCCACCCTTCCATGACCGATATCACCCGCGCCGCTCTTGAGGCCGACATGCTCCGCAGGGAGATCGAGCGGCACAATCAGCTTTACTACGTTGAGGCAAAGCCGGAGATCTCAGACTACGATTTTGACATGCTGCTCGAAAAGCTTATCCGGCTTGAGCGGCAGTTTCCCGAACTGGTGACCCCCGACAGCCCCTCCCAGCGTGTTGGTGGTTCGGTTACTCGCGTCTTTGCGTCGGTGCAGCATCGCGAGCCGATGCTGAGTCTTTCCAACACCTACTCTTCCGGCGAGGTGGAGGAGTTCTACACCCGTCTGGGCAAGCTGCTTCTGCTCGAAGGGCTCGAAGATGGAGAGATGGTTGCGGAGCTGAAGTTTGACGGCGTTGCCGTAAGCCTGCTCTACCATAACGGCATTCTGGTCAGGGGCGCCACACGGGGTGACGGCCTCTCGGGCGACGATATTACTGCGAACATCAAAACCATCCCTTCAATTCCGCTTCGCCTGCCGGACGGGGCGGGAGTGGACGGGGAGATTGAGGTGCGCGGAGAGGTCTTCATGCGCCGCGAGGATTTTGACCGGATGAACGACAGCCGGCCGGACGAGGACCGGTTTGCCAACCCGCGCAATGCTACGGCCGGGACCCTGAAGCTTCAGGATTCGGCCGAGGTCGCAAGGCGCAAAATGTCTTTTGTCGCCTACTTCCTGAAAGGTCCCGGGGCAGGAGGCGACTCTCAGTTTGACCGGCTTGTCCGGCTGGAAGGGCTTGGATTCTATACCGGAGGTCACTACAGGCTCTGCCGCGGTGTGCAGGAGATCCTCGCCTTTATCGACGAGTGGAGTCAAAAGCGCCGAACGCTTCCCTATGAGACCGATGGCGTGGTGCTGAAGCTCAACGATGCTGCTCTCTGGGATCGAATCGGGGCCACAGCAAAAAGCCCCCGCTGGGCAATTGCCTATAAATATCCGGCGGAGGAGGCCAAAACAATCCTCCTTGATGTGGTTTTCCAGGTGGGCCGTCTCGGCACCATAACGCCGGTGGCCGAGCTTGAACCTGTGCTGCTTGCCGGGTCAACGGTATCGCGCTCTACGCTCCATAATTTTGATGAGATCCAGCGCCTCGGCCTGATGCTTCGCGACCGGGTGATTATCGAGAAATCCGGAGAGGTTATCCCCAAGGTCAAGCGGACGGTTCTTGAGGAGCGGCCTCTTGACGCCGCGCCCATCGTTTTGCCTGAATCCTGCCCCGAATGCTCTTCGACGCTTGTCCGGCCGGAAGGGGAGGTGAGTTTCTACTGCCCGAACGAGGATGGATGCCCCGCCCAGATCAGGGGTCGGCTGCTCCACTTCGCATCACGTCACGCCATGGACATTCAGACGCTTGGCGAGGCCCTGGTCGATCAGCTTGTTTCGAAAGGTCTCGTCAAGGACGCCGGCGACCTCTACTTCCTGCAGGAGCCGCAGCTTGAGCAGCTTGAGCGCATGGGCCGGAAGTCGGCGCAAAACGTCTTGCGTGCAATCGACGAGAGCCGAAGCATAAGCTATGAACGGTTGCTCTACTCCCTCGGCATCCGCCATGTCGGGCGAGCCACCGCCCGGGAGCTGGCCAATGCCTACCCGGACATGGAAGCTCTTCGCCATGCCCGTGAGGAGGAGCTCTCCATGGTGCCCGATATCGGTCCGGTGGTTGCCCGGAGCATCTCTGAGTATTTTGCAAGGCCCGCATTCACTGAACTGCTCGAAAAGCTTCGGCAAGCAGCTCTCCAGATGAGGGCATCGGAGCCGAAATTGCAAATAAACCGGAACTTTGAGGGGATGACGGTGCTCTTTACCGGAACACTTGAGGCTCATGGCCGCCAAGAGGCCTCGGAGCTGGTGCTCGAGCGGGGCGGAAGGGTTGTAGGGTCGGTCAGCAAAAAAACCTCACTCGTCGTAGCCGGCCGTGACGCAGGCAGCAAGCTCGAAAAAGCCCTGAAACTGGGGGTCAGGGTGATAACAGAGGATGAGTTCACGGCAATGCTGTAGGAAAGGAACACGGACGGACACTGCCTGACACAGGTGGCGGACGATGGTGGGCTTGTTCTTATGCGGTTTTTTTGGATATCTCCTGGTAGGAGAACTCCCATAATCCGGCATTTTCTTTGGCGTGTTCGATAGTCATGCTCACGAGATTTCCTTGTTCGTCTATATCGATGAGGACATTTTCGCTGATCTCACGGGTTTCAAATACCGGTTTATCCAGCAGCTCAACAAGCGCAGTGTCCGTATCTTCAAAATATTTGATTTTCATAGGTCAATTCTCCTTAAACGATCGGTCGAAAAAAGCATTGAGAATAGTTTCACCATCATTCAAGTAGCACAACCCTTAAAACCTTTCCGGCTTCTGGTATGTAGGGCCATTTCTTTATTCTTCCGTCAGACTGAACTATTGTTTTTAGGGGAGTATTGACGGTAAAAAGAATTCATTCATCTTTTATTCCCGCTCGGTCAGGCCGGCTTCGCGTATACTGAAAGTACTGAGTTGTCCTCATTTTTTCCAAAAAGCACCCAGTTGAGTACAGCTTTTTCCACCAGCCATCTTCCTCTGGGAAATGTCGTGAAAAAAACGGAAATCAAGCCACTCCTACTTCTTCGCCACGTAGAGTATCGAGGTCTCAAAGGTCATGGGGATGTACTCTGCCATTTTGAATCCTGTTTTTTTCAGGATTGCGGTGAAGGCTTCGGCTTGCGGGAACTGTTCCACGGAGTGGGGGAGGTAGTCGTAGGCGAAGGTGGATTTGCTGAAGAGTCCGGCGACTTTCGGCAGTACGTTTTTGAAGTAGATGAGGTAGAGCTTTTTGAGCACGCTGTTGCGCGGTATCATAGGCTCGATGATGAGCGCATGGCCTCCGGGTTTCAGTACACGGAGGAACTCTCGCATGCCCTCTTCAAGATCCTCAAAATTTCTGACTCCGAATCCGGCACTGACGATATCAAAGCTCGCATCGCCAAAGGGGAGTTTCTCGGCGTACCCTTCGTGGAAGGTAATGTGGGGGTATTTTTTTCTGGCCAGCACAAGCATTTCGGGCGAGAGGTCGAGGGCTGTGACCTTCGCTCCCGCTATTCGTGACATCGATGCGGCGAGATCTCCGGTACCGGTTGCCACATCGAGAATTGCGGGCGCAGAATTCCCTCCGAGCAGCTTTTTTGCCCGGCTTGTGGCAGTTCTGCGCCAGTATTTGTCTATTCCGAGGCTAAGCAGGTGGTTGAGAAAATCGTAGGTGGGTGCAACCTCGTCGAACATCTGCTGAATCGATGCACGGGATTTCGTCCGGTTAAGGGATTTGGCGCTCTCTTTCGGGTTACTCACAGCGGCCTCAGTGTTTTTTTCCATAGACTTCAAGAGGATCGAACATCAGTGTGTCGCAGATCTCCATCATACCGTCCTCTTTGGCTTTACGATAGAAGCAGGAGTGGTAGCCCACGTGGCAGGCTCCGCCTTTTTGGGAGACTTTCAGGATCAGTGTGTCGCCGTCACAGTCGATGAGGATGTCGAAAACATCCTGCATGTTGCCGGAAGATTCCCCTTTCAGCCAGAGCTCCTGGCGGCTGCGGCTCCAGTAGCAGGCTTTCTTTTTCTCGATGGTCATCTCAAGGCTCACCCGGTTCATCCACGCCATCATGAGCACCTTGCCGGTCTCATGGTCCTGTACAATAGCCGGAACCAGCCCTTTTTCATCGAATTTAACCGTTTCAAGGAAGCTTTTCTGGAGGTCTTGGTTATCGCCCATCGATGGTATAGATTAAGTAGTTTTCAAGCACTGCTGCCGGTGAGGAGGCAGGGGAAAGAGTGCCCTAAAGATTGATAAAATTATGGAAAAACCAATGCTTGAATGGAGAAAAAGTTCAAAAGGCTTAACTTCCCTCAGCTGAATACCTAAAGAAAGTACCCATGAATACCCTCCAGAAAATTTTCCCGAAATATTCCATAGCTCTTGCCCTTCTTTTCATTGTAACGGTGTTTTTTCTGATCACCAGAGGAAACAGTGTCGATATCGATGCGGGTGAGGTCACCTATGCTGAGCTTGTCCAGGCGATCTATGCCACCGGCTTTGTGGAGGCGGACGGTGTTGCCAATCTCAGTGCCGAGCTCTCCGGAACCATCCGCACAGTCAGTGCGCTTGAGGGGCAGCATGTTACTTCTGGCCAGAAAATTCTGGAATTCGACAGCCCGCAGCCCGATCTTGCTGTGCGTTCTGCAAGGGCGGCACTTGCCGAACAGCAGGCGCAGGCCGCTGATACCCGGCTTCAGATTTCCAGAAAGCGAAATCTTTTTCGCGAAGGGGCTATCTCCCGTCAGGATCTTGACGATGCAGAGAAGAACATCCAGCAGGCTGAAGAGCTTCTCCAGCAGAAGGCTCTGCAGCTGAAGATGAAGCAGGACGATCTTAATAAGCTTGTCGTCAGGGCGCCTTTTTCAGGCATACTGACTCTGCAGAGTGTCAAGAAGGGGGATTATGTTATGGCAAATACCCTTGTTGCGAGGGTTGTCGATACTTCGAAATACATGGTCAGTGTCGAGGTTGACGAGCTCGATGTGCCACGCATAGAGAACGGCCAGCAAGCCGTCGTTGTTTTTGACGCCTACCCTCTTCAGCGTTTTGCGGCAAAGGTTGTGCGTATTGTGCCGCAGACCGATAGAGTCACCAAAACCTCCCGTATCTACCTCTCGCTGGCAAAGCCTGCCCGCACCATACAGGCCGGCATGACCGCTACGGCCAACATCATCTACAACACCCGGGCCAATGCGCTCCTTGTCAGAAAGAGCTCGGTGTTCGAGGAGAACCATCAGAGCTACGTCTGGAAGATTGATGAGGGTCGCCTGAAAAAGCAGGCGATCCGTGAAGGTGCCAGTGACATGACCTTTATTGAGGTGGTTCAGGGTCTCCGCAAAGGTGACAGGGTCGCTCTTGTGCCGGAAAAGGGGCTTCACGAAGGGATGGATGTCAGGGTCGTTCGGACGGTCAAACTAAAAGGGTAGCGCAGCTTCATGGCATTACGGCGGAAAATAGCGGTCATTCTTGTTGCACACGGAGAGGCTGAAACGACCCGGTTCCGGGAGAACTACCGGGTGATGAGCAAGACGCTTCTGCATGCCTCCCAAATCATGCCTTTACCGGTCCCGCTACAGAAAGCCATTGCCATCTCCTCATCGTTCAAGAAAGTCCTCAGTGCCTTCTCGCAGCCGCAGTGTTCGCCGCAGAACAGGATCACCAGGGAGCAGGCAGCAGCTCTCCAGCGCCATCTGGACGAATCTCCGCCCTCAGAACAGTTCGATTTCGAGGTACATGCCGCCTTTTCGGCCTCGCCGCCCTATGCCGAGCGCGTTATCGATACTACCCGGCAGTGCGACGGCCAGGTGATGGTCTCCATGGCCCCTGTTGATACCACTCTCTCCTGCGGTCTTCTTTGCTCCTGGCTCAACGCTTCACTTCAGGGCAGTGAACTCGCCAAAGTCCGTGTACTCAGCCAGTTCTGGGATGACGAGCACCTTTACCCGCTCTATTGCGACCATCTTTTCCAGAGTGCAGCACCAACCCCGCACCCCAAGCCCGATGGGCGGCGGATACTCGTACTGCTCTTTCATGGTACGCTTGTCGCCGACGAAAAGGGCAACCCTCCCGTTTTCCAGACCGGGCGTGAGGGAGCCATAACTCTTGCTCGCCGCTTCAGTGCTGCGGTTCTTTCGGACCCGAGGAATATTTACAGTGAGGTTTTACCTGCCTATCTCAACCATGATTTTGGTGGCAAGTGGACCAGCCCCTCTTTCGAGGAACTCTGCGTGTCGCTCCGTGACGCGCATAACGCAAGTGCCGATATTTTCGGTTGCGGTTTTTTTTCAGACGGCAATGAAATCATTCGCCGGGCTGATGAGCTGAAGCAGTTGACACCGGTGAAGGATGCCTCCGTCATTTCATGCGTCAACAGCTCCCCGCAGTTTATCTCATATCTCGCCCGTCGGGTCTCCGATGCGGCACACCAGATCATCGGTTTGAATGGTTAACGCCTTTGAGTTGTTTACTCTGTGGTACTGTTCACTGCTTCAGGTTTGCAACAGAAAAAAAAGGAACTGATCGTATGGGTCGGGCGGCATTGTTTATTGACGGTGCGAATCTCTTCTATACCCAGCGCCATCTGGGGTGGCAGATAGACTTCTCCCGTCTTATGGCCCTCTTCATGTCGCGGTACGGCTCGGTGCAGGCGAACTACTATGTTCCGGCATCGGAACCGGTATCGGAAGAGAGTGCGGCCTTTACGCGGATGCTGACCGCCCAGGGCTATCGTATTACCTCCAAGCCTGTCAAGAAGATCGTCAACAAGGAGACCGGTGAGATCGTCATGAAAGGCAATCTTGACGTTGAGCTTGTTGTCGATGCCATGAGCCGAAAAGATCAGTATGACACGTTTATTCTTTTCAGTGGCGACAGCGATTTTCTTCCCCTGATCAGGGCACTGAAGGGGTTGGGGAAGGAGGTCGTAGTTTACTCCACGCGCGGGCTGAGCGCGCGAGAGCTGCTTGCTGAACCAGGGATCTCCTATTGCGATCTCTCTCTCCTCAAAGAGCCTGTCGGCCAGCTCCGCCAGGGCGAGCCGTCGAGAAGCCCGGTCGTAGTGCCGGAGGGGGAGAGCTCTTTTCCTCCAAGGCTTCCTGAACCGGGGGAGAAGTTTACCGGCTCAGTCCTCAAGGTCAAGCCCTACGGGATTTTTCTGAGCAACCCCTACCATGTCAAATGCCTTCTTCCCCTGAGTTTTATGGGTATCAGCCGCCATGTCGATGATCTCGTGGCAATCGTAAGGCTGACCGATGATTTCGAGGTATCCGTCTTTCATGTCAACACCGCAAGGGAGGTTCCCGAGATCACCGTCAAACTTTCCGACAAGAGGATGGCCGAAGAGCTCTCTGCAAGGCTCGAGGGGTGAAGAGATTTTAGGGAACACGGACGGACACGGACTCACACGCACAAGATCAAGAAGTTTTTCTTCGTCCTTGCAGTCCTTCTTTAACAACAAACAAAACGCTCTATGAATATCCTTAATTCCATTACTGAAGGGTTTTCGGCTTTATGGCCCAGGCTGGACGCGGCGCCGCAGCTGGTTGACGGGAAGCTGCGACCATGTCCGGGAACACCCAACTGCGTGAGCAGCGAAAGCGACGATATGATTCACCGTATCCAGCCGCTACCCTTTGATGGTTCCGCGGCAGAGGCAATGGCGCGCCTGAAAAAGGTTGTCGTTGAGCGTGGTGGAACCCTCCAGACCGAAGCTCCCGACTACATCTGGTCGACCTTTACGGTTCCTGTGTTTGGCTTTGTTGATGATGTGGAGTTCCGGCCGAGCCCTGAGGCGAAGGTGATCCACGTGCGTTCCTCCTCCCGGCTCGGCTTCTCCGATCTCGGCGTTAATCGGGCCAGGATAGAAGAGCTGCGGAAGGCTTTTATCAAGGGATGATTAAGGAAAGTTTTGGATTCCGGATCCCCTAATCCAAAATTCAGAATCTCTTTAGTATTGAAGCCGCAGCGGCAACTCAAGATCGTTAGCCTCAAGAAGCGCCCTGTCGGAGAGGATCTCCCGGGCAGGACCTTCGGCCGTAATATGTCCACGGTTCATGATGCATACCCTCTGGCAGGTATCCCAGAGGAAATCGAGGTCGTGCGATACAATCACGGTCGTTTTTTTGAGCCCGTTCACCAGAGTGATGAGCCTTCGGCGGTTTTTCGGGTCAAGATCGGAGGTCGGCTCATCCATGAGGATGACCGACGGCTCCATGACCAGAACTGCCGCGAAAGCGCCAAAGCGTTTCTCGCCCTGCGACAGGTGAGAGGGGGGCTTCTCTCTGAGCTCACTGATAGCGAGGCGCTTGAGCACTTCATCGACCAGACCCGCGATCCTCTCTTTCGGGATGCCGAGATTTTCGGGTCCGAAGGCGATGTCGTCATAGAGCCGTGAGGTGAAGAGCTGGTCGTCCGGATTCTGGAAGAGCATGCCGACCCGCTTGTGGATCAGGTCGAGATTTTTTTTCTCAACCGTTATTCCGCCCATGGTAACTCTGCCGGTCCGGGGGAGAAAAAAGCCGTTCAGATGGTTGAGCAGGGTTGATTTTCCTGCACCGTTCGCCCCGACAATTCCTGTGCAGCATCCATCCTCCACAGTGAGGGTGAGCCTGTCGAGGGCCCTGGTTCCGTCGGGGTAGGAAAAGCTGAGATCCTGAATGGTAATCATCGCTATCTGGAGCTTAAAAGATCAGGCGAACCGTCATGAAACCCAGCGCCCACAAACCTGCAAAAGCCAGCTCCCGGGCGGTGAAGGCTTCAGGCTTTTGAAATGTAAGGTTGCCCGAAAAGCCCCTGGCATTCATTGCCTTGTAGATCCTTTCAGCTCGCCCGGTTGTTCTCAGCAGCAGCGATCCCAGCAGCGGCGCCGTCCGGCGAAGCTCTTTGCCCCGTCGCCCGAAGGAGCGCAGATCCCTTGCTTTCTGCATTGAAGCGGCCTCCTGCTGCAAGAGGGAGCTGTAGCGGTAGAGCAGTATCAGCTGCGTTACAAGCACCTCCGGGAGACGCAGTGCGCTGAGTGCCCTGCACATTCTATGGAACGGCATCGTGTGGGTTAGCGAAAGCAGTGCCGCAAGAGTGACCATGGTCTTTGCCAGAATGACTGTGGCAGAGAGCATGCCGCCGGTGACGCTGGCGCCCATGAGCTCCATCACGGGTGCCCTGTCAAAGAGGATATTGCCTGCGGCCATGAAGAGAATGAATGGTGAGAGCTTCAGCAGGCGACCCGATATTCTCCCCGGAGGAATACCTGAAGAGGTGCAGAGATAAACCGGAAAGGCACCGAGGGCGGCAACGGCAGTGAGGTTAAATTTCGGGACGGAGACAACGGCGAGGATAAAGATCGCCGTTACCAGCAGGGTTGAGCGGTCGGTTCCCATCACGCGCTTCGCTCCCTGCGGCTTCTGCGGAGTGCAAGACCGGCACCGCCTGCAGCAACGATGAGCAGCGTCGCGCCAGCAATTGCCGATGCCGGTGTGCCGGGCTCGCTCTTCCCCTGCACCGCGATTGTTTTGCCAGTACGCTTGATCGACCATTCGAGCCCGTCCGGAGCCGATGAGGCGAAAGGGGAGAGGAGTGTGACTGTTAGCAGTGCAGCGATGGCAACGGCCGCAGGCACAAGAGGGGGGATAGCGGGCTGCTTCTCTCCGGTCAGGAGTGCGGGTGCTCTGTTCAAGATAAAGGAGAGCACTGCCCATGTCGCCATGCCTTCAACCATGCCTATAGCAAGGTGGATCGGGAGCATGAAGAGAAGAAATGTGGAGAAGGGAAGTTCGCTAATGCCGGAGAGGGTTGTCTGCACAACCACTGAGGATGCGCCGAGGAGCAGGCCCGCTGTGGCGGCAATCATGCTTGCAGCGGCAAGCCTGAAGGGGGGTGCGGCAGCACCGGCAAGTGGCCGGAAGAAAAAAGGGTAGGCGATGAATACCGGGAAAAAGGCGATGTTGAACATGTTGCAGCCGAGGGCGAGCACTCCTCCATCAGCGAGAAACAGCGACTGGATGATGAGTACCGAGGAGAGCGTGATGAAGGCCCTGTGCGGTCCGAGGAGCGCAGCAAGCAGGAGTCCTCCGCCGAGATGGCCGCTTGAACCGGTGCCGGGTATGCTGAAGTTGATCATCTGCGCGGCGAGGATGAAGGCCCCGAGCACTCCCATGAGCGGGGTTCTTTTCGGGTCGTTCTCTTCGGTGATCTTTTTTGCTGACCATCCAATGAGGGTGCTGCTCAACGCCCAGAAAACACCTCCGACAACAGGCGAAACGAGCGCATCTGCCATGTGCATGATTACTCCCTGGAGTCGTTCTGGCGTTTAGAGATCTCTGCGAGTTGCGATAGCATAAATATAAGATATGTGCTACCGCCGTTCAAGGGGAAATTGCGGGGTGCTCTATGGTGTTGCTCACTCTGTGGCCGATGAGATGCTGAGGCTGAGATGCTTCACGCCGACTTGTACCTTGAGGGTGTTTGCAAGCGTTTCGACGTCGGAAGCCCGCCCTTTGACGGCAAGAATCTCGAGGCAGTGGTGATGGTCGAGGTGGACATGCTGGGTTGAGATTATCGTCGTTTGAAAGTCGTGCTGGATGTCGAGCAGCAGGTTGACCAGTTCGCGCTTGTGATGGTCATAGGTCATGACGATTGCGCCGGCAACGGTTCCCCCTTCGGTACACTGTTTTCTGACGAGCTCCTCTCGGATGAGGTCCCTGATGGCTTCGGAGCGGCTTTTGTAAGAGAGTCCTTCAATATGTCGGTCGAACGAGTCGATCAGCGGTTTTTCAAGGGAGATGCCGAACCGGTAGAGGTCGCCCATCGTCTGTTCCAGATTGGTGAATGAAAACGAGGCCGGCCTCAATCCTTGATGCCGGCCCGTTTTGTGGGTTTCAGCTCGCGCTCGAGAGTTTTTCGTGTATGGCTTTTGCGGCGGTGCGCCCGGCGCCCATGGCAAGAATGACCGTGGCCCCGCCGGTTACAATATCACCACCAGCATAGACACTCTCTTTCGAGGTGGCCATGGTGTTGATGTCGACAACAATCGTATCTCTCTTGCTGACCTCAATGTCGGGGGTTGTCTGCCTGATGAGCGGGTTCGAACCGTTACCGATGGAGATGACGGCCATGTCGATGGGGAGAACGAACTCAGAGTCTTTGATCGGTACAGGTTTGCGTCTTCCGGACTCGTCAGGCTCTCCAAGCTCCATCTTGAGGCATTTGGCGCCGGTCAGCCACTGCTGCTCATTGCCCAGGAACTCCAGAGGGTTCATGAGCATGAGAAACTCGACCCCCTCTTCCTTTGCGTGATGGACCTCTTCGAGACGGGCAGGCATCTCTGCCTCAGAACGGCGGTAGACGATGTAGGCGTGTTCAGCGCCAAGTCTTCTGGCTGTGCGAACAGCGTCCATGGCCGTGTTGCCGCCGCCGAAAACGGCAACGCTCTTTGCCTTGCAGTTGAATACCGGGGTGTCGCTCTGGGGGAAATCGTATGATTTCATCAGGTTTACCCTTGTCAGGAACTCGTTGGCGGAGTAGACGCCGAGAAGATTCTCTCCGGGGATCCCCATGAACCAGGGGAGTCCGGCACCGACGCCGATAAAGATCGCATCGAAATGTTCCTCGTTGAGGAGCTCGTCGACAGTGACCGAGCGGCCTGCCACGGTGTTGGTGACAAAGGTTACGCCGAGCTTTTTGAGGCCCTCAAGCTCGCTCTGCACAATGACCTTCGGAAGACGGAACTCGGGGATGCCGTACATCAGCACTCCGCCGAGTTCATGCAGCGCTTCAAAGACGGTGACAGAGTGGCCGAGCTGGGCAAGGTCGTTGGCGCAGCTCAGTCCGGCGGGGCCGCTGCCGATGACGGCAACTTTTTTGCCAGTCGCTGGCTGCACGGTTGGCAGCTCTACATTGCCGCTCTGGCGCTCATAGTCGGCGGCAAAGCGTTCGAGGTTGCCGATGGCGACCGGCTCGCGTTTTTTGCCGATGACGCACATTTTCTCACACTGGTCCTCCTGAGGGCAGACCCTTCCGCAGATTGCAGGCAGAACACTGTCCTCCTTGATCTTTTTTGCTGCACCCAGAAAGTTGCCTTCAGAGATAAGCTTGATAAACTGGTCGATCTTGATGTTGACCGGACACCCCTTGATGCATACCGGGTCCTTGCACTGGATGCAGCGGAGCGCCTCCTGCTGGGCAAGTTCGGGCGTATAGCCGAGGTTTACCTCTTTGAAGTTCCTGCTTCTAATTACAGGATCCTGTGACGGCATTGCCTGGCGCGGTATGGCAAAGCGTTCTTTGGTCGTGATATTTTTCGGGTCCATAGTAATGCTTCGTTAAAAAGAGAGTTTGTGTAGAGAGCCGCAAGCCGCGCCTCTATAACGAGTGATTGTCGTCATGAGGGTGGCCGGAGGGTGAACGGATGCTCAGCCCCCTATTCCGATCCTGCATTTGTGCGAAAACGCCTCTGCCGACTGCTTTTCCTCTGGTATGTAGAGCTTGTTGCGGTCGGTAAGGTTCTTGAAATCGACCTGGTGTGCATCGAACTCGGGGCCATCAACACAGGCGAATTTTGTCTCGTTGCCTATCGTTACCCTGCAGCCGCCGCACATGCCGGTGCCATCGACCATGATCGGGTTGAGGCTGACCATCGTTTTAATGCCGTATGGGCGGGTGACCTCGGCCACGGCGCGCATCATCGGAATCGGGCCGATTGCAAGGACAAAATCAACAGTTTTGCCTGAATCGATAATCTGCTGGAGCATCTGCGTGACGAAGCCGTGAAAGCCATAGGATCCGTCATCGGTCGTTATGTAGGCCTCGTCGCTTACTGCCTTCATCTCATCCTCAAGGATCACCAGCTCTTTGGAGCGGGCGCCGTTGATGGTAATGACATAGTTGCCGGCCTCCTTGAGGGCAACAGCCGTCGGGTAGGCAATGGCCGTGCCGACGCCACCGCCGATGCTGACGGCTGTGCCGAACTTTTCGATATGGGATGGAGTTCCAAGCGGACCGACGATATCGCTGATAAAGTCACCGGGGTTCTTGCTGTTCAGCTCCCTCGTCGATTTTCCCATTCCCTGTACAATGAGGGTAATGGTGCCTGTTTCGGGGTTCGAGCCGGCAATGGTAAGCGGAACCCGTTCGCCGTTTTCAGAGACCCTTACCATCACAAACTGCCCGGCTTTTCTTTTTTTGGCAATGCGAGGGGCCTCTATTTCAATTTTTTTGATATTTTCAGCTAAAAAATTAGCCGAGACAATTCTGTACATTGGCGCTCAGGTTTCGTATGATGGTGGAGACTTTGCTTTTTTGCATGGAGAGGCGCAAAAGTCATTATAATAAGCATTCTTTTTTCAAGAAAAAAATGGTGCGGAATGCTGGCCTGCAGGGCCGCGGCTCACTCAGGATATGACCTTCTGCAATTTTACTACTTCCCTTCATGGTTTTTATTGCTGATTACGGTGCCGGAAACCTCCGGTCGGTCCACAAGGCCTTCGACTTTCTTGGGGTCAAGGCGGTCGTCAGCAGTGATCCCCGAAAGCTTGCCGGATGCACAAAGGTTGTGTTGCCCGGTGTAGGGGCGTTCGGTCAGGCCATTGAGACCCTCAACGCTTCCGGATTTACCGAGGCGCTATGTGAACATGTTGACAAGGGGGGGCAGCTTCTCGGCATCTGCCTCGGCATGCAGCTGCTCCTCACACAGAGCGAGGAGATGGGTGCATACAGTGGGATGAATCTGATCCCCGGTCGTGTGCTCCATTTCAGGAGCGAAACCGACAAGATTCCGCAGATAGGATGGAACTCCGTCGATCAACAGAAAGAGAGCGTTCTCTTTCGCGGTGTTCCGGATCACTCGTTTTTCTACTTTGTACACTCATACTACTGCGAGCCGGAAAGCCTCGATGCTGTTGCGGCGACCACCTGGTTTGCTGGAAAAAACTTTTGTTCAGCCATTGAAAAAAATGGTATTTTTGCTGTGCAGTTTCATCCGGAAAAGAGTTCCGATGCAGGCCTGAAGGTTCTGAAGAACTTTGCCGACTGCTAAAACCAGGGCTTTTGTGTATTCGATTATGTTGATCATTCCAGCTATAGACATCAAGGACGGGAAGTGTGTAAGGCTTACCCGTGGCGATTTCAGCCAGAAGAAGATATACCTCGACGACCCCCGCGACATGGCCATCATCTGGCGCAAGCAGAACGCCAAGATGCTGCATGTGGTCGATCTTGATGCGGCACTTACCGGGGAGATGGTCAATTTCGAGAAGATCCGCCAGATTGTGACCGAGCTTGATATTCCCGTGCAGGTCGGCGGGGGCATTCGTTCGGCAGATGCCGTCAAGCGCTATCTTGATATCGGCGTGAGCCGGGTGGTTATAGGTTCTGCCGCTGTGACCAATCCCCATCTTATTTCTGAACTGCTCAAATCCTACAGGCCATCCCAGATCGTTGCCGGCATTGATGCCGAAAATGGAGAGCCAAAAATCAAGGGGTGGACCGAAAGCACCGGCCTTCAGGATTTCGAGCTTGGTCTGAGGATGAAAGAGATGGGCATCGAGCGGGTTATCTATACTGACATCTCCCGTGACGGCATGATGCAGGGCTTCGGTTACGAAAGCACCAAGCGGTTTGCCGAAAAAACGGGGATGAAAATTACCGCATCAGGCGGCGTTTCCAGTTCAGAGGATCTTCGCAAACTTGCTCTGCTCAAGGATTATGGCGTTGATTCGGTCATCATCGGCAAGGCCCTCTACGAATGCAATTTTCCCTGTCAGGAGCTCTGGTACTCTTTTGAGGAGGGCATATGCCTGGATCACAATTTCTCGACAGCCCGGAAGAGATAACCCCGTTTCATCCCGGCGCCGTTCCACTCTCCGCCCCTAAGGGTGACGGCCGCTCCCCCCAATCGCAACAAGATCTTTGATTGCAATGCCCGAGAAGGATAGAGAGTTGCAGCAGCATATCGAGGCGGTAATATTTGCCTCGGAAGAGGCGGTTACCCTGCAGACCGTCAGGACGGTAACGGGCAGGGAACTTGATTCCGGGGAGCTTCAGTCGATTGTCGAAAGGCTCAACGCCGAATACGAGTCGACTGGCCGAACCTTTCGCATTCACCGGATTGCCGGCGGTTATCGCTTTCTCACCGCTCCGGAATTTGCCGATATCCTCAAGAAGCTGCTTGCGCCAAAGATTCAGAGGCGGCTTTCCCGGACAGTCCTTGAAGTTCTGGCCGTTATTGCCTATAATCAGCCGGTGACGCGCGGCGAGATACAGCAGATTCGCGGAGTGAGCCCCGAGTACGCTATCGACAGGCTGCTTCTGCGCGGCTTCATCGAGGTTCGGGGCAGGGCGGACTCTCCCGGCAAACCACTGCAGTACGGTACAACAAAAGAGTTTCTGGATCTCTTTCACCTCGCATCGCTCAAGGACCTTCCAAAACTTCGCGAGATCAGGGAGATTCTTCAGGAGCATGAGGAGCAGCAGTATCTTTCGGGCCCTGAGGAGAGCGCCATAGCAGCCATTATTCACGAGGATTTGAACGGGACAGATGAAAAGCAGCAATAAGAACGAAGAGGTCAGGATCAATCGCTTTCTGGCAATGTGCGGGATTGCATCGAGAAGGGCCGCCGACCAGCTTGTACTGGAGGGCAGGGTCATGCTCAACGGCAAGATTATCACGGAGCCGGGAGTCAAGGTAAACCCTTCGGTTGACGAGGTCATTGTTGACGGGCAGAAGTATGCCCAGCCTGAACACAGGAAGGTCTATATCCTTCTCAACAAGCCGCGCAACGTTATTACAACCAGCAGTGACGAAAAGAACCGGGAGATGGTGCTGGATTACATCGATGTCAAGGAGCGGGTTTTTCCCGTCGGCCGGCTTGACAGAAAAACTACGGGCCTCCTGCTGCTCACCAACGACGGCATTCTGGCCCACAAACTTATGCACCCTTCGTCTAATGTAAAAAAAGAGTATATTGCAGAGCTTGACGAGAAGTTTCCGCAGAACATGCTGTCTCAGCTGACCGGCGGCATGCGCTTGAAGGATACGGGGGAAAAAGTCAGCCCCTGCAGGGCCAAGCTGCTTGATGACGGCATGCAGGTACTCTTGAGCATTCATGAAGGAAAGAACCATCAGGTCAGAAGAATGTTCGAGACCCTCGGTTTTGAGGTTAAACGGCTCGAAAGGGTTGCTTATGCAGGCCTGACGGTCGGAGAACTCCGGAGGGGCGATTGGCGATATCTGAGCCGCAAAGAGGTGCAGGAGCTTTACAAGCTGGCTGAGAGTTCATAAGCCCCGTACCGGTTTTGTCAAAGAACAGAACCCTCTACGGCCATGAGACTCAGGCAGCTCCCTCTTCGGCAGTTGATAGTGCCGGCAATGCTTTGTTTTTCTTCTCTTTTTCCCCCTTCATCTTTCGCCCAGTCCAGCGACCTGCAGGAGCTGCTCGACAGTGCGGACTCCCAGGGCAATGTCGAATCTCTGCTCGAGCTCATCGAGGAACTTAAGCACCACAGGATACCCATCAATGAGGCTGATGCCGACGCCCTGCGCCAGCTTCCCTGGCTGACAGCCAGCGATGTGCACGCCATTCTTGCCCGCCGCCATGAGAAAGGGCAGTTCCATTCGATGGAGGAGCTTCAGGCGGTGATAGGAGAGGATAAGGCGCTGAGCATTGCCCCCTACGTTTTTATAGAAGGGTATTCGGCACTCCCCGCCAAAAAAGGGAGGTCGCCATTTTCAGGAACCTTCATCTCACGATTTTTCAGGGAGACAACCCCGAGGGAGGGAGTTCTCGGCGGAGCCTACGGCGGCGGCAACGAAAAGCGCTACAACCGCCTGCAGCTCTCGACTCCTCATATGAGTGCAAGCCTGCTTGGCCAGAAGGATATCGGAGAGCGGGATATGTTTGACTTTACCTCCTTCAGCCTTCATCTGCACGATCTCGACGCACTGAAGAGCGCTGTGGTCGGTAACTATACCCTCAATTTTGGTCAGGGACTTGTTATCGGTCAAAGCCGCTACTTTTCAAAAGGGTCTGATCCTTCCGGAAGCCTCAGGCTCCCATCGAAGCAGCTGACGCCGTTTACCTCAAGCGCTGAATACGGTTTTCTCAGAGGGGGCGCGGCAACCCTGAAGCTCGACCCCTTTGAGCTTACCGAGTTCTACTCCCTCAACAGTGTCGACGGGAGGATCAACTCCCAGGGGGTCATTACCAGTTTCGACCAGTCGGGCTATCACCGCACCCCTCTTGAGAGCGGACGCAAAGACAATGTGTCGGAAACCATCGCCGGAGCGCATTTTCTCTACAGCTATCACTCCGAAGGGCTCTCAGGCCGGGTCGGAGGAACCCTGCTCTACTTCCGTTACAGCGAGCCGCTTTCACTGCTTGAGCCTGACGCTGCACCCTCCACGCGCTCTTCCTCGGCGCTCAGCAGCATCGAAACCGATCTCTCTTTTGGCAGGGCCAGCGTTTTCGGGGAAGTCGCATTGGCACAAAACCCTGAGTCCTCCTCCTGGATGGCCGGAAGCGAGTATGAGATTGCCACGGGATTGAGCATTGTGGCTGCCCTTCGCCACTACGGCATCGGCTTTTACTCCCCCTTTGCCGGAGCGTTTGCTGAAAGGGGGACAGGGGGCGCCAACGAGCATGGCCTCTATTTTGGTTTCAAGGCAAAGTTAAGTGATCGTTTTTCGGCTGGCGGCTATTACGATCACTTTACCTTTCCCACGCTGAGTGGAGATGAAAATTATCCCTTACCGTCCAGCGGCCATGACCTGAGGGGAGAGGCGAGCTGGAAGGCCACGCCCGAGGTGACCTGGACGCTTCAGCTGCAGGAGAAGAGGAAGG
Organism: uncultured Chlorobiaceae bacterium; assembly: GCA_903824045.1. GTDB lineage: Bacteria > Bacteroidota > Chlorobiia > Chlorobiales > Chlorobiaceae > Chlorobium. The sequence continues at coordinate 116,173 of CAIJVD010000023.1, forward strand.
AGGAGGCCCGTCTGCAGTATCCTTCCGCTCCAACCTCTTCGGGCGTGCAGAAAATATGGACAGCTCTGCCGACAGAGAGCAGTCGGGCCCGCCTGGACTGTGATCTTGGCCCGTTTTCGGGCGTTAAGTTGAGGAGTCGTGGCGAGGTGAAACGGGTGGTCGAGCGCTTTCTTGCCGGCAACGAAACGCTTTATGGCTGGCTCTGTTACCAGCAGGTTAGCTGGCAGGGTGCCGGGCTGACTATGAAGTGCAGGGTGACAGTGTTCAATACCGACGCATATGACGCCGCCATCTACGCTTCAGAGGACGACCTCCCCTTGACCTCCAGCCTCGGCATCTATGATGGCAGAGGCAAGTCGATCAGCCTTCTTGCAGTGTGGCAGGCGATGAAGCAGATGAAGCTCGCAGCGCGCTACGAGCAAACATTTTACAGTGACCGGGCAACCTACGGCAGCGGCTACGACGAGCGCAGTACCAGCTCTCCGGGATCGTTCCATCTTGGATGTTATCTCTCGTTCTGAAACAGTTTATTGGACAAAACCGCTCATGACTGATGAACCGCTTATACCCAAACATGGAGGTTACAGGAACCTGAAAAGCTTCAGGATTGCACAATTGATTTAAGATGTGACGGCGCAGTTTTGTGATCGATTTATCGAAAAGCGGAGTCGCACTCATGACCAGATGGTACAGGCCGCCCGTTCAGGGGTTCAGAACATCGCCGAAGGGAGTCAGGCATCCGCAACATCCAAAAAAACCGAACTCAGGCTGACCAGCGTAGCGCGAGCCAGCCTGGAAGAGCTTCGCCTCGATTATGAAGATTTTCTGCGCCAGAGGGATTTGCCTGCATGGCCACCAGGCCATCCTTCGCTGATTCGCTTTAAAGCCCTGCGGTGCAGCACCCTGGAGGATATGCGTAGCTTGATTGCGGGTGAACGAAACATAGCAGGTGCCAAGCGCAATGAGCACTCATCGGTGCTGGCGGCAAATGGAGCGCTCTGTCTCATCAATCTTTGCTGTTATCTCCTGGATCGCCAGATTGATGGACTTGCAAAATCTTTTGAAAGCAATGGAGGATTTACGGAACGCCTCTACCGCATACGTTCGGAAAAAAGAAGAGGGAGGGGGAACAGGGACTGACACGGACGCACACGGATCCCGTGAGGAGTGAAAGTCCGTGAACGTCCGTGCTCTTCACTCCTCTCCGGCGGCACGGAGCAGGCGGTCCCTGATCGCCCGGCCGAGTCCTTCCGATGAGGGGAGTTCACAGTAGATGAACCGGATCCCTTCGCTGTCGCAGTGGCGGAAAAAGCTGAAAAGTTCGCGACCGTACTCTTCAAGGTTCTTGCAGATTTTCTGCGCTTCCCACTCTCCGGCTTGCCGCTGCATGCCGATGAATGCAGAACGTGGCCGTGGAGTTGCCGCCTCCCGGGGCCGGCAGAGGATAATGGAGGCCAGAGGGGCATAGTGCGGGTACTTCAGTCCGGGACTTTTGGGAGGTGTTCCCTCGCTGTCGCTCTTTTCTGCACTCACCTCACCGACAACCGCCTGAAGCTGTTCGAGGGTAATTGCACCCGCCCTGAGGAGTATCGGTTTCTGGCCGGAGCAGTCGACGATGGTGGATTCAAGCCCGATGCTGCTGGGTTCGCCCCTCAGAATACAGTCGATCCGGCCCTCAAGGTCCTTCATGACCGTCTCCCAGCTGGTAGCGCTCGGCAGGCCGGAAAGGTTTGCCGAGGGGGCTGCAACGGGGGTTGAGCAGCGGCTGAGAAACTCCCTTGCCACCACATTTGCGGGGCATCGGACCCCGACGGTCTCAAGGCCTGCCGTTACGGCTTCGGGCACGAGGGGGCTCTTTTTCAGCACAAGCGTCAGCGGCCCGGGAAAAAAACGCTCGATGAGTTTTTCTGCTGCAGGATTGATCTGGCGGGCAACTTCGCCGAGTTGCTCTACCCGGCCGATATGTACAATCAGAGGATTGTCTGTTGGGCGCCCCTTTGCCTGAAATACCTGGCGGATCGCCTCCGTATTGGTAATTGCGGCTCCAAGGCCGTAGACCGTTTCGGTCGGAAAGGCTACGATTCCGCCGGAGTTCAGTATGGCGGCGGCCTCTTCGGGCGAATCGGTTATAAGTGTCTGCATAATCTCTTCGGGGAGTTCTACCTGAAGTTGGAGAGCGTAACGAACTGCTCGGGCATGAGGAGAATGTAGGAGAGGGTGCCGACCAGTGCACTGACAATCGGTATGGTCAGGTTGTCGTCAATCCTGAAGCCGGCGACGCGCACTACAAAGGCCTCCGTCAGGGTTGCCGTCGCAGCCATGATGATGCCGATGAATGGATTGATGCCTGGCACGATAGTTACAATGGCAAGTGCAGAGAGGAAAAACGCAATGCTTCCCTCAACGCTTTTCTGGCCGAACCTGTGCCTTCCGAAGGCTTTTCCGACAATGGCCGCAAGGGTATCGGAAACGGCGACCATGGAAAATGAGGCTATGACGATGATTTTAGGAAAAAAAATGACCAGGATAAGTGCCGACAGGGTGATGCAAGTCGCTCCGTTCAGGTGTGTTTTTACCTTCTGGATCTCATGCGTTCTGAGCATGGCATCAAAGGTCTTGTGGTACCACACAGCAACCGGCTTGAATGAATTTTTCAGCAGGTCGACGAGGAGAAAACCGGCGAAAATAGGGGCAAGCAAGAGCAGTGCCAGTTCGCGGCTGATGTTGTAGTAGATGATGGCAATCGACAGTGATGAGAGATGAATGGCTTTGCGCGCAATCTCATATCGCAGGGCAAGCCGGTCGGGTTGTTCCATAGTTGGTAAAGTGCGCGGTTGCTTCGTCTTTTCCGGGGAGATCATCAGCTGGCCTTTCCGGCTTCAAGGCATGAATATACGTTGAAATCTTCTCAGGAGGAAAGGCGGATGAGGAGTTCCTCTCCTTAACGTGTAAGTTGATGAGTGCACCCTTCCTTTTCCTGTGCAAAACTTGTATTTTACGGCTCATTTCAAATCCCTTCCAGCCCAACTGTATGACGACTGATAAATTGAGAGTGGCGGCTATCGACCTCGGTACCAATTCATTTCACATGATTGTTGTCGAGTATGGCGGTGGCAAGGGGATTGTTGAGATCGACCGTGTCAAGGACATGATATGCATTGGACGCGGCAGCATTTCGACAAAAATGCTCGATGAGGAGGCGATGCAGTCCGGTGTAGCAGCACTGAAAAATTTTCTCGTTCTTGCTTTGCAGCATGGCGTTGCGCCTGAAAACGTTATCGCCTTTGCCACCAGCGCCATTCGGGAGGCCAGGAACCAGGATGTGTTTCTCCGAAAGGTTCGCGATGAGACCGGCCTGAAAGTCAAGGTGATATCGGGGAGGGAGGAGGCGGAATTTATCTATTACGGAGTCCGCAATGCCGTGCAGCTTGGCGTGGAGCCTGATCTTCTCTTCGATATTGGCGGAGGTTCTGTTGAGTTTGTCATCGCGACCCGCGAGGGTGTGCAACTCCTCGAAAGCCGCAAGATCGGCGTTGCCAGAATGCTCGAACGATTCGTTCCAAACGATCCGATGACCCCGTCCGATATCAAGCTGCTCGAACAGTTTTTTGCCGCCGAGATGGTCTCAGCTGTCGAGCGGGCGACTGAACTCAAGGTTCATCGGGCGATCGCATCCTCAGGAACCGCCCAGAATATTGCACGCATGATTCGTTCGATGAGCGGAGTGGAGAGCGATTTGCCGCTTAATAACAGCGTTTTTACCCGCAGCGAGTTTCAGAAGCTCTACAGGGCTGTGTTGCCGCTCGGCTCGGCAGATCGCAGGAAGATGACCGGTCTCGATGAAAAAAGAGTTGATTTGATTGTGCCAGGCCTGATCCTGGTCGATATGATTTTCAGATGTTTCAATCTGAGTGAAATCGTGATTTCTGATTACGCCCTTCGCGAGGGAATGGTGCTCCACTATTTGAAGCATAGCCTCAATGTCTCGGCCAGCAAGCTGTCGGGGCCCGAGTCTGAGCTTGATATCCGCCGGGCGAGCGTCTGTGAACTCGGATGCCGCTGCGACTGGGACCGGGAGCATTCAGAGCAGGTTGCAGGGCTTGCGCTGCAGCTTTTTGATGTGCTGGGTTTTCTGCATGGCCTTGAACCTCTCTATCGTGAGCTGCTGGAGTATGCTTCGCTCCTCCATAATATCGGAACCTTTATCTCCATCTCTTCACACCACAAGCACAGCCAGTACATTATCCTAAACGGCGAGCTCCGCGGGTTCTCTCCTTCCGAGATAGAGGTTATGGGTCATGTAGCCCGCTATCACCGCAAGTCCCCTCCTTCGGAGAAACATCTGGCATACAGTCAGCTGCGGCCGAAACACAAGCGGGCGGTCGATGTGCTCTCCGGGATTCTGCGTCTTGCCAACGGCCTTGAGCGCGGTCACCGGCGGAACATTCTCTCCATTGAGGCAATTGCGCGGGGAGAGGGAGTGTTGCTTCGCCTGAAAAGCCTTTATGAACCCGATATTGAGATCTGGGCCGCCGAACAGCTGAAATCATGGCTGGAATGCGTCCTTCAGAAACCCTTCGCCATTGAGAGTGCCTGAGAAGAGCGAAGCTGCAGCCCCGCGGCGGCTTGCCGATATTCTCGAAAGGGAGGGCTCGCTCTGGTTCGAATCCGCATTCTGCAAGGGGCGGCAGGCCGGTGCAATGCTTTTTTCCGCTCCGGTCGAGGTAATGACGCTCGACTCGCTTGAAGGGCTTGAGCGTTTTTTTCAAAGGCTTGAGAAGAGACACAGAGAGGGTAATTTTCTGGCAGGATGGTTGAGCTATGAGGCCGGTGCTGGTTTCGAGCCCTCCCTTGCCGATGTTGCGGCCGAGGGTGCGTCAAGAAAACCGCTCGCATGGTTTGGTGTTTACCCTGCCCCTGAGCGTTTTTCAGCCGCTGAAGTGGCCGATCTTTTCTTCGAAGAGGAGTTGACGGAGGGTTTTTCTCACCTTCAGATTGAAGGGTTGTCGTTCGATCTTTCCCCACAGGGGTATGCCTCCAAAATAAAGGCAATCAAGAGTGAGATTTCGGCTGGAAATGTCTATCAGGTAAACTTTACCGGGCGTTACCGTTTCAGGTTCAGCGGCTCGGCGCCGGAACTTTTCCGCCGTATGAGAAGCGCTCAGCCCTTCGCCTACACGGCATATCTCAAAACCGGAGAGAGCACGATCCTCTCTTTTTCTCCCGAGCTTTTTTTCGATTGCCAGGGAAGGGTGATTGAGACCAGACCGATGAAGGGCACCGCTCCGCGAGGAGGGACGCCCATCGAGGACTCGCTTCTCAGGGAGGGGCTCGCCGGATCCCTTAAAAACCGCGCTGAAAATCTCATGATTGTTGATCTCCTGCGCAATGACCTCGGCCGGATCTGCATGCCCGGTTCGGTTGAGGCCCTTGAGCTCTTCATAACGGAGACATACCCGACCCTTCATCAGATGGTCTCATCCATTCGCGGCCTTGAACGGCCGGGTATAGGGCTCTACGAACGCTTTAGGGCGCTCTACCCCTGCGGTTCGATAACGGGAGCGCCGAAGATACGAGCCATGAAGCTCATCCGGGCTCTTGAGCGAGGACCCAGAGGGATCTATACAGGCTCGACAGGCTATATCACTCCCGATGGCGACATGATCTTCAACGTGGCAATCAGGAGCCTCGAACTCAGTGGCGGCACGGGAGTCTATGGCACGGGGAGCGGTATTGTCTGGGACTCAGATCCGGATGAGGAGTACCGTGAGTGCAAGCTCAAGGCGAGAATCCTTGAGGATGTGGCGGCCGGGGAGTTTGAGATTTTCGAAAGCATTCTCTGGAGCCATGTCTACCTTTGGCCCCAGGAGCATCTTGAGCGCATGGCCGCTTCGGCTTCAGCGCTCGGGTTTGTCTGGCAGAGAGATGAAGCGGAGAGGCTCCTTCTCAGCCTTGAAGCGGAGATGCGCCTTACTGGCACTCGTTTCAAGGTAAGGCTCGCGCTCTGTCGCAAGGGGGAGCTCTCAGTCCGTTATGATCCCGCTCCCGTTCTCTCCGGCGCACCCCCCCTCCGCCTTTGCGTTGCGGCTCACCGGACCGACTCCTCCATGCCTATGCTCTTCCACAAGACCACGAGAAGGAGGCTCTATGACCGCTATTATGCGCTTGCCAGAGAGAAAGGGTTTGATGAGGTGCTTTTCCTCAATGAGCGCGGTGAGGTGACGGAAGGGGCGATCAGTAATCTCTTTCTTCGTAACGGCCGGCAGTTCCTGACGCCACCCCTTCGATCAGCTCTCCTTAACGGGATTTACCGGAGCTATGTTCTTGCAACCCGTCCTTTCGTTTCGGAAGGCACGGTGACTCTTGCCGAGCTGAAGGGCGCCGAAATGATCTACATAGCCAATTCGGTGCGCGGCCTGCGTCCCGCCAGCTTCAGTGGTGAGGAGATAACACTGGGGAAGATGGGGTGAGCGGTTAGCGGGGTTGTTGGTGTTTGCTTTTCTTCTGGTTTTTTAATGCAGCTTGTACGTTGCGCTTCAGGCGCCTCAGGCCGATGCGGTAGACCGGCGTTCCGGCAAAGAGCTTCCGAAAGCCTGAATGTGTCAGCTCGAGGAGGGTTTCGGGGGAAAGGCTCATGACTCGCTCTAAAGCCGTAAAGGAGTCCTCTGCCTGAATGAGGGCCTGGCGGTTGTGGGGACAGATATCCTGGCAGATGTCGCAGCCGAATATCCAGTTTCCGGTCATGGAGGACTCCTCATCGGTGAACTCTCTTTTCAGCTCTACAGTCAGGTACGAGATGCATCGCGATGCGTCGAGCACTCCGGGCCCAAGTAGCGCACCGGTTGGGCAGTGTTCGATGCACAGAGAGCAGCTGCCGCAAAGATTGGGGAGCCCGGGCCGCTCATCAATGATTTCAAGGTCGGTCAAAATCTCGCCGAGAAAGAGCCGCGAGCCAGCTGAGGGAACGATAAGGAGGGTGTTTTTCCCTGTTTTTCCGATACCCGCCCGCTCCGCCCAGCTTTTTTCCAGAACTGGTGAGCTGTCAATCGTGATAAGCCCATCGACGGGTTTGGCAGCGATCACCCTTATCGCCTCAAGGAGACCTTCAAGCATCGAACGGAGCGTGTCGTGATAGTCCGCGATGAGCGCGTATCGGGATATTCTGAGCCCTTCAGGGGGTGAGCTGGCGGGATGGTTATAGCTGATTGCAGCGGAGATGATGGTTTTCAGGCCGGGAAGGAGCAGGGCGGGATCGCCCCGTTCCACCACTCTCTTTTCCATCCAATCCATCTCTGCGTGCCGTTTTTCGGTGATCATGGCGCGGTATCGCTGCATGGCGAGTGGCTGAGGAGCAGGAGTGGAAAATCCGACGGCGGCAAAGCCAAGCCTCGAAGCTTCTTTTCGTATCCGGAGAGCAAGGCTCGGTGAGGTCTGCTGCATTTCAGGGTAGAGAGCAAAGGGTTGTTCCGGCAGGCTCCTTTATAACAAAATAAATATACATTTAAGGGAGCTATTATTCTTGGCTCAACGTTATCTGCATGAGATGGAACGACGGGAGTTTATCAGGAAGATGCTTCTCGGTACGGGGATCGGTGGCGGTGCCCTGCTGACGTGTACGGCCGCGCTTCTGGGCTATTATCAGCCAAGAAAGGAGTTCTACCTGAAAGCCGATGCCGGAGAGAGAGAGAAGCTTGCGCTCCCAAAAAAGGTGGTCGTTGTCGGTGGCGGGCTGGCAGGCATAAGCTCGGCTCTTGAACTGGCGACGAGGGGGTTTGAGGTGACGCTACTCGAATCCTCCTCCGCTCTCGGGGGGAAGTTGACCGGCTGGGATATTGATGCTCTGGGGGAGCGTTTCCCGGTGGAGCACGGCTTCCATGGATTTTTTGACCAGTACTACAATCTCAACGAGATTTTTGCGGCGGCAGGGGTACCCGCTGAGGCTTTTGATCTCTCCCCCGGATACCCTGTCATTTTCAGGAACTCTCCCAAAGAGGTCTTCGGCCGGACATCGAGGCTCTTTCCTCTCAATGTGCTCTCCGTTCTGGAGCAGTCGAAAAGGCTTGACCTTCGCTCGTTTCTGAACAACTCGAAAGGGTGGTTTTCAACTTCCGAGCTCTTCCGCTATGAGTACGCCCATACCTTTCATCAGTTCGACGCTATCGATTTTCTGACCTACTGCCGCAAAGGAGAGACGCTTCCGGCATTTGTCGATACGGTGCTTCACCCCTTTGCCGATGCCACCATGAACCGCATGGAGGTTCTTTCGGCGGCAGAGGCGCTTCGCTATTTCCATTTCTATTTCATGGGCAGCCCCGAGGGGCTCTCTTTCAGGATTACCCGTCGTGACTGCATGACGGCGCTCATCAATCCTCTCGAGGCCCGGCTGAAGTCGCTCGGCGTCACGCTCCGCAAAGGGTGCAGCGCAATACGGCTCGAGACGGCTGGAGGAAAGGTTTCCGGGGTTCTTGTTGATGGCGGCGGCAGCGGGGGCTCAATTCTTCTCGATATCAATCCGGGCGATCTGCCGAAAAAAGGATTTGCCTCTTTTTCGACTGCAGGAGGGATTCCGGTCATGCTCTCCAGAAAGGGCAGCTGGTATGTGGCTTACGACGGCCGTTGCACGCATATGGGATGCCCGGTCACTCCCGACGAGAGTGGCGGAGGCTTTAGCTGCCCCTGTCATGCAGGACGATTCGATGCTTCAGGCCGCCCGGTGGGCGGTCCGCCAAAAGCTCCGCTGGCCCCGCTGTCGGTGGAGTTGAGGGGGTCGCGGCTTGTGGTGAGCAGTTTTGGAAGCAGCGGCAACGGTGAACTGCTGGAGTGTGATTACTGTGTCGTGGCATCCAACGTAAGGGGCGTGCGTGAGCTGGTGAAATCTTCCAGCATCGGCCATCCGGAGTTCGAGTCCGCAGTTTCCTCGCTTGGAGAGGCCGATCCCTACGCGGTCTATCGTCTCTGGCTTGACCGGCCCTTCGACTCCGGCGGATTTCCGTTCTATACCGTGTCGGGCTATGCCTATACCGATTCAATTACTCATTATTCCGATTTTCAGGAGCCCTTCAAGGGGTGGGCAAAAAAAAACGGAGGCTCTGTTGTTGAGCTGCATGCCTACGCCATCGCACCGGAGGATCTCCGCGGGGAGAGTGAGCTCAAACGGGCAATGCTCGAGGAGCTGCATGCTGTTTTTCCAGAGACAAGAGGGGCAACGGTGCTCCATGAGCTCTTCATGATGCAGTCAAATTTCACCAGGTGGGCGCCGGGCGATCATGCCCGCCGGCCCGGTGTGGAGACACCGCTCCCGAACCTTTTTCTTGCGGGAGACTGGGTAAAGGTCGATGCGCCGGTTTTTTTGATGGAAGCAGCCGCTTTTACCGGCCGCATGGCAGCCAATGCGATTTTCCGTCGTGAGTCGCTCCGCCAGATCCCGCTTCCGATTGTGCCCATGCACGGGCTTTTCGCCTGAAAAGTCTCATGCCACCCATCACTTCTGCCCATCCCTTTTCCCTGCCCCCATGCACTTGGCAACCGTGTCGTGCAAGAGGGGGCGGAAGGCCCTGATTCGGATGTTGTCGGGTGAGGGGTAGACCCTGTTGCTGAGCAGGATGACGGCCAGCTGCATCTCTGGATCGACCCAGATGCTTGTGCCTGTATAGCCGAGGTGGCCGTAGGAGGCGGCTGAAAAAAATGTTCCGGAGGAGGAGCTCCCTTCAGTCGGGCGCTTGTCCCATCCAAGGGCTCTTTCCGAATGGTTGCGAGAGAGAAATTGACGGATGGTTGATTCCCGGAAATAGAGATGACTGTCTAGCGTTCCGCCACTCATCACCATCTTCATTATCCTTGCAAGATCTCCGGTTGTCGAATAGAGTCCGGCATGGCCTGCAACTCCGCCAAGAAGCGCGGCATTCTGGTCGTTGACCAGCGGGCGCACCGTGCCGAGAGTCCAGAGCGTGTCGCGGTCCACCGGGGCAATGCGTTGCAAGAGTTCAGGTGGAGGGGTGAACATGGTTTGGGTCAGGCCGAGCGGTGAGGAGAACCGGGCATGAAAGTTCTCGGCAAGGGTTCTTCCTGTGATGGTCTCAATGATTCTTCCGAGAAGCATGAAGCCGAGGTCACTGTAAAGGGTTTTGGTGCCGGGTTCGGAGAGAAGGGGTTCGGTCTCGATGGCTATGAAGAGCTCTTCGGGTGTGCGGCAGCTTTTTGCAAAAAAGGTGTGGGCCCGCAGTCCGGAGGTATGGCGCAGAAGCTGTTCAATGGTGATTCTCTCCTTGCCGTTTCCTCTGAAACCGGGCAGCAGTGAGGATACTCGGGTATTGAGGTGGAGGGAGTCGCGTTCGACAAGCTGCATGAGAATGCTTGTGGTGGCGACGGCCTTGGTCAGGGAGGCGAGATCGTAGATTGTCGAGGTATCGGCCGGAGTGCTGGAGGGGTTGTAGGTCATTCTGCCGAAAGCCTTGTGAAAGACGATCCGGCCTCCGGAGATGACCGCAAGGCTTGCTCCAGGAAAGACCGTATCGCGTACAGCCTTCTGCATGAGCGCTTCAAGGGGTCTGAAGTCAGGCGTTTCCGCCCTTGCCGGGAGCGCAGAGCTCAAGGTGGCAAGGGCGATGAAGAGAGCAGCAAGAGTTCGAAGCGGTGAGATGACAGCCTCCTGTTCTTAAAAGAGCGAGAACTGAACGTAGCGTTTCGGATTCTTTTTCAGGTCGACAAGCACTGAGTCAAGCGAGGTGAGTGTCCTGGAGAGGTTGTTGTAGAGCGCCGGATTTGATGAGAGCTGCCCCAGGGTGCCCTTGTCGCTGTTGAGCTTCGCCATCAGGCTTTCGGTTTTGGCCGCAGCCTGGTTGAGCCGTTCGACCGTCTGCTCGGTGTTTTTTGCCAGAGCTTTGTCGTTGAGGAGCTTTGGAAGCAGTCCATCTCCTCGGGATGCCTTCTGGGAGAGCTTCGAGAGTTCGGCTGATGTGGTTTTCAGGCTACTTACGGTTTCGGCAAGCTCGCGGCCCATCTTTTCATCCGAGATCAGTCTTCCGGCCGGTCCCTTGCCGTTGTTGAGGCGGTCGAGAAGATCGTTGATCTTGCCAAACGCCTGGCTTGCCTTGCCGGTGAGGCTGGCCATCCCCTCCTCGGTTTCAAGGGCAATGTAATCACCGTTCTGGACCGCAGGGCCCTTTCCGGTTATGATATCGACATACTTGTCGCCAAGAACGCCGAGAGACTTGATTTCAGCTTTGGCATCTTTTGTGACCAGAGGGGCAAACTCCTGCTTCAGCTTCAGCTCCGCGACAACATAGAGCGAACCGTCCCGGGTGACAAAATTCATTTTGGAGACGGTGCCTATTTTTTTGCCTGAAACGGAGACGAAGTTGTTTTCAGCAAGTCCCTGAACATCTCTCGACAGTATTTTTACGGTTGTCACACCGGAAAACATATTGGTGTTTTTGCCGATGAACAGGCCGAGATAGGCAGCAAAGCCGAGGCCGAAAATGAAAAATATTCCGGTTTTCAGATCGCTCCACTTCAAAGCGTTCGGGTTTCTCATACAGGTGAAAGTCTAAGGATGTTATAATTCAAGAATCTTGTCGGAGAGGATCGAACGAATGAACGGATGCTCTGCATTATGCAGCTTTTCGGTTACATCGTCGAAAATAATCTCTCCCTGGTAGAGCACGGCCACGCAGTCGGCCACATTAAAGACGTCTTCAATGATATGGGTGACAATCACGGCCCCCAGATTGTTGTTGTGGCGGAGCGTGCTGATGAGTGAGAGTATCTTTTTGGAACTCACCGGGTCGAGCCCTGCCGTCGGCTCGTCGAACAGGATCATGTGCGGTTTGAAGATCATTGCCCTGCCGATAGCGACCCTTTTGCGCATGCCTCCGCTCAGGCTTTCAGGAAGCTGATTTTCATAGCCCTCGAGGCCGGCAAACTGGATCTGTTCGGTGACTCTCCTGATCACCTCATTTTCCGGAAGGTTCAGATTTTCACGGAGGAAGAACCCGAGGTTCTGGCTGATGGTCATCGAGTCGAACAGCGCGTTGCCCTGGAAGACCATGCCCATTTTCCTTCGGATGGTGTAGAGCTCACTCTCCTTCATGCGGGTAATGTCGGCGCCGTCAATGAGCACCCTGCCGCTGTTGGGTTTTATGAGGCCGAGCATCAGCTTGAGAATGGTGCTTTTTCCCACGCCGCTCGGGCCGAGTATGGCCTTGATGGTGTTGTCCCGCACGGTAAGGGATACCTGCTTGAGGATCTCCTTTTCGCCGTACTTCAACGTTACTTTATCTAACTCGATCATGCGCTCACATGTTTTCCAGTACAATCTTCGAGACGTAGAAGTTGGCGATCAGCACCAGCCCTGATGAAACGACAATTCCCTTGATGGTCGATCTTCCGACACCGGAGGTTCCCCCCCTTGCCGAAAATCCGTTAAAGCTGCTGACCAGCGTTATGATGACTGCAAATACCGGGGCTTTAAGGAATCCAACGACAAAATCCTTGGCCACAAGTCGAGGATAAACCGCGTTCCAGAATATACCAGGGTCGATGCGGTGGTAGTGTTCCGCCATGTAGGCCGCGCTTTGAAGGCCTGCGAAGTCCGACAGCGCGGTAAGGGGGAGAAACATGATGAGCGCGGCCACAAGCCTCGGCATGACCAGTTTTGCAACCGGATCGGTGCCGAAGGCGCGAAGCGCATCGATCTGTTCAGATATCTGCATGGCACCAAGCTCCGCGCCATTTCTTGATCCGAACCGGGCAGAGAGCATGAGGCCCATGAGCATCGGGCCGAGTTCGCGGATAATCGAGAGGGCGGTTGAGCGGCCAAGCATGGTTTTTGCTCCGAAGTCTTCGAGCAGGTTTCCGACCTCGATGGCCAGAAGTGCGCCGATGGAGATGGAACTCACCAGCACAATAGGGATTGAGTCAGTTCCGCAGATGGTTGCCTGGTCGAGAAAGTCTCTCCAGTAACGCTTCAGTTTGGGAATGGAAGCGAAGGCCCGCACTGAAAAAAGAAAAAACTCCTGCATCGTGAAGAAGAAATCCTTGAGCTGCAGGGCTACTTTTTTTTCCAGGGATCGGATGGCGTTTACTGGCATAAATCAGGGTGCGGTGAAATGCTTTGCCGGGGGCCACGTTATAATGAAAACAGGGTTGAATAATAGCAAATATTCATCAATAGCCCAACCATCGGTTTTTCAAGAATTTACAAGCCGGCTTTTCATCTTCTCAACCCACTCGCAGGGGATGGTGACCTTGCCGAAGAGGTCTTCATCACGCTCTTTAAGCCCGTGGTAGTCGGAGCCTCCTGAAAAGAGCAGAAAATACTCGTTGGCGATCTCCCGGTAGTAGTTCTGCTTGTAGGTATCGTGAGAGGGATGGACGATCTCTATGCCATCAAGTCCGAAGGTGATAAGCTGCTTGAGCGTCTCGTCAGGGACGTTCTGGGCCGGATGCGCAAGGAATGAGAGTCCGGAGGCTTCGTTGATAAGCCTGATGACCTCCGCCGGGTGCGTCTCTATGCTTTTGACGTAGGCAGGGCTGTGTGAGCCAAGATACCGGCTGAACGCTTCGCTAAAGCTCTTGACGTAGCCCCCGTCCTGAAGCACTTGAGCAATATGCGGGCGCCCCACGCTGCCGTTCTGCGCTTTGACAATAATCTGCTCGATGCCGATTTTTACCCCCATTTTGGCGAGCTTGCTCACCATGCGCTCCGCTCTTTCGGTGCGCAGGTGCCGGCAGTGATCGAGATACTCTTTCAGCGCAGACTGCTGATAATCGAAAAAATAACCAAGGACATGAATATCATAGCCCTTGTAGGTTGAACTCATTTCCACCCCGGGAACAAGCTCAACGCCCCTCTCCAAGGCTAATGGCTTTGCTTTGTCAATACCAGAAACAGAGTCATGATCAGTAATGCTGATGGCCTTCAATCCGTTGAGTGCTGCTTTTTCAATGATTTCCTCAGGAGAGAAGATGCCGTCAGAACATTTCGTATGTATATGTAAGTCTGCTTTTTCAAAGCCATTATGCCCTACGCCGGATAAGCTGTATGGCATGGCTGAATGATTATACGGTTAGCTTTAGATAGTTATATATAAGAAAAAATCCCCGCCTGCTTTACATAGAAAAGAGAATTATTTTTTCGGGGTAAAAGTTGCCTCAAAAGAGCATTTGCCCGCCGCGCCAGCCATTATTGTCAAGCGGGAATCTTCAGCCACTGTTCTTTCGCCGGCGTATAAGAGGAGGGAATTGGCCCCGATGCTTTCCTGAGCATAAGGAGAGCATCGGGGGAGTGGTCTGAAGCGTTCAGGGCAGAAGCCTTCCTGTGGAGATGAAGAGAAGGACGCCGATTCCGGCCGCTATCCGATAGACGATGAAGATGCTGGTGGTGTGGCTTTTCAGATAGTTGAGCAGAAAGGCGATTGCCGCATACCCTACAATACCTGCCGAGAGGGTCGCTACGGCTATGTTGAGGGTCTCATGTGAGGCCGCTATGATGTGCCATGTCTTGTAGAGTTCGAAAATTCCCGCAGCAAAGACCGCAGGCAGTGAGAGGAGGAATGAGAATCGCGCGGCGGCCTCGCGGGAGAGGTTCATGAAGAGTCCGCCCGTAATGGTGACGCCGGAACGGGATGATCCGGGTATGAGGGCGATGCTCTGGGTGAGCCCAATCAGGAGCGCCTCTTTCCATCCGATCTCTTCCATTGATTTTTGACGCCGGCCGCTTTTCAGGCGCCGCTTTATTTTTTCCTCGGCAAGAGAGAGCACCAGACCGAGAGTTATAAGCGCGCCGCTTATCCAGTAGAGGGAGCGTAGGCTGGTCTCTATCTCGGACTTGAAGATAAGCCCGAACACAACGATTGGAATGGTTCCTGCAGCGATCATCCATCCCATTTTTGCTTCGGGGCTTTGCAGGGGTTTGCCCTGAAAAATCCCCCGGACCACTCCGCCGAGAATGGCAAAGATATCCTTCCTGAAATAGATGAAAACGGCAGCAAGGGTGCCAATCTGGATGATTGCTGTAAATGCTGCTCCGGGATCGCTCCATCCAAAGAGTGCCGGGATGATGCGCAGGTGTGCCGTGCTGCTGATCGGCAGGAACTCGGTAAGTCCCTGGATGACGCCGAGAATCGCTGCTTCGAAAAGTTTCATTGGCTTCTATGGGGTATCGGTTAGGGGAGTCTGGTTCTCTCTGAGAATCTCTTCAAGCCGTTCGATCGCTTTTCGGACACCGATCGAGCGGTGACTGATCGTGTTTTTTTCGGCAATACTCATCTCCGCATAGGTCATGCCGGTTTCACCAACAAGAAAAAGCGGATCGTATCCGAACCCTTCGCCGCCTCTTTTTTCCCTGGTGATGAACCCCTCGACAACTCCCTCTGCTACCTCCTCGAAAAGTGCGATTCCGCCATCTGGTGACGGGATTCTTCCCTTGATGGCAATCACCGTTCTGAATCGGGCACTCCTCTCCATGCACCCCTCCATCTGCTGCAGGAGATGATTTACATTCTCTTCGTAGGTGGGCGACTCTCCTTCCGGGGTCGGCGCGAAGCGTGCAGAGTAGACGCCCGGAGCCCCGTCCAGCGCATCCACTTCAAGGCCGGTGTCGTCTGCAAGCGCTATGATGAAGGGGAGGCGCTCTGAAAGAAGGGTGTATATGGCCCTTGCCTTGAGCAGGGCATTTCCCTCGAGTGTCGGCTCACTCTCCTCCACCTCAACCTCGGCACCAAGCTCGCAAAGTGTCGCTACCCTGAATGCCGGGGAGATTCTCTTCAGCATGGGTCGGAGTTCGCGTACCTTGTCGCGGTTGCCGGTGGCAAGGACGATGGTGATTGTTCTGTCAGGAGTTTCCGCCATGACCATTTTACGCTATGATGGCGAGCATTTCGCGAACGGCAGCCTCAAGACCGGTAAAGGCGGCGCGAGCAATTATGGCATGGCCAATGCTGACCTCCTCGATCTCCCGGATAGCGGCGAACGGTGCGATGTTCCGGTAGTTGAGGCCGTGGCCGGCAACAACCTTCAGCCCCAGGCTTCTGGCGTAGGTTGCGGCTCTCCTGATTCTCTCAAGTTCAAGCGTTCTCTCCCGCTCATCTGCTTTGAGTGCATAAGCTCCGGTGTGCAGCTCCACCATGTCGGCGGAGGCTTTTGCGGCAAGCTCTATGGCGCTCTTTTCGGGTTCAATGAAGATGCTGCTCTCTATTCCGCCGGCTTTAAGCGGTTTGAGAAACTCAACCAGTGTGTCGAAGTGGCGCGCGATGTCGAACCCTCCCTCGGTGGTGAGCTCCTCGCGTTTTTCAGGGACCAGGGTGATAAGCTCAGGCCGGGTTTTCAGGGCGATCTGCTGCATCTCTGCCGTCATGGCCATCTCGAGGTCGAGCTTGGAGGTTACAGCCTCGCGGAGTCGAGCGAGATCGAGATCCTTTATATGGCGGCGGTCTTCACGCAGATGGCAGACAATACCCGCTGCGCCGCATTTTTCAGCAATCAGTGCGGCTTCAACCGGATCAGGTTCATGCTCGCCACGGGCGTTACGCAGGGTGGCGATGTGATCAATATTGACGGCTAATCTCATAGGGACATAGGCGGTGTCCGGCTGTCGGAAGCGTGTTATTTCCGCATGCCGCATGTTGTTAATCTGTCAGATGAAGGTAACGAAAAAAAGAGAAAAGAGTGAAGGCTGCAAGAGGGTGGCGGAGAGCAAAAATAAAAAAACCACCCTCTGCACAAAGAGCCGCAGAGGGTGGTAATAGCAAGTAGCGGTATTCCGTTACTTTTTCGGGGCGATAGCAGCTGCGACGCCTTCGATGGTCTGAGTAGCTGACTTGGTAACACCTTCAACAACTGAGACTGCGGTTTTGCCGAAAGTATCGACGACCTGGCTGGCAGTTCCGACTGCGCTGGATGCAGCACCTACAGCGAGATCCACGCCGCTCTGGACAAGGTTGCCGACGGAGATGAGAAGGTCGGTAAAGACGCCATTGTTTTCGTTTGCCATAGTAGTATTGATTTATTGGTTATTGGTAAGGACTGCTCAAAGAAAATGGTGCCAGCCGATCACCATCGCTCATTCAAGTGATCGCCATATTTTTATTAATATAACATATTAGATAATCTCGCACTAAACTTTGCCGCAGGAAATAGGTTGCACAGAATAAATTTTCAGCACTCTGTGGGGAGCGTTTTGTTTGGGTAAACAGGGTCGACTTCATGGAATTTTGCTAAGTTTGCTTTGCCTTTGATGCGGTTCGGCTGGCAGGCCATAAATGCTTATAGAATTATCAGGTAGATATGAACAGTGTCACCATAAAAAAACTTGAGTTTGACCGGGTGGTCGCCTATGCCTCACGCTTCTGCATGTCGGCCATGGGGCGCGACAGGCTGCTTGGAGCCGAGCCGTTCGGCGAAAGAGAGTTGCTTGTCAGAGAGCTTGAACGGGTGCTTGAGCTGCGCAATCTTCTGCAGGAGGAGATCCCGCTTCCGTTTTCATTCCTTCCTGATACCCGACCCCATCTGAAAAAGCTTGAGGTGCTCGAGAGCTCCCTGGAGCCGGAAGAGCTTCAGGATATCTACCATCTGCTTTTTTCCTCCGGAGCGCTTCGCAAGTTCATATTCACTCTGCGGGAGAGATACCCGCTGTTGAACGAGTGCACTCTTGCCATCTGGCTTGAAAAAAGCCTTCAGAGTGCCATCCGTCGGGTTTTGGACGAGCAGGGCAGGGTGAGAGATTCGGCCAGTGAGGGGTTGCAGATGATTCGCAGGGAGCTTGGCGAGAGTCGTGAGCTGCTGCGTCGCAAGATGGAACGTCATTTGAGGCGCTGCCAGGATGAAGGGTGGCTGATGGATGATACGATTGCCATCAAGAACGGACGCCTGACGCTCGGCTTGCGGGTGGAGTACAAGTACAAGCTTCCGGGCTACATCCAGGACTATTCGGGGAGCGGCCAGACTGTTTTCATCGAGCCGGCCGAGACCCTTGAGGTGAGCAACAGGATACAGGACATGGAGATTGGCGAGCGAAGGGAGATCGTTCGCATCCTGAAGGAGCTCTCCGCCTTGATACGTCTCGAGCTCCAGAATCTTCGCCATAACGAAAGCGTTCTTGCTGAATTTGACGCCCTTTACGGTCGGGCACGCCTGGCTGTCGAAACCCGCTCTCTGCTTCCCGCTATTTCCGCCGCCCAGGAGCTTCGCATTGTCAGGGGGTTTCATCCGTGGCTTATGATTTCGCACCGAAACAGCGAGGTTATTCCCCTTGATTTGGAGCTGGCCGCAGATGAGCATGTGCTGGTGATTTCAGGGCCAAACGCCGGAGGCAAGTCGGTTGCCATGAAGACCGCTGGTCTGCTTTCGGCCATGCTTGCTTACGGATATCTTCTGCCGTGCAGCGAGAGCTCGGTATTGCCGTTGTTCGGAGATATTTTTATCGAGATTGGCGACGACCAGTCCATAGAGAACGATCTCTCCACCTTCAGCTCCCATCTTGGCGAAATCCGCACGATTCTTGATTCGGCGACAGGCCGCGATCTGGTTCTGATCGACGAGCTCTGTGCAGGGACGGACGTCGAGGAGGGAGGGGCGATTGCCCGTGCGGTGATCGAGGAGCTGCTTTCCCGCTCAACAAAGGCCATTATTACGACCCATCTCGGCGAGCTGAAAGCCTACGGCCATGAGCGGGAGGGTGTGGTGAACGGCGCGATGGAGTTCGACCGGGTGAGGCTGCTGCCAACCTTCCGTTTTCTCAAGGGAGTTCCCGGCAGCAGTTTTGCCTTTGCCATGATGCAGCGCATGGGCTTTTCTGCCTCATTGATCGATCGGGCATCGAGCTTCATGAAGAGTGAACGTCTCGGTCTTGATCGCATGCTCGATGATCTCAGCCGGCAGCTTGAGGCGAGCAGGCTTCTTGGTGAAGCTCTCAGAGAGAAACTCTCAGCTCTCGAAGAGCGCGAGCTTGCCCTCTCTTCGGCGGAGGAGGCTCTTTGCCTGAAGAAGCGTGAAGAGAGAATCTCGGTTTCGAGGGATCTGCAGAAAGAGCTTGAACATGCACGAAAAGAGATCCGCGAGATTGTTCATGAGGCGAGGAGTGCCCCTTCAGATGAAAAAAGAGTGCAGGAGGCGCGGAAAAAACTGGGCATGAAAAAAGAGGCGGTTGAAAAAACCGGTTCACTGCTTCGTGCCGAAGCCGAGGCGACTCTCTCTGTGGATCGCACTATCCGCCAGGGCGATTTTGTGCGGATTCTCGATACCAGCACCGCAGGTGAGGTCGAACGAGTGAACGGCGAAAGTGTTGTTGTGCTGTGCGGAAATTTCAGGTTGACCACGACCTTGAGAAATCTTGAGAAAAGCTCGAAAACAGAGCTGAAAAAAATGCAGAAGGAGCCGAAAGGGGCCGCCGGGAAGGGTGCATGGACGGCCGCTACGCTTGATTTTGAATCGACAAGGCTTGACCTTCGTGGCCTCAGCGGTGACGAGGCCATCATGAAGATCGACCGGTTTATTGATGCCATGCGGATGCATCGCATCCATTCGGCGACCATTATCCATGGCAAGGGCACGGGAGCTCTTCGGCAGAGGGCCGCGGAGCTCCTGCAGCAGCATCGCCATGTCAGGAGTTTTCGCCTCGGAGAGTGGGGCGAGGGAGGTGCAGGAGTGACCGTTATCGAGCTCGATTAGTGGCTTCCTGAAAATACAATGGCAATGGCGAGTTCAGCAATTGAAAAACACCACGCAATACTGTATCTTGAGCCGATAAAGTCGCGGCCGTCTTTTTTTTACTGTTTGCGGCAGTTAACCATGAGCCATACTGTGAAGGAACCTTACCAGACATATCTTACCATCCCCAACCAGCTGACCGCGCTGAGGATACTGCTTGTGCCGGTTTTTGTGGTGCTGCTGGTTCAGGCTGACCCCTACATCAAGCTGCTTGGCGTGATTGTTTTTACCTTCGCATCTCTCACCGATCTTTATGACGGGTATCATGCCCGAAAATACGGCGTTACAACCCGTCTTGGCGCGTTTCTCGATCCGCTGGCCGACAAGTTGCTCATTACCGCCGCCTTTCTGCTCTATGTCTGGATGGGATTTCTTGGTCTCTGGATGGTCGTACTCGTCATTATCCGCGATGTCGTCATTACGGCGCTCAGGGTTTACGCCGAATACAAGGACAGGCCGGTGGTGACAAGCATGGAGGCGAAGTACAAGACCCTGGTGCAGAACATCTTCGTCTATTTTGTGATGCTGCTGATACTGATGAAGGAGTCCTCTTTTGCCGGAAAAGGGTTATCCGTTGTGGTCGGCACCTTTCTGGCCTCAGACTATCTCAACTATATCATGCTGGCTGTCACAGCATTTACCCTCTATACGGGAATCTCCTATCTGGTGAGCAACTGGAAGGTCTATCTGCAGAAGCCCCTTGAGGGAAGCTGACCAGATGAAGCGTTCCGCCGCCAAAATCCTTTCGACCTGCTTCGGGCTCGGCTATTTTCCCATAGCTCCAGGCACCGTTACAAGCATTGCCGCCGTTCTTCTCGCTGTTGCCCTTCCTGCTTTCAGGGGGCTTCCTCTTCTTCTTTTTTTTGTCACGCTCCTGACCGTTCTCGGTATATGGGCAGGTCCGATCATGGAACTCGAGTATGGAGAGGATCCCTCGGTGGTGACGATTGATGAGTTTGCCGGCCAGCTGCTGGCACTTGCCGCCCTTCCGGCCGGACTTCTGCCTGCTCTGCTCTCGCTCGCTTTTTTTCGCTTTTTTGATATTGCCAAACCAGGGCCCGTTGATGCTGCCCAGCAACTCCGCGGCGGATGGGGCATCATGGCCGACGATCTGCTTGCCGGCCTCTTTGCTAACCTTTCAGTGCGAGGTGTGCTTGCGCTCCTCGGGGTTTTTCACCTTTTCCCCTCTTTGTAGAAGCGAATTATCTTTTCCGTCAGCGAGGGGGTATCAAAGCCGATCTCCCGGTAGAGGTCGTTCATATGTCCGTGCGTCACGAATGCGTCGGGCAGGGAGACCTTGAGCACCGGGCGGTTGAGTCCTGCCTCATTGAGGTGGTCAATCACCGCGCTGCCGATTCCGCCGATTCCGCTGTTCTCCTCCAGCACAACAAAATGGGTTGATCGTGCGGCCATCTCTTCAATCATGGCCGTATCGAGCGGCTTGAGGAATCGCATATTGACCACGGATGCGTCAATGCCTGCTTCCTTCAGGCCGTCGGCAACCTCAAGGGCCTTTTCGACCATGTTTCCGATCCCGAGGAGCGCGATTCCGCTGCCCTCCCTCATGATTGCGGCCTTGCCGAGAGGGAGAGACTCAAAGCTCTTTCTGAGTGCCACACCGGTTCCGTTTCCTCTCGGATATCGAATAGCGACAGGCCCGTCTACCGAGTAGAGGGCGGTATAGAGCATGTCGCGAAGCTCCTGCTCATCGGCCGGCGCCATGACGACAAGGTTCGGCACAGAGTGCAGATAGGAGAGGTCGAATGATCCATGGTGGGTAGGTCCGTCCTCACCGACCAGGCCTGCACGGTCGATGGCAAAGATGACATGCTGGCGCTGAAGGGCAACGTCATGAATCAGCTGATCGTAGGCTCGCTGCAGGAAGGTTGAGTAGATGGCGCAAACCGGCTTGAACCCCTGCAGCGCCTGACCTGCGGCGAAGGTGACGGCATGGCCTTCGGCGATGCCTACATCGTAGAAGCGGTCCGGCAGGGCCTTCTGAAAGAGGTCGAGTGAGGTTCCGCTCGGCATGGCGGCGGTAATGGCGGTGATTTTAGGGTCTTTCAGGGCGAGCTCGACCAGTGCTTCTCCAAAAACTTCCTGGTATTTCGGAGGGAGGGAGGCGTCAGCTTTTTTGAGGTTTTCACCCGTTGTGATGTCGAATCCGCCGCTGTGGGCATGCCACTTGCTCTGGTTCTGTTCAGCGGGGATGAACCCCTTGCCCTTTGTTGTGACGATATGGAGGAGCTTCGGGTGAGGAAGCGATTGCATCTCCTTGAGCGCCTTGACGAGCTGCTCCATGTTATGGCCGTCAATCGGTCCGAAATAGCGCAGGCCGAGCGCCTCGAAAAAAGCCCCGGGAGTGAATGCTGCCTTGAAGCCGTCCTCCAGTTTGCGTACCGCATTTTTGGCCGTATCGCCAAGCTCGTTGTTGAGCAGGGAGATGGTGTTCCAGATAAATTTGCGCGCCTTGTTGTAGGTCTTGTTCAGGGTTATGTTGACCAGATGGGTTTTCAGTCCGCCCGTGCTCGGCGAAATGGCCATCTGGTTGTCGTTCAGGATGACCAGGACATCACTTTTCAGATCCCCCAGATGGTTCATGGCTTCAAACGCCATGCCGCCCGTCATGCTCCCGTCACCGATGACAGCAATCACCTTCTCGCTCCCGCCAGCAAGGTCTCTTGCGGCCGCCAGCCCTGCAGCAGCGGAGATTGAGGTCGAGGCGTGGCCCGTGCCGAATGCGTCATGAGGGCTCTCCGTTATTTTCGGGAACCCTGCAAGCCCGCCGTACTGACGGTTGGTCTGCATTCGTTCTCTCCGGCCGGTCAGGATTTTATGAACATAGGCCTGGTGGCCGACATCCCAGACGATTTTGTCATGTGGAGTGCTGTAGACATGATGAAGCGCGACCGTCAGCTCCACCACACCGAGCGTTGATGCGAAATGTCCACCGTTCTCGGAGACAAGCTTGATGACCTCTGTACGGCACTCGTCTGCCACACCCTGAAGCTCCGCAATCGAAAGCTTTTTCAGGTCATCAGGCGATTTGATCTCTGAAAGACGCTCTGGCTGGTGTTGGAGGGTTACAGGCAGTGAATCGGGCATAATATTCTATGTCTTGGGGTTACAGCAACAGGTGGTATCTCTAACCAAGCGGAGTCCTTCAGGGTTCCACCTGCGCGTTATTTTACCTGGATTGAAGCAGCAGAGTTATATCCCTGCTATCTGGATGAGCAGGTTTCTCTCTTTTCTCGGCCCGTCAAGTTCGATGAAGAAAATGGACTGCCACTCTCCGAGCAGCATCTTGCCGCCGGAGAAGGGAATTGTTTCGGAGGCGTTCATGAAGAGCCCGAGAAGATGGGAGTGGGCGTTGTCCCGGCCGTCTATCGGGCTGATGTTGTGCTGGTAGTTTCCGTCGCGCGGCACAAGGCGCTTGAGGAATGTCTCCATGTCCTCCTGCAGGCGCGGCTCTTTCTCGTTGATATTGACGAAAGCGGTCGTATGGCGGCTGATGATGGTCACCTGTCCGTTCTCAAACCCTGAGGTCGCAACCGCCGAGGCAATCTCTCCGGTCAGGTCGATGATCTCTATCGGCCGCCCGGTTTTCAGCGTAATGGTTGTTGTGATGAATTTCATGCCTTCGATTCTGAATGGTATTGTGTGATGCCCCTCAAGGCCAGTCAGTCTGACGCTTTTACCTCTCAGCAGGTTATGACGACGCCTTCATGCGGGGCAAGCAGCACCTGAAGACCCTTTTCGGAAGTTCTGATATCCCCGATTTTGCTCTCGGTTGAGGAGCTGAGCACGCTGATCCTCTCAATGGCGATCCCTTCAAGAGCGGGGTGACGGAACTCTATGCCTATGCCGGTAGCGCTGAAGTTGGCCAGAATAAAGCCGTGCTGCTCATGGGTAAAGCGGTGAAAGCCGAAACAGTGCGAGTTGTTTGCCGCATTCAGGTTCAGCCACTCTATATGCCCCGACTGAAAGAGCGGCTGCTTCTGCAGGGCGAAGAGCTTTTTATAGAGTACGGCAAGTTCCTTGTCGCACGGTTCCGGAGCCTGCTTGACAAGCTGCACAGGAATCTTCCAGTGGAATCCGTCCATCTGGTCCTGATGGATGAGATGCATTCCTGGGGCAGTCAGGAGCACCAGTGCGGCCGCCCTGTTGTTAAGGCCGACCTTGTCTGCCGCCCTTGGTTCGTCATGGTTTTCCAGGAACCGGCAGAGCTTTTTCTGGTAGTCCCACTGGGCAAGGATATGGCCCGTAAGTTTTTCGGTGTTGACCGGTGCGCTAACAATGTAGTCATAGAAGGGCTTGTCGTAGGTGAAGTCAAAGCCCTGCTGCTGGAGCTCCCACTCCTTGTTCCAGTATGACTCCGCCAGAAAGAGAAACCCGGGGTGGCGCTTTTTGACTGCGGCGATAGCTCCTCCCCAGAACTCATCCTTCATGTGTCCGCTGAGATTGCTCCATGTGGTGTTGAAGACGCTTTTAAGGATCAGCATGGCAACGTCGCACCTGACGGCGTCACACTGGTCGCTGATCTTGAAGAGGTTTTCGGTCATCATCCGGTGTGTGGCCGGATTGGCGTAATCGAGCTGCAAGGTGTCGGTCCATGGGGCGAAGTAAGGGTCCTTGCCGTAAGCAAGGTACTTCCCCCTCGCATATTCAAAGGCCGATTCGGGGTCGTTGCTGTGTTCAGCACTTGAAACCGGGATAAAATACTCCGCATTCTCAGGCAGCCACTCATTGTCGAGAGCGAGGTGGTTCGGAACAAAATCGAGCATGAGCTTTATTCCGCATTCACGCAGCCTTTTGCGGAAGAGGCCAAGCTCTTTTTCACCGCCAAGGCTCTCATTAACGGTGTATGAGGCAATCGAATAGGGGGATGAGGCTATATCGTCGGGACGGACGGTGTCAAGGTGTTCAAGGAATGAAGTTCGAAGTCCTGCATGAGATGTGGCGATGGCCTTGCTGTGCTTGCTCGGCTGCCAGACGCCCATCAGCCATACCATATCGAAGCCGCAGGAAGAAAAAAACGCAAACTCCTCGTCGGGAATATTTCCGAGCGTAATCGGCCGGTTGTGGAGGCGGCTCAGTTTTTTCAGCCAGATTCTTGTGTTGATTTCGTAGACAAGAGGGAACATTGAACCAGTATTATAGGGTTTTTGGCCTGTACGCGAATATAGCAACTCCTTGAGCTAAAAGAGAGCGTGCGGGCGTAAAAAAAGGAAAAAGAATGGTTTCCGGTATCCTCAGATTGAGTGCTGCATTTGTTTTCAGGCCATTTGTAAAAGGAGGAAAGTTATACGAAATTCATCTGGAGGTCCCAGGGGTATTCATGGAGATGGCCAGGGCTTGATGGGCGTCGTAACTGTTAACAGGTATAAGGGTTTTGACCGATTTTTTAAACGATCTCAACGAAGTACAGCGTGAGGCTGTGAGCGCAACTGAAGGCCCTGTCATGGTGCTGGCCGGTGCCGGTTCCGGCAAGACCAGGGTGATTACCTACAGGATTGCCTATCTCATCAGAAACAAGGGGGTCCCCCCCGGCAATATTCTGGCTCTGACATTCACCAACAAGGCGGCAGGTGAGATGCGCCACCGCATTGACACGCTTCTCCACCGGGGAAGCTCGACAGGACTTTGGGTCGGTACCTTCCACTCGGTTTTTGCCAGGCTGCTGCGCAGCTATATCCATCTGATCGGCTACGATCGCAACTTTTCGATTTTTGATAGCGACGACAGCAAGAGCCTCATTCGCCAGTCGATGACGGAGCTTGGCATCTCTCATGAGTCAGTGCCGGTCAATACCGTGCAGAGCTTAATCAGCCGGGCGAAGAACAGCTTTGTTATGCCGGCAGAGTTCCAGCGGAGCGCCGGGGACTACAATCAGCAGAAGGCCGCACAGATATACGAGCTTTACACCAGAAAGCTCAGGGAGAACAATGCGCTCGATTTCGACGATCTGCTTATCAAGCCGCTCGAGCTTTTCAACGAGCATCCGGCGGTGCTCCAGGAGCTGCAGAACCTCTTCCGCTACATCATGATCGACGAGTACCAGGATACCAACAAGGTACAGTATCTCGTGGCCAAGATGCTCGGTGCCGCCCATCGCAACATTTTTGTCGTCGGTGACGATGCCCAGTCGATCTACTCCTGGCGCGGCGCCGACATCTCCAACATTCTGAATTTTCAGGATGACTATAAGGAGTCACAGACCTTCAAGCTTGTCGAGAACTACCGGAGCACCGGCAATATTCTCAAGGCTGCCAACAGTGTTATTCTGCGCAATGAGCGCCAGATCAAAAAAGAGCTTGTGTCGCACAGGAGTGCCGGGGAACCTCTGACGCTGATTGAGGCCGTCAACGAGCGTCACGAGGCCGAAAAGGCAGGCGACTACATCCGCTCGATGCGCATGCGGGATGGCTATGAATACAGGAGTTTTGCGATCTTCTACCGTACCAACGCCCAATCGAGGGTGATTGAGGATGTGATGCGCCAGAACCGGATCCCCTACAGGATTTTCGGCAGCGTCTCCTTCTACAAGCGGCGCGAAATCAAGGACGCGGTTGCCTATCTTCGTTTTATCATCAACGAGCGTGACAGCGAATCGCTCCTGAGGATCATCAATTTTCCTCCACGCAAAATCGGTGATGTCAGCATCGGCAAGCTCAAGGATTTTGCCGAAGTCGAGGGCATCTCTCTCTATGACGCCATCCGGCGTGCCGAAGAGGGCGGTTTTCAGACGAGACTGGTCACGGCGCTCAACGCCTTCTCCAGCGTTATCGAAACGCTTCGGGAAGTTGCCTCCGCCGGCACAGTGTACGATGTCCTTTCAGAGCTCTTCACCCTGACATCTATCCTTGTGCTGCTTCAGGCAGAAAACACTCCGGAATCGCTTGCCCGCCACGAGAATCTCCAGGAGCTGCTCTCGATGGCAAGGGATTTTTCTGACCATAACCCCGAGGCTGGCTCTCTGGGTGATTTTCTCGAGAATATATCTCTGGCGTCTGACTATGAGGAGACCCAGGACAGCGACAACTATGTCTCTCTGATGACGGTGCATGCTGCCAAGGGACTCGAGTTTCCGGTTGTCTTTATCACCGGTCTCGAGGAGAGGCTCTTTCCGCTCAACACCTATGAGCCCGAGGAACTCGAGGAGGAGCGCAGGCTCTTTTATGTTGCGATGACCAGAGCCCAGGAGAAGATTTTCCTCTCATGGGCTCAGAGCCGTTACCACTACGGGCAGGCGCAATACTGCCTGAAATCGACCTTTATCAGCGAGATCGATCCGTCGATCGTCCGTACGGAAGGAGGCAGCCTCCTCTCTGAGCGATCGGCACAGCAGAAGCCACAGCCTCAATCGGCTCAATCTTCCTTTTCGAGAGGCTACCCGTCGAAAATACCGGCCCGTCCTTTGCAGCCGGGCCCCTCCTTCGCAGCGCCAAAGCCTGCCCGTTCAGGACTCAGAGAGGGAACAAAGGTGCATCATGCAGTTTTCGGACCCGGAACCGTCATCGATGTCCAGGGAACGGGTGCCAAAGAGAAGGCAAGGATCAGTTTCCGCAGCGCCGGGGAGAAGACGTTGATGGTGCAGTATGCCAATCTCAAAATCCAATAGCATAACGTGATGGTTCAGTCACCTCACCCCCTAAATCAGTCAGCAGCATGAGGATTCTCTTTGGTGTTCAGGGTACGGGGAACGGCCATATCAGCCGAAGCCGCGAGCTTGCCCGAAAGCTCAAGTCAGACGGTCATGATCTCCAGGTCATCATCAGCGGCAGAAAGGAGGAGGAGCTTAAGGAGATTGAGATTTTCGCTCCCTACAGGGTAATGAAGGGGCTTACGCTGATTACCTACAAGGGAAAGCTGAACTATGTCGATACGATGTTCCAGCTCGACCCTGTCCGTCTGATGGCCGATGTTCTGAGCCTCGATACAGCTGGCATCGACCTGATTATTACGGATTTTGACCCAATAACCTCGATGGCCGCCAGAATTCGCAACATCCCCTCGGTGGGATTCGGCCACCAGTATGCCTTCCCCTATCATATTCCGATTGCCAAAGGCAATGTGTTCGAAAAATTCACACTCATGAACTTTGCCCCGGCCCGATACAATGCGGGGCTTCACTGGCACCATTTCAACCAGCCGATCTTTCCTCCGGTCATTCCCTCGAGCCTCTATGAAGAGAGCGGACGGAGCCCCATCAAGGCAAAGATCCTTGTCTATCTCCCTTTTGAGGAGATAGAGGACGTTGAAGCCTTTTTGGCCCCTTTCGACGGCTATGAGTTTTACATCTACGGAAAGGTAACCGGTGATGGTGATGCAGGGCATCTGCACTTCAGGGGCTATTCACGGGAGGGATTCCTCGCCGATCTTCTTGAGAGTAACGGGGTTGTCTGCAATGCAGGTTTTGAGCTTCCTGGCGAGGCGCTGCATCTCGGCAAGAAGCTTCTGCTCAGGCCGCTCGACGGTCAAATCGAACAAGCCTCCAATGCGCTTGCCATGGAGCAGCTCGGCTATGGCATGGCCATGCCCCGTCTCGATAGCGCCATTCTCACCGATTGGCTCCAGAGGCCATGCCGTGAGCCGTTGCGATATGCCAGAACGGTCGATTATATTGCTGAGTGGATCAAGAGCGGCCGGTGGGAAGATCTTTCCAAATACTCCGCAGCTGCGTGGAGTGAAAACGGAGGATAATGCCATAATGCTTTTCAGGGATCTTGTTACCAAATGCCGGAGCTGCCGCCGCTTTGACGGGAGCCATCAGCTCGAAGGAGCCCTTCTTCGCGATCTTGTGGAGCTTGCCAGCTTTGCCCCCTCCGCAAAAAACCTCCAGCCCCTGAAATATATCGCCCTTTCCGATCCTGTTTCGGTTGCGGCGCTTTTTCCACTGCTTTCATGGGCCGGATATCTTGCCGACTGGCCGGGCCCTCGCGAAGACGAGCGCCCGACGGCCTTTCTTGTCATGCTTGGTGACAGCCGCATAAGCCGGGATTTCGGCTGCGACAGTGGTATTGCCGCCCAGACCATCATGCTTGGGGCGACCTATGCCGGTCTTGGTGGATGCATGATCACCGCCATTGACCGCAAGAAAGCCAGAGCAGAGCTCAGGATTCCCGAGCATTTTGAAATTCTCATGGTCATCGCTCTCGGCCTGCCACGCGAGACGGTGGTTATCGACAGGATGGCCGGAGAGGATTCGGTTCGTTACTACCGCGACCTTCACGCTATCCACCACGTCCCCAAAAGAACGGTGGACGAGATCCTTCTGGATTTCAACTGAAGTGCGCTGATGATTGCCCTCGATCAACTGCTGAGAGCCTACCGCCAGGGCTTTTTTCCGATGTCAGACCCCGAAGACGGCAAGGTCTACTGGTGCCAGCCACACAACAGGGCGGTCATCTCCCTTGCTGCCTACAAGCCATCCAGGGACGTTGCGCGCCTTCTGAGGAAAAAAGAGTTTATCGTGACGATTGACCGGGTTTTCGAAGAGGTGATCAGAGGGTGTGCGGCTCCGCGCAAAGATGATGATAAAACCTGGATTTCCGAAGAGATCATCGAGGCATACTGCACCCTGCAACGCCATGGAGTGGCTCACAGCTTTGAGTGCTGGCAGGGTGGCGAGCTGGCCGGGGGGCTCTACGGTTTGGCTATGGGCGGCGCTTTTTTCGGCGAGTCGATGTTTTCGCGGCGCTCCTACGCTTCGCAAATTGCCTTCGACCGTCTCGTGCACCATCTCCGCCTGAAGGGATATCTGCTGCTTGACGCTCAAATCATGAATCCCCACCTCGCCAAACTTGGTGCAGTGGAGATCAGCCATGAGGAGTATATGCTGGAACTTGAGCAAGCCCTCCGGAAAAAAGCTGTTTTCAACTGACTCTCAGTCGTTTCCCCCAAGTAATTCCTGAACCATAGTCGTCAGCGTCCTGATTCGGAAGGGTTTCTGAAGGATGTTGATTTGTTCATTCCGGGTCTGGTTTCCGCTCATTGCGTCGGAAGTGTAGCCGGACATAAAAAGCGTTTTCAGTTCGGGGTTGGTGGCTGTGAGCAGTGCGGAGAGCTCGTTTCCGTTCATTTCAGGCATGACGACGTCCGTCAGGAGCAGGTTGATGCTTCCGCTGTGCTCTTCTGCCAGGGCTACGGCTTTTGACGGAGAGTCGGCCTGAATGACCCTGTAGCCGGAATCCTTGAGCATGATCTTGCACACATTAAGGATCGCGGGGTCATCATCGACAACGAGAATTGTTTTGCCGTTTGTATTGATTGCCGGAACGGAGGCCGAATCCCTCTCTTGATGGCGCTTTTGATTGAAGCGGGGAAGATAGATTTTGAAGGATGTGCCCCGGTTGAGCAAGCTTTCGCAGTCGATATAGCCTTCATTTTGCTTGACGATACCGTAGACCATTGCGAGCCCGAGACCGGTTCCTTTTCCCGATTTCTTGGTTGTAAAAAATGGCTCGAAAATATGGGGCAGATGCATTTCGTCGATCCCGCTCCCATTGTCGCTGACAGAGAGCATCAGATAGTCATCCGGCGCGCCGCTTCCCGGGTGGCGATCGGCAAAATTTTTGTCCTGATCGAATGGGATACTGCGGGTCTCCAGGGTGATGGTGCCCTGACTGGCTATGGCATCACGTGAATTGATGCAGAGGTTGACGAGGATCTGGTCGATCTGCGTAGGGTCAACCCTAACCAGAGAGGCGTGGCTTGCGGGCTTCCAGATTATGGAGATGGCTTCACCGATAACTCTTCTCAGCATTGGCAGGATCTCTTCGACAAGAGTGTTCAGTTCAAGGACTTTAGGGATAACCGTCTGCTTTCGGGCAAAAGCAAGAAGCTGGCGGGTCAGATCGGCGGAGCGCGAGGCGGCCTTGTGGATCGCCTCGAGGTCGGTACGCTGGGGATTCCCCTCGCTGATCTGATTCATGATAATCTCTGTATGGCCGATAATGACCGCCAGCATGTTGTTGAAGTCGTGGGCGATGCCGCCGGCAAGCTGCCCTACAATCTCCATTTTCTGGGACTGGTTCAGGGCCTCCTGCATCTGAATCGTTGATTGCTCTGCCCGCTTTCGTGTGACAATGTCCCATGCTACCTGGGCAAGGGCCTCAACCCATTGCAGGTCATCGACATCGTAATCATGCAGCTTGTTGCCGACCCCGAGGATGGCGGTGACGGTGTTGCCGATGATGAGCGGGACAAGCAGTATTCGCTTGATCACTACATGGTCTTCGGGCTGGTCATGACTTTTTTCCGGAGCATTGACGCTGTTGTTAAACAGGGCTTTTTTATCGCGTATGACATCATCCCAGAGCTGGGCTTTATAGAGTGACGGGTGTGGTGTCTTCTCTTTTGCGCTTTGGCCCCTCTGCTGCGGCATGCATGCGGATGTTATCTGCAGGAAGGAGGATGCTGGCCCGTCGCCGACGAAGTGGCAGAAGCCTATATTGCTCTCGGTCTGGCGCTCCGCTTCATTGAGTGTGGCCTCCAGCAGCTCATCTGTGGGTTGAGTCTCAGCAATCCTGACCAGGTTGAAGCGGAATGTTGAAAGATCCTCAAAGCGCTTTCGTTTGGTAATATCTTCGATAATGCAATAAATGAGCCCCCTGCCGGCAATTTCAATCAACTCGCCGGTTACGTTGACACTCCTGGTTATCCCGCTGGCCTTTCGGTGCTTGAGGGAGAAGCTCTTCTGGCCGGCAGATCTCCATGTTTCCACTATCGGCCGCATCTCTTCGTCCGGAAGGGTGTTGATCTGGTTGAAGTGCATCTGCTGCAACACGTTGGGCGGCCATCCGTAAAAGGTTTCTGCGGCGTGATTTGCGTCGACAATGTTGCCGGTTTCGGGATCGAGCAGCATTATTATGGCAGAGGAGTTTGCAAAGAGCAGCCGGAACCGCTCTTCGCTTTCAGCCAGCTCCTTTTCAGCCTGTTTCCGCTCGGTGATGTCAATGCCGAAGCCGATCATAAAGGGTTCTTCCGCAATCACAATCCTTCTGCCGGTCAGCAGGTACCATCGGAATTCAGGACCGCCATGAAGCAGCACCCGAACTGCCCCTGACTCCTCAACTCCTGTCGAGAGGATTTGCTCTATCGAGGCCTCTACCTTGGCCCTGTCATCAGGATGAATGGTTGTTATCGCCTCGATTGAGCTGCATTCACTCTCCAGGCAGCCACCGATCTCATCCCGCTGACAACTGTTCCAGTCGACATACATCCCGTGGCGGTTGACCATGTAAAAGGTGCCGGGAATAGAGCCGGTAAAGGCGTTGCCGAGCAGTCGAGCCTCTTCAAGAGAGTGTTCCCGGCGTTTCTGGCTTGTACTGTCCTGTGCGATTATCAGGAGATGGGTGATGTTTTTTTTAGCCGAACGAACAGGATAAGCAGTGTGCAAGAGTCGCTTTCCCGCCTGTTCGTCTTGCCAGCTCAGAGGTTTCCCGGTACGCATTATTGTATCGGCTTTTTGGCGTCGGAGTGCGGCCAGCGCATCGGGGAGAAGAGAGTAGAGGTCTATGCCGATGCACTCCCCGGGAAGCTTGTTAAATCGGGATGAGAATGCTTTGTTGGATTCGATTATCGTCCCTTCCGGGGTCATGAGCGTGACTGGCTCCCGCATGGAATCGAACAGGCTTGAGAACGGGAGGCTGAGCGGCTGCTGATCAGGGCTTTCCAGTTGTGTGTTTTCCGTCATGATCGCTTCTTTAGCCCATTGGGGGCTGGGTTACTGTTCCAGTATGGCGTAACCCCCGTTCACAACGGCTGCATCATGCATCAGCCCGCTCTGAACGGGGGACTCGGGCGCGTAAAAATTGTTTATTTCCAATGTAATATAGTGATTAATTTGATTCCAGCTTAATCGTGTCGCTTGCTCCTCTCTTCATCGGGCAGGGGAGAGGGGCGGTGCCGGCAAGAGTTCCTAAAAAAGAGATTTATTATTCAATAGGGTGAGATTGTCATTCTCTGGTTATCTTCTCTCTTCAGTGATGCTGTCGTCGTGTGAGCGGCGCTTGCCTGACAGCTTTTTCCGGCTCTTCCATTCAGCCAGGAGAGTGGCCTGACAGGCTTATCGATACTTTAACAGGGGATATTATATGTTGTCGAGGGATTTAGCGGAAAGTCAGTCGAAGCCAAGAGTTATCATCTATTCCGGAAAGGGGGGAACGGGAAAAACCACGATCTCCTCATCGACGGCCGTCGCACTTGCCAGGCAGAACAAGAAGGTTCTGATCATGTCGTCCGACCCCGCCCATTCGCTTTCTGACGTCTTCAATACCAAAATAAGCCGCAACGATCCGCAGAAGATCGAGGATAATCTTTACGGACTCGAGGTTGATACGATCTACGAGCTCAAGAAGAATATGTCCGGGTTTCAGAAGTTTGTCTCCTCATCCTACAAAAGCAAGGGCATAGAGAGCGGTATGGCTGCCGAGCTGACCACACAGCCCGGCCTTGACGAGATTTTTGCACTCAGCCGCTTGCTTGATGAAGCTCAGTCGGGCAAATGGGATGCGGTCGTGCTCGACACCTCCCCGACCGGCAATACGCTCCGCCTGCTTGCCTATCCGGAGATCATTATCGGCGGCAACATGGGCAAGCAGTTTTTCAAGCTCTACAAGAGCATGTCATCGCTTGCCCGCCCGCTCAGCGGCAACTCCATTCCCGATGACGAGTTTTTCAACGAAGTCAATGTTCTGCTCAAGCAGATGGAGGATATCAACAAGTTTATCCTGAGCCCCGAGGTGACCTTCAGGCTGGTACTGAACCCTGAAAAGCTCTCCATTCTTGAAACCAAGCGGGCCTACACCTTTGTTCATCTCTACGGGATCAACATTGACGGTATCGTGATCAACAAGATTCTTCCAACTACGAAAACCGTCGGCGAGTATTTCGAGTTCTGGGCCGATCTTCACAGCAAATATCTGATGGAGATCGACAACTCTTTTTATCCGACACCGGTATTCCGCTGTCAGCTTCAGCGCACTGAGCCTATCGGTGCAGATGCGCTTTATGATATCAGTCGCCTGGTTTTTGGCGAGCAGATTCCCGACAAGATTTTTTATTCCGGAAAGAACTTCTGGATGGAGAGCAAGAAAAGCGCTCTGACAGAGGATCACAGGGAGATTCTCTGCATCAAGGTTCCTTTTCTCAAGGATGCCGAAGATGTTGGCGTGGAGCGGATGGGCACCGATATCGTGGTCACTGTGGACCGGGCCCAGAGGATCATCACGCTTCCAAGAGCGCTCTACAGTCTGGACATGGAGAAGTTTATCAGGGAGGATAACCTGCTGCGGGTTGTCTTCAAGGAGTGTGTTGTCGAGAAGGAGGCTTCAGAGTTGAACGTTAATAAAAATGTGCTCGACAAGCTCCGCTCGATGAGGCGATTGAAGATATAAACCCGCCTTTCATGGAGCCTGCCTGTAAAAATTACGGCCAAGAGTTTAGGTTTTCAAGGGAAACTTGTATCTTAAGTGTTTAAGATTTTGAATTAAAGGGAAATTATCCCCCAATCTTCGTTAAAGAATCAGCATATATCATGTCCGAGAAAGCGCACTATGGATTATTGAAAGGGAAGAAAGGCATTATTTTCGGCCCGCTTGATGAGAGCAGCATCGGATGGCAGATCGCTGTGCATGCATACAACGAGGGCGCCCAGATCGCCATCTCGAATGTTGCGACAGCGTTGCGTTTCGGCAATATGGAGGAGCTTTCGGCACTATGCGGCAACGCTCCGATGATCGTTTGCGACGCCTCCAGGAACGAAGATGTTGATAACTGCTTCGTCGAGCTTAAGGAAAAGCTCGGTCAGGTAGATTTCATCGTTCACTCCATCGGAATGTCGCAGAATATCCGCAAGCAGCTTCCCTACGAGGACCTCAACTACGAGTGGTTCATCAAGACCCTCGACGTTTCAGGCCTTTCGCTGCACAGGATTGTCTCCTACGCACTGAAGAATGAAGCGATCAAGGACGGCGGCAGCATTCTTGCCCTCTCCTATATCGCCTCACAGAGGAATTACTGGACCTACTCCGATATGGGCGATGCCAAGTCACTGCTCGAATCGATTGTTCGCAGCTACGGACCGAGGCTTGCAAGACGTGCTATCCGCATCAACACCATATCGCAGAGCCCTACCTATACAAAGGCCGGAAGCGGCATTCCCGGTTTCGAGAAGATGTATGAGTACAGCGACCTCATGTCCCCTCTTGGGAACGCATCCGCCGAGGAGTGTGCTGAATATTCGATGACCATGCTCAGCGACCTCACCCGCAAGGTGACCATGCAGAACCTTTTCCATGATGGCGGTTACAGTTCCATGGGGGCAACCATCCCCATGATCAAGCTTGCTCACGAGGTTCTCAATGACAAGGAACTTGCCGAACGAGTAGGCCTTAACGATTAGTTCACGCCCTCCAGGTGAGTACCCGGGGATAAGCTCGTAACAGGTACTCCGGTTTAATACAATACATTTCAGCCTGCTCCGGTCGGGTTTTGCCGGAAGCAGGTTTGTTTTGTCTCTCTTGAAGCGGGCCTCTTTATTGCGGCCTACTTCTCCGCCAGCGTGACGCTCTAATCGTTTGACGCAGGCCGGTTTCACAGTACCTTTATTTTATCACTGGCTTTGGCCTTGACCGGGCGGTACGCTGCCCCGGCAGATATTCTAAGCTTATTTTTTGACTCTCTTTTAGCTGGTTTTTTATTTACACACAATACTTAAAACACAACTACCGATATGGCAAAAACAGCAAAGATCATCTATACCAAGATCGACGAGGCTCCCGCCCTTGCGACCTACTCCCTTCTGCCGATACTCAAGGCCTTTACCAAGGGGACCGGCGTGGACGTTGAGGCCAAGGATATTTCGCTTGCCGGACGAATCATCGCGAACTTCCCTGATAACCTGACTCCCGATCAGAAGATCTCCGACTATCTTGCTGAACTTGGCGCCCTTGCCCTGACCCCTGAAGCCAACATCATCAAGCTTCCGAACATCAGCGCCTCGATTCCGCAGCTCAAGGCCGCCATCAAGGAGCTTCAGGACCACGGCTACAAGCTTCCTGAATACCCCGAAGCTCCTGCAACTGCTGAGGAGAAAGAGATTCAGACCCGCTATGCAAAGGTGCTTGGCAGCGCTGTTAACCCGGTCTTGCGCGAAGGAAACTCCGACAGGCGCGCTCCGCTCTCTGTAAAAGAGTTTGCAAAAAAGAATCCTCACAGGATGGGCGCATGGGGCACCGATTCGAAATCGCACGTCGCTTATATGCATGATGGCGATTTCTACGGCAGCGAGCAGTCGGTTACGCTCGACAAGGCGACTGACGTGAAGATCGAGTTTGTTGGCGAAGATGGCGCATCAACCGTGCTGAAGGCCTCCACCCCGCTCCTTCAGGGTGAGATCATCGACACCTCGGTGATGAACGTCCGCTCGCTCCGCAAGTTTTATGCCGACCAGATTGCCGATGCACAACAGCAGGGCGTGCTGCTCTCGCTGCACCTGAAAGCCACCATGATGAAGGTTTCCGACCCGATCATGTTCGGCCATGCCGTTACCGTCTTCTACAAGGATGTGTTTGAGAAGCATGCCGCAGTCATCAAGGAGCTCGGCGTGAACGTCAACAACGGACTCGGCGATCTCTACCTGAAGATCCAGAAGCTTCCTGATGCCCAGCGCGCTGAGATTGAAGCTGACATCCAGGCCGTCTACGCCACCCGCCCGGCGCTCGCAATGGTCGACTCCGACAAGGGCATCACCAACCTCCATGTCCCTAACGACATCATCGTTGACGCATCAATGCCGGTCGTTGTTCGCGATTCCGGCAAGATGTGGGGTCCTGACGGCAAGCTGCACGACACCAAGGCGATGATTCCCGACCGCTGCTATGCAACCATGTACGATGCAATTATTGCAGACTGTCGCAAGAACGGCGCCTTCAACCCGGCCACCATCGGCAGCGTTCCCAACGTCGGCCTCATGGCGCAGCAGGCAGAGGAGTACGGCTCGCACAACAAGACCTTCATCGCTCCCGCAAACGGCACCATCCGCGTTGTTGATGGCGCTGGCCAGACATTGATGTCGCAGAAGGTCGAAACCGGCGACATCTTCAGGATGTGCCAGGCCAAGGACGCTCCTGTCCGCGACTGGGTAAAGCTCGCCGTCAGCCGTGCAAGGATCACCGGTGCACCCGCGATCTTCTGGCTCGACAGCAACCGCGCCCATGATGCACAGATTATCAAAAAGGTCAACCTCTACCTGAAGGATCACGACACCTCCGGTCTCGACATCCGCATTCTGACTCCGGTTGAGGCCATGAACTTCTCCCTTGAGAGAATCCGCGCCGGCAAGGATACGATCTCCGTTACCGGAAACGTTCTGCGTGACTACCTCACCGACCTCTTCCCGATCATCGAGCTCGGCACCAGTGCCAAGATGCTCTCCGTTGTGCCGCTCATGAACGGTGGCGGACTTTTCGAAACCGGTGCAGGCGGTTCCGCTCCAAAACATGTCCAGCAGTTCCAGAAAGAGGGCTACCTCAGATGGGATTCGCTCGGCGAGTTTTCCGCGCTTGCCGCTTCGCTCGACCACCTCTCCAGGGCATTCAGCAACGACAAGGCTGCCGTTCTGGCCGAAACCCTCGACCAGGCCATCGGCAAGTTCCTCGATAACGACAAGTCGCCAGCCCGCAAGGTCGGCCAGATCGACAACCGTGGCAGCCACTTCTATCTCGCCCTCTACTGGGCAGAGGCGCTGGCCGCACAGAGCCGCGACCAGGAGCTGAAGGCGCGTTTTGCCAAGGTTTCGGCAGAGCTTTCTTCAAACGAGACAAAAATCAACGAAGAGCTGATTGCCTCACAGGGCAAGCCGGTCGACATGGGCGGCTACTACCACGCGGATGATGCGCTGACCGAAAAAGCCATGCGCCCAAGCGCAACCTTTAACGCAATCATTGACGCGTTCTGATTGTTTCGTCAGTCAGCACCATATAACGAGAGAAGCCCGGTTTGCGCCGGGCTTCTCTCGTTATATGGGTTTGCGCCCATGGCTACCAACATTTCACCGCTACGCGGTTTGAAAATATGAGGGATTTGTGGACCATGGATGAGATCCCCGAGCCCCCTGGGGGCGACATGTCTGTAGCCAGGGATGGTAATCCCTGGGATCTCAATTCCCGGAGTGCCATGCATAGATAAAGCCGCCATTGGCGAGTTTGTCGGCTACCTCGTCAATATCTCCGGCGGCGACGACAAAGCAGCCGTTGCTGCGCCCTATTCTCGGGCCGTTGAAGGTGATGAGGTTCCACAGGATGGTGCCCGCTCCGGCATAACTGCCCTTGTGCAGCACGATGTCGCGCATGTTGGCGTTACTGTTCACCTCTGCGTCGAGCCCTTCGAGCCGTATCGCTTTTCCGTGGTCTCCATTGAAGGCTCCGAGAGAGCGGAAGAGGCCGAGGCTGCTCATGCTCGACTCCTGGGTGTTTGAAAAACGGAGGGCGTAGAGCTCCCCGGAATTTTTGCCATGCGCTACCCGGTAAAAGAGCGATTTCCCTGTCGTCAGGTCGATGAGCACCATCCGCTTCAGCCATGAGGGTTTTGAGTAGTCCACCACAGCAAGAGCGCGTGGGATCTCTTCCGGATGCGTCGAGAGGTAGTTGTCAAGAGCCGAATATGCCGCTCTGTATGCGCCAATAGAGACCTTCTCCTGACGTTCCAGAAAAGCCACGCCAAAACCCGCACCGAGGAGCAGCAGGGTTATCGAGAGGTAGATGAGGGGTTTTCGCTGAAACGGCACCGCTTACGGGTTTAATTTACGCTCATATTTTGTGAATGTTCCTCTTGTGAAGTTCGTCAAATTCTGCCAGAATTCCATTGGTCGTTCCCGCCGGGCCACCCTCACTCTGCGTGCTTCAGGAAGGTTCCGTTGCGATACTCTTCGAAAGCGGTTCGCAGCTCTTCATTGGTGTTCATGACGATCGGTCCCTGCCAGGCGACTTGTTCGTTGAGCGGCTTGCCTGAGATGAGCAGGAAGCGCAGCGGATCGCGCTCTGTCTTTACGCTCAGGCTGTCGCCGTTCGAAAAGAGGAGCAGCGTCCCGTTTTCGTGAAGCTGCTTCTCCTCCTCTCCGAATGCACCGCTCCCTTCGATGACGTAGGCGAATGCCCTGTCGGTGCCTCTCTGGGGGTGAGTCCAGTATGTTTCAGCCGGTAAACTGACGTCGAGATAGGTCGGGTCGATGGCGATATCTTTCACTGGCCCCACGGTATCGCCAACGCGACCGCAGATGACGCGGATTTCAACGCCGTTTTCAAGCCGGAGCGTCGGGAGTTCTGCGGCGGAGATGTCGCGGTATCGGGGCATGCACATCTTTTCTGAGGCAGGCAGGTTTGCCCAGAGCTGAAATCCTGCAACTGCACCCGCCCTGTCACCGGCGGGCATCTCCTGATGCACAATGCCACTCCCGGCGGTCATCCACTGCACTGCCCCAGGGGAGATCACCCCCCGGTTGCCCATGCTGTCGGCGTGTTCCACGCTCCCCTGCAGCACATAGGTTATGGTCTCTATTCCCCGGTGAGGGTGCCAGGGGAAGCCGGCCCGGTAGTCCCGAGGACGATCGGAGCGGATATCGTCGAGCAGAAGAAACGGGTCGAACATCGGAGCCTCAGCGAAGCCGAATGCCCGGTTGAGGCGGACGCCGGCGCCCTCCATGACCGGTGAGCTATGGAAAATGTGACGGACGGTGCGGGGTGTTGTCATGGTCGCGGGATGAAGGTGAGAAAAACTTTCAAATAACAACGCCACAACGCTGTCAGGAAGTTCATTACTTCTCAAAACCCTTAAATAGGGCTGTTCAAACTGGGCGGTAATGTGTAACTTCCCGACAGGTATTTCAAACGTTTATAACGGCAGGGGAAAGGTATGGCGCAGAAAAGTGTGAAGGTATTGTTTATCGGTGATGTTGTCGGCACTCCTGGACAGAAGATGGTTCAGATGATGCTGAAGAACTTTATCAAGAAGTATGATATCGATTTTGTGGTCTGCAACGGGGAGAACGCCCATAATGGCAAGGGGATGAGCCTTGAGGCGCTCAACCTGCTACTTGAGGCCGGTGTGAATGTTGTTACGGGTGGAAACCATACCTGGAGCAACTTCAACTTTTTCGACACCTTGAAGACCCACCCCCAGGTACTCCGCCCGCTGAACTATCCCAAGGGCACCTACGGCAAAGGCTACGGCGTCTTCAAGCTGCCGGACGCTCTTGGCGACATTGCTGTCGTCAACCTGCAGGGTCGGACCTTCATGTACTCGATCGACTGCCCCTTCCGCACAGCGGACTGGGTTATCAAGCAGATCAAGGAGCAGCACAAGGATAAAGTCCGCTTTATTTTTGTTGACATCCATGCCGAGGCCACGGCTGAAAAGATCGCTCTTGGCTGGTATCTTGACGGCAGGGTCTCGGCCGTTATCGGCACCCATACCCATGTGCCCACCGCCGACGAGCGCATTCTGCCGAAAGGGACCGGCTACTGCACCGACGCAGGTATGACCGGTCCGCATAACTCGGTCATCGGCATGCAGATCAAATCGGCGACTGACCGGATGCTCTATCAGACTCCCCACAAGTATGAGTGCGCCGAGGACGATGTCCACTTCTCCGCAGTTCTTCTCGCTCTCGACCCCTCAAGTGGAAAAACCGTCGGTATCGAGCGCATCTTCTACCCCGAGTTCGACCGGGGAGTGCTATAAAAGAGAGAGCCCGGCTTGCCGGGCTCTCTCTTTTATAGGATGTTGTCCTTACGCTCTTGTCATCTCGAACGAACGAGAGAGATCTTTCCTTTCAGTCGAGATGACTACGGGCTCCATCCAAAATCCGGAATCTCTTCAACGAATGCCCTGCTCGAACTCTTCGGCTACGATGACGTCATCCGTGCTGCCGATGTAGAGCGGTGTGCGCTGGTGGAGTTCGGTTGGCTGGATGTCGAGTATCCGCTCTCTTCCGTTTGTTGCCCGTCCGCCGGCCTGTTCGCAGATGAAGGCGAGCGGGTTGGCTTCATACATGAGCCGGAGCTTCCCGTTGGCATGTTTTGATGTTGGCGGATAGATGAAGACGCCGCCGACGAGGAGGTTGCGGTGGAAGTCAGCAACGAGTGAGCCGATGTAACGGGTGCTGTATGGCCGTCCGGTTGCCGGGTCCTCCTTTTTGATATAGTCGAGGTATTTTTTCGTGCCCTCGTTGAACTGCTCATAGGATCCTTCGTTGATGGAGTAGTATTTGCCGCTCTTCGGGGTGACGATGTTCTCATGGGAGAGCAGGAACTCTCCGATGGTCGGATCGTAGGTAAAGCCGTGGACGCCGTGGCCTGTGGTGTAGACCATGACGACCGAGGAGCCGTAGATGACGTATCCGGCCGCAACCTGCTCGTAGCCGTGCTGGAGGCAGTCGGAGATGCTTGCTTTCGAGGGGTCGTCTCCCTTGATGCGGTAGATGGAGAAGATGGTGCCAACGCTGACGTTGACATCGATGTTCGAGGAGCCGTCGAGCGGATCGAAGAGCAGCACATAGCTGCCGCTGTCATTTTTGGGGGGGATGATGATTCCCTCGTTCTCCTCGGAACCCATGACGGCAAACCGCCCGTGCTGGCCGATGGCGTTGATGATCTTTTCGTTGGCAAACAGGTCAAGCTTTTTGACCTCCTCGCCCTGAACGTTGGTGCTGCCCGCAAAGCCGAGAATATCGACCAGTCCTGCGCGGACAACCTCCCGCCTTACCAGTTTGGCGGCAAAGGCGACATCGTTGAGAAGCTCGGTAAGCTCACCGTGCGCTTCCGGAAAATACTTCTGTTGTTCGAGAATGTGGCGTTCAATGGTGATCAGCTGGCTCATGCTCTCTGTTCCTGGTGGATTGTTAATGAGGGACTCCATCTTTCCTTAACATTCAATGTACGTAATATCCGGCGCTTCTTACAACTGATCCGGGGTGCAGGATCTGCGTTGTTTGTTTAGAAATGGTGAAGAGTTATATAACTTGACACGTTTCTTTCAAGCCTTTTCCACTTGTTCAATGAAGCGATACCGCTGGAACATTCTCTCTCCTGACGAAGAGAGCGTCCTTGCCCTTTCGGGAGCGATCAATGTCAGTGAGCCTCTTTCGCGCGCACTCTGTAACCGGGGTGTCACCACCTTTGAGGGTGCAAAGGGGTATTTCCGCTCCTCCATAGAGGATCTTCCCTCTCCGTTTCTCATGGAGGATATGCCGAAATCAGTTGACCGGCTCCTCAGGGCCATTCGGAACCATGAGAAAATCATGCTCTATGGCGATTATGATGTTGACGGCACCACCGGCACGGCCATGCTTTTCCTTTTTCTCAAGGAGCTTGGCGCCGAGCTTTCCTGCTATGTCAACGACCGGTTCAGCGAAGGGTACGGCATCTCAGCGGAAGGTATCGATTCAGCCATCAGGGAGGGAGTCACTCTTCTCGTTACTATCGATTGCGGCATCAGGGCAAACGAAGCCATAACGCGGTGTGCGGGGCAGGGTATCGATGTAATTATCTGTGACCATCACGAGCCGGAGGAGCTGCCCGAGGCATTTGCCATACTCAACCCGAAGGTTCAGGGCAGCAGCTACCCATTCCGGGAGCTCTGCGGCTGCGCTGTCGCCTTCAAGCTCCTGCAGGCCATATCGAGCAAGGTGCACGCCAAGGAAGAGTGCTGGCGGGAGTATCTCGATTTTGTCGCTATCGCCACGGCGGCCGACATGGTGTCGCTGGAGGGGGAAAACCGCACGCTGCTGCGGGAGGGGCTGGAGCGGATGAGGACAAAGCCGAGGGCAAGCCTGAAGGCGATGTTTTCGCTCATGAATGTTGCTCCCGCTGAGGCGGGAATGTACCATATCGCCTTTGGAATCGCTCCGCGCATCAATGCAGCAGGCCGGATGCACTCGGCCCGTCTTGCCCTTGAGTGGCTCATTTCGGATAGCCTTCCCGAGGCCCGCCGACTTGCCGATGAGCTCGACGCTTTGAATATTCGCCGTCGTGAGGTTGACCTTGATATCATGACGAGGGCGGAAAAAATGCTGGAGGGCCACTTCGCCTCCTTCTGTTCTTCGATTGTGCTCTACGACGAATCGTGGCACCTTGGTGTGCTCGGCATTGTGGCCTCCAGGATGATCGAAAAGCACTATCTGCCGACCGTGATCCTCGGCAGCATGAACGGGCTTGTCAAGGGATCAGTCCGCAGTGTCGAGGGGTTGAACATCTATGATGCCTTGCAGCATTGCAACGAATTTCTTGAGCAGTTTGGCGGGCACCACCAGGCGGCAGGGGTGACCCTCCGGCCCGAGAATCTCGAGGGGTTCCGCAAGAGGTTCGACGAGGTCTGCACGACTCTTCTGCCGATCGCCGAGCGCCAGAAGGAGCTGACGGTTGATGCGCACCTTCCGCTCGATGCCATTACCTCGCGTTTCATCAAGGTCCTCGAGCAGTTCGCCCCTTATGGATTCGGTAATCGCGAACCGCTCTTTATCACCAGCGGCATGTTGATGTTCGGTTCACCGAGGCTCCTGCGCGAGCGGCATGTGAAGTTTTCCGTCAAAGATGGCAGCGGACGGGTCTTCGAGGTCATCGGCTTCGACCGGGCGGATATCCATGCTGATCTCCTGGCAACCCCCCGAAAACCATTCAGCATGGTCTATTCGGTAGAAAAAAATCTGTGGAACGGCAAAGAGCAGTGGCAGCTCAAGCTGAAAGATGTTGAACTCATGCAATAGATCTACTGAGCTTCAGCACTGCTTTTTTCGTGGCGGATCCTCAGGAGGACTCCTGCAAGTGAGGAGAGGGCGGAGATGACGAAGAAGATGAGCGAGAGGGCGACGCCGGCGCTTATTTCAAGCTGCATGGCGCCGAGCATATAGAAGAAGGTGACCTCTCTTGCCCCCGCGCCGCCGATGGTGAGCGGCAGGATTGTGGCGAAGGAGGATACCAGAAAGATCTCCAGATAGTCGATGGTGTTGGTGTGGTGCGAAAGCGCCGCCAGAATGAAATAGGCTGAAATCACCTGGGCAATCTGCACCAGCAGCGATTCGAGGGCTGTTATGGTGAACAGTCCGATGAACTGGCGGTAAAAGAATTTGTTAATGAGGAAGGCGACCGGGTAGATGGCCACAAGCGCCGCCCATGCCCAGGGGAGCAGCATCGGGAACTTTACGGCAAACCCGCTCGGCAGCAGCATGATGACCGAGAGAAAGAAGAGGGCGAAGACTCCGCATATCCGGTCCCAGAGCACGGCGTGAAAGACGTTGATCATTTTCATGCCGTGGTTCTTCTGCAGCAGGTAGATCTTGTAGCCGTCCCCGCCGATCCCCCCTGGAAGAAAGAGGTTGTAGAACATGCCAAGATAGTAGAGCTTGATGTTGTAGATGGCCGAAAGTTCTATGCCTATCGCCTTGAAGAAGCGGTTCAGGCGGACGGCATTGAAGAGTTTTGAGATGTTGAAGAAGATGAATGAGAGCAGCAGATACCAGGGGTTGGCGTTCCTGATAAAGCCGGAAAGCTTTGCGATATCGGTCTTTTTCAGCACCAGATAGAGTGCCAGTGCGGTTACTGCGAGCTGCAGAGTGGTCTTGAGCAGCTTTT
Source organism: uncultured Chlorobiaceae bacterium (assembly GCA_903824045.1). GTDB lineage: Bacteria > Bacteroidota > Chlorobiia > Chlorobiales > Chlorobiaceae > Chlorobium. The sequence goes on from CAIJVD010000023.1 coordinate 160,506, forward strand.
TGAGGCTGCTTTTACTGTTTGCCGACAATCTTTCTGATGATATAGGGTTTCTTGTTCTGCGACTCGTAGTAGGTGCGCATGATGAATTCGGCAATGAACCCGGTTGTGATAAGCTGGATGCCGATGAAGGTCAGAATGATGCCGAGGGTGAGCAGCGGGCGGCCGCCGATATCCTGGCCAAGAATTTTTAAGGCCAGCAGGTAGAGGTTGAGGGCGAGTCCAAGAAAAAAGGAGAGGAAGCCCAGCGTTCCGAAGAGGTGCATCGGCTTCTGGCTGTATTTCTGGAAGAATACCATGAAGAGCAGGTCGCTCATCACCTTGAAGGTCCTTCCAATGCCGTATTTGGACTTGCCGAACTGGCGTGGATGATGCTTCACGTCAACCTCCTCCATTTTTGCGCCGTAGAGCTGCACAAGCACGGGGATGAACCGGTGGAGTTCGCCGTAGAGGCCGAGATTTTTGGCCACCTCCTTCTTGAAGACCTTCAGGGTGCAGCCATAGTCACGGATATGCACATCGGTCATCGAGCGGATGAGGGCGTTGGCGATCTTGCTGGGAATTTTGCGTAGCAGCATGCCGTCCTGACGTCCCGCGCGCCGTCCTGCAACAACGTCGAGATCGCGGGCATGAAGGTACTCCATCATCATGGGAATGTCCGAAGGGTCGTTCTGCAGGTCACCATCCATCGTGGCGATCAGTTCACCCCTCGCATGATCGATCCCGGCGGCCATTGCGGTCGTCTGGCCGTAGTTCTTGTTGAGCACCACAAGCTGGAGGTTTGCCGGGGCATTTGCCTGGATTTCGGCGACAGTGCCGTCGGTCGAGCCGTCATCAACGAGCACAATCTCATGCTCTACTCCCGCAAGCGATGATGCCAGTGCGGCAAACAGAGGCTTGATGTTCTCCGCCTCATTCATGACCGGTATGACGACAGAAAGCTTCATGGGTGTCGGGTTCATGGCATTAGTTTGGCCAGCACAATGCCGTATTTCTGGTAGAGGACGTCAGGGTTTTCAAGCGTGTTGAGCTCTCTGATGGTCGTCAGTACGGTTTCGCCCGGCCGGGGAGCACGTTTTTCTACAAAAGATTCCGAATATACTAAAAAAGAGGGGTTGTAGAGTTTCCACATCACGATTTTGAGCCCCTCTTTTTTTGCCATCAGGGCGGCATCCTTGACTGGCTGCTGGAGGAGTCTTCCTGCGACGGGCATGAGGTGGAGATTGATGAGCAGTGCAAAAATCACCCCGGCTCCAACCAGCTTGTCGGAAGGAGAAAAACGGGGGATAAACTGAATGGCTGTCAGCCCGAGAAGCGCAAGCGTGACGATGACCATGTGGGTTGGCCCGGTCAGCTCGATGGCTCCGGCAAGGAGGGCGAGGATGTAGGGGTCGGTGAAGTTTGGCATGAGTGTTTTCACGATCTGCGGCAGAAAGATCAGCAGAGCGAGCAAAACTCCCGGCCAGAGTGCCAGCCGTTCGGGGTGTTTGCTCTCGGGCAGCGCCCGGGCCATGAGCAGAAAGAGGGGCGTGTAGCCGTAGATCATGTAGTGTGGCAGCTTCGTGCCGGAGAGTGAGAAAAAGAGGAAGACAAAAACAACCCAGATGGCAAGGAAGCGGTTTGTTCTGTCCGGGAGGAGCTTTTTCAGATTGAAGAGCACACTGAAGAGAAGGCCGGTGAAGGGCATGAGTCCGATGATGATGACCGGGATGTAGTAGAAGAGTGAGCCCGAGTGCCCTTCAAAGGAGGTGCTGAAGCGGTTGACATTGTGTTTGAGAAAAAATCCTTCGATAAAGGCCATGCCCTGGTCGCGGTACTCCAGCAGGTACCAGGGCAGCGCGATCAGGAGAAAAATAGCGATGCCGATCGGGTTGACAATGCGTTTCAGCCATATTTTCAGTGTGCCGTCCTGCAGGGCGAAGAGTGTGCAGACAGCGAGCGGAATAATGATGGCTATCGGCCCCTTTGCGAGCATGCCGAAGCCGGCTGCGCCAAAGGCGAGAAGCATCGAGTGTTTGGAGCCTGTCCGGAAGTGGTGAAGGACGGCCAACATGGTTATGGCAAGGAAGCAGTTCAGAAGCGCGTCGGCGATGGCCGCTTTGGCAATGACCGTAACCTGAAGCGAGAGCACCAGCATCGCCGTGGCAAGAAAAGCCTGGCGATTGCCTGAAAGCTTGCGTGCAAAGATGAACATCGCCGATGCCCATAAGCTCCCGGCAAGGGCTGAGGGGAGCCGGAAGGCGAATTCGGAGAGTCCGAATCCCCGGACCGAGAGCGCCTGCAGCCAGTAGATGAGAATGGGCTTGTCGAAGCGGGGTGCTCCGTTGAGATAGGTCGTCAGATAGTTCTTGCCGACAATCATCTCCCGTGTGGCTTCGCTGAATGCCCCCTCATCGACATCGAAGAGCGGAGCGGAGCCGAGGCCCAGAAAGAAGCTCAGCAGAACAATGATGCCAAGCGCTAAGAGAAACCGCCAGGTTTCAGACTTTGGAGGGTTCGATGGCATGGTCTTTCGGCTTGAAATATCGGTTATAGAGCAGCAGCGTGGAAGCGATGCCGAGAAACGATCCGGCAATGACGTCGCTGATGTAGTGCTGTGCAAGGTAGAGGCGGCTGAATGCAATCAGCACCGCCGCCCCGAAGAGGATAATGCGCCATCGGGGAAAGAGCGTGGAGAGCACAAAGGCAGCCGTGAAGGCGGTTGCGGCGTGGCCGGAGGGAAAGGAGATCCATGCGGGTTCATACCGGAAAAAGCTGAACCCGTAGAGATGATCGTTGAAGTAGAGCCTGGGTCTTGCCCTGCCGGCGATGAACTTGATGGTGTCGGCAGCAAGGCCCGACACCGCTACGGCAACGAAAAGAAATCGCCCGCCTTCGGCAAGATGAGGCTTTCCGGTGCGAAAGAGCAGATAGAGGAGCAGCCCCGGCACAAGGTAGCAGAGAGAGTCGCCAAAGAGGGTTATGCGGCTGAAGAGTCCGTAGATGGCGGCATTGTCAAGTGAATGAAACCAGAGCGCCGCAGGGATATCGCCATATGCGAAGCAGAGACTGCCGAGCAGTATGAGGGCCGAGGTGGCGATGCTCCATTGAACAGGTCTCTTCATGATGATGCGGCGCGGCTATTTCTTGTAAACAAGGGTGTAATTGGTGAACCCGCTCATGTTTCCCTTCCGTGCCTTCAGATGGCTTTCGATAAAGAGCAGAAGGCGGGACTCGCTGGTCCTTCTCCGGTAGATTTCACCCTTCCAGATGACCGAGGCGCGCAGGGAGTCGGGCAGATCTTTCGACTGGATCAGTGCGAGGAGCGGCCCCTGTTTCTTGAGGAGCTCGCCGGGTATGGCCTCGGCAATAACCTTCCGCTCTGCATAATAGGGAAGATTGAGCGGCAGGCCGTCCTGAATGTAGAGCGGAATCGATTTTGGTATATGGCGGTTGCCATTGATCGCGCTGCCGATAGTGTCCATCGGACGGTGTTCTTCCAGCTGGGGCAGAACCCCTGCGCTGAAAATCAGGAGCGCGGCGAAGGTTGCAATAAAGGGGTGGAGGGTGCGCATTGTCGATCGTCCTTCGGCCCATCGCTCTATCGGGAGCCAGCCGATGATGATCAGCACCAGAGCGGAAGCCGTTATCAGGTGGAAGAGGGCCGGAAGCTCAAAGATGATTATCATCGCTGTGCCGAGCACAATCCCGGCCACAGCGGGGAGTGTGAAGGTGAGGTTCCAGAGAGCCGCCGAAACTTTGCTGCCGGGAGTGTAGCGGGAGACGAAGCTGGCCGAGATAAGCGCAAGAGCGGGATGCGCCTGAATGAAATAGGTCGGTATCTTCCCTTTGGCAGCGGTGAAAATGCAGAGCATCACCATCAGCCATGAAAAGGCGAAGGCGATCTCCCTGATGCTGCGGATTTTGAAGATGGAGTAAAAGAGCGCATAGACAAACACAAGGGAGTAGGGGAAAAAGCTCCACAAGGAGACCTCCGGGTAGAAAAAGAGATCCCTCCATCCGTTTGACTCTCGCGAAAGTGCCCGTTCGAGGGTTTCACGGTTGAGGACCGAAAGAAAACTGTCGCCGTAGCGGAGGTACATCATGATAACCCAGCTCAGCCCGATAACCGAGGCGATCAGGATGAAGGATATGGGCTTGAGTTCCATCACTCTCCGGAAGAGTTCCTTCGGGCGAAACTCCGCCTCGATAAGCAGGAAGAGCGCGATGATGGCGGTGATGACGATGATATAGGGATACCCTTTGGTCAGTACCGTCAGGCCGAGGGCGACGGCCGAAAGGCGGTAGTATAGGCTTTTGCCGCTCAGGTGCCCTTTCAGGAAGAAATAGAGCGTGAGGGTAAAGAAAAATGCCAGGGGTATTTCCGGGGATGCGTACTGTTTTCCGGCTATGAACTGTATGCTTATCGCCTGCATGGCGAATGCCAGAAGGGCGGTTTTTTCATCGTAGAGCATTCGGGCCATAGAGAAGACCAGAAGCGTTGTTGCGAATGCAAGGATGATGGTAGGGAGGCGCACGGCAAGCTCACTCGGGCCGAGCAGTGCGGTCGACGCGGCGATCATCCAGTAGGTAAGGGGCGGCTTATTGAAGCGGGGCTCGTAGTTGTAGCTGATATCGAGGAAGTTGTGCTGCTCACTCATCTCCCGGGCGGACTCGGCATAGAAGCTCTCGTTTTCCGTCCAGATGTCGTTGACATGAAAGTTTATGACATAGAGCAGCGCGGTCATTGCGAGCATGATCCAGAGGATCACTGTTTTTCTGCTGCGACCAGTTAAAATAGCGCTCATCAATTGGGTGGTTTGGCACTTATTTCTTCATAACTATCGATTCCTCATGAAAATACATTAAATTTTTTTCAGCATCATCGCTTTGGCCGCTTTTTGGAGGGGTGGGTGCTCTTTGCATCAATAAACAACAGTATTGTAATGACAACTGCCGAACAGGGTGTTATTCTCCTCTTGTCCTGCCCCGATCGCTCCGGCCTCGTCTCGCGGATCGCTCATTTTATCTTCGAACGGGGGGGCAATATCCTTGATCTTGATGAACATGTCGATCCCGTCGACCGGACTTTTTTTATAAGGGTTGCATGGAGCACCGACAGCTTCTCGATTCCGGTTTCCGAGCTTGAGGCGGCATTCACCCCTCTTGCCAGAGAGTTCGCTGCCTCATGGAGCCTCCGCTTCAGCGGTCGCCGGACGCGTCTGGCGATCTTTGTCTCCCGATACGACCACTGCCTTCAGGAACTGCTCTGGCGCAACAGTATCGGAGAGTTCCCGGTAGATATTTCGCTGATTGTCTCCAACCATCCCGACCTTGCTCCCCTTGCCGAGCGTTACGACATCCCTTTTCATGTTGTTGCGGTGAGCGGCGAAAACCGGGCAGAGGCGGAGCGTCAGCAGATAGAGCTGCTCGAGCAGCACTCGATTGATACCGTTGTCCTTGCCCGCTACATGCAGGTGCTCTCCGGGCAGTTTGTGGAGCGCTATCCCGGCAGGATTATCAATATCCACCACTCATTTCTTCCGGCATTCGTCGGCGGCAGCCCATACCGGCAGGCATACGAGCGGGGCGTAAAAATTATCGGTGCCACCAGTCACTTCGTTACCGAAGAGCTCGATCAGGGTCCGATCATTGAGCAGGATATCGTGCGGGTAAGCCATAAGGACACTCTCGACGACCTGGTCAGAAAAGGGCGCGATCTCGAGCGTCTTGTGTTGGCAAAGGCGGTGCGCCTGCACTCCCAGCACAGGATTCTGGTGAACGGGAAGAAAACGGTGGTTTTTGAGTGAGCAATTTTCGTTATTGAAGCCTGAGCCTGACAATAATATTTAAACAAAGAGGTTAACCATGTCGGAATTGATTCTTGTTGCAAAAGTGGTGGCAAAAAAGGAGTCTGTGGAACTGGTAAAAAGTGAACTGCTCAAGCTTGTTGCTCATGCCAAAGAGGATGAGGGGTGCCTCACCTACTCCTGTCACGAAGACAAGAGTGATCCTGCGGTTTTTATTTTTTATGAAATATGGGAGAGCGCGGCTCTGCTTGAGAAGCACATGCTTACAGAGGGGTTCAAGGCCTATCAAAAAGCTGTGGATGGTCATATTGCCGAGCGGGCAATCAACAAGCTGACACTGCTTGCTTAAAGCGCAGCCTTTTCAGGCAGTGCGGCTTTAGCAATCTGCTTGCGGGGTTTTATTGTTGAGCATGCCGAAACCTGAAACCTTTAGCGGTTTGATTCCGCAGCATTCAGGCAGCGGCATGCTGCAACTTCCACATTCTTTCATAGAGCCCGTTGAGGCGCATCAGGTCTTCATGACGCCCCTCTTCGACGATGCGGCCCTTGTCGAGGACGATGATGGAGTCGTACCGCTCCATTGCCGCAAGGCGGTGGGTGATGGCGATGAGGGTTTTTCCCGCTGTAACAGCCTCGAGGGTTTCGTTGACATCCCGCTCGGTTACGCCGTCAAGGTTGGCGGTCGCTTCGTCGAGGATGACCAGCGGCGCGTTCTGAAGAAGAACTCTCGCAATGGCGATACGCTGTCTCTCCCCTCCGCTGAGCAACATGCCGTGCTGGCCTGTCCACTCGTCGAGTTTGGTTCCGAAACTGCCGAGTCCGGCTGCGGCGAGCGCCCGCTTGAGCTCCTCATTGGTCGCCTCAGGCCGGGCAAGCAGCAGGTTTTGGCGGATGGTTTCGGCGAAGAGGAATGTGCGCTGTGAAACGAGCGCGATATTGCGTCGGAGCACCTCCGGATCGAAAAGCGTGATAGTGCTTCCCCCGATCAAGACATCCCCTTCCGAGGGGTTCCAGAAGCGCATGAAGAGAGCGGTCAGGGTTGATTTCCCGGCGCCGCTCGGCCCGACAATGGCGATATGCTTTCCGGCCGGAACGGTGAATGAGATGCGGTTGAGCGTTTTGGACTCTGTTCCTGGATAGCTGAAGCTCAAGTTTTCCACACGGATAGAGTGGTCCTCCGGAAAAGGAAGCGGATTTTCGGGGGCTTTGGTTTCCGGTTTTGCGTCGAGAATTTCAAAGAGTCGCCGGCCGGCATGGGTATCGGCTTCAAGATGCTTGATTGCGCCCGGCAGGGGGAGAAAGGGTTCAAACGATGCCATGACGGCCAGGGTAATGATCGCCAGCGACATCCCATTGACCCCTCCGGTCGAGACTGCGGGAACCATCACCCAGAGAATGGCGATAACTGCGCCGTTCATAAGCACTCCGGTCAGCGATTCCTGCAGCCCTTCGACGATGGCGTTCTTTCTCTGGAGGCGGAGTTTCTTCTCCTCAGTCATAGAGAGCTCGTCGAGATGGCCAGTTAATTTCCCATAGATCTGCAGTTCCCCGACACCCTGGAAGAGATCGAGCGCCAGAAGCTGCTGCGCAGTCTTCTGCTCCATGATTCCGACGGCTACTCCCCGGTTCAACTGCACGACAAGGAGCGGTACGCCGATTCCGGCCAGCAGGTGGAAGGTGAGGACGAGCAGCGCCGCCGGAAGGGAGTAGATCCCCACAAGAAACCACATCAGCAGGGCTACAAGCAGCGCGGTCACCGGTGGGGCGAGGACTCTGGTATAGATGTTTTCGAGGCTCTGGATGTCATCGACCACCCGCTGCAGGAGGTCGCCGCTTCGGAAGTGCATGAGGCGCGCTGGTGCCAGCGGCTCGATGGCGTCATAGAACCAGAGTCGCAGTTCGGCAAGAATCCTGAAGGTTGTGCTGTGGGATACCAGCCGTTCAAGGTAGCGGAGCACGCCACGGGCAAGACCGAAGAACCGTACACCCACAATGCCGAGCTGCAGTGCGCCCAGCGGTGGCAGGAGTGCGGCTTTTGCGATGATATAGGCGGAGGTCATCAAGAGACCGATGCTGCTTCCGGTCGTGGCGAAGCCGATCAGTGCGGCCAGAGCCATCCACCAGAAGTAGGGACGGACGAGCGAGCTCAGGCGAAGGAATGTTTTCATGTCACTATCTCCTGTTGCAGGCGCAGGGCCTCAAGGTAGAAGCCGCCTTCAGCGAGTAGCTCCTCGTGTGTTCCGCATCCGGTGATCTTTCCCTCGCTGATAACGATGATCCGGTCGGCGGAGCGTATCGTTTCAAGCCGGTGTGCGATGATGACGGTTGTGCGCCCCTTCATCAGCTCACTGATGGAGCTTCGCAGGGCATCTTCAAGTTCAGGGTCGGTGTGTGAGGTGGGCTCATCGAGCACAAGGAGTGGGGCGTTTTTCAGGAAGGCCCTGGCAAGCGCCACCCGCTGGCTCTCTCCGCCGCTCAGACGGGCACCCTGTTCACCGATCACGGTCTCAATGCCCTCCGGGAGCGAGGCTACAAATGCAGTAAGCCCCGTCTGGTGGAGGGCAGTTTGCAGCTCATGGGGGGTTGCATCGGGACGTCCGATGAGGATGTTCTCCTTCAGAGAGGTATTGAACATGGTGGGGTGCTGCGGAACCCATGAGATGTTTCTGTGCCAGAGCTCAAGAGGAGTGTCGTGGATGGGCTTGCCGTTCAGGGTGATCCTTCCCTTTTCCGGTTCCTGGAATCGGAGCAGGAGGTTCAGTACCGTGCTTTTTCCCGATCCGCTCGGGCCGATGAGTGCTGTAGTGCGGCCAGGAAGAATCGAGGCGTTGATTCCATCAAGCGCTGGTCGTTCAGCGCCGGGATAGGTGTAGGAGAGGTTTTCAAACACAATGGGGTGCAGGCCGAAGGGTTCCTCTTTCGAGGGGGCTTCTCTGTGTTCATGGAGAGCTTCCGGCTGCTCGAGAATCTCGAAAATCTCTTTTGAGGCGCTGACCCCCTCCATTCCGGCATGGAATTTTATGCCGAGCTGACGCAGGGGGAGATAGAAGTCTGGCGTGAGCAGGAGCACAAAGAGTGCGGGCTGAAAGGCGATCTCGCCCTTCATGATGCGCAGCCCTATGCCGACCGCGATAAAAGCTGTACCGAGAGTGCCGACGAGTTCCAGGGTGAGTGAGGAGAGAAAGGCGATTTTGAGTACCCGCAGTGTGGCGTGGCGGAAGGATTCACCCGACTCTTCGATCATGCGGCGCTGCCTTTTGCTCTGGGCAAAGAGCTTGAGTGTGGGGAGCCCCTGCAGGACATCAAGGAAATAGCCGCTCATCCTGCTCATCGTTTTCCACTGCTTTTGGGTCATGGCGCTCGCCGATTTCCCGATCAAAATCATGAAGAGCGGGATGAGGGGAGCGGAAACCAGCAGAATTACTCCCGAGACCGCATCGCCCGGAAAGATGGTGCAGAGAATCAGAACCGGGGTGAAAAGGGCAAAAAAGATCTGGGGAATATACTGGCTGAAGTAGGCATCGAGGGCTTCGACCCCCTTGATCAGGGTTGTGCTGAGCCGGCCACTCTGTACCGAGCGGGTATAGACCGGGCCGAGGGCACCGACTTTGGCGCTGAGGCGGAGGAAGATGGTCTTGCGGATCTTTATTGTACCCCTATTTGCCTCGGTATGGCTCGCCCAGCTCAGGAGCATGCGCATCAGGCTGAAGAGCGCGAAAAAGCCGATGAGCGGCACAAGCTCCCCAATGGTGCTCTTCTGCATGAATGCCCCGTCAATGATCCGGCTCAGATACCATGCCTGGGCAATCAGCATTGTGGAGGCTAAACACCCGGATATGATCGAAAGGATAAACGGCGTACGTTCTTCCTTGAGAAGCCGGAAAAGACGCCGGTCAATATTCATGGTTCATGGGGCGGTTACTTATTCTTCGCTTTGTGCCTGGCGAGTGCAATTTTACACAATTATACATTTTCATGCAATCGGTTTTCCGGGGGGTGCAAAAATCCCCCCCCACCCAACGCTCAATACTCAACTTCAGAGTCAACACTTGTTCGCTGTCTGAAAATCCAGTAGCTCCACCCCTGGCTGAGAAAGATCACCGGCAGGAAAATCAGGGCGACGATACTCAGGATACCGAGCGTATAGCTTGAGGATGCAGCGTTGTAGATGGTCAGGCTCCATTTCGGATTCAGGCTTGAGACAAGCACTCTCGGAAAAAGCCCTCTGAAGATGGTGAAGGTAGAAAATGCTATGGCGATGGAACTCATGGCAAATGCCCATCCGGCTGCGTTTTTATTGAGCATGAAGCGCACCGAAATCAGGGCCAGGACACTGAAGACGGGTACAATGCCGGGATTGATGCCGAGTCGCTGAAAGAGGTCTGTTTGCAGAAAGGTGCAGACGATAAAGATAGCTGAGAGCATCATGGCCGCACTCCACGCTCTTTTTGCAAGCACCATCGCTCTCGCATTAAGTGCTGCGGTTGTTTTCATGGTCAGAAAAACAGCGCCGTGCAGCGTAAAGATGCAGCACGAGGTCAGCCCGCAGAGCAGTGCGTAAGGGTTGAAGAGGTCGAAAAATCCTCCGGTATAGTTCATTGAGGCATCGATGGGAATACCCCGGATGATGTTTGCCAGGGCAACGCCCCAGAGAATGGCCGGCACGGCACTTCCGCCGAAAATGCTCCAGTCCCAGATGCTGCGCCAGGCAGGGTTCTCCTGCTTGCTGCGAAACTCGAAAGCAACACCCCTGAACATCAGCGCCACAATCATGCAGAGCATCAGCGGATAAAATCCGCTGAAGAGGGTCGCATACCAGTGGGGGAATGCGCCAAACATCGCACTCCCGACAGAGATCAGCCAGACTTCGTTGCCATCCCAGAAGGGGCCGATGGTATTGATGACCGCGCGCCGATCCCGGTCGCCGGGGCTCATGAAGGGAAGCAGTATGCCGACCCCGAAATCAAACCCTTCAAGCAGAAAGAAGCCGGTGAAAAGGATGGTTATCAGGATAAACCAGATTGTTTGCAGATCCATTGTCTTCCTTGATCGTTTATTCGGCGCCCTCAAGGCCAGCCGCAGCATATTTTTTTATCAGGACTATCTCGGTTACGGTCAGCAGAAGATAGAGTCCAAGAAAGAGCGTCAGTGAGAGGAAGAGCGCATTCTGGCCGACAACCGATGCTGGTGATACGCCCGCCTCTGTTTTCAGGAGCCCGAATACGACCCAGGGCTGACGTCCCGTTTCGGCCAGAATCCAGCCCGAAGAGTTTGCAATCCAGGGCAGAATGCATGACCATAACAGTACCCTGCCGGCCGGGCGGGAGAAGCTGTAGTTCTCCCGAATAACCCGGTAGAGCGCAAAGAGCGAGATGGCGAGCATCGCCGTTCCAGCTCCGACCATAAACCGGAAGCTCCAGTATGCGGTCACAACGGATGGGATGTAGTTGCCCGGTCCGAATCGGGCAGTGTACTCCCGCTGCAGCTCCCTGATCCCCTTGACCTCACCCTCGAAGGAGTTATAGGCCAGAACCGAGAGCAGTCGGGGAACCCTTATGGCAAAAACATCGCGGAGCTCTTTTTCGTCACCAATGGTGAGAATCGAAAAGCTCGCGGGGTTTTCCGAGTTCCAGAGCGCTTCGGCGGCAGCAACTTTCATCGGCTGGGTTTTCAGCAGCTCCTGCATCTGCGCATGTCCGGCAAGAACGACAAGCATGGATCCTATAAAAGCGTAAATGGCCCCGAACTTCAGGGAGGTTTCAAACGCACGCCGCTCTTTGGTGCCGTTCACCAGATGCCACGAACTGATGGCGATGACCAGAAACCCTGCGGTGACAATGCCCCCGGCAAGGACATGGGGAAACTGCTTCCACAGATGCGGATTGAAGAAGAGTGCCGAAAAGTCGATCATTTCAGCCCGCAGGCCGTTGACGGCCATCCGGTATCCTGCAGGGGACTGCATGAAGGAGTTTGCAACCAGTATCCAGAGGGCCGACATGGTCGAGCCGAGTGCGACTATCCAGATTGAGGCCGCATGGAGCGCTTTGGGGAGGATGTTCCATCCGAACATCCAGATGCCGAGGAAGGTCGATTCGATGAAGAAGGCAAAGAGCGCCTCGATTGCCAGCGGCACACCGAACACGTCACCGACGAAGCGTGAGAATTGCGACCAGTTCATGCCGAACTGGAACTCCATGACGATGCCGGTCACCACGCCGACCGCAAAGTTGATCAGAAAAAGCCTGCCCCAGAATTTCGTAAGCTGCTTATAGCGCTCCTGGCCGGTCTTGACATAGGCAGTTTCGAGAATGGCCGTAAAGATGGAGAGCCCCAGCGTGAGCGGCACAAAAATGAAGTGGAACACAGCCGTAACGGCAAACTGTGCCCGGGCGAGGAAAAGCGTATCCATAATCAGCGTCTTTCAGTAGACTTTGACAAGTATGAGAGTCTGAAGGAGTCACCACTCACGGGTTTATCTCCCGACAGAAAACAGGCTTAAAGTAGTCCTTTTTTCTGTAAAATACACGAGCTTTTTTAGGTGATTGTCAATGAAAAGCCTTGCATCAGATTTCTGGTGTTCCAGATGAACGTTGCAGTCTGAGGGTGCGTTTGCGTTGGGGTGAGTTGAGATTTTGTGGTTTTGCAAGATGTTTTGGTGTCCTGAGGACGGGCAGTGACGGGGTAGCTGATGAACAAGCTTGAGCAGTATATGGATCCGCAATAAGCGCTACCCTCACAGTAGAGTTTACACTGTGTTCAGGTTAGCTTTTCTTTTTCCAGGGAGGCATAGATGTTTTTTGCCCATAGGGGCAGTTCGGAATATGTTTTTTCAATTTTTCCGGCATTTACTCTGAACAGAAGCAGGGGATCTCTATTTGTTTCAGTGTTGTCATAGAAATAGGCTCGTTCAGCCCGACCCATAGCTTTCAGGCTATTTGCAATAGATCGATAATATCGGCTGATGATTTTTGGAATTGGGACATCATGTCCGCCTTCCATAACTCGTTGGGCTTCTCGCTGAGCATTAATTGACGGGTCGTTGGTGCACACAAAGAAGAAGCGAATAAAATATCCTGCATCTTTTGCCCGCATGAGAAAATCCGGTTTTTCCTGGGTGGAAAATACCGTTTCAAAGGCCAGCTGATGTTATGAGTCAAGCAATGTTCTCTGCTCGCCTTTGCTTTTTTTGCGGCTTGAATCACAGCAACAGGGGAGTTCCAGTCTCCAAATTCCTGCTGTGCAATTACATCCGGATTGCTGTATTGACATCCGTCCATCCATTCATGGCGCAACAGTTTTTCGGTAATGGTTGTTTTGCCTGAACCATTCGGCCCTGCTACAACAATTAATCTTGGTTTTTGAGCATCGTACATGCCGGGAGGTTTTCTTTTTGGGAAGAGAGCGCCTCAGCAATCATGTCAGTTAGTTTTGAAATGTTCATCAATCATTTTTTTCCTTCGAACTCTTGCATCATCTCCTGCTTGATGGATTAAGAGTGCGAGTTGTTTTTCGGCTTCATCCTCGACTTTGGATTTGTATGTCGCGTCTCTGTTCATGTAGGTATCCTTATCGTTAAATGAGGTGTTAGCCAGGCGTTTGTTTGTCGATCGATATCGTTGCAATTGCGGATTTGCTCATGCCTCAATCGCCAATAGAGAGAAAGTCATTGCAACAAGGCAATGATTGAACGGACCGAGTCAGGTTCACTTGGCAGTTTCGAGCTCAAAGCTGGCAACCTGTAGCGGCATATTTATCAGTAAAGAGCACTCGTGTAACCCAAGAGTATCGGAATCGCGTACGATTTATAATACGCAAATTTCAGACCTCGTAAAACTCGCCATCACCACTCACTCCATAGGCTTATTGCAATCATAATCAGGGGGGAGTCAGGTCTACCCGGAAACCCCGAATTACTCTGCGCTGAAATGAAAAATCCGGATCGGTGAGATCCGGATTTTCAGGCCATAACTTCGGTTAGTGCAAAGAGTAGTGCGGAGTTCAGAAAAGCGTTTTCAGCTCACGCTCGTAGTTGCCGACGACCGCTCTCTGGTCGGTGATGATCCCTCGCAGGAACTTTCCGGGAGTGACATCGAAGGCGTAGTTGAGCACGGGTGTGGTCGGTGTGGCTACCTGTGTGCCGAAGATGGTTCTCAGTTCGTCGGCGCTGCGCTCCTCGATTGGGATGTGTGTTCCGTCGGGAATGGTGATGTCGATGGTTGACACCGGCGCGGCTATGTAGAAGGGCAGGTTGTGATGGTATGCGCTTATGGCGTGAGCGCAGGTGCCGATCTTGTTTGCGGTGTCGCCGTTTGCCGCAATGCGGTCGGCGCCGACGATGCCGAAGTCGATCATCCCTCGCTGCATCAGGAAGGCCGATGAGGAGTCGGAGATGGAGACGAAGGGGATTCCATCATGCTGAAGTTCCCATGCGGTGAGGCGGAGCCCCTGGAGCAGCGGGCGGCTTTCGGAGGTGATGACGCGCTCGATCAGCCCCTCCTGCCATGCAAGCCTGATGACGCCAAGCGCGGATCCTGTACCGCAGCAGGCAAGAGTGCCGGTGTTGCAGTGGGTCAGGACGTTGAGCTTGCGCGTTTTGAGGATGTCGGCAAGGTCTATTTTGATCTGGTCGACGCCATGACGCGACATGAGATCACAGTTGAGGATCTCGTCCGAGTGAATTTTTTTTGCAGCCTCGTCCATTTTTGCAAAAAGCAGCTCAAGGGAGTCAGCAGCAAAGTTTTCATCGTAGACCTTTTTCAAGCGTGCCGATGCGAAAAAGAGGTTGACCGCTGTCGGGCGCGATGCCTCGACGTCGGCAATCAGCGTTTTGAAATAGGCGGGGAACTCCTCTTTTGTGCCCTTGAAGCTGTTAATGCCGAGAATGATGGTATAGGCTGCGGCAACGCCAATCAGCGGTGCGCCGCGTACGGCAAGGGTCTTGATGGCCTCAATGGCATCCTGATGGCTTTTTGTGGATACATACTCCTCCCTGAGCGGCAGATAGCGCTGGTCGAGGTAGCGAAGTGTGTTGTCATTAAACGAGATGGCGTCAATCATACTGATGTGTTGGCGATTAAAGGTTTTCAACAACTGACTTGAAGATTGCGGTCATTTTCGGCTCGGCCTTGTTGGAGACGGCGATGATCTCCTCGATGCCTACAGACTCGAGGCAGTCAGGGAAACATTCGTCGGTGATAATCGACATGCCGAAGACCTCTGTGCCCTGGTGCACTGCGGCGATCACCTCGGGTACTGTGGACATGCCGACCACATCGGCGCCGAGAAGCCGGAGCATGCGGTATTCAGCACGGGTTTCGAGGCAGGGGCCGGAAAGTGCGACATAGACGCCACGCTGAACCTTGATTTTGTGTTCCAGGGCGACCTTTTCGGCAAGCGCAAGGAGGCGCATGGAGTAAGGTGCGCACATGTCAGGAAAGCGGGAGCCGATTTCGGGATCGTTTGGTCCGATGAGGGGGTTGCCCGGGAGCATGTTGATGTGGTCGTCGATCAGCATGATTTCGCCCTTGCGGTAGCCGGGGTTGAGTCCTCCACAGGCGTTGGTGATGCCGAGTGTCTTGACGCCGAGGTGCTTCATGACCCTGACCGGAAAGACGATCTGCTGCATCGAGTACCCTTCGTAGAAATGGAAGCGGCCCTGCATTGCAACGACCTTTTTGCCTGCAAGCGTACCGAAAATGAGCTTTCCGTGGTGGGTTTCAACGGTTGATACCGGAAAATTGGGGATATCGCTGTAGTCAAGCGAGAGCTCGACCTTGATCTCTTTGGCAAGCGCACCGAGCCCTGTCCCAAGAACGATACCTACGGGATAGTTCTCCTGCGTTTTTTGTCTGATGAAGGTGACGGCCTCCTGGATTTTCGCCTGCTGTGCGATCATGGTCTGCTTTTTTTTGGGTTGATAACGAATGTCAAGAAGCTATTGCTGCAGAGTAAGGGTCTGCAACCCCGAAAAATCAATCTTCCAATATAATCGCTTCGCCCCTCAGATGAAAATGGAGCGGTGCTCCTTTGTCAAGGCATTCAGCGCCAGCCGAAGATGGCTGTTCCTACCCGGATCATGGTCGCCCCTTCCTCGATAGCCTCATGAAAATCACCGCTCATGCCCATGGAGAGTTCCGTTAGCTTTGATGGGTCCGGAGCTGCCAGTTTCAGCGATTCAAGCAGGAGACGAAGGGAGCGGAACTCCTTGCGAGCGCGTTGGGGGTCGGGCGAAGCAATGGTCATAAGTCCCCGGAGGGTGACGTTTGGCAGCCGGAAGAGCGACTCGGCAACCCCGAGCACCTCCTCGGGCTGCATGCCGTACTTCGATGATTCAGCGGAGGTATTGACCTCAAGAAGATAGTCTGCATTGATATTGTGCTGGACGGCGCGCTTCGAGAGTTCCTCTGCGGTCGAGAGCTTGTCGATGCCGTGAATCAGCGAAACCCTGCCAATGACAGAGCGCACCTTGTTCGACTGCAGGTGGCCGATAAAGTGCCAGGAGAGCGGGAGTTTTTCAAGTTGGGGATCCTGCTGCTTTTCAAGAAACTCCTGAACATAGCTCTCCCCGAAATCGAGCTGTCCGGCTTCAAAAGCCTCTCTGACAAGTCCTGCCGGCTTGGTTTTTGTTACGGCGATCAGCCGTACCTCTTCAGCACTTCTGCCGGCGGCGATGCAGGCCGCTTTTATCTCTTCACGAATTGCACCAAGATTTGACGCAATGCTCTCCATTCGACTTCCTTCAGGATTTAGCCACTGAAACAATGGTCTCTATGATGACCGGAACGAGGGGGTTGTCGTTAGGGTCGGTGCGCACGGCTGCGATTTTTTCCACTACATCCATGCCTGCATCCACAACGCCGAAAACTGTATACTGGCCGTCAAGAAAAGCATTATCCGCCTGGTTGATGTAGAACTGGCTGCCAGATGAGGCTTTCTGCGGATTGTTGTCCCTTGCCGCGGCAAGCGTCCCTTTTTTGTTGGGGTTGAGGATCTCGGCCGCAATGCGCTCAGAAGGACCGCCTGTGCCGTGCATGGCGCGTTTCTCCTCAAAGCGTGAGAGCGGATCGCCCGTCTGGATCATGAATCCTTCGATAACCCGGTGAAAGCGGATGCCGTCGTAGTATTTCTCCCCGACAAGCTTGATGAAGTTGTCGCGGTGAAGCGGGGTGTTGTCGTAGAGCGAGATGGTGATCTCTCCAAGGCTGGTCTTGATAATGATCTGTTCGGGCATGGCAAAAGGTGTTTGGATCGATGAAGGTGATTACAGTTTTCCGGAAATCTGCCAGAGAGAGCGCTGCGCAATGGCTGCTGCAGTGGTGCCGGGATAGTCGGCGATAATCTTGTTGTAAAGCTCGGCGGCCTTTTTCAGCTGGCTGGTTATCTGGCAGCTTTCGGCGGCCTTGACGAGGTACTGGGCCTTCAGCACGGTATTTTCAGCCTTTTTGGAGGCATCTTCATAGTTTTCCGTTGCCTGGGCTGGCTGGTTTTTGTTGATGTAGCAGTCGCCCGCTCCGGCAAGTGCGGCTGCGGCAAGGTCGCTGTTGCCGATGGAGACGCTCTTGAACGTCCTGAGTGCGGAATCGAAATCGCCCATGGAGTAGTAGGCGTTGGCAAGCAGCAGGTTTGCCATCTTGCCGCTCGGTGTGCCGCTGTAGGTGTCGGCGATGTTTTTCAGTCCCGGAAGCTTTCCGTCACCCTCAATGGCTGTTCTGAAATCCCCGCGGTCAATCAGAGGGGCACTCTTTGAGAGAAGAACAGCCGCATCAAGTTCACGGCTATCTTGATACCGGAGCCAGAAGAAAGTGCCTGCTGCGAGAGCAAGAATGAGCACAGCGGCGGTGATCAGCGTTTTCTTGTATTTAATGGCGATAAAGAGCAGGTTCTCATCGGTCGTCGGTGCTGTGTACTGCTGGACGGGCTCGGATTTCTGTATGTCGGTCATGGCTGATGGTTCAGGTTGCTTCGTTGGCTGCTGCCTCGGGTTCGATTCCGGCATGCAACCTAATCAAGTTTGCAGGAATTTCAAAATATTTGCACCGGCCGAACCGCGGTGAGTGCAGAGTTTCAGGGTGCCGGCAGTCTGAACAGTTCGGCGGTATTGCGGGCAATTCCTTCACTGGCCTCCTCGAGGGAGATCCCCCTTGCGGCGGCGATGGCTTCGGTGACGAAACGCACATGGGCGGGCTCGTTTCTCTTTCCCCTGAACGGGACGGGCGAGAGGTAGGGGGCATCGGTTTCGGTGATGAGGTCGTCAAGCGAGAGGCTTCTGATAACCTCCGCCAGGATTGAGCGCTTGTAGGTTACCGTGCCGGGAATCGAGAGCTTGAACCCTCTTTTGATGCACTGTCGGGCTATTTCGGTGTCGCCGGAAAAGCAGTGCAACATGCCGCGCATCCCGGAATGGCACTCCTCCCCAAGAATGCGGAGCATATCTTCCCATGCGTCCCGGCAGTGGATCACCACAGGGAGGTCAAGAGTGGCTGCCATCCGGAGCATCACACGGAATGCCTCCTGCTGAAGAGGGCGGTCGCTCTCTGGATAGTGGTAGTCGAGACCGATCTCTCCGATGGCAACGACTTTCGGAGAGTGTGCCAGAGCTTCGAGCTCTTCGTAAACCTCCGCTCCGATCGCGCCCCTGGCTTCGTGGGGATGAAGCCCGACATTGGCGTAGATGAAGTCGAACGCACTGGCCAGTTCGATGGATTTTCGGCTTGTCCGGGCGTCAATACCCGGGTCGATCAGGATGCCGACACCCGCACCCCGGAGACGGTCGATTACCTCCTGGCGGTCAAGGTCAAAGTCTGGAAAGGAGAGATGGCAGTGAGCGTCAACGAACATTGTTCAGCGAGCTTGCCGGCGCATCGGGAAAGAGCCGGTTGTGGAAAAGGATCAGCATGCAGGCCCCGATGGTGATGGCCGAGTCAGCGACGTTGAAAATCGGCCAGAGGTCCAGAGAGATGCCCAGTATTCTGCCGTGATAGAGGTTGAAATAGATGAAGTCAACAACACGCCCGATGGTGATGCGATCGATCATGTTGCCTGCCCCGCCTCCAACGATGAGGGCGAACGGGACAAGAAAGAGCGGGGTGCGGTTTTTGGAGGTAACGACATAGCCGATGACGACGGCTGTAATGAGTCCGGTTAAGAGCAGCAGGACGGCCGGAGGGGCGAATTCAACACCGAAGGCTACCCCGCGGTTTTCCGCATAGGTCATGGAGAGCAGGTTGGGTATGATGGTGAAGCTTCCTGTGCCGTCGCGGAGCAGAGAGATTGCGATTTTTTTCGTCAGCTGGTCGGTGGTGATGACAAGGAGAATAAGGGAGAAAAACAGTTTCATTGTTCCGTCGGATAATCGTGTTTATTGACTTCAGGCGTCAGGTTGTCGGCTGAATCTCTCCCTTCAGCACCTTCCTGACTGCGTCGACAGGCATCTGCATGCCGGTCCAGAGCCTGAAGGCACGTTCGGCCTGTCCGATCAGCATCTCTATGCCCGGAACGGCTATCGCCCCGCTGCACGCTGCGGCTCTGAGCAGCGGAGTGGCTGGCGGATTGTAGACCATGTCATAGACGATCTGGCCTGGAAGAATCAGATTTCCGTCAAGCGGGATGACCGACTGGTATCCCCCGTCATCGCGCCCGCTGGTACCAATGGGTGTGGCATTGACAACAACCCGGCACTCCCTGACCCGTTCGGGGTCGTCCAGAAGCGCGATGGTGACCGGAGCGGTTTTGTGGTGGCCGCTCTCCTCGAGCAGGGTGCGGGCCTTCCGGGTGTCGCGGACAAAGAGCAGTATCTCTTCGGGAGCGAAGAACCTCCTGAACGCTTCGATAGCCGCAAGCGCGGCGCCGCCACATCCGAAAATGGCAATTTTGCGGCCTCTTATGCTCTCGGCATGTTGCTGCAGCGGAGCGGCAAAGCCGGCGATATCGGTATTGTGTCCTGTAAGTCGCCCGTTTTCTATGACAATGGTATTGACCGCCTTGATCGCAGCTGCTTCAGGCGAAAGTTCATCGAGAAAGGGGACAACCGTTTTCTTGTAGGGAATGGTGACGCTGAAGCCTCCCATACCGAGCGCCCGTGCTCCGAAAAGCGCATCCTGGATCAGTTCATGCGAAGCGACGTTGAAAATGGTATAGTGGCTGTCAAGGCCGAGGATATCGAAAGCCGTGTTATGAATAAGCGGGGAGTAGGAATAATCAACGGCCCGGCCGATGAGACCGTAGATTTTCTTTGCTTTCTTCATTCAGGTTTTTCCGCTCTCGTTGTGATCATGAAATGCCGAGCATCCGTCTGACGGAATCCTGCTGGTAGAGTTCCGGAAAGGTACTCTGGAAGAGCATTTTCTTGTCCGGATCGATCTTGAACGCCTTGCTCAGGGCTTTAAGGGTACTGAGTTTGTCTCCCATGGCAAAATATGCCGCGGCAATCTCGAAATGGGCATCGGCCGACAGGGGCTGAAGCTTCAGCGAGTGCTGCAGGGCGTCAATTGATGCAGTAACATGACCGGCCTCCCGGAGCACCATGGCAAAATCAACCCATATCTGCGGACTTTCCGCATCCAGATCGATAATCTCCCGGTAGGTCACCAGTGAGTTTTCAAGATCATTGAGGTTGTACTCGATCTCGGCTTTCAGCAGAAGGAACTCAATGCTGTCTGGCAGGGCGATGAGAGCCTGGCCTATTGCGGCAATGGCCTCTTCATACTCCTCAAGAGCCTCATGGCAACAGGCGAGCGCAAACCAGGCATCGGTAAAGTCACTGCTGATCTCTATGCAGCGACGGTAACAGTGGGTCGCCTCACTGTACTCTTCGAGCTCTTCATAGGCTATGCCGAGGTTATAGAGCGCGTTAATGTCATCCGGCTCGTACTCGATGGTTTTGATATAGCTTTCGGCAGCCTCCTCGATGCGTCCGGTTATGGCGAGGACGTTGGCACGGTTGTACCAGGCCGAGCTGAAGTCATCGGAGATCGCCAGGGCCATGTCGTAGCTGTCGAGCGCCTCGTCGTAGCGCTTCATCTTGCTCAGTACCAGGCCGTTATTGTACCAGGCGTTGATATTATAGGGGTCAAGATCGAAAGTTTTGCGGTAGCAGGAGGTGCTCTCCTCAAGCTTTCCAAGCACATCCTTGCAGTAGGCAAGTTCATACCATGCGTCGGAAAATTCCACATCAAGCTCCAGGGCGCGCTCAAAGTTCGACTCCGCTTCGGTGAACTGCTCCATGCGCTGCAGGACGATTCCCCGATAGTAGTGATACTCCTTTTCAATCGATGAGTCGACAATGACCGTATCGAGCTCTTCCATCGCCTCATCAAGATTTCCGGTATTGAAGTATGCGAGCGCAAGGTTCAGCGTCATTTCGCTGTCAGCAGGGCTGAGCAGAACAGCTCGCTTGAAGGATTCGAGTGCCTCTTCGAACGATCCGTTCAGTGTCAGGCAGTTGCCAAGGTGGAACCACGTTTCGGTGTTAAAGGGGGCGATCTCTTCAAGACGACGTGCGACGGCAAGCGCATCGATAAGGAATCCGTCCTCATTGTACTGGTTGATCCGGTCGACAAGCTCATCGGCATCAAACATCGCGTCGAGACCCTCAAGGTCAGGCAGATCCTTTCCTGACGGCCGCGGAGGGAGCTCCTGGTGATCGTCAAAGAAGTCGGATAGATTCATAAAGAGTCATAAGGGGTTTCTCGAGTCACTATCATCGGTCGCTGAACATATCGGTAAATATAACAGAATTTTCTTAAGAAAAATAGATGAAGGGTCGAGAACAGTGTGACCCAGAGGCCATTCACGGGTGGTAAAATTGCCGGATAGCCCCGGCTGTTCGGGCTCCCGCAGCATCCTTAAGCTCCTCGAATGTGGCCCGTGATACAGCGTCGGCGGAGCCGAACTTTTCCAGAAGCCTGAATGCCGTTTTCTCCCCGATCCCGGGGATGGAGGTGAGCTCGGTCTGCAACGTGCGCTCCCGGCGGAGCTTGCGGTGATAGGTGATTGCAAAGCGGTGGGCTTCGTCGCGCAGCTGCTGCAGCAGCTTGAGCGCGGGAGAAGTTTTAGCCAGATTGAACGGGTCGGGCGCATGCGGGGTAAAAATCTCCTCAATCCGTTTTGCCAGTCCGATGACAGGGATGGTGAGCCCAAGCGATTCGAGTACCCGGTAAGCGGTGTTGACCTGTCCTTTTCCTCCGTCTACGACAATGAGGTCGGGCAGCGGAAGCTCTCCGGAGAGTGAGCCGCTGTACCGGCGGCGGACGACCTCCTCCATTGCGGCATAGTCGTCCGAGCCTTCGAAGCTCCGGAGGCGGAACATCCTGTAGTCCGATTTTTTCGGTCGTCCTTTTTCGAAGCAGACCATCGAGCTGACGTAGTCGGTGCCCTGCAGGTGCGAGTTGTCGAAACACTCGATTCTTTCGGGCAGTGAAGGCAGCCGCAGCACATCCCTGAGCGCCGAAAGACCGTAGTGCTCGCGGGCCGCCTCGCCGCGCTTCTGTTTTTGTATGAGGAACTCTTCAAGATGGTGGCGAGCGTTCTGACGGCACATTTCAAGCAGATGAGCCTTTTCGCCTATCAGCGGCACAATAATCCGGACATTTTTCCTCTCACGCTGCTCCTCCATCAATTTCGTTTTCAACAGTGCTCGCAGTGCGTGCTCTTCATCTCCCTCAAGCGCTTCATGGAGCAGGATCTCGTCGGGAATTGACTCGATGGTGTCGAGATAGTACTTTTCGAGCACCTTTGTCTGCAGGGCAGCGGGGCTCTCTCCTTCGGTATTGTTCATGTATATTCGCTGCGAACCGAGGAGCTTGCCCTCGCGAATTTTGAAAACGACCCCGCAGGCATCATCCTCACCCATCGCAACCGCAAAGACATCCCGGTCGAGCCCGTCGCCGGCCACAACCTTCTGGCGCTCCGCATAGCGCTTCAGGCTCTCCAGCTGCGCCTTTATCTCGGACGCCTGTTCAAAGCGCAGCTCGGCCGCATGGTGCTGCATCCGCTCGGTAAGCATCCGTATCATTGCGGATGTCTTTCCCTTGAGGAGCCGGACGATCTCATCAATCATGGCAAGGTACTCACCCTCTGGCTGCAGTCCGGCACAGGGTCCCTTGCACTTCTCTATGTGATAGTCGAGACAGAGCTTGATCTTGCCAGAGGCGATTGTTTCCGGAGTCAGCCTGTGGCGGCAGCTTCGTACGGGAAAGAGTGTGCCGATGAGATCCAGAATCGAACGGAGCTGGCCCGCTTCAGTATAGGGGCCAAAAAAGGTGGAGCCGTCTCTTCTCAGCTGGCGGGTAAGGAAGATGCGCGGAAAGGGTTCACTGGTGATGACCAGGTAGGGGTATGTCTTGTCATCCTTCAGATTGATGTTATAGCGCGGCTTCAGCTCCTTGATCAGATTGTTCTCAAGGATCAGGGCTTCAACCTCGGACGAGGTGATGATGACTTCCAGGTCGTCAATATGGTTGACAAGCACAAGGGTCTTGCCCGACATCTGCTGGCGATTTCTGAAATAGGAGCGCACCCGGTTGCGGAGGTTTTTTGCCTTGCCGACATAGATGACCCTCCCCTTTTCGTTTCTGAACTGGTAGACTCCCGGGGAGGTGGGGAGTGTTGAGAGCTTCTCATCGAGAGCCTGGCTACTTCCGCCGGTTCCTTGCGGCTCATCATGACGGTCTAATTCTGCCATACAGGGGGGACTGGGTCTTGGTTCAATAAAGCACGCTACCCATAAAAAACGAAAAGCCGCAAGAAAGTTGCGGCTTTTCGTTAAAAAAAGAGAGAAAACGTGGTCAGAGACTCTTACTCAATGACATCATATTCACCCTTCAGGGCAAAGATACCGAAGGTAATGAGGCTGAACGCGATGATCGGCATGAGCACGACGATCACGATTGACCAGAAAATCCAGTTCTCTTCACTGGGTTTTGCGGCAATCTCTTTCATTGCCTGCTTGATGACCAGAGGGATAATCCCCACTCCCATGAGCGCCCAGAGAATCCCGAAAATCCTTTTAATTGCTGACATAATCGATTGATTTTTAAGGTTCTTGGTTACTCGACGTCCATGTTGTTGGTCTTGTTTGAAATGTAGAGCGAGCCGATCACAAAGCTGACGCTTGCAATCAGGATCGGGTACCACAGACCAGCAAGCGGATCGGCCGGCGGAAGATCTGCTGCCGGACGGGTAGCTTCAACAAGACGGGTTGAGATGAGCGGTACCAGACCGCCGAATACACCGTTGCCGATATGGTATGGCAGCGACATCGAGGTGTAGCGGATGCGGGTCGGGAAGAGCTCGACAAGGAATGCGGCGATAGGGCCGTAGACCATGGTGACGAAGATCACCTGAATCAGTACCAGGCCTATCATCTTGTAGAAGATGTCCTGAGGCAGGGTGACTTCCTTCTTGGTCTCAGGTTTCATCTTGTCTTTTGCCAAAGCGGCTTTTGCCACTGGATCGATCGGGAACTTCTTCTTGACAGTCTCCTTGAAGGTTGTTCCGTCGGTGAATGACTTGATAGTAACTGTGGTGATGAGCGAGTCTGCACCCTTGACATCAGCCTTTACCTTCACCTCTTTTTTCTCGACGACTTCGACCTTGTTTTTCAGGTTTGCATCGCTGTACATGATGGTGTAGATCGGCCTGTAGGCGAGAACGGCGATAAGCATGCCAGCCATCATGATGTACTTGCGTCCGATTTTGTCGGAGAGCGAACCGAAGAGGATGAAGAATGGTGTGCCGATAACCAGCGCAACCGAGATGATCAGGTTGCTCTGAACAAACTCGACGTTACAGGCATTCTGCAGGAAGGAGAGCGCGTAGAACTGTCCGGTGTACCAGACAACACCCTGACCGGCGGTTGCACCGAGCAGCGCGATAAGCACCATCTTCAGGTTACCCTTCTGCTTGAAGCTCTCAGCAAGCGGGTTGGCAGAGGTTTTGCCCTCTTTCTTCATCTTTGCGAAGAGCGGAGACTCCGACATCTTCATGCGGATGTAGATCGAGATGCCTACAAGAAATGCGGAAAGGATAAACGGAATACGCCATCCCCAGTCGGTGAAGGCCTCAACGCCGATCGTCTGACGGATGATGAGGATAATGCCGAGGGCAAGGAAGAGACCGACCGTAGCTGTCGTCTGGATCCAGCTGGTCCAGAAGCCGCGCTTGCCTACAGGCGAGTGTTCAGCTACATAGGTCGCCGCACCGCCGTACTCACCGCCAAGCGCAAGACCCTGCAGCAGTCTGAGCAGGAAGACGATTGCCGGGGCAACAAATCCGATGGTCTTGTAGCCCGGAACAAGTCCGATGGCGAAGGTTGATCCGCCCATGATGACGAGGGTGACAAGGAAGGTGTACTTCCTGCCGATAAGATCGCCAAGGCGACCGAAGAAGAGTGCGCCGAAAGGTCTGACAACGAAACCTGCAGCAAAGGTTGCCAGTGTGGCAAGCAGTGCAGCGGTCGGATTGTCTTTCGGGAAGAACTGCTCGGAGATGATTTTCGCGAGCGTACCGAAGATATAAAAGTCATACCACTCGATAAGGGTACCGACCGACGAAGCGGCGATAACCCTCCGGGTGCTGCTCACCTCTTCGGTCTGTGAAACGTTTGTGACATTTTGTGCCATAAAAGTCTGCGTTGAATTGTTGAACTAAAATTTAGGTCTTTTTTTTTCTGCATCTCGAATGGTCGAAATGCAACCGGGTCTACTTACTTGATGAACTCATGCTCGGTTGACTTGACGACCAGTACCGGGCATGGTGCGCGGCGGATGACGTGCTCAGCGACGCTTCCAAGGAAAAGGCGCTTCAGGCCACGGCGGCCGTGTGAGCCCATAATGATGACATCAGCTTCCTTGCGTCTTGCGTAGTCGATGATGCACTCTTCGGCAAAGCCTTCGTAGATGACATAGTCGGCCACGATGCCTGCGATCTTCTCTTCCTCGATCAGCGCGGCAAGCTTTTTCTCCGCCTCCGCACGTTCAGCTTCCAGACCGTGAGAGTAGTTGATGGTCGGGTCGTTCTCGACAACGCCGACCAGAAAGATCTCGCCACCAGAGAGTTTCGCAAATTCGTTCGCGTATTGCAGCGATTTGCGTGACAGCTCGGAGAAATCAATCGGGCAGATGATTTTTTTGATGCTAATCATAGTACCGTTGTTCTGTTTTGGTTATGGAAATAATCCGGTTTAATGGTGATGTATCGAATAACAGTCATGCATTCCCCCATTGAGGGTTGTGTAACAATCGAAAAAAAACGCACCTCGAGCATCTATGGCACAGAGGTATTCGGTGTCGAAGGACAAAAAGATATCTGCCGGAGCAAGGCTATCTCTCTTGGTCGCAAAAAAATACAAACGGGAAAAACTGTTGGTGCTCATCGGTCGAGAGGTTCGGAGCACGCATCATAAACAGCTGGTTACCATAATATCAGAAAAAAAACAGGGTATCACAATTGTTTATTTCATCTGGCGATACAAGGCGCCGGGCAGATCTGGCGTGAAAAAAAAGCCGCAGTTGCCTGCGGCTTTTTGTAGGGTTATGCCGCAGCTTAGAAGGTCACCGTTGCATAGAGCTCTGTGCGGAGCTGGTCCTGGTCTGCCTTAGCTGCGCCGACAGCCTGGCTGCTGCTTGCTCGGTAGCGAAGGGTCGGGGTCAGGCTGAAGGTTCCAGATGCTGACTCGTGGACATTGACCTTGTACTGGGCCCATACAAAGGTGTTTGTATAATCTACGGCTGCAGGACGTGTGGCTGAGGTCTTGTTGTAATCGACCCATGCCATGACCGGGCCGGACTCACCCTTTGCGCGCAGAAGGTAGCCGGTGTATTTAACCGATGTGCCTGCTGGCAGTGCACCAGTTACTCCGGTCGGGACGGTGTCGTTATTGATGGTATAGAAGCCGCTGAGGGTGACCTTTGACTTGCTCACCGGGATGGTTGCATTGGCACCGAAGGTGTTCGGAGAGGTAAAGTACGCTGCTGCAGCATTGGTCAGTACCACTACGGCCTGCGGCTCGACTGTGACGTCACCGAGTGTAGTTTTGTAGGTCAGGTGCACAGCGTAGCCGTCGTTGAAGAGGCCGTTGCCCACGCCAGTCTTGTTGTCAGTAGCAGCATTGTCAAGCACAACGAGGGTTGCGTTGAGGTCACCACTGCCGACCTTTGTGCCGTAGTTGATACCCATCACACGGTCGAAGTAGTTGATGTAGACCGGAACGTCGACTGGTCTTGTCGGAACAAGGGCAAGATCGAAGATCGGGTTGTTGAAGCTGTTCAGCGGAAGGCGGCCCATCATGTAATGGCTCTCCTTCATCATGCGGCCGAAGTAGAAGTTTGAGGGCTCAAGGTAGTAGCGCTCAAGGTTTGCTGTGCCGGTAGATGAACCAAGGCTTGTCCAGACACCAGGAACCTGTTCGCTTTGCAGCAGGGACTTGAAGAAGTATCCGCTGCCGAGGTCAGCTGCAACGTTCAGCCGAACCCTGTACTGAAGGTAGAGATCGTCCGTATTGTCCTTGGCACCGCTAACTGCCTTGTCTTTGGTGAAGGAGCCTCTCAGGCGCAGGCCGGCGTCACCACCGATGTTCAGCGCCGCAGATGCGGGGGATGCGTATGACAGTGCCGCAAGGACTGCAGCAAAGGATAGCATTTTTTTCATAGTGTTCTCCGTTAGGTTGTGTGTGTGTTAACAGAAAAATGTTCCGTGCCTTGTTGTCTGTCGGGGGCCCGGAACGGGGTAATAAATTCCATGTTATCCTTAAAAATAGGGCTAATTCTCTATAAAAAAAAGAATTTGCCATAAAAAAATACCTTACGGTTGGTATTACATTGCTCTTTTGCCGTTGCCGCTGTATTTGATAAAGGGCTGGCAGTCTTGAGGCGAGTGCGGTTATTCCAACAAGAGAGGGGTTGTTTCATGTCACAGGTACGTTTGAGGGTCAGTGCCTTATGCATAAGCGAGGAGCGTGTTTTGCTTATAGAGCACAAAAGCTTTGCTCCGGATGACCCGGAACTGCCCTCCAGCTACTGGATCCTTCCCGGTGGTGTTGTGGAGCGGGGGGAGAGGCTCGAAGAGGCGGTGCGGCGCGAGATGCAGGAAGAGACCGGTCTCGAGTGCCAGGTGGGCCCTCTGCTCTTTATCAAGGAGCTGCTCTATCCCTTTCCGGGTCGGGAGGAGCAGGGCAAGGTGCATCACTCCGTATCGCTCGGGTTCTCCTGCAGGGTGAGCGGAGGCGAGATGATAACCGGAAGTGATCCGGAGTTCGCTCCAAATGAGCAGGTCATCATGCGGGTTGCATGGATTCCCCTCGCCGAACTTGAGGGTTACGAGCTCTATCCCCCCTTTCTTCCAGCCTATATCCACAAACACGCATCGGAAGATCCCACGAACGCTACCCTTGAGTTTTTTCCCTCCCCGCAATAGCGGTGGTTAAAAAATCCGTGTAAGTCCGTGTCCGTCCGTGTTCTTCAAAGGTCGATGATAACCCCAACCGAGCTAAAGCTTTCGGGCTGGTAGAAGTACATGCCGTGTCGGCTCATGCCTGAAGACCAGCCGCATGCAAGCTTCACCTTTTCAAGCCCTAACCCATCGAGATGCATGCCTGCCTGCAGGTTCCAGGTGCCCCGGAATCCTTTTGTTTCGGAGAGTGCGCTCTGCCAGATGGGCAGCAGCTTGAAGTCTGCGGCGAGCCAGCTGTTTTTGGTGGTCGAGAGTGCAGCGCCGGCCTGGAAAGAGTGGGGGTTGATACCCGATGGTATGGAGTGATAGAGATACTGGTAGCCTCCGTAGACTCTGTGGCCCGGTGAACTCAGCGCCAGGACCATGTTCAGAAACTCCCGGCTGTAGGTGAATGGTATCGGAAAAGGGCAGTCACCCTGTATCCACGCTCCCGAAGAATCGGTGTGGCCATCCTCAAAATGAGCTGATATGTGGCTGAGCCGGACTCTGCCGCTGAACTTTTCGAAAGGAAGCGCATCGCTCTGCAGCCGTTTTGTCCAGCTTGCGTTGACGCCGAAGATGTAGTCGATGGCGTCAACAGGGAACTTGAAACTTTCACGCCGGCGCAGGAGTGAGTAGGTTCCGAAATCGACTCCGGCGGCAAACTCGCGGCTTTCGCTTGTGTAAAGGTCGGCCGATGAGCCGATGTCGAGCTGGAGCAATCGCTCGCCAATCCTTGGCATTATGGCAATCCTCGGCTCCATCGGGTCGGCCGTTAGCGGAGCGAACAGCGTCTTTGATGCGGAACTGTTCGCCGGTTCAGCGGCAGCGGCGTTGAGCGAGAGAAGAAAAAAAACGAAGCAGAGAAGGGGTGATTTGTTCCGGGAACGGGCGCGATTCATAATCAGGGTCTCGATAGTGTGTTAAAGGGGTTATCATCAGGCCGGTGAGATACCTCCAAGGAGCGTGTTCAGCACTGCCATGCGGATGGCGACACCGTTGGTCACCTGCTCGAGCAGCATGCTTTTGGAGTAGCCTGGCGGCTGAATCCGGTCGGCCACATGGTTTGAAATCTCTATTTCCCGGTTGATCGGGCCGGGATGAAGCACCAGGAGATGCTTCTGAATCCTTTCGAGCCGATCGTCCGTCAGGCCGTAGTGAAACGAGTACTCCTCGAGCGAGGGGAGGTAGCCACCCGTTGCGCGTTCGAGCTGCAGGCGCAGCACGATTGCGCTGTCGGCCCATGCTATGGCGCAATCAAGATCGGTGAAGAGGGTGACTCCGAGTCGCGACGGGTCAAAGGGGAGGAGTGTCACCGGGCTGCAGAGGCCAACCTCCGCACCTGCCGCCTGAAGGCCGTAGATGTTTGAGCGGGCAACCCGGCTGTGAAGCACGTCGCCGATAATGATTACCTTGAGTCCCTTGAGGGTTCCGAAATGTTCGCGGAGCGTGAACATGTCGAGCAGGGCCTGGGTCGGGTGCTCATGCGAGCCGTCACCGGCATTGATGACCGGTTTCGTTGTTATGGTGGTAATGAGATCAGCCGCTCCTGAAGAGGGGTGGCGCAGCACAAAGCCGTCCACCTGCATCGCTTCGAGGTTTCTGATGGTATCGCTCAGGGTCTCTCCCTTGCTGACGCTGCTCGATGAAGCGCTGAAATTCAGTGTTCCCGCCCCAAGATGGCGAGCGGCTATCTCAAAGGAGAAACGGGTTCTGGTCGAGTTCTCAAAAAAGACCAGAGCGATGCGCCTGTTTTTCAAGAGGGGTTCAAAGAGGGGATCTCCCGAAGTCAACTCTTTTTTGAATCCGGCAGCCATGTCGAGAAGCGCGGTGATATCACTCGGCCGTGCATTGCATAATCCGGTAAGGTGCTTCAATGTCGAGAGGTGTTTGTGGCTTGGCAAAAGAATTGTCCCGTGAATTTACAAAAAAATATGGTTGGATGAATTACCTTGAAGAGGATAAAAAACATAGGACCCGAGGCTTCCATTGGTACTGTATTTCCGAGCAATTCTATGCATGAAATGAGCATTGCGCTTTCGATCATTGAGGCGATCGAGGCAAAAGCCGCGGGTGAGGGCCCAGGAAGGGTGTCGGAGGTCGAGCTGCTTGTCGGCCGGCTGGCTGGTATCGAGACGGAGTCGCTCAGCTTCTGTTTTGAGGCTGCGGCCAAAGGCACCATTGCCGAGGGAGCCCGTCTTGCAATCGAGGAGCCTCAAGGGGTCGGCCTGTGCAGCGAGTGCGCCACGAGCTTCCCGGTCTCCTTTTATTATGCAGAGTGCCCCGCCTGCCGCTCGCTGAGGGTGCAGATTGTGTCGGGCGAAGAGTTTAAAATCAAGTCATTCACCATCGAAGAGGAGGGAAAGTAGCGGATGTGCGATACCTGCGGTTGTTCTACTGAAGGCGGAGCGGTGCTCCGCAAGCCCGGCCAAAGCGGCTATCATGTCCATCTTGAGGGTGATGCTGAACACCATCATCACGGAGCGGGTCACGATCACGAGCATCATCATCACGAGGCCGCAAGCCGGAAGGTCTTGCTCGAGCAGGATGTTCTGCAGAAGAACAATCTGCTTGCCGAGAGAAACCGGGGCTACTTCGAGGCGCGAAACATCTTTGTGCTCAACCTCCTGAGCTCTCCGGGCTCAGGCAAGACCACACTGCTTGAAAAGATTATTCCCGTGCTCAAGCCCTTCATTCCAGTCGCCGTTATCGAGGGCGACCAGCAGACAACCAATGATGCTCTGCGGATCCAGGCGCTCGGCGTGCCGGTCATACAGATCAATACCGGCTCGGGATGTCATCTCGATGCGCAGATGGTCAAGGGCGCGCTTGCAGAGCTCGATCTCGTGGACAACTCTCTTCTCTTCATAGAAAATGTCGGCAATCTTGTCTGTCCTGCGCTTTTCGATCTCGGAGAGGCACTGAAGGTCGTCATTATCAGCGTTACCGAGGGGGATGACAAGCCGCTCAAGTACCCGACCATGTTCCATGAGGCAAACCTCTGTATTCTCAACAAGACCGATCTTCTCCCCTATGTGGAGTTTGATCCGGTCAAATGCCGCCAGAACGCGCTTCGTGTCAACCATCATCTTGAGTGGCTGGAGGTGTCGGCAAAAACCGGTGAGGGGCTCGAAGAGTGGAAGCGGTGGATCGAAACGCGGCTCCAGAGGCGTTGAGCCAAGAGGAGGCCGGTGCACCTATTCGCCGCAGCCTGCTGGTCAACGGCATCGTGCAGGGGGTGGGGTTCAGGCCCTTCGTCTACCGGCTTGCTCACAGGCTTGTGCTTTCGGGCTTTATCCGCAACACACCCTCCGGCGTTCTGATCGAGATAGAGGGGCCGCACACCGTCATTGATGCATTCCGCCTCGCTTTGCAAGAGGAGGCACCGCCCCTTGCAAGGATCGAGTCCTGCGAAGAGAGTGCTCTCGAGCCGACGGCCGAAGAGGGCTTTTCGATCGGGGAGTCGAGCTCGGAGTGTGAGGTCGAGACCCTCATCCCTCCCGATATCGCCATCTGTCCGGATTGCCGCCGCGAGCTTCTGGACCCTTCAAATCGCCGGTTTCGCTACCCCTTCATCAACTGCACCAACTGCGGGCCGCGCTATACGATTGTCGAGCGCCTGCCTTACGACCGCCCCTTCACCTCAATGCACTCTTTTCCGCTCTGCCCGGAGTGTGCCCGGGAGTACCACGATCCCCTCGACCGGCGCTTTCACGCAGAGCCCGTCGCCTGCCCGGTATGCGGACCGGCGCTCTCCCTGCTCGATGCCACGGGCCAGCCTGTTGATGGTGTTGATGCCACGCTCCGTGCGATCGCACTGCTGAAGAGCGGGATGATTCTGGCCATCAAGGGGCTCGGCGGCTTTCATCTGGCCGTCGACGCACAAAATGAAGAGGGAGTGCAGCGGTTGAGAGCGCGCAAAGGGCGCCAGGCCAAGCCTTTTGCCGTGATGATGCGCGACTGCCGGTCGGTCATGGAGCAGTGCGAGGTCTGCCCCGGTGAGGAGGAGGCGCTGCACTCTGCGGAGGCCCCCGTCGTGCTGCTCAAAAAGGGGCAGGGCTTTTCGCTTGCCCCCTCTGTGGCGCCCGGCAACGACCGGCTTGGCGTGATGCTCCCCTATACTCCGCTCCATCTGCTGCTTTTTGAAGGGGGCATCTCCGCACTGGTGATGACCAGTGCCAACTTCAGCGAGGAGCCGATTGTCCATGAACCCGAAGAGGCTATCCTTCGTCTTGGCGGGATTGCCGACTGGTTTGTCATGCATGACCGCCCGATCGCTATCAAGTGCGATGATTCTGTCACCATCTTTCTGTCCGGCCGGCTGCGCCAGATCAGACGAAGCCGGGGCTACGTGCCGGCGCCGATCTCTCTCTGTGAAGATGGCCCGGTCGTTCTGGGAACCGGAGGCGAGCTCAAAAACACCATTACCCTTCTGAAGGGGCGCCATGCGCTCTTGAGCCAGCATATCGGCGACATGAAAAACCTCGAGGCCTACAGCCACTTTGAGCATGTCGCGTCCCATCTGCAGCACCTCTTTCAGGCATCGCCCGAACTCATCGTCCACGACCTGCACCCCTCATACATGAGTTCGCTGTGGGCCCAGAGGCAGGAGAGGGCGGTGCTCGCCGTTCAGCATCATCATGCCCATATGGCATCCTGCCTTGCCGAAAACCGGGAGAGTGGCCCGGTCATCGGGCTTATTCTTGACGGCACGGGATATGGAGCCGACGGCACTATATGGGGAGGCGAGCTCTTGATCGGCGGGTTTGAGGGAGCAGAGCGGTTTGCCGCCCTTGAGCCGATGCCGCTCGCGGGTGGGGACGCCGCTGTCCTGCACCCCTGGAGGGCCGCACTCGGCTATCTCCACAGGAGCTGCGAGGCTTTGCCCGATCTGGCGTTCATGCACAAGAAAAGCATCGAGCCGCAGATCGCGCCTCTGAAGGAGCTGCTCGATAAACATGTTGGTGTTTTTGAGACATCGAGTTGCGGGCGGCTCTTCGACGCGGTGGCCGCCATGTGCGGTATTGGCCTTGATATCACCTGCGAGGGGGAGGCTGCAATCGGGCTGATGCATGCCGCAGGGGGGAGCATGGGCGAGCATGCTTTTCGCTCCGGGCTTGAGCTGCATGGGGGGCTGTGGCGCATGATGGTGTCACCGATTGTGCAGGATGCCGCTCGAGCCCTGCAGCAAGGGGTGGCCGCCGGCGAGATCAGTCGGCGCTTCCACCGGGCGCTCGTTAACTGTTTCCTTGAGGCTGTCGGCAAGGCCG
This sequence comes from uncultured Chlorobiaceae bacterium, assembly GCA_903824045.1. Lineage (GTDB taxonomy): Bacteria > Bacteroidota > Chlorobiia > Chlorobiales > Chlorobiaceae > Chlorobium. Next base: position 193,987 of record CAIJVD010000023.1, read on the forward strand.
CAGAGAGTTCCAGCATAAAAACCGTAGCCCTGAGCGGCGGCGTCTTCCAGAATGCACTGCTCTTTGAGACGCTGCAGCGTGAACTCCAGGCAGCAGGGTTCCGTGTGCTGACCCACGCCCGGGTGCCCTCAAATGACGGAGGACTCTCTCTCGGCCAGGCCATGATCGGCCGCAGCTACCTTAAGGGCAACTACAAAGGGGTCCAGTAATCCCTGTTGTCCTTTTTCTCCCTATATTCTTATCTTTCTCAAAACCTGAAATCCCGCCAGCGATGTGTCTTGCCATACCCGGAAAACTTCTTGAACGTTTCGATGAAAACGGCCTCAGCATGGGCACTATCGATGTCAATGGCGCGACCACAAGGGCGTGCCTGGAGTACGTTCCCGAAATAGAGGTTGGCCAGTACACCATCGTTCATGCCGGGTTCGCCCTGAAAATCATCGATGAAGCCGAGGCATCAGAGAGCCTGAAGCTCTGGCAGGAGCTGATCGAGAGCGGTGCCTTTGATATTGATGAAGAGCTTCCTTCCCCGGACCAGATATGAGGGGCTCCGCATGAAATATATCGACGAATACCGCGATCCCGCCCTTGCCCGCAAAATTCTTGACGCTATTGGCCGCAAAGCCACCAGGCGGTGGACCATCATGGAGATCTGTGGCGGGCAGACCCACTCCATTCTCCGCAACGGCATCGACCAGCTTCTTCCGGAGCAGATAGAGCTTGTGCACGGTCCGGGATGCCCGGTCTGCGTCACTCCGCTCGAATCAATTGAACGCGCCCTTGTTATCGCCACCCGCAAAGAGGTGATTTTTACCAGTTTCGGCGACATGCTGCGGGTTCCCGGCTCTTCAAGCGACCTCTTCATGGTGCGCAGCCAGGGCGGGGACGTGCGCATTGTTTTCTCTCCTCTCGACGCGCTTCGTATTGCCCGTGAAAATCCGCAGAAAGAGGTGGTTTTTTTTGCAGTTGGCTTTGAGACTACTGCTCCCGCAAACGCCATGGCGGTTTATCAGGCATCACGTGAAGGGATAGAGAACTTCAGCGTTCTGGTGAGCCAGGTGATGGTGCCGCCGGCGATGAAGGCCATTCTCTCCTCTCCCGCCAACCGGGTGCAGGGCTTTCTTGCCGCCGGCCATGTCTGCGCCATCATGGGTTATGAGGAGTATGAACCGGTGGCGCGCGAGTTCAATGTTCCTGTTGTGCCTACCGGTTTCGAGCCGGTCGACCTGCTTGCGGGCATTCTTGAAACGGTCGAGCTCTGTGAGGCGGGGCGAGCCGAGGTGGTCAACCGCTACGGCAGGGTGGTCAGCCGCGAAGGGAACCTCGCAGCGAAGCAGACCATTGCAAAGGTCTTCGAGGTCACCGACCGGCAGTGGCGCGGCATCGGACTCATTCCAGCCAGCGGTCTGGGCCTCAGGGAGGAGTTCTCCCGTTTTGATGCCTGCAAAAAGTTTGATGTTGCCCATATCCATGCCGACGAGTCCCCCCTCTGCATGAGCGGAAGCGTTCTGCAGGGAGTGCTGAAGCCCGACGGCTGCGCGGCATTCGGTCGGGAGTGCACTCCCCAGCACCCGCTTGGCGCGACCATGGTCTCCTCCGAAGGGGCCTGCGCCGCATACTATAACTATCACCGAACCTTCGACTCCCTATGACCTTCACCCCTCTTTGTCCCTCCCCGATACAGCATCACGAAACCGTCCAGATGGCGCACGGTGCCGGAGGGCGACTCTCGCAGGCACTCATGCAGCGCGTTTTCATGCCCCACCTCTCCAACGTTTTTCTTGATCTTCTTGATGACCAGGCCAAGCTCGACCTTCCTCCTGGGCGGACGGCATTTACTACCGACACCTATGTGGTCAGTCCGGTCTTTTTTCCGGGTGGCAACATCGGCGAGCTTGCTGTCAACGGGACCGTAAACGATCTTTCGGTCGGCGGTGCCCGGCCGCTCTACCTCAGCGCAGGATTCGTGCTTGAGGAGGGTTTTTCGCTCTCCGACCTTGAGCGTATCGTCAAAAGCATGGCCGAAGCTGCGCGCAAGGCCGATGTCATGATCGTGACCGGTGACACCAAGGTCGTCGGCAGGGGTCAGTGCGACCAAATTTTCATCAATACCTCGGGGATCGGCATCATCCGTGAGGGGAGCGACCTCTCGTGCCGTAACCTGCAAGCGGGGGACACCGTCATCCTCTCGGGCAGCGTCGGTGATCACGGCATGGCTATCATGACCTCGCGCGAAGGGCTCTCCTTTCAATCACGGATCAAGAGCGACTGCGCCCCGCTGAACGCCATGATCTCCTCTCTGCTTGACGCTGTGGCGGGAGTTCATGCCATGCGTGACCCTACCAGAGGAGGGGTGGCTGCAACGCTGAACGAGCTGGCGGCCTCATCCGGCAAGGGGATCGAGATCGAGGAGTCGGCAATTCCCGTCAAGGGGGAGGTCAGGGGTGCCTGCGAACTGCTCGGTATCGACCCGCTGCATGTAGCCAATGAAGGAAAGCTGATTGTCTGTGTTCCTGCCGCTGAAGCGGAGCTGGCCGTTGAGGTGATGCGCCAGAGTGAAGCGGGCCGTGATGCGGTCATTATCGGCTCAGTCGTCGGCGACCATCCCGGCATGGTGGTCATGCGAACACCCTTCGGCACCCGCCGAATTATCGACCTTCCGCTTGGAGAGCAGCTCCCGAGGATCTGTTAGAAGAGCCCTGTCGTTACCTCTTGCCGCAGAGCGGGCAGTGAGTGTCACGTTTTACGGGGACCCTTCTTGCCTCCATGGAGAGGGCATCGAAGGTCAGAACGGTGTTGGTGAGAGGTGTGCCGATTGAGAGCACCCATTTGATCGCTTCAATAGCCTGTATCGAGCCGATAACGCCGGGGAGCGCACCTATCGGTCCGGCAGGGGTCGATGGAAGAGGAGTGCCCTCTTCATGAAAGACGCAGCCGTAGCAGGCACTTTCACCGGGATGGACGGTCATGGTCTGGCCGTAGAATGCCTTGATTCCTGCGTGCGAGTAGGGCTTTGAGGCCGCATGGCAGGCTTTTGCTATCAGGAATTTTGAGGGGAAGTTGTCGGTGGCGTCGATCACGAAGTCGTAGTTGGCAAGGATCTCCGGCGCATTCTCTGCATTCAGGCGGAATGGGTGGAGCTGGAGCCGGATGGCGGGGTCGAGTTCTCTCAGCAGGTTAGATGCAGAGTCGACTTTCTTCTGGCCGAGCGAGGCGGTTGTGTGCAAAATCTGGCGCTGGAGGTTGCTCAATTCAACGCTGTCGCCATCCATGAGGCCGATCGTGCCAACGCCTGCCGCGGCAAGGTAGAAGGCCGCAGGCGAGCCGAGCCCGCCGGTGCCGACGACAAGCACCTTTGAGCGGAGCAGTTTTTCCTGACCTGAGTGGCCGATCTCCGGGAGCGAGAGGTGGCGCTGGTATCGCTCTTTCTGCTGGTTGTTCAGTGGCATGGCTCTTTTTCCTCTCTCTCTGTTTGGGTACTCTCTGTGTGAGAGGGGCCGTTGTAGGCTGGCTCCCAGTTCTTGAAGACCGGTTCAATGTTTCGGGCGCGCAGGGCAAGACAGAACTCCTCTGCTGTGCGGTCATCCGAGACGTCGAACTGCCCCTTTTCCGCACTTTCAGGATCGTCATAGCCGCCGACAGTGGTTCGGCTTGCAATGCTCATTCGGGTGACGCCAAGTCCAGCCATGCCGTCGCGGTAGGGGGCGCTCTCCCTGGTCGAGAGTACCAGCTCTACATCGGGCAGGGCGATGCGGAAGGCGAAGATCATGCGCGCAAGGAGGCGGTCGTCCACGGGAAAGGGTGGCTCATAGCCGCCGGTCTGGGGACGCATGCGGGGGAAGGATACCGACATGCCGGCGCGCCACCAGGTGCGACCGAGGTGGCGCAGATGGCGGTAGAGCCGAAGAGCGTCCTCCACCGGTTCGGAGAGGCCGAGAAGAACGCCGAGCCCAACACTTTTGATACCCCCCTCGAGCGCCCTCCGGGGCGTTTCAAGCCGCTCGATAAAGTCCTTTTTAGGTCCCCACCGGTGAAGCGCTTCGTAGCGCTCGCGGTCGTAGGTCTCCTGATAGATGGTGACCCCCGAGCAGCCGCACTCCGCGAGTTTCCGGTACTCGCTGACGCTCATCGGGAAGGCCTCGACCGAAACCCTCTGCATCTCTTTCGAGGCTCTCTCGACCGAGCGGCGGAGGTAGTCGAAGTCGGCCCGGCTTGTACGCTCACCGGTCAGGAGCAGGATATCGCTGATGCCCAGTTTTTTCATTGCCAGGAGCTCACGCTGGAGCTCGTCGGATTCGAGGCGGCGGCGCACCGTTGTCCGGTCGGAGGCGAATCCGCAGTAGGCGCAGCCGCTTGAGCAGTAGTTCGAGAGGTAGAGCGGTGCGTAAAGCGACATGGTGCGGCCGAAACGGCGCAGGGTGATCGCTCTCGATTCTGCGGCAAGCTGTTCAAGAGAGGCCGGAGAGGAGTTGGCAAGCATGGACGCAAGTGCCCGGGAATCACGCTCCTCTGTCAGCCAGTCGGGTAGAGGTGTCATGCGCCTGTTCCCAGAAATGAGGTGAGAGGGCTGGTTGCAACGGCACTGCCGCTCCGCTGCATCAGTCCGGCATTGAACGCCCTGCGACCAGCCTCGACCGCACCGGCAAAAGCCGCGGCCATCTCCGGAGGGTTCGAGGCCGCTGCCACGGCACTGTTGACCAGCACAGCCGAGCAGCCCATCTCCATCGCCGCGGCGGCTTCGGAGGGGGAGCGCAGGCCGGCGTCGACAATGACCGGAATCCTGCTTTCGCGGATGATGATCGAGAGCATGTCGGCGGTGCCGAGTCCCTGCCCGCTGCCGATCGCCGAGCCGAGCGGCATGACCGATGCACAGCCGGCTTCCTCGAGTCTCTTGGCCAGAACCGGATCGGCCGATATGTAGGGCATGACGAGAAATCCCTCTTTGGCGAGGATCCGGGATGCCTCATAGGTCTCTATCGGGTCCGGCATGAGATGCTGCGGGTTCGGATGGATCTCAACCTTGATGAAGGGGCTTCCGGAAAGCTCACGGGCAATATGCGCCGCCCTGACAGCTTCCGCCGCCGTTGATGCCCCTGATGTGTTCGGCATGAGGGTTATCCCCTCCATTGCCGAAAGGGGGCCAAAAAGGTCGTCTTCTGCCATATCACGGTTGAATCGGCGCAATGCCACCGTGACGAGCTGCGTGCCGGATGAGCGGACGGCATCGAGCATCACATCCGCATTGCTGAATTTTCCTGTGCCGAGAATCAGGCGGGATGAAAAAGTATAGGAGCCGAGCTGTAGGGAGTCCATAGGTTACATAATTCTTTCTGAAATCACCCGCCGCCGGCAAACACCAGAATCTCAATATGATCGCCATCCTGAAGCAGGTGCGACGAGCGGTTTTCGGGGCGGACGATATGATCGTTAACCACCACCGCCACACTCTTTCCGTCAGAGCCGATAATAGGCAAAAGGGTCTCGACGGTTGAACCGGGCGGGAGTGTCTCTTGTTTTCCGTTAAGCTGAATAGTAATCATTTACCAGAGAAGTTCGTGGCGATTTATGGCATTCCTCTTATCCTTCGAGTGCCTGCAGAAGGTCGGTTTCAAGGTCAGCCGCGCTCTCGAGGCCTATCGAGAGACGGACAAGATTGTCGGTGCACCCTCTCCTGCGCCGCTCTTCCGGCGTGAGGGCGCCGAGTGTCATTTTTGCAGGTGAAGCTATGAGCGACTCAACCCCTCCGAGACTGTCGGCGAGAACGAAGAGCTTGACCCCGGCAATCAGTTTTTCAACCGCAGGGAGCCCGCCTTTCAGTGCAATGGTGAGCATGCCGCCGAAGCCGCTCATCTGCTCTTTGGCCAGCCCGTGCTGGGGATGGGAGGAGAGACCGGGGTAGAAAACCCGTTCCACCGCAGGGTGCTTTTCCAGCAGGGTTGCAAGGTGCAGGGCCGAGGCCTCATGCTCCTTCATGCGAATTTTCAGGGTTTTCAGTCCGCGCAAGACGAGCCAGCAGTCCCAGGGAGCAGGCACAGCGCCCGCTGCGCCCTGGTAGTTTTTTATGATTTTGTGAAGCTGCTCGTCAGAAGTTACTACTGCTCCGCCGATGACGTCACTGTGCCCGCTGAGATATTTGGTGGTGCTGTGTACAACAATATCAGCTCCAAGGTCCAGCGGACGCTGGAAATAGGGGCTGGAAAAGGTGTTGTCAACCGCGGTGACTATTCCCCTCTTTTTTGCAACGTCCGAAATCGCCCGGATGTCGGTAAGCTGCAGCAGCGGATTGGAAGGGGTTTCGAGCCATATCAGTTTCGTCGCCGGAGTGACGGCGGCCGTGTAGGCTTCACTGCTCTCGTTTTCAGCGTAGGTGGTCGAGACCCCCCAGGGGCGCAGCAGCTGCTCGAAAATGCGGTAGGAGCCGCCGTAGATGTCGTTGCCGGCCACAACATGGTCTCCGGGCTTCAGCACCTGCATCGCCGCCAGTGCCGCGGCAACTCCGGAGGCAAAGGCCAGCCCGTGACGGCCGTTTTCAAGAAGGGCGAGGGTCGATTCGAGTGCCTGACGGGTCGGATTCCCGATTCTCGAGTAGAAGAATTCCGGACGATCGGAGAGCGCTTCACGCCCGAAGGTCGAGGTCTGGTAGACCGGAACAGTCACCGATCCGGTCTGGGGATCGGGTGCCTGCCCGTCATGGATGGCAAGGGTTTCAAACTGCATGAACTCTCTGCTGCGCTTGTTGCTATAGAATGACAGTGTCAAAGATAATCGATATTTTCCGGATTTTCCCCACGGCATAAAGCTTTTCACTCATTAGCGCCAGCCGCGGGGCATTTCCTCCTGCTTACCGCCGCTGGATATGGTTGATCACATCGGCAAGCCGGTCGATCTCCTCTTTGGTGTTGTAGAATGCGAGCGACGGGCGGATGGTGCCTTCTACGCCGAACCGGCGCAGGGAGGGCTGCGTGCAGTGGTGCCCGGTGCGCACGGCGATCCCCTCCTGGTCGAGCCTCTTGCCGACCTCCTCGTTGGAGAGGTTGTTCAAAACGAACGAGAGTACCCCCACCTTGTTTTTCGCAGTTCCGATCAGGCGTACACCGGGAATGCTCCCGAGCCGCTCCATGCCGTACCCGGTCAGCTCATGCTCGTAACGGGCGATGTTCTCGAGCCCTATCTTTCTGACATAGTCGAGCGCTGCGCCGAGCCCCACCGCATCGCCGATAGATGGGGTGCCGGCCTCGAACTTTGCCGGAGGCTCGTTGTAGATGGTCTCCTCGAAGCGCACATCCTGAATCATGTTGCCGCCGCCCTGCCACGGTGGCATGAGCTCAAGCAGCTCCCGCTTGCCGTAGAGGGCGCCGATGCCGGTAGGGGCGAAGATCTTGTGGCCTGAAAAGACGAAGAAATCCGCATCGAGATCCTGCACGTTGACAGGAATATGGGCGACGGACTGTGCTCCGTCGATGAGCACCTTTGCGTCATGACGCTTGGCGAGCTGAATCATCTCCCTGATCGGCAGGATGGTGCCGAGGCCGTTCGATGCCTGCGTGAGTGAGACGAAGCGCGTGCGCGGACCGAGCAGTTTTGTGTACTCTTCGAGGATAATCTCCCCCCGCTCGTTGACCGGCACCACCTTTATTTTAGCGCCACGTTCATGCGCTACCATCTGCCACGGCACGATGTTGGCATGGTGCTCAAGGATGGAGAGGACGATCTCGTCACCCGGCTGGAGGAACTTCCGCCCCCAGGTCTGGGCGACCAGGTTGATCCCTTCGGTTGTGCCTCTGACGTAGATGATCTCCGAGGCTGAGCCTGCGCCGATGAACTGGCGGATCTTCTCGCGAGCGCCCTCGTAGGCGTCGGTCGCCCGTGCGGCCAGGGTGTGGGCGCCGCGATGGATGTTGGAGTTGTCGGTCGCGTAGAACTGTGCTACAGCGTTGATGACGCTCAGCGGTTTCTGTGTTGTAGCCGCATTGTCGAACCAGACGAGCTGCTTGCCGTGGATTTTCTGATGCAAGACCGGAAAATCCTTGCGGATGGTGGTGACGTCAAACCCTTCGGTTTTTGTGATTGGTGCTTTGGGTTTCCGCAGAAAGTAGTAGGGCTCCACAGCGGTTTCAGGCAGGCTGAAGGGCGCAAGCGAGCTCTCCGGCAGGGCAGGGCCTCCCGATGGCAACACCGGAGCCGGAGCCCTGCCGGGAAGTTCCGGACGCACCGCCGCCGAACGGTCGAACTCACCAAAATCTCCTGCATGAGCTGTTGAGGGAAGTGCAGGATAACCGGTTGCGGGCAATGTGGTGCCACCGCGGAGCGAGTCGAAGATGCGGTCGAGACCAGGTGATCCCTGCTGCTGCTCGAATGTGCGGTAGAGCCTCTCTGCATAGCACTGCCCATTTGCCGGAGCTGCGGGAGAGGAGGGTGCTTTCGGCAGTTCTGGAAGCTGCTCCTGAATCAGCTTTGGCGCCACTGTTTCGGGGGCGATACTCTTTGTTGCGATTTCGGTACCGCTCTCCTGTGCCGCCGCAAGGAGTATCTGGAAGGAGAGCTCATCCTCTCCCGGCAGTCCGCCGCCGAGTGTGGTGAAAAATGGCGTAAGGCTCTTCGGAGAGGCCCCCTCAAAACCGTTGGCGGATGCAGGTTTTGGCGGCAGTGTGCGCTGGATGAACTGTTCGAGTCCGTATGAACCATTGCTGTTCTCTGAGTAGTTCTGCTGCTCAGTCAGCTTGTTGGCATGGTGGCCGAGCGGCTGAGGCTTCTCTTCCTCTGCACCCGGAAGAAAGTAGAAATCATGCTCCGGCCCGGAATGAAGATCATCGGGAAAATAGGGCAGTTCGGGCTGCTGGAGTCCGGAAGGCAGGTGCTCGTTCCCGGTGGTGGAGAGGGGAACCGTCTTATCGGCGAAGCTCCGGGCAAGTGACGAGGGAGCATCATGGATATCGCTCTCATATCTCGGCACACTTGAGGCCTCGGGAGCTTCATTGAAGATACGGCTGGCGATTTGCGCAATCAGCACAGGGTTCAGCGCCTCACTCTCGATGCCTGGAATAGCCGCCTGTTCGTGTTCTCTTGGCATTGGATATCGGGTAATCCCGTGTGGCACATACCACACGGGCGGTTTACGGACGCTGTTATTTTGCTTTTGCTACGGTTTTGCGATGTTCGTAATCGTGATAGTAGCCGACCTCGACGTTCTCAAGGACCGCAAGCGCGTCATCGGTGAGCACGGCGAGCGATGAGTAGAGGGTCAAGAGATATGCAGCTACACCAAGCTTGTCGAGGCCCATCAGCCTTGCCGAAAGGCTCGGGCTGATCTCGCCGGGGATGCCAGCCTGATGCAGACCTACAACGCCCTGCTCGTTTTCGCCGACACGCACGAGGATGATGCTGGTCGTGCCCTGGCCGGACTTGTTCTTGTTGATCTCGAGCTTGTCGCTGGGGATCAGTGGTACACCGCGCCAGGTCAGGACCGGAGTGCCAAAGAGGTTGATGGTGGCCGGAGGCACACCGCGCCAGGTGCACTCGCGCTCGAACGCCGCAATCGCTTTCGGATGGGCGATGAAGAAGGCCGGTTTTTTCCACACCTTCGTGAGCAGGTCATCAAGGTCATCGGGGGTCGGGGTGCCGTAGCGGGTGCTGATGCGCTGGCCGGGGTCGACCGAGTGCAGAAGGCCAAAATCGGGGTTGTTGATGAACTCCCACTCCTGACGCTCCTTGATGCCCTCGATTGTCAGGCGCATCTGCTGCTCTATCTGGTTGTAGGGCTCGTTGTAGAGGTCGGAGACCCGGGTGTGGACGCGCACGACGGTCTGGATGGCCTGCAGCGAGTACTCGCGCGGCTTGTTCGTGTAGTCGACGTAGGTCTCCGGGATGATGACATTCTCGGCAAATCCGGCCACAAGGTCGATATGCTTTTCGCCGTGGGTGTTGACGGTTGAGCGGATTTTCAGGTACTCATCGACCGCACTCTTGAAGGACTCCTTGAGTGAAGGGGACTCCTTGAAGAGTTTGTCGATATCGTCACTCGAGAGCGAGAAGAAGGAGCCCGGCGTGATGGTGCGGATGGTGACCGAGGAGGGTTTTTCGGAGACGAGGTCATGCTCACCGAAGTACTCGCCCTCCGTCAGGATTGCGATGCGGAGGTCTTCACCGTGCAGCCCCTTGCTGAGGATCTCGACCTGGCCGTGTGCGATGATGAAGATCTTGTGGCGGTCCTCTCCTTCGAGGATAAGGGTGCTGCCGAGTTCCGCCTCTTCAAGCACGAACTTCTTGGCGATTCGCGATACGGTATCGTCATCGAAGGAGGCGAAGAGCGGAATGTTCTTCAGCGCGTCAGGCCTGAAGGAGGCGATCCCCTCATGAAAGGTGATGCCGATGCGCTCGGGTTTCTGCAGTTCGATTTTGGTGCGGTTGACGCGGTAGGTGCCTGATGAGACATGAACCCACGGGAGCAGCTTGAGCAGCCATCTCGGGGTTATGGACATCATCTGTGGCGCCGTTTTGGTCGTGTTTGCCAGATTTCTTGCAACATGCGTTGTTACACTGCGCTGCAGAAGAGTGCCGGATTCCTGTTGTGGGTTTGACATGGTTGCTCGCTGAGGTTAAATGGTGGTCGTTTCTGTTAGAATATTTTATGCCTGTCTCTTCAGATGCCGAGTCCGTCGGTAAAGCTGCTTTCGACAGCTTTCTGCTGCAGCACTCTTGAGTCAGGCGGAAGAGATTTGGTCTGCCATACGTTGCCGCCGATCACCGAGTTTCTGCCGATGGTGATGCGTCCGAGAACGTTGGCGTTTGAGTAGATGACGACGTTGTCCTCAATAATGGGGTGGCGCGGCAGATCCTTTACCGGGTTGCCTTCATCATCAAGCGCGAATTTTTTTGCACCCAGGGTCACTCCCTGATAGAGCCGGACATGGTTGCCGATGATGCAGGTCTCGCCGATGACGACACCGGTGCCGTGATCGATGCAGAAGTAGTCGCCGATATGGGCGCCGGGATGGATATCGATGCCGGTTTCGGAGTGGGCCATCTCCGAAATGATCCTCGGAATGAGCGGTACGCCGAGCGAGAGCAGGGCATGCGCAGCACGGTGATTGATCATGGCCCGAATGGATGGGTAGCAGAGGATGATCTCGCCATGGTTCTTTGCGGCAGGATCACCGTCGAATATCGCCTGAACGTCAGTCAGGAGTTTGCGTCGAATGTCGGGAAGGATTCCGATAAACTGGCGGGCATGTTCAGCGGCCTTTTCGGAAGCGTTCGAGGAGCCGTTGCTGCCGGGCTCGAACTGCTGAACGCTCAGCAGCTGCTCGGCGAGCAGACCGTTGAGTTTTTCGATCCGGACTCCGAGGAAATGGGGCAGGGACTGGGGGCGAAGGACGGGGCCTCCAAAGAAGCCGGGGAAGACGATGGAGCGAATCAGTTCGACAATCTCTTTAAGCTTCTCAATTGAAGGCAGTGGCAGCTCCGGGTGAGGCAGATAGCCGTAGTTATCCTCCTCCTTTTCGCTTAAAAGCCGGATCGCCTCTTCGATGACGCTGTTGCTTCTGGTTGTCATAATAAAAAACACTCCCCCATGCCGGGTGTCTGCCCGGTTTTTTTAAGCGGTTTTTTCTAAAGGGAAAGACAATCCGGGCCAAAGATTCGGCCCGGACGGAATTATGCGCTCTTAGATGCTTGCCTGCTCAGGCTCGAACTGGTAGAGGAGCGTAGAGAGGTAGCGTTCGCCGGTATCGGGGAGGATGACGACGATGTTCTTGCCTTTGTTCTCTTCGCGCTGTGCAAGCTGGATGGCGGCATATGCTGCTGCTCCGGAGGAGATGCCCACAATGAGGCCTTCGGTTCTTGCAAGGGTGCGTCCGGTCTTGAGTGCATCCTCATTTTTGACAAGGACGATCTCGTCGATAACGCCGGTGTTGAGGATATCGGGGATGAAGCCCGCGCCGATGCCCTGGATCTTGTGAGGTCCAGGTTTTCCGCCTGAGATGACCGGGGAGTCGAAAGGCTCGACAGCAACGATCTTCACTCCGGGGTTGCGCTGCTTGAGGACCTCGCCGACGCCGGTGATGGTGCCGCCGGTGCCTACGCCGCTGACAAAGATGTCGACCTTTCCGTCGGTATCCTTCCATATCTCCTCGGCAGTCGTCTTGCGGTGGATCTCAGGGTTAGCAAGGTTCTTGAACTGCTGGGGAAGAAAGGAGTTCGGATACTGGGAGTGGAGCTCTTCGGCTTTTCTGATTGCTCCCGGCATTCCTTCAGGGCCAGGTGTCAGCACCAGCTCGGCGCCGAGGGCCTTGAGGAGGTTCCTGCGCTCAATGCTCATGGTTTCGGGCATCGTGAGGATAAGCTTGTATCCCTTGGCTGCAGCGATGAATGCAAGAGCGATACCGGTGTTGCCGCTGGTCGGCTCGATGATGACGGTGTCCTGTTTGAGCACGCCTCTTTTCTCAGCATCCTCGATCATGGAGAAGCCGATACGGTCCTTGACACTGCCACCGGGATTGAAATATTCGAGTTTGGCGATAACAGTTGCCTGCGCTTCGTGCTCGCGATTGAAGTTTGCGAGCTCGAGGAGCGGGGTGTTGCCGATAAGGTCGGTCAGTTTTTTTGCAATGCGTCCCATGTGTGTGTCAGTTTAGACGTTTAAGAATAAGATTAAGATGAAGAATATCCCTCGAAAAGTAAATCCCCCTTAAGCGGCATCTTTACTACCGCAAATCGGGTATATGGTCAAATATGGTATTCGATATTGTCGATCAGCCCGGCTTTGATGGAGTACATCATCAGCTCAGGACTGCTTGAGACCCCCAGTTTTCTGAAAATGTTCTTTCTGTGCGTCATGACGGTATGGAAGCTGATGTGTTTTTTTACCGCGATCTCCTTTGTGGAGAGTCCGGCGGCGATCTGGCGCACCACCTCGATTTCGGTTGCTGTCAGGAGAGTCGCATCCTCGATGGGGCCATCCTTTTTCAGGAGAATATCGAGCACGTTGCCTGAATAGTATTTCTTCCCCTTCATGGCAGCGTCGATCACATGGAAAATTTCATCACCTTCATCGGTTTTCAGGACGATGTTGTTGACGCCAGCGTCGTTCAGCTCCTTGATCTTGATGGGGGTTATTGCGTTGCAGAGCACGATGATACGTGTGTCAGGGTACTCTTTGCGGATGTCGCCCAGATCGTCAAGAGAGCCGTAATCGAAGAGGACATAGTCCGTTATGATAAGATTGACCGGTTGCGTCTGCAGGTATTGCAGAAGCCCGGCTTTGGTGGTGACGGTATGAATGTTGTTGCATACCGGCGAAAGAATGGCATGAAGCGCCTCGTTGGTCAAGAACTGCGTGTCGGCGATGACAAGAGAGATGTTCCGCTTGTGTTTGTTCATGGTCGATTGCGTGCCCCGATTGAAAAAAACTGCATTGTTCATTGCCGGAGCGAGCAATGGAGCAGAGGGTGTAAGGGCACCTTATGAAAGATGCCCTGTTCACCTTTGTTTGGTTATTGCGTCCTTATCGGTGGAGGAGTCGCGAAATCCAGCCGGCCTTTTTTGTCTCTTCGCCTTCAAGTGCCACGTCGAGCGCATCGATCAAATCATCGGGGTGTTCAAGGCCGATGGAGAGACGGATCAGCTCGGGAGTCAGTCCACTCTGGCGCTGCTGCTCCTCGGTAAGCTGGCTGTGCGAGGTGCTTGCCGGATGGAGGATAAGGCTCTTGGCATCACCGACATTGGCTACATGGGAGAAGAGCTTGATCGAGTCGATGATCTTGACCGCCGCATCGTATCCGCCTTTCACGCCGAAGACAACCATGCCGCCGAAACCGTTTTTCAGGTCTCGCGAAGCCAGAGCGTGAGAGGGGTCTTTTTTCAGACCCGGATAGCGAACCCATGCCACGGCCGGATGTTTCTCGAGATATTCGGCAACCTTCAGCGCATTCTCGCTGTGTCGCAGAACGCGGACAGGGAGGGTTTCAGCGCCCTGGATGAAGATCCATGAGTTGTCGGGAGAGATGGCAGCACCCAGGTTCCTGAGCGGCACGGTACGGACCCTGAGCGCGAAAGCGATCGGTGCGAGCGGTTCCGGGAGGTCGATAGCCCAGCGAAGGCCGTGATAGTTGCTGTCAGGCTCGGTGAAGAGCGGATGGCGTCCGCCTTTCCAGTTGAAGCGGCCGGAATCGGTGATGATGCCACCGATGGCTGAGCCGTGACCGCCGATCCACTTGGTCAGTGAGTTGACGACGATATCAGCTCCGAGCTCGATGGTCTTGAGCAGGTAAGGGGTGGTGAAGGTTGCGTCGACAATCAGCGGAAGCCCGTTGCGGTGAGCTACCTCAGCAACTGCCTTGACATCGGTATAGTCAAGTACGGGGTTGCCGATGGTCTCGATGAAGAGTGCCCGTGTCTTGTCGGTGATGGCCTTCTGGAAATTCTCGGGATCTTTCGGGTCGACGAACTTGACGGTGATGCCCAGTTTTGGGAGAATTGCATCGAACTGTGTGTAGGTTCCGCCATAGAGATTGTTGGCGGCAACGATCTCGTCACCAGCCTCGGCCAGGGTGATGATGGAGTAGAAGATAGCGGAAGTTCCTGATGCAAGCGCCACGGATGCCGCGCCGCCCTCAAGCTGCGTGATGCGCTGCTCGAGCACATCTGTAGTCGGGTTCATCAGGCGGGTGTAGATGTTGCCAAGCTCCTTGAGCGCGAAGAGGTTTGCCGCGTGCTCGGTGTTCTTGAAAAGGTAGGAGCTGGTGCGGTAGACCGGCACTCCTCTCGACTGTGTTGCGTCGACCGGTTGCCCGGCATGCAGTGCCAGCGTCTCAAAGCGGTAGTTGTTCGAACTCATAGTGGTACTCTCCTTGTTTGTTTTTTTGATGCTAGATAGTGGTGATATAAGAAATTTTATTCGCTTCAGTTACCTTCCTTCACTGCCTCTTGAGGTCCGAAAAGCCGGAACCGCTGCAGGTTGAACTGGTAAAAGAGGAAGCAGCCGAAGCAGAACCCTCCGAGCGCAACTGCGGCCGCCACAGCAACGGTTCCCGACAGGATCCATCCGGTGAGCGGGGAGCCAAGCAGAAAGGCAATCTGCGCCCCTCCGAGGAGGATGGCCGCAATGCTGTTGTTGAAGCGCATCAGTTTAGGGTCTTCGGTTGGCGCACTCTCGTTTATCCCTGCAAAAAGTTTCGATCCGATCAGGAAGATAAGACTTCCTTTCCTGCCGAAGATCACCGCTGAAAGGATAATGAAAAAGAGCGTGGTGGTTACGGCCGGCAGCTGGAGCAGGATGGCGAGGGTAATGCCGCCAAGGAGCACAACCCGGTTGAGCTTGACGATCGGGAGGGGGATGCCCACGCAGACTGGTGATGAATTTGGTGTTGACATGCTCTGTTCTTGCTAAAGGTTATTGGATGAAAAAAATCGATGCAAATGAAAAAAGCCGGTTCTGACACACAGAACCGGCTTTCAAGAATGCAGGTGTTTCATTAGTCAATGAGCACTACCCTCTCCTTCCGTTTCTCCCTGTGTCGGAATAATCCATGCTACAGCAACAGCAGATGGAAGAGGTTGTTGTGGTCATTGAGCTCATAATCGTGATAGAGTGAATCTCTTTTTCGTAAAAATCTTAACGATTGTTAACCATTTTTCCGATGATTTCCAAAAAATCAAGTTTTTTTTCTTTGTTCGAGCATCAATACCGATGAGGGTATTTTTTTCATATTTACCGGTCAGTTTACTCCGAGTATGACGCATGAGGCCTTGAATGCGGCACAGGCATGGTTGCCCTCGTTCAGTAACAGCTTGTCCGAGCTTCCTTTAGTGATTACCGCCGAGATGATAGTACCGCCGGCGATTTCAATATCGACTTCAGTGCTGACCGGTCCGTCGATCACCTTTCTGATGATGCCGGGCATGACATTGCGTGTGCTCAGCCGGGCCTCGTGCAGCTCCTGACAGATGATGATCGAGCTCGATTTGATGAGGGCATAGGCCACCACCCCATTCTTCAGGCCGAGAGTGTCAACGGATTTGCTGGTGATGATCGAGGTGATCGGGGTCTCCCCCTTGAGCATGATGGTGATTTCGGCGTTGATGGCGCCTCGTTCGATCTTTGCCACGGTACCGGCAAAAACATTTCGTGCACTTGTTATCATTGAGTTTGGTCTTGAAGGTTTATAGATGACGGCCCAAGAGCCGATTGCTCTCGGCGTAAAGCTCCTCTGGCCATTTGCCCGGAATTTTTCCGATGAAAGTGTTCCGGGCTGAGCGAAAGATCAAATCAGCTGATCAGGAGCTCTTCACACGCCTCACCCTCTTCAAGTGCGTCGAGAATTTTATCGATCTCCTCTTCGCCGTTAACTTCGCCGTACCAGAAGTTTTCCGGATAGACAACGACCACAGGGCCCTTTTCGCAAAGGTTGAGGCACCCTGTCGCCGATACGGCAACGTCGCTCATGCCTCGGTCGGAGAGTTCGCTCTCAAGGTAGGGAATGAGGCTGAGCGACTCCTTTTTGTGGCAGATGCCCTGCGGTGTTCCCTGCGCGCGGAAACTTGCGCATACAAAAATGTGATGTTTCGGTTTGTCCATGGTTATTGAATTTTAGGGGTCAGGTCTTGTATTTTGACATTTTGGCAAGCCAAAATGTCAAAATACAAGACCTGACCCCAGTTGTTGGGGTTAACCGCAGCCTCCGCCGGTGCCGGTGCAGCTTGAGCCGCAGGCGTGGATCTGGCTGCTTTTCATGAGATGTTTCAGGTCCTGGCCCTCGAAGATGCCGAATACGGCTTCCTCGATGATCCCCTCGAGTACCAGCACATCGATTCCTCCGGCATTGAGTACCTTGGTTGGTGAACCGCCTGCGCCGTTGCAGAGCAGGGCCCTGCAGTCGCCGAGGGTTTCGGCCAGAGCCTCCCAGCGCTTCTGGCCGCTGCCGGGAGCCGGTGCATTTCTCGAATCGACAAGGATGATTTTGCCGTTTTCGGGATCCCTGCCGTAGATCAGGAAGCGTTCCGCTTCGCCGAGATGCTGGTTGATCAGTACCCCTTCGAGGCTGCTGACAGCGATGTATGGGCGTTTCTCGCCGGGATTTTTAGGCAGTGCCGCGGCCTCGGCAAGCTTCTGCATCATCTGTTCGTTGTTGATCTCGCCGATGATGCCGACCGCATCGGCACGGCACCTTGCACAGTGCTTCATCTGCGGGAGGAACTCGCTTGTCGCTTGCTGGATCTCCCTGACAAGTTCCGCCGGTGGTTCCGCTATGTTCTCGAAAACCGTCTCGCTGGTGTTGTAGTAGGGGAGGCAGTTCAGGATGTCTGCCCCGAGCTCGGCGACTTTTTCTGCGACCGCTATGACATGCTGGTCGTTGATGCCCGGAATGATGATGGAGTTCACCTTTGCTGTGACGCCGGCAGCCTTGAGCTTTTTGAGTGCTTCAAGCTGGTTGCCGATGAGGATCGTTGCGGCTTCGACGTCGCGGTAGACCTTCTTGTCGTGGCGGACCCAGGCGTAGACCTCCGCTCCGATTTTTGGATCGATTGCGTTGATGGTGATGGTAACATGGCTGACCTGAAGCTCAGCGAGCTCGTCGATATAGGGGAGCACGGCGAGCCCGTTTGTGGCGACGCAGAGCAGCATTTCCGGATACTTCGCCCGCACAAGCCGGAGTGTCTGCATGGTCTCCTCGGGGTTCGCGAAGGGGTCACCGGGGCCGGCGATACCAACGACGGCGATGTTCGGCGTGAGAATCATCGCCTGTTCCAGATAGTACATCGCCTGCAGCGGTGAGAGCACCCGGCTGGTCACGCCAGGTCGGTTCTCGTTCATGCAGTCGAACTTGCGGCTGCAGTAGTTGCACTGGATGTTGCACTTCGGCGCAACAGGGAGGTGGATGCGGCCGAACTTGTGGCGCGACGCATCGTTGAAACAGGGGTGGTTTGCTATTTTGAGTGACATGGGTTCCTCCCTTTTACATATAAGTGTAGCCGATTGATGAAGCATTCTGCCGCTGTTCGATGACAGTGTTGACGATCCGGTCGAAAAGTTCCTGTGTGCCCCTGTATCCGAGGTGGTGCACTCTCTGTCCGCCGAACCGGTCGTGAATCGGGAACCCGATCCTGAGCAGCGGAATACTGTTTTTCCGTGACAAGGTGAACCCTTTGCTGTTGCCGATCAGAAAGTCGGGCTTCAGCAGTTGCGCTTCGTCTTCGATATCGACAAAGTCTACCCCTTCGCGCACCTTGATCCCTTTTTCATCAAGATCAGGCACCTTCTCCTCAAGCCTTTTGCGGAGCGTTCCGCTCTTGCCCCCCGAGGCGCAGAGCACGGGGGTCATGCCGATCTCGCTGAGAAATGCGGTCATGGCGATCACCAGATCCTCCTCGCCGTAGATGATGACTTTTTTCTCGAAGACATACTTGTGTCCGTCGGCATAGGCGTCGACGAGGCGGCGGCGTTCATCCTCATATTTTTCCGGTGTAGCCCTCTCAGTGAGCCTCTCGAGCAGCGCAAAAAAGTTGTCGCTTGCCTTGATGCCGATCGGAAGGGGGAGCTGGTAGCGCTTTACACCGAAGCTCTCTTCGAGCCAGGCTGCGGCCGATTTCGAACTCTCGAGTGTCGAGCTGAACTCGATGCTTCCCGTGGCCCTTCCGGCAGAGGCGATCGCTCTGGCAGGGGTGCCGCCGGGCGGGATGCGGTGGTACTCGCCCCAGGGGCCGCCGTCCATTGTCTGGGAGTAGTCGGGCAGCATCATGTAAGGGAGCCTGAAATCCCCCAGGATCTCCTTGAGGTAGCGCAAATCGGCTGGCGAGACCATGTTCGGAAAGATGTTGACCAGGTTCTCTGTTGCGCCTTTCTCTGCCAGAGCCTTTACGCTTGAGCGCACGGCGGCGTGAAAGCCGTCGATATGGCTCCCCTGGTAGCTCGGCGTGGATGCGTGGATCAGTATCGGCATCGGTGTGCCGTTTTTCGGCTGCTTCCGGTACTCACGCAGAATTCCCTCGACGTCGTCGCCGATGGTCTCGCTCAGGCAGGTGGTAGCGATGCCGATAACCTCCGGCTTATACTGCTGCGTGACGTTTTTCAGTCCGACCTGCAGGTTGTGGCTTCCGCCGAAGACCGCGGTCTCTTCATGGAAGTTCGACGAGGCGATATCGATCGGCTCCTTGTAGTGGCTGATCAGGTAGCGGCGGATATAGGTCGCGCACCCCTGAGAGCCGTGCAGGAAGGGAACGCAGTTCTCTATGCCGCGGAAGGCAAGGCATGCTCCCAGGGGGTTGCAGAGCTTGCAGGCGTTCTGAGTTGCGGTTTTTGCATGTTTCATTTGAGCCCTCCTTTTCTCGGAGCGAACTGCCATACCGGACTCATGACCGATTGATAGACCTCCAGTGCGAAGTTGTACATCCCCTCGAATCCTGCCAGCGGGATTTTTCTTTCGTGGTTGTGGTCGCAGAATCCGACGCCGAGCTTGAAGGCGATCGGCCGTTCCTTGACCCCGCCGATAAGCAGGTCGGCCTCTTTTTCCAGTATGAATTTCGAGAGCTCTACCGGGTTGGAGTCGTCAACGATGATAGTTCCTTCGTCGCACATCTCCTTGAGCCGTGCGTAGTCATCCTGGTTCCCGGTCTGTGATCCGGCCAGCACCACCGACATGCCGATTGAGCGAAGCGCCTTGATGAGCGAAAAGGTCTTGAATGCGCCGCCCACGTAGATGGCTGCCTTTTTGCCGGTGAGCGCTTTTTTGAATTTCTGCAGCTGCGGGTAGAGGGTCGTTACCTCCTCCCTGACTATAGCCTTTGCGGCCTCCATAATCTCCGGGCGGAGGCTGAAAAAGGTCGCGACATCGTAGAGCGATTTTGACATGTCCTCAATGCCGAAGTAGGAGACCCTTATGAAGGGTATGCCGTACTTCTCCTGCATCTCCTTGGCCAGAGAGGTCATGGAGCCCGAGCACTGCACGACGTTGAGCGATGCGCCATGTGCGCGTCGCACTGCATCGATCCGTCCGTCGCCGGTCAGGGTCGCAACAACCTCCACGCCCATCTTCTTGTAGTAATCCTTGATCATCCACGCCTCGCCGGCAAGGTTGAACTCGCCGAGAATGTTGATGCTCTGCTTGCTTATTCCCTCGGTCGATCCCGTGCCGATCAGCTTCATCAGGGCGTGGCATGCGGCCTTGTAGCCATCCTTTTTTGTTCCCTTGAACCCTTCGGAGTGAACCGGCAGGACAGGGATTCCGGTCTCTTTGGCCACCTTGCGAGAGACCGCCTCGATGTCGTCTCCGATGAGCCCGACGATACAGGTGGAGTAGATGAACGCGGCTTTTGGTTTGTATTTATCGATCAGTTCGATGAGTGATGCGTAAAGTTTCTTTTCGCCTCCGTAGATGACATCTATCTCCTGCAGGTCGGTCGAAAAGCTCAGCCGATGGAGTTCCGGACCTGAGGAGACCGCACCGCGGATATCCCAGGTGTAGGCGGCGCATCCAATGGGGCCGTGTACGAGGTGAAGGGCATCAGCTACGGGATAGAGAACTACCCTGGAGCCGCAGAAAACGCAGGCGCGCTGGCTGACGGATCCCGAAAGGCTTGAAGTGTCGCATGCGATATCTGCCTGCGTCGTGCCTTTTTTCTTTTCGAAGACCTGGCGCTGTCTTCCTTCGAGAATTCCGATCTGTTCCATAGCGAGAACCCCTTGATAATAAAAATTGTACTGGGTCAGGGAGTCGCCCGGCTTGTTTGCCGGGCGGGCTGCCTTTTATTTCGTGCCCCGACTGTCAGGGGCTTTGCTGCCAACATGTCGCTCCTCTGGAGCTGAAGAACATTGTGTTACATGACCAGTTCAAACTTCTCTTCCAGCGCATCGCGGTCCTGGCGGTCCATCAGGGCGCTGAGGATCTTTTCGACGAGTCTCAATCCGCCGCTGTACCCGACGTTCGGGAAGTAGCTGTGGCCGATGCGGTCGAGAATCGGAAATCCGAAGCGAATGAACGGGATATCTTCGTCGCGTGCCATGTACTTGCCGTAAGTGTTTCCGATAAGCAGGTCAACCGGCTCGTTCTTCATCCACTGGTGCAGCAGGAACATGTCCGCCTGAAGCCCGTTCTTGAAGTTGGTTTCCGGTGAACGCTCGTCAAGAATCTGGCGCATGCGCTTTTCGAAACGCTGGCCCGGCGTGCCGCTGACGATATGGATCGGCTTCATGTTCAAGTCGAGCAGAAACTCGGTCAGCGGAATGAGCTGATCCGGGTCGCCGAAGAGCGCAACCTTCTTGCCGTGCAGGTACTGCTCCATATCGGCAATGACGTCAACCAGGCGTCCCCTCTCCGCGGTAATCTCATCGGGCACCGAAACTCCGCCAGCCTTGCTGAGCGCCATGATAAAGCGGTCGGTTGCCGTGAGTCCGATCGGCATGTCAATCGTTTCAAAGGGCACCTTGTGCTTCTTTTCCAGGGCGATTGCCGCCGGTTCTGCGCTGACGCAGCCGAGTGCAAGCGTCGAGAGGCTGTCGCCGGTGCTCTTCAGCTCCGCGACGGTTGTGCCGCCCTTCGGATAGAAGACATGCTTGCCGCTCTGCGGTGCATCGAGCACATCGGAGGTATCCGGGAAGAGGACGATTTTGACATCGAGCTCTTTTGAGAGGCGCTTGATTTCGCGCATGTCAGAAGGCTCCATCCATCCGGCCACAACGTTGACCTGGTTCTTTTTCTCGCCGGTCGACTCCGAGAACTGCTCGGCCATGCCGGTTACCATGTTGGCGTAGCCGGTTATGTGCGAACCGATGAAGCTCGGCGTGCTGGCGTAGATGACATACTTGCCCTCAGGGATCTTGCCGTCATCTTTTGCCTTTTTGGTGATCTGCTGCAAGTCATCACCGATGGTTTCACTCAAACAGGTAGAGTGCACGGCGATGATGTCTGGTTCGTAGACCGAAAAGATGGTCTCGATGGAGGCGAGCAGGTTTGACTGTCCGCCGAACACCGATGCACCCTCGGTAAACGAACTGGTTGCCGCCATGACCGGTTCCTTGTAGTGGCGGGTGAGGGTGCTGCGGTGGTATGAGCAGCAACCCTGGGAGCCATGGCTGTGAGGCAGGCAGCCATGAATGCCAAGCGCGGCGTACATGGCTCCGATCGGCTGGCAGGTTTTTGCCGGATTGATCGTCAGCCCTTCGCGCGCCTTGACCTCTGATGATGTGTGTCTTAATAGCATAGTTCAATATTCTCCGTTTTTGTATCTCCGCCAGCCGCCGTGAGCTTTTCACTTCACTTGGCGGAGATACCTGTAATTATCATTGAGTGACATAACTGGCTTCGAGTTCCGCTCCTTGTTTCTCCCATGGCGCCTTGATCAGTTTCCATACAGGGTTGCCCACCATACGGTCGATGTCGCGATAGAAGTTTACTGCGCCTTCGAATCCGGTGTAAGGACCGCCGTAGTCGTAGCTGTGCAGCTGCTTCAAGGGTACGCCCATCTTCTGTACTACATACTTCTCTTTGATGCCTGCGCAGAAAATGTCCGGCTTGTAGATCTCGATCAGCTTTTCGGACTCGTAGTGGCTGAGGTCATCGACTACCAGCGACTTTTTGGTCATCTGCTTCATCATGCCTTCGTAGCCGTTGATCTCAAGGCCCTTCTCTCTGAGTGCCTCAAGTTCAGCCTCACTCTTTCTCGGATTGTAGAGCACCGGATCGGCTGTTACCTTGAGCTCCTCGATGTTCTTGCTGTCGGCATCGACCTTGATGGACGAGAGGACGTTACGCCCTTCATAGTCATCGCGGTGAGCAAACTCGTATCCGGCAGCGACAGTTGTCATGCCAAGCTCGCTGAAGAGATCCTGGTAGTGGTGAGCGCGCGATCCACCGACAAAGAGCATTGCGGTCTTGCCCTCGGTTCTTGGCCTGATCTCGTCGATCACCGCCTTCACCCTCGGCATCTCCTCGGCAATTACCGCTTCGATGCGTGCCTTCAACTCAGCGTCGCCAAAGTACTCTGCGATCTTGCGCAGTGACTTTGCTGACGATTCGGCTCCGACGAAGTTGACCTTCATCCATGGAATACCGTATTTGGTCTCCATCATGTCGCCCATATAGTTAATAGAGCGATGGCAGAGGATAACATTGAGATCCGCAGTGTGGGCGTTCTCGATCTGGGCGACCGTCGAGTTTCCGCTGAAAGAGGAGACCAGGGTCAGCCCTGCTTTCTCGAAAATGCGCTCGATTTCAAATGCATCACCGCCGATGTTGTACTCACCCAGCAGGTTCAGTTTGAACTTGCCTTCGGAAGGGGTGTTGTCACGCCCGACCATATGCTTGAAGACGCCGTTGTTGGCGATGTGGTGGCCGGCAGACTGGCTGACGCCACGGTACCCTTCACAGCTGAATCCGAAGACGTTGCAGTCGCCGAACTTCTCTCTCATCTCTTTTGCAGCAGCGTGCACGTCATCGCCGATCAGACCAACCGGACAGGTCGAGAAGATGGCGATCGATTTCGGGTGGAAGAGGTCGTAGGCCTCCTGGATAGCCACCTTGAGTTTTTTCTCGCCACCGAAGACGATGTTCTCCTCCTGCATGTCGGTCGAGAAGCAGTAGGGGATATAGTTCTCATCTTTCAGCGACTCCGTTCTCGTCTGGTTACGGCGTGTCAGCCAGCTGTAGAAGCTGCAGCCGATAGGGCCGTGGGTGATGTTGACAATGTCGCGGGTCGGTCCGAGCACCACGCCCTTGCAGCCGGCATAGGAGCAGCCGCGCTGGGTGATGATTCCCGGAACGGTACGGACGTTGGCCTGTACCTCGGGAATGGTTTCGGGGTCGTTGATGATAATGGACTTGGCGCGCTTTTTGGCAACCTTGACCGGGTATTTCTGTATCAGCTCCTCCCTTACCTGGGCAGGATCCGGATATATTCTGTTCGCCTCCATGTACTCTCTCCTTTTACCTCTGTTAAATGTTCAGCGTTAATTGAGCGCAACGTCCCCTGTTTCACCGGTCCTGACCCTGATGGTTTCGATAATTGGCGTTACAAAAATCTTGCCGTCACCGGGATTTCCGGTCTGGTTGGTTTTGATAATTGTGTCGATGGCGCTCTGGCAGAGCTCGTCCGGCACGACTATGGTAAGAATCCTTTTGGCCACAAGCCTCGGGCCGTTGCCAAGCTGGGCGATTGCCTCGGGATGACCGGCGGCCGCACCTTTGAGGATGTCGAAGTGAACCTGGCCCTTGCCGCGTCCCATGACCCTTCCTGTAGCCGTGAATGCAGGGATGCCCGCATCAATGAGCGCTTTCTTGGTTTCGTTTACCTTGTTGATCCGGATGACTGAAATGATCTCTTTCATTCAAGCCTCCTTTGCTTCAGCAAGTGCCGCTTCTGTCTCTTTTTCGCCGGAGCTGATGGTGTAGACCTCTTCAACAGCGGAGATAAAGATCTTGCCGTCACCGAATTTGCCCTCACCACCAGACTTTGCATTGTCGACGATAGCGCGGATCACGAAATCCTTGTCGGCATCAGGCACGACAACAATGAGCATCTCCTTGGGGATCTCATCATAGACGACGTCGCCAACACGCAGACCGCGCTGCTTGCCGCGTCCTACAACGGAGATTTTGGTGACTGCCGGATATCCTGCGTCGAGCAGTCCCTGCATTACCTCATGGACCTTTTCCGGCCTGACGATTGTTCTGATCATTAACATGTGTGTGTACTCCGTTTTTTTTTGTTAGTTGGCGATACCGAAATCAATGAGAAGCGTCTCGAGCTCTTCGATCTCGAGCGGCTTGGGGATGACAAACATGTCGTTCTGGTCGATTTTTGTTGCCAGCGCCCTGTACTCGTCAGCCTGTCCGTGAGTCGGATCGTAGTCGATAACCGTCTTGCGGTTGATCTCTGCGCGCTGCACAAAGTTATTGCGAGGTACGAAGTGAATCATCTGGGTGCCGATCTTTTTGGCAAGCTGCTCGATCATCTCACGCTCGTTGTCGACCTGCCGGCTGTTGCAGATAAGTCCGCCAAGCCTGACGCCGCCTGCATCTGCATATTTCAGAATACCTTTACAGATGTTGTTTGCAGCATACATGGCCATCATCTCGCCAGAGCAGACGATATAGATCTCTTCGGCCTTTCCGTCGCGGATCGGCATGGCGAATCCACCGCAGACAACGTCACCGAGAACGTCATAGAAGACATAGTCGAGAGCCCATTCGTCGTCGTAGGCACCGAGCTGTTCGAGGAGGTTGACCGAAGTGATGATTCCACGGCCTGCGCAACCGACGCCTGGCTCAGGTCCGCCGGACTCTGTGCAGCGGGTAAGCTTGTAACCCTCTTTGATGATATCTTCGAGTTCTACTTCTTCACCCTCCTCGCGCAGCGTGTCGAGAACTGTTTTCTGCTGAAGTCCGCCGAGCAGCAGACGGGTCGAGTCAGCTTTCGGGTCACATCCGACGACCATCACTTTTTTGCCCATTTCAGCAAGTGCGGCAACAGTGTTCTGTGTTGTGGTCGATTTGCCGATGCCACCTTTTCCGTAAATTGCGACTTTTCTCATTTGTGTAATGTTTTAGGTTATATCCGCCTCTGTCATCATTTATTCAGGGGAAGTGCGATTTACCCCTAAATAGTTACGTTAATAGACTGCAAGATGCGTGCCAAAGTCGCCTTATTTTGAAGGGAATTTTTCTCTCTTCCGCAAGCTTTATGCTGGAGCCCACTCCCTGAAGGTTTTCGAGGGATCTCAATGGGCCGGCTTTATTGTTAAGGGGCTGATTTCTTTCGGGGAAGCGGTTTTTAGTGCTACAAAAATGACACGAAAATGTAGGAGCAACCGGATACCTACATTTATGTATAAAATCAAGGGGTGACGAGCGCGCGATTACCCCTTCCGTATCCTTGCTTTACTTGCGGGGAGGGATTGTTGAGTGAGATTTGACAGGACTCTTCCCGGTGAAGTGTTTTTTCCTGATTTTTGAGGCTAAAGGGTCTCAGGCTCCCTTGTGTAAAATCTACCATAATGTAGAAAGGTCGGATTCTCAGGCACGCATGAAGCCGATCTCCTTCCGGGAGCAATTATTTTTCATGTAACGGGAGCGATTTGCCTGTTCGAACGTGTTATGGTAGTGAGGCTTATCGTAACCGTATATTTCTTGTACAATGAGACTATTTCCGCACCGTCATCAAGAGGCTCTTGGGGGTAACAATGAGGGCTCGGCGCCCCGCTGTGCTCCGGCCCCGTCAAGCAAGGATCGTACCGAATCGCTTGCACCGCTCACCTGTTATC
Source organism: uncultured Chlorobiaceae bacterium (assembly GCA_903824045.1). Taxonomy (GTDB): domain Bacteria; phylum Bacteroidota; class Chlorobiia; order Chlorobiales; family Chlorobiaceae; genus Chlorobium. Next base: position 220,235 of record CAIJVD010000023.1, read on the forward strand.
GCTCTGTTGCTATTGTTGCAGGCATTGCCGCCATGGTTGCGTTGGTGTTTGGAGCGCTTGGTTTTCGAATTTTCAGGGGCTTTCGCCGCCAGAGCGCAACCGGGGGCGTTGACTATTGAATCATTACCTTGTGGTGGCGATCTGAATGTATAACCTGACCTTCCAAAAATTATGCAGAAACGGCAGCTTGGTAATACCGATATGCTCATTACACCCATTGGCTTTGGCAGCTGGGCGATTGGGGGCGACAACTGGGCATATGGATGGGGAGCGCAGGACGACGGTGACGGCGTGGCGGCTATCCGGCGTGCGATTGAGGGAGGGGTGAACTGGATCGATACTGCGGCGGTATATGGGCTTGGCCACTCCGAAGAGCTTGTTGCCCGTGCGCTCGAAGGGGTTCGCCACCGCCCATACATCTTTACAAAGTGTTCGCTTGTGTGGAACGCTGAGCGCCAGGTCGGCAACTCCCTGAAGGCCGGTTCGATTCGGCGGGAGTGCGAAGCGAGCCTGAAGCGCTTGCAGGTTGATGCCATTGATCTCTACCAGATGCACTGGCCAAACCCGGAAGCGGATCTTGAGGAGGGGTGGGGTGAGATGGCGAGGCTTCGGGAGGAGGGGCTGGTTCGTCATATCGGGGTCTCCAATTTCACTGTTCCCCAGATGCAGCGGGTGCAGGCCATTGCTCCGATAGCCTCGCTCCAGCCGCCCTACTCGATGCTTCGGCCGGCGATTGAAAAAGAGATCCTGCCCTTCTGTCAGCAGCAGGCCGTAGGCGTCATTGTCTACTCCCCGATGCTTTCAGGCATGCTTACCGGTGCCATGAGCCGCCAAAGGGCCGCTGCTTTCCCTGCGGATGACTGGCGTCGAAACAACAAGGAGTTTCAGGAGCCCCGCCTCTCGCTCAATCTTGAGCTTGTCGAACTGCTCAGAAGCATCGGGAAGCGGCACGGACGCTCTGCCGGCGAGGTCGCCATTGCCTGGACTCTCCGCAACCCCGCCGTCACCGGCGCAATCGTCGGTGGCAGGAGTGCCCGGCAGGTGGACGGCGTTATCGGTGCCGGCGAGTTCAGGCTAAGTGAGGAAGAGATCGGGAGCATTGGCGAGTTTATTGCAGGTATGCCGGCTTAGGGTGAAAGGAGAGCCGGGCGCCCACTCTTCTCCCTACAGCCGGAACTTCCGGTAGTCGATGTCGAATTTTCTGATGCGCAGCCCCATGATGCGGTCCGAGAGGCCAAGCTGGGCAGCGGCTCTCGACATGTTGCCCTTGGTGCGCTTGAGCGCCTCCATGATCATCTCTTTTTCGATGGCGTCGAGCTTCTGCTGGAGGGAACCAGTATAGGGCGTTCCGCTCGATTCGGCCGTCTGGAGTGTCGGGGGAAGGTGATAGCCGTGTATGACGTTGTCCTCGCTGAGAATCACCGCACGTTCGATGCAGTTCTCAAGTTCGCGGACGTTGCCCGGCCAGTGGTAGCGCATCAGCATGTCAATCGAGGTCGTCGATATCCGGCGCACCCCTTTCTGGTTGGCGGCGTTGTACTTTTCTACAAAATAGTCGGCAAGCAGGAGTATGTCGGTTTTGCGCTCGCGAAGCGGTGGAACCGTTATTGGAAAGATGTTCAGCCGGTAAAAGAGATCCTCCCGGAAGAGCCCCTTTCGGATAAGCTCTTCGAGGTTACGGTTGGTCGCGGCAATGACCCTGACATCAACCTTGATGGTTTTTGATCCGCCGACGCGCTCGAACTCCTTTTCCTGTATGATTCTGAGCAGTTTTGCCTGTATTGGAAGGCTGAGCTCTCCAACCTCGTCGAGAAAAATTGTGCCGGTGTGGGCAAGCTCGAACCGGCCGTGCCGGGTTGCCGATGCTCCGGTAAAGGAGCCCTTTTCATGGCCGAAGAGCTCGCTTTCGACAATGCTTTCGGGCAGCGCGGCACAGTTGAACTTGATGAACGCTTTCTCCGCCCGGCGGCTCCGGTAGTGAATGGCGCTTGCCACCAGCTCCTTGCCGACCCCGCTCTCTCCGAGCACAAGTGTTGTCGCATTTGTTTTGGCTATCTTCTCGATCATGCTGTAGAGCGCCATCATCGGCTTTGTGTTTCCGATAATATTTGCCGGGCGCTCTTCATCCGAAATACTTCCTTCGCTACCCTCCTGATGCTTCTGCACCGGGAGCTTTCCTGCGCTTTTGCTCTCCTGCGGTTTTTTTGAGCTCTCTTCGTGCGCGATCTGGCGGAGTCTTACTGCCTGTGAGATCATGGCGGCAATGATCGAGAGCTGGTCCACATAGTGCTGAAGCAAGTCTTGCTGCCCTTTTTCGCCCTTTGCTTTTTTTGTGTTTTTATCAACCGGAGAGGGGTCGAGCTGGCGGTCGGCGCTCAGGGTTCCGATGATCTCAGTGCCTGACTTGATGGGAATGCAGATAAAGCAGAGCCCCTCTTTTTTTGCTTTTGAGCGGGAGCGGGTACGGTCGAGAAAGAGCGGCTCATTGCTGATGTTCGGTACAATGACGGCCCTGCCGGTTTTTACCACCTGCCCGATGACCCCTTCGCCAATCCGGTAGCGGCCCCGCTCCATCTCCTCCTGAGTCAGTCCGAATGACTCGTTGACGACGATTTCGAGAGTGTCGCGGTTCAGGATGGTAATCATGCCCCTAAGCATGTCCATATGCTCGGACATGATGAAAAGGACAAGGCGCAGCACCTTGTTGATGTCGTTTTCGACGGTGATCGTCCGGCTTACCTCTGCAAGCAGGCTGATGCTGCTGTTGTCATGTTCCTGGGCTACAAGCATAAGGGTGTCAATGTCTGACGTTGAGAGTGCTGTAAATGCGATCGAGCTCATCGGGCCGCAGCAATCTTTTCTGCTTTGATGCGGCGCTCCGGACCGCTCCGAGCAGCTCATGCGCCTCGGTCCTGGTGAGGGTTACTCCTCTGGCTGCATAGTAGTGCTGGAGGGACGCGCTGCCGGAGTGCTTTCCTATCACAAGCTCATGGGCGCTTCGACCGACCTCGCCAGGCAGAAAGGGCTGGTAGGAGAGCGGGTGCTTGATAAGCGCCGCGCAGTGAATCCCCGACTCGTGCTGGAAGGCGGTTTTGCCGACGACCGGCTTTTGTGGCTGGATTGTCCGGCCGGCCGCCATGCTGACATAGCGGCAGAGCTCGGAGAGCTGGCGGGTATCGATAGTGCTTTCATACTTTCCCGAGAGCTTCAGGGCCATGGCAATCTCTTCAAGTGAGGCGTTTCCCGCGCGCTCGCCGAGCCCTGTCACCGAAACGCTGATGGCGTCGCATCCTGCCTCTACGGCGGTAAAGGCATTGGCCGAGGCCATGCCGAGGTCGTTGTGGGCATGAAACTCGAGCTCGATACCTGAGATTGCTTTCAGGCTTTGCATCATCGTCGCTACCGATGAGGGTGTGGCAATTCCTACGGTGTCGGCGATCCGCACCCTCTGAGCGCCGCACGCCTCTGCGTCGACCGCAAAGGTCCTGAGCATTTCCGGGTCGGCCCGAGTGGCATCCTGTCCTCCGACGCTCACAAAATCGAACAGTTGTTTTGCAACAGGCAGAAGCTCCTCAAGCTGGCGCTTCACCCAGAGATAATCTCGTCCCATCAGCTTGAGATAGAGCGCGGAAAGCGGAAAGCTTATATGCACGGCCTCAGTACCACTTAAGGCGGCCTTTTCGATATCATTCATTGTTGCCCGTGCCCAGCTGGTAAGGCGTGTCGGGAGGTTCAGTGCAGCAATCTCGCTGATGACGCTCCGCTCCTCCTGGCTTATGGCGGGATAGCCGACCTCAAGTTCATTGACGCCGGCTTCTGCCAGCATAATGGCAATTCGTCGTTTTTCCTGGGCGCTGAAGACGACGCCCGGAGCCTGCTCGCCATCCCTCAGGGTTGTGTCGATGATCCACGGGGCGCTACCGCGTTCGGATGACCTCAGGCTATCAGTAAACATAGGTATAAGCTCTCTTCAGTCGTGAATGTGTTGTTCCGGGGGTATTAGTCCTTGCTTTATTTAGGCTTTAAGTTATCGTAACCTAAATAAATCAGGAATTTCTGTTGAAATATAGAAATAAATCAGACAAATATGTAAAAATAATATCCAGAGTTATCCGGATGGTCCGTTATTGCCGGGCCGGGCTTGCCAGGTTCGGCGCCGCATCTCCGCTCGATGCTGAGCCCGGCAATAAATGTTGGTGGAATAATGAAAAACCACCCGCTCAAGGTGTTTTATAGCTTCTTTTCATTATGTTAACAATGGACGTTTCATCCAGGAACGAAATTCAGGAACGAAGTATATCCGTCAGATTTTCCTGAAACAGGGAATTCACGCTTCTGCAGTTGCCATTCTCCTCAAGGAACCGATTTCTTCTCGGGATATTTGCAGCATCATGAGTTTCAAGCTTCAGTGCAACCGCCGGTGCAGTTGTTTTGCTGAAGTATTCCGATGTTATTACCTTAAGGAAAGAGGTTTGGCCGAAAAGGCTCCGCGGGCTCTGCCGGTTTGGCATGGTTTCCGTTGAAGGGATTCCTAACATAAACGATTGAATGTAGTGGCAAGACAGCGTTATAACCGCAAAGCAAAAGGCTCTGACAAAAAGAGGCCCCGACCGGCTTCACAGCAGACCGGTGAGAGGGTGAGGGCAAACGACCATATTCTTATCAACGAGTTTCTTTTCCGCAGAGGTGAGAGCTCTCTGGGTTCCGAGATCGTTACATTTTTTGCAGACCATGAAGGCGAGCGTTTCAGGTCGGTTGACTTGGCCAGAGCACTCGGCTACACCGAATCAAAGCAGCTTCCCGGCTTCTGGTATGTGCTGCACAAGCTTCAGGAGGATGGTACCCTCGACAAGGACTCGAACCGCTGTTACGGAATGGCTGGTCTTGAGGATGCGACCTATGAGGAGCATCTTGTTCACGCAAAGCCGTTTCCCCTGCCGGGGAAGGAGCAGTACAAGGTCGACAAGATCTATACTGGCCGCTTAACGACCCATCCGAACGGCTACGGCTTCGTCGATGTCGAAGGGTTCGACGACGATGTTTTCATCAAGGCCGGAGATATGAATTTCTCCATTCACGGTGACGAGGTAGAGGTTCGCGTGACCAAGGTTCCTGAGACCTACTCCTCCAAATCGACCCCTCACCAGCGCTGTGAAGGCTCGGTGCAGAAGGTCATCAGCCGTCGCATCACCACCATTGTCGGTACACTCACCAAGTCCAACCGCAGATTTCTGCTCAAGGCAGACGAGCGGAAGCTGCTTCCGGAAATTGTTGTTCCCATCAAGCACGCCATGAAAGCCACCGAAGGCCATAAGGTGCTTGTAGGCGATCTCGATTTCAGCAAGGAGGGAGTGATCCAGGCCAAAGTGCTCGAAATTCTCGGCAAGGCCGGTGACTCCAACGTTGAGGTCAGTGCTATTGCAAGGAGCAAGGGCATTGATGAAACCTTTGATGCCCAGATTGTCGATTTTGCTGCTTCCATTCGTGAAGGGGTTACCGACAAGGATCTTGAGCACCGTCTCGATATCCGCGACAAGGTTGTCTTTACCATCGACCCTGTCGATGCCAAGGATTTTGATGACGCCCTTTCGGTTGAATCGCTCGATGACGGACTCTACCGCATCGGTGTTCATATTGCAGACGTCTCCCATTATGTGCCCGAAAATTCGCCGCTCGACCTCGAGGCGCTGAAGCGTGCAACCTCGGTCTACCTTGTCGACCGGGTTATTCCGATGCTCCCTTCAAGGCTTTCGGAGCAGGTTTGCAGCCTCAATCCGGGCGTCGACCGGATGGCATTCTCGGTCTTTTTCACCATGACCGCTGCCGGAGAGGTACGCAACCACGCCTTCCAGAAAACCATCATCCACTCCAAGCGGAGGTTTGCCTACGAGGATGTCGAGGAGATACTGAAGAAGGGCAAGGGTGATTTTGTTGAAGAGCTTCAGCTCCTTGAGCGCATCAGCATTCTGCTTCGTGAAAAGCGCTTCAAGCATGGCGGGCTCGATTTCGAGACTGAAGAGGTTCGATTCCGCCTTGGCAGCAAAGGCGAGCCGCTCGAGGTCATGAAAAAAGAGCGCCTTGGCAGCCACCGCCTTATCGAGGAGTTCATGCTTCTTGCAAACCGCAAGGTGGCAGAGTATCTGACGAAGACCTTCAAGGAGAACAAGAAGGAGCCTCAGCCGGTCATCTACCGTGTGCACGGCTCTCCACAGCAGGAGAAGGTTGTCATCCTTGCCAATTTCGTCAAGCGGTTCGGCTTCACTTTGAAGCTCAACAAGGACAGGAAGGGGCCGATTGTCTCTGCAACCGCTCTGCGCGAGCTTCTGCAGCAGGTCAAGGGTACCAATGTCGAGTTCCTGGTCAACGAACTGGTGCTGCGCAGCATGTCGAAGGCGGTCTATACAGGCGATAACGAGGGGCATTACGGTCTCGGCTTCGAGCACTATACCCACTTCACCTCACCCATCAGGCGCTATCCGGACCTGATCGTGCACCGTCTTCTCTTTGAATACGAGACGCTGCGCAAGAAACGCCGCAAAATATCCCCGGCCCGGCTCACCGAGCTTGGCGACCGGATCAAGCAGGTCTGCCAGATATCCAACGAGCGCGAAAAAAGTGCGGTCGAGGCTGAGCGCGAGTCGATCAAGCTCAAGCAGGTCGAGTACATGGCCAGCCATGTCGGGAAGGTCTATGCCGGAGTTATCTCGGGAGCAACCGATTATGGCATCTACGTGAGGATGGTTGACTTTGCCATTGAGGGCATGGTGCACATGAAAAACCTCACCGACGACTACTACGAATATGATGAGGCGACCTACTCCCTGGTCGGAAAGCGCCGCAAGAAGCGCCTTCAGATCGGCCAGCGCGTCAAGGTAAAGGTGCACACGGTTGACATGCAGCGCCGCACCATCGATCTGGCAATCGAGTAAGCCCGGCTCATCCCTTTATGCGAGGCCGGCGATCGAGAGGAAGTTCTCCAGCAGCCGCATCCCCGTTTGTGTATACTCCTCGTTGAAAGCGTCGAACTGTTGAAGAAGTTCGGCGCTTTCCATTTTCCTCAGATCGGCATCGATACCCATCCATTCGGAAAACATCTCGCGGGTCAGCTCGCTGTGGCATTGCAGCCCGTAAGCGTTCTTTCCGGCTCTGATGGCCTGAATTCTGCAGTGGCTACCGGTTGCAAGCAGCTCCACTCCGGATGAGGGAAGCTCCACGGTTTCGCCGTGCAGCTGGAATACACGGATGCTCTTGCCAAGCCCTTCAAAAAGGGGGTCACGCCCTCCCTTTTCAGTCAGCTCCATACTGTAGATGGCGCCCTCAGGGTCGAAGAACCCCGTCTCCTTTTCGCTGCATCTCACAACCTCGGAGCCTGCCGCCTTCGCAAGAGCCTGCATGCCCAGGCAGATACCGAGATAGGGAATCCCTGCATCCAAAGCGGTTCTGATGCAGCGGAGTTCCTGCTGCATGGTTGCACTCTCATCGTTGGCGCTTTGCGGCCCTCCGAGTACCACAACAGCGCTGTAATCGCGCGGATCGGGAAACGTCTCCCCCTTCGATAGGTCGATTTGCTTCGAGCTGAGGCCGTGGCGCGTCATGGCGCTTTCAAGAAGCCCGGGGCCTTCATGGGTAATGTTTCTGACGATCAGAAGGGGTTTTGCCATTGGAGATATGCTTGTGTTCAGGGGGTAGTTCAGAGAGTCTTGGCTGTTATGGGGGAAAATAGCAAAAATGCGGAAGGAATAACTGTTGTTCTGCCTGAACAGGACGGGTGGAAGGCCGGTTCGTTATGAGGAATAGTAGGATTTAATAGGTTGCCTCTATCGTCAAAGATGTCCTATTATTACTGCGTAAGCTGCCGGTATGGCAGGATCGGTAACAACAATATGAAGTTATGGCACAAAGTACAGTCAAGTGGTTTGATCCGAAAAAGGGATACGGGTTTATTTTCAATCCGGAGGGGGGCGATGACATCTTTGTTCACTACACCTCCATTATCTCCGATAACCGTTATAAAATTCTCAGCCAGGATGCCGAGGTTGAGTATGAGCTCGACCAATCCAGAGAGAGGCTGCATGCCACATCTGTTCGGGAAACTGTGGCAGCAGAAAGCGTCCACTCCCTGGCGCCGTTATCATGAATCCGCGAACTGTCAGCACGGAACCCTCGCAGGTGATTGTTTTTCAGGATGACAACCAGCTGCGACAGAGCACGCTCAACGCTCTGGTTATGGAGGGATTCAATGCCGTCGGGACAGGCTCAGCCGATGACTTTTTTCGGCAACTGGGGCTGCGGCCGAGCCTTGTTGCACTCATTGATGTTGACACGCCGGCCCATAACGGGCTGGATCTCATAGGCGTTGTTCGAAAAAAATCAGCCGCACGCATTGTTGCACTCACAACAAGCAACTCTCCGTCTGATCGCCTTGCCTGCATCAAGGCGGGTGCTGACGTCTGCCTGTTGAAGCCGGTAAATTTCATGCTGCTTTCGGCAACTGTTGGAGTGCTTCTCCAGCGCAGAGGACGGCAGGACTCAGTGTTAAACCAACATCAGATTGTCTCTCAACAACTCAAAACAACACACCCCCATGACAAAAGCAGAAGTAGTTCAGCAGATTGCCTCACAGGCTAACCTCACCAAAGCAGATGCGGAAAAAGCCCTCAATGCCTTCGTAAGTGTCGTAACCACATCACTGAAAAAAGGCGAAGAGGTTGCTCTGATCGGATTCGGCACCTACACTACCGTAAAAAGAGCTGCCCGCTCGGGTCGCAACCCCTCTACCGGCAAGGCCATCAAGATTGCAGCAACGACAGCGGTCAAGTTCAAGGTCGGCAAAAAACTGAAGGACGCTATCGCCGGTTGATGTTATAGCCCATGACTCTGCAATGAGTTATGGGCTATTATCGTTTTCTGCACCATGTTCCCCTGCATCACTGACTTCGGCAGTCGTTTTCCGCCGTTTAGTTCTTACCGGGCCATTTATCACAAAGTCTCACAAACATCGCGCAGGAGTCAACTGTGCTGGCGGATTTGGCTCTCCCTCTGTCGGGATTATTGGCTGTAAACGTATTAAAAAAATGATAGTTAATGCTTTGATTATTAACGAATAAAGCAGTTATTTCCCTTTATTCTGTAACGTTCCTACACTACCCCCCATGAAAAACACAAGAAATCAAATCGAAAGTATTTTCGAATCAGCTCTCTTCAATGTCCGCTTTATCGTGATCTCAGCGGTGATCGGCGCCATTTTCGCCTCTTTTATCATGTTCATTAAAGGAACGCTCCTGATTGTCGACGGGGCCAACATCTTTATTGAGCAATTAAACCACCTGGGCCAGGTTGAAGCGCATCATGTTGAACGAATTGTTCCGTTACTGATCAACTCGGTTGATAACTACTTGTTTGCAACCGTGCTGCTCATTTTCAGCATGGGTCTCTATGAACTCTTTATCAGCAAAATCGATCCCGCAAGCCGGACAGCGGAGTCACGACCCAACTGGCTGAATATTCAGAACCTTGACGATTTGAAGGCGACCATTGGCAAGGTTATTCTCATGATCCTGATTGTTTCATTTCTGGAGAAATCCCTAAGCATCGAGTACTCCACACCACTCGATCTGCTCTACTTGTGTGTCGGCATTATACTGGTTTCCGGGGCCCTGTTTTTGACGCATGTGCATGCACATAACAATCATGACTGAGATGATCTTGCATTGACAAAATACCCCCCCCCTTTGTAATGACGGCCTATATCAGAGTCTTGTTGCTCAGCCTGTTCATGCTGCTTTCAGCAGAGAGAGCCGCAACGGCTGAACAGCCGAAGATGTCATCATTTGTCAGAAACACACAAGGCACGATCGTCAATGTGGCGGTTCCGACTCCCGGTGCACAGCCTGTAACCGTTGGTATCTACGGCATCAACGTCTATAATCTTGATCTGCGCTCGAGCACCTACTCACTGACTGCCTATATGTGGCTGCGCTGGAAGGGTGACTTCGATCCGGTGGAGTCGCTTGATTTCATCAACCTCGTGAAGGATAGTGAGTTGACGAAAAAAAAACTCCTCGAAACGCCGACAGTGTTGAAGAACGGAGAGAAGTACATGGCTATCCGTCTTGACGGCAGTTTTTTTCAGCCTTTCGACCTGAATAACTATCCGCTCGACAAGCAGGAGCTTGCACTCTATGTCGAAAATTCGACTGATACCTATGAGAAGATCTGCTATGTCCCGGATAACTCCTCAACGGGTTACGATGTGGGCCTGCAGGTGCCTGGCTGGAAGGTAAGTGGCCTGCAAACAAGCAGTTATCTCCACGATTATGGTACGGATTTCGGGGAAAAAGGGCAGGAGGCAGCGTCAAAATATTCCGGCATAAAGTTCTCACTGCAACTGGATCGCCACATCAATTTCTTTATATGGAAACTGATGGTACCCCTGCTGATCATTCTCATGACCAACTGGCTGACGCTGCTTTTGCATCCGACATTTTTCGAGGTCAGGACAGCCATGCCGGCAACAGCTCTCCTGACTGTTGTTTTTCTGCAACAGAGCGCACTGGATGCTATTCCCGGCTGTTCGTCACTGGTGCTGATGGATAAAATCTATCTTCTTGCCTATTTTTGCATTGCCATGACACTGCTGCAGATCATTATCATCAACACCAAGCTTGACAAGGAGTCCGAGGCGAGCATTCAAAAAATGATCAAGGTCGATAAAATCAGTTTTGCAGCGCAGATTTTGTTTTTTATCGTTGTGTATATTGCGCTTTTGATCCAGCTGTAACCGATTGATCTATTGATGTCGCGCTGTTTCCGGAGTGCCCTGAAACTATTTTCACCCCCCGGTTTACATGAGTTTATTTAGAGGTTTATATCGCGATCTTGCCATCGATCTCGGCACTGCCAACACCCTGATTTTCAGCAGGGACGAAGGTGTTATTCTCAATGAGCCCTCGATTGTGGCTCGGGAGCGAAATTCAGGAAAGATCATCGCAATCGGTCACGAGGCGCTGCTCATGCATGAAAAGACCCATGCCGACATTGTTACCATCCGCCCGCTTGCCGGCGGGGTCATTGCCGACTTTGAGGCTACTGAAGAGCTGATCAAGGGGTTTATCCGCAAAACACAGAAAAAGTTTTCATTCGGCAGCCGGCGTATGGTGATCGGCATCCCTTCAGGCATCACCGAGGTGGAAAAACGGGCTGTGCGCGATTCTGCCCAACGTGTCGGCGCCAAGGAGGTCTTTCTGGTGGCAGAACCCATGGCGGCGGCAATCGGTATAGGCCTTGATGTCAAGGAGCCGATGGGCAACATGGTCGTCGATATCGGCGGCGGTACCACGGAAATCGCCGTCATCTCGCTCGGCGGCATTGCCTCCGGCGAATCCCTCAGGGTTGCCGGAACCGACATCACCAACGCTATTATCCGCTTCTTCCGCAAGGCTTACAACCTCGCCATCGGCGAACGCACGGCCGAGGATGTCAAGATCAAGATTGCATCGGCATACCCCCTGAACAACGAGCTGGTGATGAAGGTCCGGGGTCGAAATCTGGTCACCGCACTGCCTGAAGAGAGGGAGGTCGACTCATTTATCATCAGGGAGGCCATCGCAACGCCTGTCAGCCAGATTATTACCTCCATAAAGAAAAGCCTTGAGGTCACCAAGCCGGAGCTCTCCGCCGATATTCTCGATCGCGGCCTTTTTCTCGCCGGCGGTGGAGCCCTCATCAAAGGGCTTGACAAAAAAATCACTCAGGAGACCCGTCTGAAGGTTCATGTCAGCGAAGATCCCCTGACGGCCGTTGTCAGAGGCATCGGGCAGGTGCTCAACCAGCTTGACAAATACCGCCCGGTACTCATTCCCCTCAAGCGCTACTGAACCTCCACTCCGGATAACTTCCATTTTCCGTGATATTCGGCAATTATTGTATACTCCATTAAATCCGGAAGCCCGGTAAAGGTATCAGTAACGATTCAATGATCTTCCATGACTCCAGAGCAATTGTCGCAAACACTGGTAAGAAGCGAAGGACTTGCCAATAACCCGATAGCGGTCAAATTTGTTCATTCGCTCTCTGAGTTGCCGGAAGGGATAACAAGATTCGGAGACGCGTCGGGCGAGCGCCTTCCAAAATCATTTCTCTGCGCTATGTGGGGTGATGCACTCAGGGGTGCAGGACCTTTTTATACGACCAAGGCGCATCAGCTTTGCGGTGGTGGAGCCATTGCCGCAGGTTTCGGGGGTCTTTTGCCGATCGAGGCGGCCGAGAAATTCATGATTGGTGACGGCAAACTCTTCGGTTCAATGGACGCCCTTCGCTGTTCCATGGCTTCGACCCTGCCGTTCGAAGACGGGGAGTTTGAAGCTCAGATTGTTGGCCCTCTGGCCTCCATGAATAATGATACCCTTCGGCCTGATCTGGTACTGATCGTCTGCAAGTCCTTTCAGGGGCAGCATATCCTGAGGGCTTACGGCTTCGACAGCGGCGAACTGGTTCACGGCATAGCTGGTGGTTCAACCTGCGAGATGGTTTCAAGCTATGTCCTTAAAAACGGACGGCCGACCTTCACGCTTGGCGACACCGGCGGCAATGCCGGCCTCTCGCTGGAGTCCGATGAAATTCTTCTGGCCTTTCCCTACGACAAGCTCGAAATCGCCATTAACAATCTGCCGCGAATATGCCGTTCCTCTACCATGCATCGCCACTCCATTGTTCATGAACGCTGATGAACTCTCCCCGCAAAACCGCTTCACCCGGAGTCATGGGTTGCATCCGCGCCGATAACGCATAACCGACAACGCTCAGTACCCGCTTTATTATGAACACAGACCCTATCTACATCTTCCGCAAAACCTGGGGTACCTACCAGACGGTCATCAAGAGTAACCTGATGTTTCACCGGGAAACCTCCACGGCGGTCAGGACGCTCTTCGAGAACCGAGTCGGACCGCTCAATGTTATCGATTTGGGATGCGGAGATGCTGCCCATATCGGCAAAATTCTGAGGCCGGGTCAGGTCGGCCACTACCTGGGATGTGACCTCTCCCCCTATGCGCTTGATGTTGCCAGAATAAACCTGGAGCCATTCGGCATCACGGTCAAGCTGCTCTGCCGCGACATGATTGCCGTTTTGAGAGAGGCTCCCGAGAACCATTTCGATCTGGTATACTCCGGCTTTGCCCTGCACCATCTCACCGCCGAAGGGAAACAGGCGTTTTTCACCGAGTGCCGTCGAGTTCTTCGTAAAAACGGCTGCGTCATTCTGGTCGATGTCATGCGTGAGGAGGGAACCTCACGACCTGAGTATCTCGACGGCTACAATGGAGCGGTAGCAAGCGAGTGGACTGCTCTTACTTCAGCCGAACGTGATCAGGTTCAGGAACATATCAGGAACTGCGACTTCCCTGAAACACCGACGGAGCTGCAATCGCTGGCACATAACGCGGGACTGAAAAACTCCCGGAGGCTGGAGAAACAAACGTGGCATGAGGCCTGGTGCTACCAAGAGTAATGACGCGCACAACAGCAAAAAAATCCTTCAAGGGGAATGCATAAAGGTCACGAAGATAAGGTCGAGGGCGTAACCAAATTATCCCTCCAGTTTCTCGCCGAAGCGATCGGGCTCTGCCCGGCAGGCCTCGAAAGCAGCACGAACCCGGATATCGCCTACGCTGTGGTCGGGTTCCAGTACGGCGCAGTGCAGAGTGCCGCTTACGTTGCCGGACTTGGTCAGGAGAGCTCGGTCGCAGTCGTCGAAGAGGTCATCATCAGGATCAACGGCATGGAGAGAGAGACGAGCTCAAGGTTTCTTGCCGTCCTGCCCACTCTGGCCAAAAAGGAGTACCCTCCCATCAGCATCGGTGGCCGGGCGATCATCAGTTATTACAATTCGACCACTGACGAGGAAAAATTGACTGCCGCCTCTTCGCTGCGTGAAATCCTCCGGCAGATCGATGAGGCGTAACGTCCTTAGTGTTGCCATGTTGCAATGGCAAGGGTAACTCTCACTATCAAGCCATCATTTGACAACTCCTAACGTGTCCGGGCCCGCCAACAGCGCCATTATCACCGAAAACCTCACCCGTGAATTTAAAGGAAGGGTGGCTGTGGACTCTTTAAATCTAACGATTTCCTCCGGCACCGTATTTGGATTGCTTGGGCCGAATGGAGCCGGAAAGAGTACTACCATCAAAATGCTCACGACCATGCTTTCGCCAACACGAGGGAGTGCTTTTGTTGCTGGCCACAGTATTCTGAGTGACCCGGTCGGAGTGCGGAAAAGCATGGGGTATGTTTCTCAGATGCTCTCTGCCGATGGTGCGCTTACCGGATTTGAAAACCTGATGCTTTTCGCTCGTATTTACGGAATTCCGAAATCAGAGCGCCGAATGCGCATCGAAGAGGTGCTCCGTTTTATGGGACTCCTGGAATCCAGCTCTCAGATGGTCAGCAGCTATTCAGGCGGCATGATACGACGCCTGGAAATTGCCCAGTCAATGATGCATCATCCACCGATACTTTTCCTTGACGAGCCGACCGTTGGCCTCGACCCCCTGGCACGCCATCTTGTGTGGGACAAGCTTCAGGAGTTGAAAACCCTGTTTGGCACCACAATTCTCTTGACCACACACGATATGGATGAAGCTGATCAGCTCTGTGACGACATTGCCCTCATGCATTCGGCCAAAATTGCAGTAATCGGATCGCCACAAGAGCTAAAACTTCAGGCCGGAGCTGACTCGATGGATGGTGTGTTTATTCATTTTGTCGGTGAAATCAGTGACAGCACGACTAACTATCATGACATCAAGGAAACCCGACGGGCCGCCAGACTCATGGATTAAAGCTCTTGGCGTCAGTGTTTTTCTGCGCGATACATTGGCCATTGTCGCTGTTGAGCTGGTAAAACTCCGACGCGACCCGAGCGAAATTATAACACGATCAATCCAGCCGGCACTCTGGCTGCTGGTGTTCGGCCAGGTTTTTGGCCGACTCCGTGCCGTGCCATCCGGAACTATTGATTATTTCACCTTTCTGGCTCCCGGCATTCTTGCGCAAAGCGTGCTCTTTATTTCGATTTTCTATGGTATCAGCGTGATTTGGGAGCGTGATCTGGGAATTTTACAGAAACTGCTTGCAAGTCCTGCTCCACGAAGCGCTCTGGTTCTGGGCAAAGCCCTCTCGGCGGGTATTCGTGCTCTGGCGCAGGGTCTCATTATCTACTTGCTGACGATGTTCATGCATGTTCACTTGAACTGGTCGCCAGTTGCCCTTATCGGTGTTGCCGCATCAATTGTCCTTGGCGCGGCAATGTTTTCAACCTTTTCACTCATGATTGCCTGTATCGTAAAAACCCGTGAGCGTTTCATGGGAATTGGCCAAGTCCTTACCATGCCCCTGTTTTTTGCCAGCAATGCGATTTATCCCATTGCAATCATGCCTGACTGGCTCAAAATAATAGCCCGCATCAATCCGCTTACCTATCTTGTTGATATTCTTCGGGCGTTGATGATTTCAGGCGGAAGCAGCTCGTTCGGCATCGGGGCAGATCTGCTGATACTGTTTTTCGTGCTTATTGTTCTGGTGCTTGTCACCGCAAGGCTTTATCCCGCAATCGTCAGGTAGATCGATGATCCTGTTATGTGGGCCGGAGATTGTTTATTGCCTCTATATTATTACTGTTAAAAGCGTTATATGATGAGTCATTTTTATTCCTGGTACTGGTCAGACTCCTCGCCCGTCATATCAGGTATGGTCATGGTAGTGCTATGGGTGTTGTATTTTATTCCATCGGTAGTGGCTTTCCGGCGAGCACATCGCAGCAAGGTTGCGATTTTGACCCTGAATATGCTTCTCGGCTGGAGCGGTATTGGCTGGATCGTCTCTCTGGTATGGTCGCTGGCCTATCCCGGTCACGATTGAATCCCTGCGGTAGATTTTTCCTGAAGCCCGGCTTCGTGACAGAATCGCAGTTTGATGCGCTTATGAATGTTCATTTGAAAAGCGTTTTCTTTCTGACCCAGGCGCTGGTGCCGCTGATGGCAGATGGCGGACGAATACTTAATGTTTCATCCGGTCTTGCCCGGTTTACCTTGCTGGGATATTCCGTCTATGCCTCTATGAAAGGTGCCATTGAAGTGCTGACCAGATACCTTGCCAAAGAGCTTGCTCCCCGCGGCATCTCGGTTAATGTTCTGGCACCGGGCGCAATAGAGACCGATTTCGGCGGAGGTGCTGTGCGTGACAATAAAGAGCTTAACGCATTCATTGCCTCCGGAACGGCGTTGGGGCGTGTCGGTCATCCAGACGATATTGGCGATCTCATTGCGGCCCTTGTTTCCGACGACTGCCGATGGGTCAATGCCCAGCGTATCGAGGCGTCCGGCGTTGTGTTTAACTGATTTCCCCCGCTTCGACCACTCTTGCCGCCGTAACCCCTTGCAATGAAGTATGTTTCACTATCGTCAGGAACAGTTGTCAGGCGGTAACCGGGAGGTCGGCTTGCTGAATTTGGCGCTGTGTTGTAAATAATAATTGTGAATCACTCGAAATAATATATACCTTCCATCTATATGAACGGGCAGCGCGTGCCTCTTCAACCCCTTGTACAACCCCCGCAATGCAGTGGAAGCCAGCGAGTTGAACTCCTGGTCTCCGAATACGTCCAATCATTATTACCGTTGTAACCGCTCAGCAAGACCCGTTGTTTCCGATTTGTTTGTAATCCGTAGTCGGGCTTGGCTTTTGTGCCTGGATCGACGATCCATGTACACGCTCCGGATTATAAGCTCTCAGGGAGGATACTCTCCATTGCCACTGGCGTTGTTCGTGGTATTGTCTCCCCCTCAGTCTACTCGGGTAATCGGACAAAAAACCTGTTCAATGAAACCATGCGGAGCGGGCGCTTAATGAGATTCGACAGGCAGCAGCGTCGAAGTCACTCTTTTTGAGTACCATCATTTCGAAATTTCACTGCCCCAAAGGAGGTGATGCCAATCTATCTGAACGAAGGCAGATCATGCCGTTAAAGCGCACTATTTGAAACACAGCTAAAACAGGAGCTACCTATGTATATGGAACTTGATGCATTGAAAAAGGTCATGCCGTCGGCCCAGAGCATGGAAGAGTATGTGGCCTCGATCAAAAAAGATGAGCCCACCGTGATTTTGCGAAACTATAATGAGCCGAAAACACCGCCATGTCAGGATAAAGGGGTCAAAGTATTCGACTTCGCAAAACACTCCCGGCCTGAAGAAGATGTCGCCAACGCTTATGGCACAAAGCAAAGCATTGCCGGCATTAATGTGGTCAATGCCGTTAAAGCGGCGCTTGGCCCCGGAGGTTACGCCCTTCACATTTCGGATGGCAGTTATACCGGCTACTCCATCTGGGAATTGCAGGAGTACATGAAGAACTTCGACAGCACAAACCTCAGGGTATGGATTGAAGAGGTCTTTGATTGTGATGACTTTTCGGAGGTGTTGGCTGGTAATGTTAATGGCTTTTTTCCCGGCATTGCCTTTGGAACGATCTGGTATGGCCCCAAAAACCCGCCCTATAATTGGGGGCATTCAGTAAATATTTATTACTCGTATACAGACCATAAGATCTACCTGGTGGAGCCGCAAAATGACACGTTCTATTTATTCGATACGAGCAAATGGATGGCATGGATGGTGGTCCTGTAAATGTTTCACAGGATTATCCGGCATGCTTTTAGTGTGGATTCATGGGCTTGCGTCCATGAGTCATTAACCGACAACGTTAATCAATGAGGGAAGAAATTATGGCTGAAAAAAATGATGTGACTAACAAGAAGAGCTCGTTTACGCTGAGTGTTATCCTTGATCCTCACTCCGAATTCAAGGGGGAGGTTGCAGCCTTCCTTTTCGATACTGCAGGTGACCTTCTCGAGCAGGTTCCTGTCAGGGATAGCAAGGCGGTCTTTTCCTTGAGCGCGCAGGTTGTCGCAGGCAATCGCCTGTTCATCGGGCCGTCGCCTTCCAGCGCAGAGCAGGAGGCCGAGAAACCGTCGCTCAGGATGATGGAGCGGCTGAACGCCTATGAACCTGCGCTTCGGCGCCAGGGAGAGATTCAGAAGACGGTAAGGGTTCCGTCGGGTCTGCTGAATCTCTGGCCGATATGTCTCTGCTGGGTAAGAGGGCGGGTCGTGAAAGATGAGAGCGGTCTGGCGGTATGCGGCGCGAAAGTACATATTTGCGAAGTCGACAAATTGTGGCGATGGATTATCAGGCTCCCCGATCTTGAAGTCATCAGGTTCCGTGACGACTTGATCAACATTATCCGGCAACCGATTCTCCGTATTCCTCCGATTCCAGATCCCGGTCCTGAGCGCGCTGCTTTTTCAGCAATCAAAGGCGGCCTGCTCTCTTTGAAGTCGCTGAAACCGCAGTTGTCGTCCCCTGTTGCACTCCAGCAGCGCTCAAACCTCGAAGCCGGGCAGTCGGCGTCTTCCGCAACGACATCGGCACCATCGACGGCAAGCTCTACATCGGGCCTCTCTGATGCCCTGTCATCGACCGCTCTGCCCGCAGCGTTTATCCATGCCGTGAGTTCCAACTCGCTACTGGAGATCCGTGAAGCACTCGCTGCCAATGCAACGCTGATTTATCCCTACCTTTGCCGCCTGCTGCCGTTCTGGCCATGGCGATACACTTGTGACGAGATCGCTGTGGTGAATACGGATCCGAACGGACATTTCAGCACCGTCATTTTCTACTCCTGCAAAGGTGACAAACCCGACCTCTATTTCTGGGTCGAGTACCCGATCGGCGGCGTCATGGAGACGGTCTATAAACCATCCATTCCTTGCAATACCTACTGGGACTACAGCTGCGGAAAGGAGGTCGTCATCCGTATCAAAGATGCTCGGGTGCCAGCCTGCAGCAAGGAGCCCGATCTGCCCGGATCAATCGTGGAAATTCTCTCGATCGGCTGGGGAGTCAGCATGTCGGAGATTCAGGGGGCGGGAGCACCGGCGGCGGCCGAAGGCCTTACGACTTCAGGAGAGCCATTTGGGGGGAAAATCGAGCCAAGGGTCTGGTTCAGCCGCACAACATTGCGCGACCTGAAGAAGATCCACTATTACCGCTGGTCATACAGACGACTGACCAGGGGGGACGGCACCCTGCTCCCTTTTCCAGGCCCATGGACTCATCTGACGAGGAGTGTCGTGCGTCATTACGCCGTTATCATTCCTGTTCCTTTCACCGTTATCCAGGTGCCGGTGAGCATGGGGCCGAAAGCTATCGGCGGGGAAGCGAATCTTTTCGAGATCAGGCCTGAGGCGGTTCCTGCAGGAGGGATAGAGTGGACAGTTGTGGACGAACGCGAGGATCTGGCAAGCGGACATTTTCTGACCGACCTCTTGGGAAGCGGTGCTACCCCAATCGATAAAGCGCTGGACGGCGCAGGGAAATACGAACTCAAGCTTGAGCTCTTCAAAGATACCGGTGCCCTGGTCGACTGGACAGCTGAGGGGGTTGACTGTCAGGTGACAGATGTTCCTGCCCCGTTCGGGACTGGCGCGGTGACAGCCGTCAGTGCGCCGGACTATAACCGTATCAAGAGTGCTGCCGGTCATACCATGGCCTTCAGGATGGTGCTTCACGTGGACAACAACTATTGCAATGCATCTGTTGCACCTGTGACAGGCACAGGAGTGGCCTTCACGCCGTGTGGTTTTATCGAATATACTGCCGGGGCTACGGCAACCCTCTCCTTTAACGCCTGCCACCCGAACGGTTTTGCCGATTTCAACTTCAGCGTCGTGCGCGGTGTAAGCACCAACGTGCCTTTAGCGAGTGCCAGCGGGTCAACAAGCAGTTTTGCTGTGAATTCGCTCGACAGCCCGCCAAGCCATCTCTACAGCAAGCCAGCAGTGGGGAGCAACTACCGGGCAACCTTCAGCGTTCCCGAGCTCTTGCAGACATGCACGCGCGCAGCCTATTCCGAGGCATTGCATGTGTGGACGCGCTCGACGGACGGATACGGCCGTTTGTGGTATCTCGATGCATTCGACCAGGACGCCTTCGCCCTCACGCCCGCGCCCTGAACGCAGGCTTGTCTGCCGGCAGGAATCCCGCATCCTGCCGGCAATTTTTTTCTGTCGACCTGCCGATCTCCCCACGACAGCAATTCACTGCCGTGAAGATATTTTTTGCTGGAGCATGAATTCCATCCTGTAACAGCAGTGTGAACTCACTTCCATGCGAGAGAATAATAGTGGACTAAAATTGGGACTTTCAGGCCGATCTCTATATTGTAAAATAAGTTGCTTGCATAGTTAGGGGCATGCTGTACGTGGATCTCAACTTCACCAAATTTCCCGGACCTGTCCACGCTTCCCCACCTCCCTCCTGGACGCCCCGCTTAAATTGTCCGGAATTATTGCGACACATTTGCAAACCCATGGAAAGCGCAAATCCCGTGATACGATTTTTTTATTCCCCAGCTCCAGAGGAGCGACATGTCGGTATCCGGGGACGTAAATCCCCAGTGGGTTCCAACGCATCGACCACGCCAACCAAACAAACAAGCCAGCCCCGAATTGTCGGGATTTACGGGTATATGGCATGCGTTAGTTGAATTTGTTGTGAACGTTATATAGTGCTTGAACACAGATGGGCACGATTCATAATATCCTGTTGTAATTATAAAGGGAGCCAATTGAATTGTAACCCTTTGAAAAGGAGGATGTTATGCAATC
>CAIJVD010000024.1 GCA_903824045.1 uncultured Chlorobiaceae bacterium
CTTGAAACAAGAGGGTGAAAACCGGAAAACCGTAACCGGAGGATACTCGATTCTTGGTTGTTCGGCACCTTTTTCAAGCGCAAGAGATACGCTGTGTGGAACCTGGGTGGTCATCTCGTGAAAGGAGAGTGCCGAAACCAGGCAAAGTACACCATTCGGAACCCTCAGTGCAACGGTGACAAGATCAGGATATTCGAGCTGCTTCCACCCTTTGAGTTGGTAAAGCCCTCGAGAAAGCTCCTCAAGCTCACCGCTGTCACGAAGACTGTAAAGCGTCCGGGGATGAATACCAAGACTGATCGCTTCCCGGGTACGGATGAGGCCTCCCTTGGCAAGAATAAGAGCTTTGGCCTTATCTGCAACTGTACTTTGTTGTGACATTTTTCATACGGATAGAAATACCATACATTATGCATAAGTATAGGTATATTTATCCTAACCAACAATAGACAAGAGAAGTATCGAAAAAGACTGAGGTAAATTTATACCACTCGTTCCTCGAGCTTTCAGCGACTTTTGAGCTGTTCACTGCAAATTGCCTGAACAGGCTGAACAACATAGTATTGTTATTGCAAAACCGTATCGTTACAAGTGGAGCCAAGGTCTCCCGTCACAGTATCATGAACCTCAACTTTAA
The DNA here is from genome assembly GCA_903824045.1 of uncultured Chlorobiaceae bacterium. Taxonomy (GTDB): domain Bacteria; phylum Bacteroidota; class Chlorobiia; order Chlorobiales; family Chlorobiaceae; genus Chlorobium. The sequence goes on from CAIJVD010000024.1 coordinate 638, forward strand.
GCACTGATGCTTTTCAGAGTCATGTCCGACATCCATAACGAGTTCTGTCGGGAAGAGAGCAGCGAGGACTGGCAGGTTCCGGAACTTGCCGAAGACAATGAATCCGTGCTCATCCTTGCTGGAGATATCGGGCTGCTGAGCAGAAAACAGACATGGTTCGGTTTTCTTTCGCAGTGCTCAAAGCAGTTCAGAGACGTTTTTGTCATTGAAGGCAATCACGAATGGTATCACGGCAACATCGAGAAGCACTCCTGGCAGAACGCCTTCGCCGAGCATGGATTTCACAACGTACATACCGGTCAGCTTATCCTGGAAGAGGAGAAAATCGCCATCATCGGGACAACTCTCTTGACAGACTTTTTTGGCGGCAATCCAATCACCATGTTTGATGTCAGTCAGGGCCTCAATGACTATCGGCTGATTAAAGTCGGAGCCGATTATCACCGGTTACGGCCGGAGTACCTTCTCGCTCTTCATCACAAGCAGAAAAAAAGGCTTTTTGAAGATGTCGATCACTATACGGGACTCGGATACACCGTGATTGTGGTCACCCATCATCACCCCTCACTACAAGGAATCGCCCCTGGTTACCGAAACGACCTCCTGAATGCGGCATATGTGTCAGACCTTGAAAAAGAGGTGCTCTCCCATAAAATAGCCTACTGGATCTGTGGTCACTGCCATACAGCCATTGAGTATTCAATCGGCGAGACCAGAGTGATCTGCAACCCCAAAGGATATCCTCACGAATACGGCAACGGTTTCGATCCGCTCAAAACGCTGAACGTTCAGTGATTTAGCATGCGGAGATTGTAGCAGCTATCGCCCCCTTTTATAAGATTAGCCTCCCTCGGGCTAAAGAAGCCAATAACGTTCGGGCCATTTGGCACCGGAAAATGCCAGAAACCTGAACAAAAAGATTGTAGAGGTAGCGCAGGCATTACGCATACAAGCGCAATACTCAATTATGCAATGAGTTACCTGGTTTTTTCAGGAGAAGTAAAAAAACTCGTATAACAATGGCGTAACAAAACCATTGGAAAACGGAGTTAACTATGATAAAATCGAAGTATTTCAGCGGTATAAGGGAGAAAAGAAAAAGTCCTGTAAGTTGTTTACTTACAGGCTTTTATGTGGGATGTGGGCGATAGAAGATTCGAACTTCCGACCTCTACAGTGTCAATGTAGCGCTCTAACCAACTGAGCTAATCGCCCTCTTTGAAAGGCTGTAAATATAGGCTTTCATTTATCAAAAAGCAAAGAGAAGCGCTGGTAAACATGCACTTTATGCAGTTTTTTTCCGTTTCCTGGTTCCGGAGATGTATTCAGGGGCCGCTTTGTTCTCGATCGTGTCGGCGGTGATGATGCATTTCTTTACGCCGGTCATCGTGGGAAGCTCGAACATGATGTCGATCATGACGTTTTCGAGCACGGAGCGAAGGGCTCTGGCACCCGTGCCGCGTTCAATGGCGATGGCGACAATAGAGTCAAGCGCCGCTTCGGTAAACTCAAGCTCGACGCCGTCCATTTCAAACAGCTTTTTGTACTGCTTGGTTATGGCGTTTCTTGGTTCTACAAGGATGTTTCGCAAGGCTTTGTCGTCGAGCAGGTCAAGCGAGGAGATTACCGGGAGGCGGCCGATGAATTCGGGGATGAGACCGTATTCGTGGAGGTCGTCCTGGGTGACAAACCTGAGTATTTCGGGATCGTATCCGGTCTGCTTGTTTTTGACTTTGGAACCAAATCCCATTGAGGATTTCGATATCCGCTTGGCAATAATCCTGTCAAGCCCTTCAAATGCTCCTCCACAGATGAAGAGGATGTTCTTGGTGTTGATGTTGATCAGCTGCTGCTCCGGGTGCTTTCTGCCACCTTTAGGAGGCACACCGACAACCGCGCCTTCAAGAATCTTAAGCAGGGCCTGCTGAACTCCCTCACCGGAAACATCCCTGGTAATGGAGACGTTGGCGGATTTTCTGGCAATTTTATCGATCTCGTCGACATAGATGATCCCTCGCTCTGCCCTGTCGAGATTGAAATCAGAGGCGTGGAGCAGGCGGGCAAGAATGGTTTCAACATCGTCTCCGACATATCCCGCTTCGGTGAGGGATGTAGCATCAACGATTGAGAAGGGTACTTCGAGCAGGTTGGCAAGCGTCTGGGCAAGAAGTGTCTTGCCTGTACCGGTCGGCCCCATAAGCAGGATGTTGCTCTTCTCGATGACGACTTCATCATCATCATGCATCCACTCCTGCGACTCGATTCTCTTGTAGTGATTATAGACGGCAACCGAGAGCGATTTCTTGGCGATCTCCTGACCGACAACGTAGTTATCAAGCGAATCCATGATAGCCTTTGGACTCACCAGGCGGGGCTGGAACGGCTCGTCAGCCACACGATCGGGCTGCTGAATCGCGCTAAGCTCCTTTCGAAGGATCTCAAATGAGGTTTTTATGCATCGGTCGCAGATGAAGGCTCTCGGACCGGCAACCATACTGTTGACTTCCTGGGCGCTTCTGCCGCAGAATGAGCAGAATACTTCAGGGTTGTCGGTTCGGTTCTTGCCTTTTGCAGGTTCTTTTTCTCTCGTCATGTAACAATCGTGCCTTCAATAATATTGGTAAGTTAGCCCGTCAGAATCCCATCCTGGCAAGACTTTCGAGGAGATGCTGAATGGTCATGCTCAGCTTGGGGTGGTCAGCCTCGAAATGGCTGACGGCCTCATTCATCCGTTCAACAAGGGAGTCATGTTCAAGAGCCGTTGCGGGCTTTTCGACGACAAGTTTCGCAATATCCTCGCGGAGCGTAGAGAGAACAGCTCTTGTGGTTTCGTCAAGAGAGTTCACCTGTTCAAGCTCCTTGTGAAGCGCTTCAAGCTGCTCGCGGAGTTTCTGCTGTTCCATATGCCCTTCGGGTTAAAACAAGTTGCCGGTTGATCTAAAGGTATAACGCTTCAAGAGTGCCAATCGTTTACGGTAGACTGGTTGCTCCCATCAGAAAACGGTCACACTCACGCGCGGCGGCACGGCCTTCATGAATTGCCCATACGACAAGGCTCTGACCGCGGCGCGCATCGCCGGCAGCAAAGATCTTTTCGCGGCTGGTCAGGTAGGTTTTGTCGGTTGCCCTGATGTTGGAACGCTCGTCACGCTGAACCTGGAGCTGCTGCAGAAGATTCTCCTCCGGTCCGATGAAGCCCATGGCAAGCAGCACGAGATCCGCAGGAATGATCTGTTCGGTGCCTGCAACCGGCAGCGGAAGGAAACGTCCCTCTTTCTTGGTCCACTCTACCTTGGAGACTTCGACGGCCTTGAGTGCACCGTTCTGGCCATCAAGAAACTTCTTGGTCATCATGGAGTACTTTCTCGGATCCTCGCCCTGCACCTCGGCGGCTTCCTCCTGGCCGTAATCGACCTTGAAGGTTTTGGGCCACTCGGGCCAGGGATTGTCCGGCTGGCGCTCGAGGGGAGGTTTCGGCATGATCTCGAGCTGGATGACGCTCTTGCATCCCTGACGCAGGGAGGTTGCCACGCAGTCTGTGCCGGTATCACCGCCACCGATGACGACAACACTCTTGCCGGCTGCAGAAAGCGTCGGGGCATTGCCGTCAAGCACTGATTTTGTGCTTGAACGCAGAAAATCCATCGCAAAGTGAATGCCGGAGAACTCCCGGCCCTCGGCATCGAGGTCACGGGGTTTGGTTGCGCCTGTGCAGAGCACGACGGCATCAAACTCTTCAAGCAGCTTGTCGGCAGGATAGTCCACACCAACCTCGGTGCTCTCCATGAAGATAACGCCCTCACTCGCCATCAGGTCGATACGACGCTGAAGAACCTTTTTCTTGTCGAGCTTCATGTTCGGGATTCCATACATCATGAGACCGCCGAAACGGTCATCACGCTCAAAAACCGTCACGCTATGACCTGCCTTGTTGAGCTGGTCGGCACAGGCAAGACCCGAAGGGCCTGAGCCCACGACAGCAACCCGTTTGCCGGTGCGGTGTGCGATAGTTTTAGGCTCGACCCACCCTTCAGCAAAGGCGTGCTCGATAATCGAGTACTCGATGTTCTTGATGGTGACGGGGGGTTCAATGATGCCGAGCACGCAGGAGCCTTCGCAAGGGGCCGGACAGACCCGCCCGGTAAACTCGGGAAAATTGTTGGTCTTGGTCAGGCGATCGTATGCCTCATGCCAGAAGCCGTTATAGACATAGTCATTCCACTCGGGAATGAGATTGTGGATGGGGCACCCGCTCGTCATGCCACTGAGCATGAAACCGGTGTGGCAGTAAGGGGTTCCGCAGTCCATACAGCGGGCACCCTGCTTCTGCAGATCTTCAGCAGCCATCTCGAGATGAAATTCCTGCCAGTCCTTTATCCTTTCCAGAGGCTCCCTGTCAAGAGGCAACGCTCTCTGGTACTCCATAAAACCTTTAACTTTGCCCATATCAATATTTTAATCTTTTCCGAAGGGGGCGACAGCGCCCCTCTCCACTGTTAATTTCCCGAGACTCGCGACGGGTCATGAACATTCTTTTCAAACGCGGCCATGACAGCTTCGTCTCCAGTGATCCCTGCGGCCTCAACCTCTCTCATCGCCTCAATGGCACGCCGGTAGTCGTGCGGCATGACCTTGACGAAGCCCTTTCGCAGAGCGTCGCGGTCGTCGAGGATAGACTGCCCGAGGTGGCTGCCGGTATAGTCGACATGTCGTTCAATCATGGACTGAAGCTCGGCCATCTCCATAGGATCCTCAACAGGATAAAGACCGACCATATCATGGTTGCAGTTGTCGGCAAAGGTGCCATCCTTGTCAAAGACATAGGCTACACCTCCCGACATTCCCGCCGCAAAGTTGCGTCCGGTCTTGCCGAGAATGATCACCGTTCCGCCGGTCATGTACTCGCAGCCGTGATCGCCGATTGCCTCTACCACCGCCTTCAGGCCGCTGTTGCGGACGCAGAAGCGCTCGCCAGCCATGCCTCTGATGAAAGCCTCTCCGGATGTCGCGCCGTAAAAGCCGACATTGCCGATGATGATGTTTTCTTCCGGCACGAAAGAGGATCCCTTTGACGGATAGACGACAATCCTGCCGCCCGAAAGACCCTTGCCGACATAGTCGTTGGCATCACCTTCGAGCTCGAGGGTCATCCCTTTCGGGATAAACGCACCGAGGCTCTGACCGGCAGAACCGGTAAACTTGAGGTGAATCGTGTCGTCCGGCAGGCCTTCAGCGCCGTAGGCCCTGGTGACCTCATAGCCGACAATGGTACCGACGACCCTGTTGGTATTGCGTATAGGCAGGGTGCTGGTAACCTTCTCCCCTCTTTTGATGGCCGGCTCGCAGATGGAAAGCAGCGTCGTATAGTCAAGGCTCTCCTCAAGGCTGTGCTCCTGCGCAATGGTGCAGTAGCGGCTCTCATGCTCCGCAACCTCGGCCTGGTGGAGAATCTTGGAAAGATCGATGCCCTGGGCTTTCCAGTGATCGACGTTCTTCTTCATGGAGAGCAGTTCGGTACGGCCGACAAGCTCGTTGATGGTGCGCACACCGAGACGTGCCATATACTCGCGGACCCCTTCTGCAAGGAAACGCATGAAGTTTTCAACATGCTCCGGCTTGCCCTTGAAATGCTTGCGCAGTTCAGGATTCTGTGTAGCGACGCCGACAGGGCAGGAGTCATCCTGACAGCAGCGCATCATGATGCAGCCCATGACGACCAGCGTCGTGGTGGCAAATCCGAACTCTTCGGCGCCAAGAAGTGCTGCAATGATAATATCCCGTGCGGTTTTGAGCTGACCGTCCGTCTCAACGACAATACGGCTGCGAAGATTGTTGAGTACCAGCGTCTGGTGGGCTTCGGCAAGACCGAGCTCCCACGGCATGCCGGCATGCATGATGCTCGACACAGGAGAAGCGCCGGTTCCGCCGTCATGACCGCTGATGAGCACGACATCGGCGTGTGCCTTGGCAACACCGGCAGCGATGGTGCCAACACCGACAGTAGAGACCAGCTTGACGTTGATGCGCGCCTTGGGGTTGGCGTTTTTCAGGTCGTGGATCAGCTGCGAAAGATCCTCGATCGAGTAGATATCGTGATGGGGTGGCGGCGAGATCAGGCCGACGCCGGGTGTTGAGTGGCGAACCTTGGCAACCCATGGGTAGACCTTCGTGCCGGGAAGCTGGCCGCCCTCTCCGGGCTTTGCGCCCTGCGCCATCTTGATCTGGATCTCGTTGGCGTTGACCAGATAGTGGCTGGTGACGCCGAACCTGCCGGAGGCAACCTGCTTGATGGCCGACATTCTTGAGTCGCCATTGGCATCCTTGACAAAGCGTGCCGAATCTTCACCGCCCTCTCCGGTATTGCTCCTGCCACCAAGCCGGTTCATGGCTATGGCGAGTGTCTCGTGAGCCTCTTGGCTGATAGAGCCGAAAGACATGGCTCCGGTCTTGAAGCGCTTCAGGATGGCCTCGACAGGCTCGACCTCCTCGATCGGCACGCCATGCTTGCTGAAGCGGATATCCATCAGACTCCTGATGGTGCAGAAATGCTCACTCTGGTCATCGATGAGCGCCTCATACTGCTTGAACAGCTCATAGCTGGCTGTCCTGCAGGAGTGCTGCAGCAAATGAATCGCCTGGGGGCTGAAGAGATGGTATTCGCCGTTATAGCGCCACTTCCTTTCGCCGCCTGCCTCGAGGCCGCGATCGACCTTGTTGCCCGAAGGGGGGAAAACCATTTCATGGCGCTTGCGCACCTCTTCGGCGACCGTATCGAGGCCGATACCTTCAATGCGTGTCGGCGTCTTGGTGAAATAGGCATCGACAAGCTGGGTGTTGAGACCGACAGCTTCGAATATCTGTGAGCCGCGATAGCTCTGGATGGTGGAGATACCCATCTTGGCCATGGTTTTCACCACACCTTTGACCGCCGCCTTGACATAGTTCTTGACGGCAACCTTTTCGTCGAGCTTGATGCGCCCTGCCGTGACCAGCGAGCGAATGGTTTCGAAAGCCATGTAGGGGTTGACTGCACCGGCTCCATAGCTGATGAGCATGGCAAAATGGTGGACCGTTCTCGGTTCGGCTGATTCGAGAACAAGGCCAATATTGGTACGGATGCCGGCGTTGATCAGGAAGTTGTGCAGGCCGGAAACCGCAAGCAGCGAAGGGATCGGAGCTCGATCCTGGTCGTTTTCACCCTTGTCGGATAGGATAATGATATTGACCCCTTTAGCCGCAGCCTGTTCCGACTGGCGATAGAGATTCTGCATGGCGGACTCGATACCCTTGCCGCCCTTTGCCACATCATAGAAAATAGGAAGCGTGACCGCCCTGAAACCAGGCTTGTCGATGCCGCGAATCTTTTCGAGTGCCTGATTGGTCAGCACAGGATGAGGGAGCCTGATCCTCCGGCAGTTCACTTCGGTCGGCTCGAGCAGATCTCCTTCAGTACCGAGCATCACCGTCGTCGAGGTAATAAGCTCCTCGCGCAAAGAGTCGATCGGCGGGTTGGTAACCTGCGCAAAGAGCTGCTTGAAATAGTCAAAGAGAAGCTTCGGCTTGTTGGAAAGTGCGGCAAGAGGGGTGTCGTTGCCCATCGAGCCGACAAGCTCAACGCCCTTTTCGCTCATGGTCTTGATCTGCAGGGAAATATCCTCCTGCGTATAGCCGAAAATCTTCTGCCGGGCTGTGAGGCTGTATTTTTCCTCATCCGGGTTCTTCATCAGCGGATGGTCCGGAAGCGAATCAAGATCAATCACGTTCCGCTCGATCCACTCACCGTAAGGCTGCAGGGATGCGGCGGTCGTCTTGATCTCCTCGTCAGAAATAATGCGACCCTCTCTGGTATCGACCAGGAACATGCGTCCCGGCTGCAGACGGTCCTTGCGAAGGATCCTCTCCGGTGCTATATCGAGTACACCGACCTCTGAAGCCATGATGACCAGGTCATCCTTGGTAATGTAGTAGCGCGATGGGCGAAGTCCGTTGCGGTCAAGCACAGCGCCGATCTGCACGCCATCAGTGAAGGTCACCGAAGCCGGGCCATCCCAGGGCTCCATAAGGCAGCTGTGATACTCGTAGAACGCCTTTTTCTCCGCCGACATCGCTTCGTTGCCCATCCACGGCTCGGGGATGATCATCATTGCGGCATGCGCAAGTGAGCGCCCAGAAAGCACCAGAAACTCAAAGGTGTTGTCAAGAATAGCCGAGTCGCTGCCGTCCTCGAGAATCACCGGCTTGATATCCTCAAGCGCGTCACCGAAGACCTCCGAGCGGACATTCTTCTCCCTCGCCTTCATCCAGTTGACGTTACCCTTGAGCGTATTGATCTCGCCGTTGTGGCTGAGAAAGCGGTAGGGGTGTGCCCTGTCCCAGCTCGGGAAGGTGTTGGTGCTGAAACGGGAGTGTACCATGGCAATGGCGCTCTCCATATCCTGATCGTGCAGCTCGGGATAGAACAGGCCAACCTGCTCGGGCAGAAGCATCCCCTTATAGACAATGGTCCGGCAAGAGAGGCTCGATATATAGAAATAGCTGCTGCCGAGAAGCCCCGCAGTGTACTTCACCCTTTTGGTGATACGACGGCGGATGATATAGAGCTTTCTTTCGAACTCCAGCTCTGAAGTAATATCCTTGCCCCATCCCACGAAGAGCTGCTTGACGACCGGCTCTTCAGAGAGTGCTGTTGCACCGAGAGAATCATTGCAGGTAGGCACCTTTCTGAAACCGAGGAACTTCTGCCCCTCAGCCTGTATCATCAGGCGGCAGATATCCTCAATGGCGCGCCGCTGTGAAATATCGGGCGGAAGAAAAAGCATGCCCACACCGTACCGGTGTTCGGGCGGAAGTTCCATATCCCTCTCGAGGCAGACCTTGCGAAGAAATTTATCAGGAATCTGGAGCAGGATGCCGGCACCGTCACCGGTGTTCTTCTCACTCCCGCTTGCACCGCGGTGCTTCAGGTTCTCGTTGATCTGCAATCCCTGCTCAACAATCTCATGGGATTTGACCCCCTTGATATGGGCAACAAACCCTACACCGCAAGCGTCATGCTCGAACTGAGGATCATAGAGCCCCACTTTTCTCGTAACGTTCATATTATTTTAGGCACAACTTTTCGAATAGTTTCAAAAAAAAGGCAATTGGCAACCCGAAGTGCAGAATATAAGCTTATTAACAAAATAATCCGCGATCCGAAATCTCGAGCTTCACGCTTTTGCCTGGCTTGCGACAGCCTCAACGGCTTTCTTCAGGGCATCCTGGTCGCCAAGGTAATAACTTTTGAGAGGTTTCAGGTTATCGTCAAGCTCATAGACCAGCGGAATACCCGTAGGAATATTGAGACCGACGATGTCCTCCTCCGAGATGTTGTCGAGATACTTGACAAGCGCACGAAGCGAATTGCCATGAGCTGCGATGATGACCCTCTTCCCCTCGCGAATCTGAGGGGCTATCGTCTCATGCCAGAGAGGCAGGAACCTCTCCACGGTATCCTTGAGGCATTCGCTCAGCGGAAGCTGCTCTTCGCTCAGGGCGGCATAACGCGGATCGGAACCGGGATAGCGCTCATCGTTTTTCTCCAGCGCCGGCGGCGGGGTATCATAGCTTCTTCTCCATACCAGAACCTGCTCGTCACCATACTTCTGGGCAGTCTCGCTCTTGTTGAGACCCTGCAGGGCTCCGTAGTGCCGTTCATTGAGCCTCCAGCTCTTGAAAACGGGAATCCACATAAGATCCATCGCATCAAGCGCACTCCAGAGCGTCCTTATGGCACGCTTCAAAACAGAGGTATAGGCGACGTCAAACACAAAACCGGCCTCGTGAAGCAGTCGGCCAGCTTCCGCAGCCTCCTTGCGTCCCTGCTCAGACAGGTCGATATCATACCAGCCTGTAAAACGGTTTTCACGGTTCCACTGACTTTCACCATGACGTAGCAAGACCAGTTTGATCATATCGCCCCCTGTAAGGATGATTATTATTAATAAGGCCAAAAATAAAACTTCTCAACTTAATTGGCCGGCAATTTAATATTCTCTGCCTCTTTTCTCAAACTTCATCCTGCCTGGAGAGTGCAAGAATTGTCAGAATTCAGCAGATTGAAGCAGCGTGAGGGTTTTTATGAGAATTGTAGGTAGATTTATATAACGAAATATAATATCTTAAATAATTTTCTTTTTGCACTGTATACCGGAAGGCCTGTTGCCGGTCACCTGTCCTCTGGGGTAAAGAGGGTCTGTAAATGCTATCTATACCGATAAAAAAGACAATGAACGTAGACAATTTCAGGTTACAATTAGGCGGAAAAGAGTATGTGCCCATCATTATCGGTGGGATGGGTGTCAATATTTCGACAACAGAACTTGCTCTTTCAGCCGAAAGGCTCGGTGGAATAGGCCATATTTCCGATGCCCTCGTCACCTATGTCTGCGACAGGATATTCAAGACCTCCTACGTCAGCCGGAAGAGAAAACAGTACGCAGCACACAGCGACAATCCCGACAAGTCGGCCGAGCTCTTCGACCTGGAGGAGATTGCTGAAGCACAAAAAAAATATATCGAACATACCATCTCGCAGAAGAGCGGCAAGGGCGCCATTTTTCTGAACTGCATGGAAAAACTGACCATGAACAGTTCGGTTGAGACCTTGAAAGTCCGCCTGAATTCTGCGATGGATGCCGGCATCGACGGCCTCACCCTCGCAGCCGGCCTCAACCTCCGCACCCTTGACCTCATCCAGGATCACCCGAGGTTTCGCGATGTGCAGATCGGCATCATCATCTCCTCGGTCAGGGCGCTTGCCATTTTCCTGAAACGCGCCGTGCGGCTTAACCGCTTACCGGACTACATCATCGTCGAAGGCCCTCTTGCCGGCGGCCACCTCGGCTTCGGGCCGGGCGACTGGCAGAGCTTCGACCTGCAGACCATTTTCACAGAGGTTGTGGAGTTCCTGAAAAAGGAGGGCCTCAACATTCCTGTCATACCTGCAGGCGGCATTTTCACCGGCACGGACGCTGTTGACTATCTCAAGCAGGGCGCAGGAGCAGTGCAGGTTGCAACGCGCTTCACCATTGCAAAAGAGGCCGGACTCCCCTCGTCGGTCAAGCAGGAGTACCTCAATGCAGAGGAGAAGGATATCGTCGTCAATATGGCATCCACGACCGGCTACCCGATGAGAATGCTCGTCAACTCCCCCACGCTCCGCTATGCCATCAAGCCGAATTGCGAGGGCCTGGGCTACCTGCTTGAAAACGGCGGCAAATGCACCTACATCGATGCCTACTACCAGTCGATCGCCGAGAGAAAAGAGGGTGAACCGCTCGTTGTCAAGGAGAAAACATGCCTCTGCACCGGCATGGCAAATTATGACTGCTGGACATGCGGCCACACCACCTACCGCCTCAAGGAGACGACCAACCGTCTTGAGGGTGGCGTATGGCAGCTGCCCGACGCCAAAGATATTTTTCTGGACTACCAGTTCAGCAGCGACCACTCCATCCGCCTGCCGGAACTGGAAAGTGTATCGTAACGTTTGCATGAGAGAAGAGCTCCGCAGTCGGCCCGACTTTTTGGTGGCGGCTGAAGGAACTGCCTGATTCACCGCCATAAGCCCCGATCTGTCGGAAGAGCCTGGCGCATCGAACCAGAGAAACCGGATACAACCTGCTCTGCCGACAATGAAACGAAAAACGATCCTTTCGGCATACACCGCGATTCTTGCATCAGCACTGCTTCTTGCGGTATTCACCTTCAATCAGGTCCATGCCGCATTCACAGTACTCGAAACACTCCAGCCCCATGCAGGGCAGGCTTTTCTGCTGTTTTTTGCAATAACGATCCTTCTTGCTGTTGCCGCTTCCGCCCGTTTTCTATGGGCCCCGAAAAAAACGGGACTCCCCGATCATGAAAACTCGAAAGAGATGGCGTCGTACCTCACCTATATGGGCGGCCATATGCGCCTGCACCCCATGCACCCTGACCCCAAAAAAAAGGATAGGGACCTTCGCTGGGTGCGCACCAACCTCAAGCTTGCCGAGGTAGACGCCCTCAACACGACGAAACAGATCGCCACGAAAAACTTTTTTGTCGGGGCCTTCGCACAGAACACCTCATACGGAACGACAACGTCGCTGTTGAACAATATCAGGGTGCTGTGGTCCATTTACACCATACATAACCGCGAGCAGCATCTCAGGGAGTTCATCTCGCTTGTGCGTGCCGTCTATAGGTGCCTCCCGCTGTCCGACTTCAGGAAAGAGGAGATCCCGGCCCATATTCAGCCCATCATTCAGTCCGCCTTCAGCAACACGCTCTCGTCGCTGCTCCCGGCGGGCAACCTCCTGACCCCCTTCTTCCTCAATCTCTTCCTGGCCGGGGCAACAAATACCTACCTCACCTGCCTGGCAGGCATCATTGCAACGCGCCACTGTCAGATCATGACCGAAGAAGACAAAAAGGCGATCATACAGCAGAGCATCTTCGAAGCCTCGTTCATGCTGAAGGAGATCGTACGGGAGTGCAATCCGATTCTCTCGGTAACGGTAAGCAAGGCCGTTAAAAAAGCGGGCATCGAAAGCCTCGACACCATGCACTCACCTTCCGCCGAAAGCGGGCTGGCTCAAGGCATCGTCTCCCATCTGGCGAGCTCACTGAAGAGCATTATCCTGGAGACGGCCAAAGAGTAAGCCTATCCCTTCTGGCGAAGTTCCCTGAAAAAATCCTGAAGCAGGCTGCGGCACTTGTTCTCCATGATGCCGCCGAACACTTCTGGCTGATGGTTAAGCTCCTTGCATCCGGTAACGTTCAGTACCGTACCGGAGGCACCCATTTTGGGGTCGTAGGCGCCGAATATCACCCGACCGACCTTGGCATTGACAATGGCGCCTGCACACATCGGGCAGGGCTCCAGAGTGACGGCAAGGGTACACTCTTCGAGATACTTGTTGCCGAGGGTCGCCATTGCAGAGGTAAGGGCAATCATCTCTGCATGCGCTGTGGCATCGGAGAGCGACTCGACCTGGTTGTGCCCCCTTCCGACCACGTGGCCGTTGCTGTCGAGCACTACCGCCCCCACAGGAACCTCCTTGCGCTCGAAAGCCTTTATCGCCTCACGGAAAGCGAGCTCCATGCAGTAGGTAAAATCCATCATTCTTTTTGTATAAATGTTATCGAGATGGCGGTTGAGGTTTTACCGTAACCGTAATTTTCACTATAATATGTTTCTTGCGCAATTTTCAGTCTCCCTGCTTTGTGCTTGCGAACTGTAGTCAGTAACCCAAGACCCAACAATATGAACATTCATGAATATCAAGGCAAGGATATCCTGAGAAAATTCGGGGTTGCCGTGCCGAGAGGAATTGTGGCTTATTCGCCGGAGGAAGCCAAAACGGCGGCTGAGCAGCTTTTTGAGGAGCTGGGATGTGCGGTCGTTGTCGTAAAGGCCCAGATCCATGCCGGAGGCCGCGGAAAGGCTGGCGGTGTGAAGCTCGCAAAGTCTCCGGAAGAGGCGTTCGATATCGCTCAGCAGATGATAGGCCTGACACTGGTCACGCACCAGACCGGCCCGGAAGGCAAGGAAGTGCACCGGCTGCTTATTGAGCAGGGCATGAACATCGAAAAGGAGTTCTACGTCGGCATCACCCTTGACCGCTCCACCTCTCAGAACGTCCTGATGGTCTCCACCGAAGGCGGCATGGAGATCGAGAAGGTTGCCGAAGAGACGCCCGAGAAGCTCCTGAAACTCCAGGTTGATCCACGCTTTGGCCTCCTGGGATTCCAGGCACGCGAAGCGGCATTCTTCCTCGGCCTTGAGGGAGAGCAGTTCCGCAACGCGGTCAACTTCATCTCCTCCCTCTATAACGCTTACCTCTCGATTGATGCAGCCATTGCGGAGATCAACCCGCTGGTGGTCACCAAAGAGGGCAAGGTGTTTGCACTTGACGCCAAAATCAACTTTGACGATAACGCTCTCTTCCGCCACAAGGAGTTCATTGAACTTCGTGACATCAGCGAGGAGGACCCCTTTGAAGTTGAAGCATCCAAATCCAATCTCAACTATGTCCGTCTTGACGGCAATGTCGGCTGCATGGTCAACGGCGCCGGTCTTGCCATGGCAACCATGGACATGATCCAGCTTGCTGGCGGAAAACCGGCCAACTTCCTTGACGTCGGCGGCTCAGCGAGCCCTCAGACGGTAGAAGAGGGCTTCAAGATCATCCTCAGCGACAAGAATGTCAAGGCAATTCTGGTGAACATTTTCGGCGGCATCGTCCGCTGCGACCGTGTAGCAGGTGGCATTATCGAGGCAGCAAGGAAGATCGGGCTTCACCTCCCGGTTATCGTCCGCCTCGAAGGCACCAACGCGCCGATCGCCCAGAAAATGCTTGATGAATCCGGACTGAACCTTATCTCGGCCAACGGACTGCGTGATGCTGCGCAGAAGGTCAACCAGGCGCTTGCTGCCTCCTGACCCCCACACCGACCGTTCATGTTCTAACTATACCAAATCACTCACCCTGCACTCAACATGCAGGGTGTTTTTTTTTCTGCACACATGGCATCTTCACTCTGCAGCTCATGCGGCCTCTGCTCTAACCGATTATGGCCAACAAAAGAGAGCCTTGAAAGCTGTGTCTTCAACACCGGCTGGCTCGGAGAGCATGAGAGGGCGCTCTTCGGCAGAGAGAGGGAGCCCCAGAACCCCATGGAAGCAAGGTTCGGCATCACCCGCTCCCGCTTCATCGCCCGTCTCCGCAAACCGGAGGAAGGTGCGCAGTGGTCGGGAATCATAACCCGCATGGCGGCAAAAGCGCTCGAAGCCGGAATTGTGGAAGGGGTGGTTACCCTCCACCACAATAAAGATAATTACTTCCGTCCGGTGCCGGTGCTGGCCATGAGTGAAGAGGATGCCCTCAAGGCAAAAGGGAGCATCCCTGTTCTCTCGCCGGTGCTTGCCTCCCTCGACCAGGCAGCAAAAAAAGGACTCAAGCGGATACTCGTCATCGGTGCGGCATGCCATCTCCATGCGCTTCGCGACTTTCAGCGGCGCTCGCACCATCTGCGGGAGATGGAGATCTACACCATCGGCATTCCATGCGTCGACAACGCACAACCGAACCGCTTGACCTGGATGCTCGAACGGATCTCACGTTCGCCGCAAACCGTCCGCCATCTGGAGTTCATGGCTGACTTCAGGGTCCACCTCCGCCACCTCGACGGCCATATCGAAAAAATCCCCTACTTCAGCCTTCCCGAAGAGCTCTCGAACCCGGAGATCTTTCCGCCCTCCTGCATGAGCTGCTTCGACTACATGAACAGCCTCTCCGACATTACCGTCGGATACCTTGCCGCGCCTTTCGGAAAGCAAAAGAACCTCCAATGGGTGCTGGTCCGGACTGAAAAGGGCGAGCAACTCGAAAGGCTTCTTGATGGTGAGCTGGAGCGGTTCGGGGAGTCCGGAGAGTGGGAGTGTGCAAAATTTGTATCCTCTACAGCAAGAAGAGCGGTCGAAAGCATGAAACCAACCGGGAAGAGCTACAGCCCGAAACCGAGAATCCCTCTCTTCATCGGCAACCTGCTCTCGGCTATCATCTCCAGCATCGGACCGAAAGGGATCGGGTTTGCCCATTTCTCGGTAGACCACCACCTCATCCGGCACTACTATTTCGTCAAGTACCGCTACCCCCACCTGCTGGAAGGTCTGGTGCCGAAACACGCCTACAGCATACTGAAGGAGTACGGCCTGGAACCATAAGCCCGCAAAGGCCCTGCATATAAAAAAAGCGAAGCGGCATCACCTGCCGCTTCGCTTGTAAAGATCAACAGCCTGCCCGATCCCTGCCTATCAATCATCGTTCACCATGGCGGCTCAAGTTCATCATCATGCCGCACAAAACCGGGAGAAGAGCTGCTGTTAACCTCCATCCATCACCAACACACAACACATCGGTTCAACAAGTCATACGACATCACCTGCAGATTCATGCGCAAAAAAATAAAATATTCTACTCGTAACGCAGCGCCTCGACAGGCTTGAGTTCAGCCGCTTTGCGTGCAGGCCAAAGCCCGAAAAACATGCCGGTCATGGCGGAAAATACGGTTGCAAGCACAATCGATATTATGGAGGTCTTTACTGCCCATCCGGCAAAAAACGAGAGAATCAGGGAGATACCGACACCCAGAACTATACCGATGAAGCCTCCGCTGATGGTCATGCTTACCGATTCGACGAGGAACTGGAGCATGATGTCATTCCTGCATGCGCCAATGGCCTTTCGGAGCCCGATCTCGCGGGTTCTCTCGGTCACAGAGACCAGCATGATGTTCATGATGCCGATCCCGCCAACAACAAGCGAGATGGCAGCAATGGCACCAAGCAGAAGGCTCATGGTTTCGGTAGTACTGCTGAGCATCTGCTGAATTTCAGTCATATCGCGGATATTGAAAGAGTCGTCATCCGCCTTCAGACGGTGCCGCTTGCGTATCTGGCTACTGATAATATCTTTTGCCTGGCCAATCAGACCTGGTGAGGTAACCTCCACAAAAATCCCGCTGAGATAGGTCCTGCCAAGCACGCGGTACATCGCCGTGGTAACGGGTATTATAGCGACGTCGTCCTCATCCTGCTGTCCGGAAAACCCTTTGGCCGGCGCTATTCCGATAACGGTAAAGTTTATCCTGTTTATTTTGATGGTCTTGCCGATCGGATTGGTGTTATCAAAAAGCTGCTTGACAACCGTAACGCCTATGATAGCAACCTTCTCCCTCTGCTGTATCTCCTCCCGGGTAAACCACCTCCCCACTGTCGGGGTTACCGCACGCATGGTCCCGTAATCGTAACCTACTCCCGAAAGACTCGTACTCCAGTTCTTGTTGCCGTAAACGATCCGGCCAGCGCCGTTGACCACACCGGCAGCATTTTTGACCAGATCACGCCGCGAGGCGATCTCATCCACATCGGGGAAGGTAAACCGGGCGACGGCACCAGCACCCTGGGCAGCTCCCCTGATTTTGGCAGACCCCGCTCTTACCGAAAGCATGTTCGAACCCATCGACTTGAGCTGTTCCTCCATTGAAGCCTTGGCTCCCTCGCCAAGCGCCATCATGGCAATCACCGAAGCAACTCCGACAAGAATGCCGAGTACGGAAAGAAATGAACGCATCTTGTTGGCAAGGATGGCCTGAAAGGCCTGGGCCATGAATACAGAGTAACGTCCGTCCTGCCAGATGGCGACATTTCGGGCCGCATGTGCATCAAAACTCATATCCCCGGAAACTGCTGCCGAGAGAGCTGCCCCCGGCCTGCGCTCGTCACTGACAATGACACCGTCCCTCATGGTAATGACGCGCCCCGCATAGGCGGCTATTTCGTTCTCGTGCGTTACCATAATAACAGTCTTGCCCTCTTCATTCAGCCCTTTGAGGATCTTCATGATCTCGGCTGAATTTTTCGAGTCGAGGTTTCCTGTCGGCTCATCGGCAAAAATAATCAGCGGATCGCGCACCAGCGCCCTGGCAATTGCCACGCGCTGCTGCTCACCGCCTGAAAGCTGGTTAGGAGTATGGTCAATCCTTTTTTCAAGGCCCACCTGAGCAAGGCGCGCAATCGCCTCCTTGCGGAAATGCCCCTTGATGCCGCTGTAGATGTATGGAAGTCTGACATTGTCGACGATGTTCATCCGTTTGAGCAGATGGAACTGCTGGAAAACGAAGCCCGCGACATTGTTGCGCAGCCCGGCCTGCTCATCTTCGGAGAGTGTATTGACATTCTGGCCGAGAATCCTGTACTCTCCGCTGTCGGGATTGTCCAGAAGGCCCAAAATCTGGAGCAGGGAGGACTTGCCGGAGCCAGAAGGACCCATGATGGCCACAAACTCCCCCCGCTCTATCGTCACGGAAACGCCGCGCAGAGCCTGCACTGTGCTGTCCCCGATCTGGTATGTCCGGTGCACATCGATGACCTCAAGCAACCCGCTCACTGCTGTCTCGGCCGCCTCTGCGGCGTAAATGGATTGGCACCTCCTTTGTTTTTCGGAAGCACATAGGTCGTATCGGGAAGCAGCACAACGGCGCTCTCCGAGAGCCCTTCGAGTATCTCGATGTTCCTCCCATCCTGCAGGCCTGTCTTCACCGGGCTGTATCGATGCCCCTTTTCGGCGGTGCTGTCCTTCTCAAGCACAACGGTTTTTCCCTTTTTATTCTGCACTGCCGAAAGCGGCAGGAGGAGAATGCCCCTTTTCTCCTCGACAATGATTCTGATATTGGCGCTCATGCCGGAGCGGAAAACGTCAGGGATGCGGTCGGGAATGACATCGACGTTGTAGATGTTGACATTGTTCTGCAGATGCGACTCGTAGTAGATGTGATCAACGACTCCATTGACCCTGATTTCCGGATAGGCATCAAGTCCTATAACGGCTTTCTGGCCAATCTTCACCCTGCCAATATCGGTCTCGTCAACAAACGCCTTCACGATAAGGCGATCTGAAAGCACAAAAAGCGAGTCGCTTGCCGTCACAGTCTGACCACGCTCGACGCTGCGCACAATAACTTGGCCGCTCATCGGGGCAATAACGGAAGTCTCCTTGTAGACATTTGACCAGTAAGCCTGTTCGCTCTTCCCCTGAACCCTTGCGGCATCGAGCAGTGCTGCCCGTTCGGTCGAGCTGAGCTTTGCCAGCACAGCCCCCTTCTTCACCAGCTGCCCTTCGGCGACAAGAATCTCCTCTATTCTTCCACCCACCGATGACTGGATCTTGACCCGGTTCTGTGGCTCAACTGCACCCGTCGTCGATACCGATGAGCTTATCTCTCCCCTGAAAGGACGAATTTCCGTATACCGCTTCTCGCTGGAACCGCTCCCCTTGAACACAAAGAATCCTGCAACCCCCAGAACCACCACCGAAACGATCACACCCCATATAAGCTTACCCCTTTTCTGCATCAAGCCCGCCTCCTTTTGCCTGTATCCATTGAGCCTCGGCAATCAGAAGATTGGCCTCGGCATTAAGAAAACTCTTCTTTGCATTGACCAGATTGTTCTCGATAATCACCCAGTCATTGAAGGTGATAAGCCCGTTCGAGTACTGAGCATTGGCAATAGCAGAACGCTCAACTGCAGCATCGAGATATTTTTTCTGCACCCCGACCATCTGGCGTGCATCCTGAAAGGTTTTCCAGCTGGCTTCAAGAGTATCGAGAATCTGCAGATAACCGCTTTTCTCCTCTGCACTCTGCTGATGCAGCACTGCCGTAGCCCTGGAAACCCTCGCCCTTCCGCTTCCCCCTTCATAGATAGGCACAGAGAGCGTCAGCCCGGCACTCCAGTCGAGGGCATCGAACGGCCATCGGTCGACCGAACTCCTCGCCACACTTGAGCTGAGATAGAGCTGCGGTGAAAACGCGCTTTTTGAAGCTTCAAGATCGTAGCGGGCCGCCTTGCTTCTTGCATCGAGCTGCTGAAAAAGCGGACTGTTTTTGGCCAGCAGTTCAAGATCAGGCCTCTCCAGAGAAGGGTCGGCGACAAGATATGTCCCCTTGACCCTGAAGGGTGTGCGGGCATCGCGGCCAAGCGCAGAAGAGAGTTTCGCCTGTGCAAGAAAAAGGCTGCGCTCTGCCTGCGAAACCTCGAACTCTGCCTGCGCCAGATCAGCCTGGGCCTGACGAAGCGAACCGACATGCTCACGGCCACCCTGATACCGAAGATTGATCATGCGTACATTCTTCTGCCGCCTGTCGGCAATCTCGCGGGTAAGCCCGACAAGATCCTGGGCTTTGAGGAGCTCGGTAAAGGCCGAACGAAGGGCAAAGCGAACATTGGCCGAAACAGCGCTATAATTGAACTGTGCGGCCTTGACTGACTCAGCATTGCTTGCAACCTGGTTCGATGTTTTGTGACCGTCAAAAAGAAGCTGCTGTGCTGAGAACGACCATGAGTAAAAAGAAGATGAGCCACTCCCGGAGCTTGAACTCCCATCACGCGCTGCGTTGAAGGCGGTAGTAAGCCTGGGAAGAAGCGCCCCACCGGTAATCTGCTTGTCGGCCTCGGTCGCCTGCAGGATGGCAAGCGCAGAGTATAGATCGGGGTGTGCTGAACGGGTTTCAGTGACGCACTGACCCCAGCTTACCAACTCATCAGCCCTTAAGGGAGTTGGTGCAAAGAGCGAGAGCAGCAGTGCAACCGATAATATTCGTCCTTTCATTGCGATATAGTCTCCATATCCTTGCATAAGAGATGAGCAAACTCCCCCGGCAGCGTCACTCTGTTTGACGACCATTCGGGCAAAACCTTGCACCATTAAGAGTTCCCGCTTGAAAAAAAATCCTTTCGGCGCAGAGAACCGAAAAGCATGCGAAAGATCATCTTCCGTTTCGTCAAACACTTGATGCAGTCGTACTGCCTCTTGCTTGCAAGCATACCCTCAGCCAGACGTGCAGAAACGGTCTCAACATCGTCCGCCACCTTGTTGAAAAATCTCTTCTCCCCTTCCGGATCCGGCGCACCGGCAACTGTTTCGAAGAGCATGTCGGTAATCACCATGCCGGGGCTGAGCACTCCGATCTTGACACTCCCCCCCTTCGCCTCGGTTGCAAATGCCTTCGTAAAGTAATGAAGGGCGCTTTTCGAGGTGCCGTAAACGCTCAATCCCTCCTTGATGAACCCCTCGCTACCAAGCCCCTCCATGTTGAAGATGTTTCCGAAGCCCTGCCCGCTCATGCCGCTGTATGCCGCAACCGTTCCGTTGATGATGCCAAGAAGATTGACATCAATGACCTTTTGGATCTCGCGGTCGTCGAGCTCCCAAAGCATCCTGCGGGAGTGCCCGATCCCCGCATTGTTCACCCAGATGTCGACCGCCCCGAACCGCTGGGAGGCCTCCTGGAACAGCTTCTCCATGGCCGACCGGTCGGCGACGCTTCCCTCCACGCCATGCACCCGAGCCCCGAAACCGGCGAGCGACTGTAGCGCCTCATCGAGACGCTCGTGACGGCTCCCGTTTATGGTGACCCTGTGGCCCCTCAAAAGAAACGCTCTTGCAAGCCCGAGACCAATCCCCCTTGTACTGCCTGTTATAACGATACTCTTCATGGATAGCTGTTTTTTTTACCAATCGCTACCTTCTCAATCGTAACTGAATATATGACCTTATCCAATAATCATCAGCCATTAATCAGCCGGTTTTTATACTGCAAAATAATCAGCGCCTCAAAAGCAGTGCCGGGGAAACAGGATTATTGTGTTATTGTGGGCATTCATGTTCTGTGGTTGACAGACCCGGCTACCAACCTGCCGCTCCTCTGGAGCTTAATACACCCTGAACGCATGGACAGCAACAGAGTTGCGGAGCATGGAGACAGGCCAATCGAGATCGGGGCTGTACACACAGGGACCTCTCTTCGATGGCAAAATCATTCTGAACGGAAGCCGGGCATCGTCAAAAGCGAAAGGAGAAGAAATGACCCGCATGAAGCTTTCATGAAATATTGTATCTTTGGCCGGTATAAAATTTTATAACGATCCGTTTTTTCTCCAGGGCCCCGCCACCATGCTCGAAGCACGAAACCTCTCTATGACCGTCGGAACGAAGGAGCTCCTCCTCGAAACCTCCTTCCGCGTTGGCGACAGGGACCATGTGGCCCTGGTCGGCCTCAACGGCACCGGAAAGTCCACACTCCTCCGCCATATCAGCGGAACGACTTACGACAGCGGCCTCATGACCAGCGGACAGCTGCTCAAATCCGCAGAAACCACCATCGGCTACCTCCCTCAGGAGATAAATTTTGAGGCGGATCTTGAAAAAACCGCACTGCAGTACTCTCTTCTGGCAAATGAACGGCTCTGCCAGCTCTCGGAGAAAATAACCCGTATGGAACATGAGCTGGCGCTTCCCGAGCAGGACTACGAGAGCGAAGCCTACCATCAGCTGATTGAGCGCTTCAGTGACGCCATGCATGAGTACGAGCACCTTGGCGGCTACACCATGCAGTCCGATGCCGAAAAGGTGCTGGCAGGACTCGGATTCAGCGAAATCGATTTTCACAAGAAGGTCAAGGCCTTTTCGGGCGGCTGGCAGATGCGTCTGCACCTCACCAAGCTGCTGCTCCAGAACCCTACGCTTCTCCTGCTCGACGAGCCGACCAACCACCTCGACATCGATTCGCTCCGCTGGCTGGAGAACTACCTTGTCAACTACGAGCACAGCTATATTATCGTCTCGCACGACCGCTTCTTCCTCGACAAGCTGACCACCAAAACCCTCGAAATCGCCTTCTCCCGGATACACGAGTACAAGGGCAACTACAGCTACTATGAGAAGGAGAAGGCCGAACGCTACGAACTCCTGATGGGCAAATATGCCAACGACCTCAAGAAGATGGAGGAGCTGAAGGCCTTTGTCGACCGATTCCGCTACAAGGCAACCAAGGCACGCCAGGCCCAGAGCCGTCTGAAGCAGATGGAAAAGCTCGAAAGCCAGCTCGAGTCACCCGAAGAGGATCTGTCGCGCATCTCGTTCCGCTTTCCGAAAGCCATGCCATCCGGCCGTGAGGTGATGCGCCTTGATGGGGTGAAGAAAGCCTACGACCTGCCCGACGGCACAAAAAAACAGGTGCTCAACGGCATTAACCTTGAGGTAATGCGCGGCGACCGGATTGCCATTGTCGGCTCGAACGGCGCGGGAAAGAGCACCTTCTGCAAGATCATTGCCGGTCAGCTCGACTTCGACGGAAAGCTCACTATGGGCCACAACGTCTCCCTTAACTACTTCAGCCAGCACCAGACCGAGAGTCTCTCCCCTGAAAAAAGCATGTATAATGAGATGCTCGATGCCGCGCCAAACTCGGAGGCACAGAAAAAGGTTCGCGACATTCTCGGATGCTTCCTCTTCAGCGGCGACGCGGTCAACAAGAAGATCAAGGTGCTCTCCGGCGGAGAAAAATCAAGAGTCGCCCTTGCCAAAATCCTCCTGCAGGCCTCGAACCTCTTGATCATGGATGAGCCGACCAACCATCTCGACATGCGCAGCAAAGAGATGCTGATCGACTCGCTCGAAAACTACGACGGCACCCTCCTGCTCGTCAGCCACGACCGCTACTTCCTCGACAGCCTGGTCAACAAGGTGATCGAGATCAAGAACGGCTCAATGCAGCTCTACCTCGATACCTACGCCGAATATCTCGAAAAGGCCGAGAAAGCCCTCGAAGCCGAAAAGCTGCAGGAGGCCGCAGCGCGCCAGAAGCCCCAGGCCGCCGCTCCGAAAAGCAGCACCAAAAGCGAAGAGAGCAAAAAGAGTACTCCCGCTAAAAAGGATCGACGGAAAATCGAGGAGATCGAGCAGAAGATCAACCGCCTCGAGCAGCAGAAGGAGAAGCTGGAGGCCATCATGGCAAACGAGGATTTCTATAAAAAGAGCCAGGAGGAGACCACCAAAACCCTCGACAGCTACCACGCCCTCTCTTCAGAGCTCAACCAGCTCTTTGCAGAGTGGGAGAAGGCCAGCTCCTGAGGATTTCGATCCCGACATGTCGGGACGAACGAAGTCATCAAGTTGCGGAACAGATTTATAGCGGTACCCTCACACCTTTACCCACTGGTGCAGCCTGTCCGAATCCATCCCCGCATGAATAACCTTCTGGATCATCAGACCGTCGGAAAAACCGGCCGCATCATGGATGGTCTTCTCCCTTTTGCCGAGCGCCTTGACAATCCGGTGGGCAAGAAAGGCGAAGCCGACGGCAAAAATCCCGTGCACAGCGAGGGAGGAGTGACGGATCTTCTCCTGCAACACCAGTTCATCCCAGGGCAGCATCGGATCAACCTGCTTCCATCGGGGAGCGTCAATCAGGCTCCGCCCCCCGGTTGCATCAGTGTTCGCAACCTCCCAGAGCCGTCCTGCGCCGTCAAGGCGGATAGTCTTCATACTCCCGACTACCTCGAAAGAGAACC
This sequence comes from uncultured Chlorobiaceae bacterium, assembly GCA_903824045.1. GTDB lineage: Bacteria > Bacteroidota > Chlorobiia > Chlorobiales > Chlorobiaceae > Chlorobium. Next base: position 24,579 of record CAIJVD010000024.1, read on the forward strand.
AGGTGTAGGCCCCGACCGTGGTCACATGCATGAGCGAGGAGCTGCCGAGAGCGACCGATGAGGCGCCGAACTTCATCATCATGGCGAAATGGTCGTCCGACGTCACCGGAAGCAGCCGCCCCGACGAGTCGGGACGGAATGGAATGCTGGTTGCGAGGTTGCAGGAGACCTCGGCTATCTCCCCGACAAGAAAGCGGTTCAGATCAATCAGGTGAGAGCCGATAGCGCCAAGCGCCCCACCGCCACGCTCTGCATCGCACCACCACGACCAGGGCTGGTCGGGCCGGTTACGGCTGGCAAGGTTAACCACTGCCCTCGTCTCATAAACCTTTCCTATCTCACCGCCATCAATCATCTGCTTCATCGTCCGCACCGCAGGATGAAAGCGCAATTGATGATCAAGAAGCGCAAAGCCTGGAGCGCTGGTCGCCGCATCAAGCATTGAAGTCGCATCAGGGACGTTCAGCGCGAAGGGCTTTTCGCAGAGCACGCTCTTGCCACTCTCCAGCACCCCTTTCACCATCTCCGAATGGAGGAAGGGCGGTGTGGTAACGCAGACGAGATCAAGGTCGCACTGAAGCATTTCGCGCCAGTCCGCAAACCCATCCTTGATGGAAAACATCTGCATGAACCGCTGGCGATGCTTTTCGGTCGGGCTTGCCACGGCCGCAAGCTCAACATTATCGATCAGTGAAAATGCGGGAGCCTGGGCAATGCGAGCCCAGCCGCTTCCGAGAAACCCTATTTTTATTTTTTTCTGCGTCATTCCCTCAAGATATAGTCATATTTTTCAACCTGTTGCAAAGATAGAACTTCGCGAACACCTCGAAACATCATTCAGGATGCCGTGTTTTCAGGATAACAGAATCCCTTCGATTTCGCCTCAAGACACATCCCCAAGGCTGAAGATATACTAAAATTTTTAGGGAGTAAAACAAAACTCGCGCATTATTTAAGGCAGGAATCCGATTCCCCTCAGAAAACGCCACCCCTCGCATCCCGAACGTCAATTCAAGGCGCATCAGGGGCCTATAGCGAGATTTAGAGAGCGATTTAGGGGACGCTCTCTACAAACTCGACTTAAGAGATTTAGGGGACGCTCTCTACAAACTCGACTTATCGGTGATGCCGCTTCACAATTTTTTCCACGGCGGCACCAGATATTCCAAGCAAACGCGCCGCTCCGGCATAACTCATCCCAAGCTCCTGCACATACTCCAGCGCCAGCTTTTTCCTCAACGCCGAACACTCCCGCATTCGACACCCTCCCTGCAATGATTGTAACATTATACCAGTCTCCTCACAAGCTCTTGCTAATCGTTCGGCAGCTTCAAGCTCCTTGGATGCCGCCGGAAGTCGCGCTTTTACTGAATCTTCAGCTTCAACAAGAATCTCGCGAACAAAATCTCCGCCACCCAAAATCCGCTCATCACTGAACTGCTTCTCCCCACGCTTTCTCAGCGATTTCACCTCCGACCATCCCCCTATCGAACGAATCAGCCCTCCCCCGATCAGTTCCGGTTGACAACCAAGTCCGCTCTCGGATGTTACAAACTCCAGGTACGCGTTCCTGGCTGATGATGCTCGCTGTCCAAAATATCCAAGCACATACTCTCTATCCTGCCAATCATGCTGAATCCTGTTCATCACTGTTGCATGACCGCTCCACCGATAACGCTCAAGCTCTGCAATTGAACCAACAATCCCTGCTCGCACTGGGTTGAGGTGAATGTAGCTGACCAGCCTGAGAAAGTAGGGCTCTTCTTCGCAGACAATCGATTTATACCTGTTCTGGAAAAGATAGCCATGCCTCTTGTGCCTGCGGTTGTAACCTGATGCATAAACGGTTAACAGCTTGCGCATGAAGGTTGACAAACCAGCTGCTCCGCTTCTCAGCAGAATATGCGCATGATTGGTCATAAGCGCCCATGCGTATATTTTTGTTCCGGTTACGGCAGATACGTTCCCCATCCGGGAAACAAAAAATGCTCGATCAGCATCGTCGGAAACAATGCTCTTCCCTTCAATCCCCCGCACCATAACGTGATGCAAGGTGCCCGGCGCATCCAGTCTCGGCCCTCTTGGCATGGCTGTATCTGATCAGGATTTAAATATTAATAATTATCGAAATATTACACCACAAATACAAATACCAATCAATAAGTTTAGTTAGTCGCCAACGTCCCCGTTATTCCGGGAAATAGGAGAAAGAGATTCCTCACCCATCCCGATGAGGTCGGGAAGGATAAGGAATGAGATGAAAAAAGGGGGGACATAAAAAAAGGTGACCGAAATCACCTTTTTTTATTGCTCATCAAACCGAAAAATGCAGGTCAGCTAACCTTGCCGGCTTTTGCCAGACGGGCTTTTTCAATGTAGGCTTTCTGGATATCACGTGACACGTTGTAGGCCTTGGAGAGGCTGTCGGAAGCCCAGAGCCTGGCATCGAATGCCATGCAGATGTTTCGGAGGAAGGGAATGCCGACCTCGGTAACGCGAACACTTTTGTCGCCGAGTACGACCAGACCGTCACTCTCCATATCCTCAAGGCGGTAGAGTGCGATATCGAGTTCGTCGGTGTAGAGCTTAGGATCCGCCCAGGAGGTCTGCTGCTTGCACATCAGGTTGAGAATATGACGGCGGAGCACAAGATCTTCGTCAGTAAGCAGGTGGCCGCGGTGGAGCGGGAAGCGGCCTTCGTTCACTGCCTTGATGTAAGAGGTGTCGTCGCGCTCGTTCTGCGCAAAGGCGTACCAGGTGTCGCTGATGGAGGATGAACCGAGAGCGAGCATCATCTGGGTGGTGTTCTCGGTATAGCCCATGAAGTTCCGGTGCAGGGTGCCGTTTTTGGCCGCAATGTAGAGCGCATCTCCCTCAATGGCAAAATGGTCCATGCCGATCTCATGATAGCCGATAGACTCGAGCATCGCACTCCCCTTGTCGTAGAGCTCCTGCTTGACGTCGCCGACCGGAAGATCCTCCTCCTTGAACTTCCTCTGGCCTTCATACATGTGTGGGTTATGGCCGTAGGCATAAAACGCAAGCCTGTCGGGCTTCAGCTCCATGACCTTCTGGATGGTGTCGGTAATGGTGGCAAGGGTCTGCTTTGGCAGGCCGTAGACAAGGTCGAAATTGATTGAGGTAAAGCCGATCTGGCGGGCAAGGTCGATCTTCTCCTTGACCAGTTCGAATGACTGGATGCGGTTGATCTCCTCTTGAACAATCGGATCAAAATCCTGGATACCGAAACTCATGCGGCGAAAGCCGACATTGTAAAGGGCTTCGAGATGCTCCTTCGATGTTGAGCGCGGATTGGTCTCGAAGCTGAATATGTAGTCGTCCATCCTGTTAACGTTCTTGCAGATACCGTCAATAAGGCGGGTCAGGTTTTCCGGACTGAAAAAGGTTGGTGTACCGCCACCGATGTGCAGCTCCTTGACATTGAGCCTGCCCGGAAAAACATCGGTGTACATCTTCCACTCTTTAAGCAGAGCCTCAAGATAGGGGGTCTCGTAAGAGTGATCCTGGGTGCGGTGAGCGTTACAGCCGCAGAAGTAACAGTGGTTCTCACAGTAGGGAATATGAATGTACAGACTGATTCCTGTGGTCTCGTTGCTGTCATTGAAACCTTTGACCATAGCCTCTTTCCACTCCTCCTGGGTGACGCCGTCGGTGCTCCATGAGGGGATTGTCGGGTAACTGGTGTAACGAGGACCGGGGTTGCTGTACTTGACTGCGAGATTAGTTGCCATTGCTGTCTTCCTCAACAAGTAATAATTGTTTAAATTCACACTCCCGAAAATACATAAAACTCGGCAATTTCATAAATGAATAGCCGCTAATCATGCGGCTCCAGAGCTTTAGCCAACTCTCTTTTTCTATGAAAAACAGCAACACGCCCCTTGTCGGAATCCTCATGGGTTCCGATTCCGATTTCGACATCATGAAAGAGGCCTCCCTGGTGCTCGACGAGTTCCAGATTGCCTCAGAGATTTCGGTCATTTCGGCCCACAGAACACCGCAGGATCTCGAACAGTACGCCTCATCGGCCATGGAGCGCGGGCTCCGGGTCATCATCGCCGGAGCGGGTGGGGCAGCACACCTGCCCGGCGTTACTGCAGCCATGACGGTACTTCCGGTTATCGGCGTGCCTATTTTCAGCCAGAAACTCAGCGGCCAGGACGCTCTCTACGCCATCGTGCAGATGCCGGCAGGCATTCCAGTGGCAACCGTCGGCATCGACAACGCACGCAACGCCGCCCTGCTTGCCGTCCAGATGCTTGCTCTTGGAGACAAGGCCCTTACGGCAGCACTGATCGAGTTCCGCAAAAAGCTTGCCGATGCATCCCGCCAGAAAACCGGCAAGATCCGCGAAAGGCTGCATGCAAAAAGCTGAGTTCTGGATCAACCGGCTGCATCTCCAGCCGCACCCTGAGGGCGGCTACTACCGTGAGACCTACCGAAGCCGGGGTAGATACTCTTTCCCAGACACGAAAGTCTTCGACGGGCCCCGATCCTGGGCGACCTCTATCTACTATCTGCTTGAGGGAGATGAGCGATCGAAGCTCCACCGGATTCACTCCGACGAGCTCTGGTTCTTCCATGCCGGATCACCGCTCACGGTCTACATCTTTGAGGAAAATGGTGAGCATCGTTCATTCACGCTCGGCGCCTCACCCGATGAAGGGCAGGTGCTCCAGGAAACAGTGCCTGCAGAGAGCTGGTTTGGAGCCACTCTGGAAACCCCTGAAAAAGGAGAGTATGCGCTGGTGAGCTGTGTTGTCGCGCCGGGCTTTGACTTCAAAGACTTTGCCTTTGCCGACAGAGAGGCGCTGCAGAAAAAATTCACCCGGTACACCCCGCTTATTGAGTACCTAACCTGAACAGCTTTCCCCCCGATCCGTCAGGGTAGAGGTAGATCATGCGGGGATACCGGGTAAAAAACGTATCCATCGACCGGACTTCGCGAGGCTGAATGCCACACCGCCCAACCGGAGAGCGAGTTAATAATCATCTTCTCCCGTACCCTCAATTATACATCTTTTTTTCGCCTAAAACACAAAAAAAAACATGCATTTATTTTTTTATCGGCAAATAAGATTCATCTTCATCCGCTTCAACAGCTACCAGCTCTTGCGAAGAGCCGCAATCAGCAGATACGCCCTGCTTCCGTAACCCTCAAGGCCAGCCATCACTCCGGCTTTCAATGTATATTCAACGGTGGATTGCTTCAGGCTGCGGCTGCTGAAACCCAGCGATCCGCCAAGCCTCACCCTCTCTCTCGATACACTATAAGTCCAGCCGGCACCCTCAAAGCTCACCTGTGGAGAGGCCTCGAAAAGCCGCTCGGCATGCAGCTCCAGAGAGGGGCTGACACTCCATCCTTCCGGAATAAGGGTAGCGGCCACCCCTGTACGGCAACGAACTCCGTTCATCGGCTGCTGGTGTGCCACTCCGTCCGGGGTTTCCACAGAGAAACCGCCGAGCCGATGCATGATGAGCTGTACCGTTGGCTCGACTGAAAACGTGTCGCTCAGCTTCACCCTGCGCCCCCCTTCCAGCGAAGCGTTGTATCCCCACATTGCGGCGCTCCCTTTGGCTCGATCTGTCCCGAAACGGGCATAGATAGAGTAGCGGACCGCCTGCGCGCTTCCTTCGAGATACCATCCTCCCGACTCCCCGACCCCTGTATACCCTCCGATGCTCATGATAAAAAGATCTGCCTCCCCTGCACTCTCGCCGCTCGAGCCCCGGATCTCCGACTGAAGGATCCCTGTACCAACATAGAGTCCCATAGGGTGATGCCCGGCTCCGGATCCTGATGCACCCAGCTCACACCCCGCCTGCAAGGTACCGCTGTATCCGTCTGCCTTGACGGTAACCGAGCCGCTTTCCACTCCTGTAATGAAGCGGCTGCCGGTCGTGCGACTCCACCATCTGCCCTGCCCTTGTATTGAGATCCGCTCATGGAAACCAGGCACCGAATCATCCCCGAGAGCCTCGGCCATCGGCCCGATGCCACCCAGGATCCGCTGCGAATCCGGGACCGGAGGAGCTTCGGGGGAGAGAACATCACTGCCTCCCTTAATCTGCAAGTACCAGTCGCTGCCATACTCCACAAGCCGAGCCTCTGCTCCCGACACTGTCGAATCGGAAGGATCGAGCGCGAATGCATCAGCGGTGCTTGTTCCGTTGACCTTCACCAGCAGCAGCCCTTTGGAGGAGGTCATCCTGATTGTTCCGTCCGGGGAGATATTGCGAATCCTGAGGAGGGTCCGGCCCGAAACGCTTCCCCCTGAGGTTCCTTCAGCCCCGACAACCAGCAGGTCAAGCTGTTCAGGATTGCTGTCACTCCACCCTCCGAGCGCCATATCGAGCCCAATCGCCCCACCACTGCCGACGTAGCTTCCCGTAACCGTCACATGGTCCCCTGCCGAGCCGTTGCGCAGATCAAGCAGCCCGGCGTTCTCGAGATTGCCAGCGATCTCGTAGCGCCCCACAGAACCTGCTTTGGCTCGCAGCGTCGAACCCGCCTCGATCATGAAAGAGAGCTGCTGGCCGTTTGATGAGGCAAGCTGGATTGGACTGACGGCATCAAGCAGCACGTCACTCCGGTTGACAACCTCGATCCGCTCCCACCCTGACGATGCAGCCGGAATCAAGCCCTCCCATCCCGACAAAACAAGCCGGTCTCCCGATATCTCACCGCCCTCCCCACCAGCAACACCCCCTCCGATTGACGCACTCCCCTGCAACGTCAGGGTGTCGTCACCCGCCCCCATCACCACACTCCCGGTTACCCTTGCCCTGCCGCTCATGAGCAGTTGGTCGTCATTATCCCCCATATCGATAGTGCCTGTCACCGATGCTGAATCCTCAAGGATCAGGGTGTCACTGCCTGCGCCCAGTGAGAGGTGCCCGAGAAGAGCGCCGTTTCCTGCCACCCTGACCTTATCAGCTGACTGAGGGCCCTCCACAAAACTCCCCCTTGCCCCGAAACTCCCCGAACGCACCGAATACCCGAGGCCACTCCCCTTGGTGTCCACACCCGATAGCGTGCCGGTGACAAGCAGATTCATTGGGCCCTCAGCCATAATGGCGGCCGCTGCTCCATGAGCCTCGGCACTGAGCTCGCCAGCTATTGTCAGTGGGTCATCTGGCGTTGCGCCATGCACTCCGCCCCCCAGGACATAGAGCCCGGCGGCTGAATAACTCCCTGCGATGGCCGTAACGCTGCCCGCAAGGGCTCCGCCGATACCCAGAGAGCCCGACTCGACGTAGAGGGCATAGGCATCCGAACTCCCCGCAGAAGCTGAAATACGCGCTCCAGCGGCAATATCTCCGGTAATGGAAAGCCCTGTCCCTGCATGAAGGGCGTAAGCGGCCGCCTCTCTCTCTACTGTAGCACTGATCTGGCCGGCAATATCGCCAATGACCGAAATCGTTGTCACTGCCTCCAGACCTGATGCGCCAGAAAGAGCGGCAGAGGCTTTGATACTCCCGGTTGCAGAGAGTCCCCCATAGAGGGTAATCGCACTGCCGCGAACGGCCATAGCCCCGCTGTATCCTGCAGTGGCTGATATGCTCCCTCGAATACCCTCCTCGCGGCCACGTTGGCCTATAACGATCGCTCCTCCGGAAGAGAGAGCATAGACCGAGCTGTCATAGCTGTTTTCCGTATTGAGCGCTGTCGCCTCAATGCTCCCTGTTGAGGCAATACCCCCTGCAATAGAGATGCCTGTTGATTCAGAAGCATTGCCGGTTGCTATGCCATAGACCGAGCCGCCATGACTTGAGCTTGCGGTAAGGGCACCAAGAACTGCACCGCTTATACTCACGCCTGTCGTAGCGAACATGCCGTAGGCATACTTCCCTCCTGAAGTTGCCGTTACCGAGGCTGACTCCCCAATAGAGCCGTCAATCTCGATCGTTGTCGCCGAAAAGATGCCATAGGCGCGAGTTCCTTCGGCTGTTGCAAGCAGAGTGCCCCTACCGGTAATACCGCCATATACCTGCACGGCGTTGCCGCTGATAGCATAGGCTTCATCCAGCCCCGCCCTGGCAATCACGGATCCCCCGATTCCCACCTTCCCCTCACTCTTGCCAATAGCGACAGATCCGGATGAATAGAGCCCGCAGACCAAGGAGCCTGTCCTGTTCAGCGCTTCCGCCCTGATGCTCCCGGTTTCAGTGATTCCCCCCGAAATATCGAGAGCTGTGGTCGTATCTCCGCCGGCATAGATCCCATAGACTCTTCCCGCGCTTGCGGCTGATATCGCCGTAACCTCTCCGCTGACCGATCCGCCAATCCGGACTCCCTTCGCGCCCTGAATCGCATAAGCCCCGCCGTTCTGTGCAGTCGCACCAACCCTGCCGCTCTTGGCAATATCCCTGGTGAGGGTGACGCTCGAAGAGGAAAACATGCCGGACGCATCAGTCGTCCCGGCGGTTCCGACTATTGAACCCTCAACACTGCCCGTCATGAGAAGATCTCCTCCTTCGGCATAGATCGCACGGGCTCTCGAGCTCCCGGATGAGGCAACGAGGGATGCGCCTGAGGTGAGCGTTCCGGTTATTGAGAGTGACGTTCCCGAGTGCAGGGCGTATGCACCGCCGCCACTACCTGTCGTTGCGCTGACACTCCCTCCGATATCGCCGATGAGAGAAAGGACTGCATCGGCCTCAATCCCCTCAGCACTCTCCGCTCCGGCAGAAACCGTAACGCTTCCGCCTGCCGGGATCCCTCCGTAGAGTGTCACTGTTTTGGCGTGGATCCCGCGAGCGTTATCCTTCGCCGCCCTGGCTTTTACTGTTCCGCTTATGCCGGTAGTGCCGCCACTCTGACCAATGGCAATCTCCCCACCGGAAAAGAGGGCGTAGACATTGCTTGCGCTGCTGTTATCCACATTGAGCGCTGTAGCCGTAATGCTCCCCGCAGAGGTGAGTCCCCCTCCGATGCTCAACAATGCCGTCTCGGCCGTACCGCTCCTGATGGCGTAAACCGTCCCTTCGGTTGTTGCATTTGCTGTTACGGAGCCGCTGAACGGGCCTGAAAGAGTGATGTTGCCTACGGAATAGAGGCCGTAAACACCATGCGGGGCCTCTGCAAAAACCGATGCTCCTGTTGCAAACGCCCCGTCAAGAGTGAGCGTTTTGCCGGCATAGAGAGCGTAGGCCGTTGCGCCGGTCGAGCTGTTGGTAAGATGAGAGCCGAAATCCCCTGTCAGGACAAGATTGGTCGCCGAGTAGAGCGCAGAACTTGCCGTACTGCTGCTCTGAACTCCGATGGTCAAGAGTGCGTCGGAAAGCGCGAGGCCGATATCGCTCTGCACCCTCATGGTTCTGGTATTTGCCGCAGAGGTTGTCAGGCTGAGTCTTACGGGAACCGAACCGTTATTGATCGTAAAGGAAACCGGTCTGGTAATAATCGAAAGGGTTGAGAGGAGATCGATAACCGGGCCGGAGGTCGTCAAGACGATGCTGCGAGGCAGGGCGGGATCGCTATTGGCATTGATAATGGCCTGACGCAGGCTCCCGGTCCCGCTGTCAGCGGTATTGATGACTTTTTGAACCCCGCCCTCCACTCTGGCGGCACAAAAAGCCAGCAACAGGAGCAAGAGCGTTGATGTCCGTCGTTTCATGGGAGTAACGATTACGTCGGAGCAACGTGCAGGCCGAAAACCACAAGCCTGACGTTTATACGCCTAATTTACGCATTTCCCCTTAACAGAAACAACTTCCGCCATGCAAAGAAGAAAAAAAGTAATTGTGCAAGCGAATGGAATTAAACCTCTTTTTTATTACATTCCGGAGTTTACCAGATCGATTTTATCCTGTCGCTGCAGCGGCGCATCAAAGAGAAACTGAACCGTTATGAAAAAAAGGGTCGTCATAGTAGGAGGTGGATTTGCAGGGATCAATGCCGCCAAAATACTCGGCAACAGAGGGGATATCGAGATAACGCTCATTGACCGGAAAAACTACCACCTCTTCCAGCCGCTTCTCTATCAGGTCGCCATGGCCGCTCTCGGCGAGGGCGACATTGCCGCTCCACTCAGGAACATGCTTGCAGACTACCAGAACATTACCGTCTTCAAAGGAATCGTCACCGGTGTTGATGTCGAGAACAAAATTGTCCATACCGATTTCAGGGAGATACCCTACGACTACCTTATCCTTGCCTGCGGAGTCCAGCACCACTACTTCGGCCACAACGAGTGGGAGGAGAATGCTCCCGGCCTCAAAACCCTTGCCCAGGCAAAAGAGATTCGCCGCCGGGTGATGGAGGCCTATGAAAAGGCGGAACGCACCACCGACCCGGTAGAGCGCAAGAAACTGCTGACCTTCGTCATCGTTGGCGGCGGACCGACCGGAGTGGAACTTGCCGGTTCGATCGGAGAGATGAGCCGATACACCCTCTCGAAGTTCTATCGCAACATCGACCCCAAGCTGACAAGGATCTTCATCGTCGAGGCTGCACCGAGAATACTCGGATCCTTTGCGCCAGAACTGGCAAGCAAGGCGACACGTTCACTTGAAAAACTCGGCGTACAGGTCTGGACCAGCAGCATGGTCAGCGAGGTCGACGAAAACGGTGTGCAGATCGGCAACGAGCGCATTGAAGCCGCCACAGTGCTCTGGGCGGCAGGCGTCACAGCCATAGGCATCGGCAAAACCATGGGGGTTGAACTCGACCGCATCGGAAGGATCATCGTCGGAGAGGATCTCAGCATTCCTTCGCACCCGGAGATCTTTGTGGGCGGTGACCTCGCTCACTTCAGCCTCGAAAACGGCAACGCACTCCCCGGCCTTGCCCCTGTGGCACTGCAACAGGGACGTGCTATCGGCAAAAACATCCTCTGCGATCTCAAATCAAAATCAAGAAAAGCATTCCGCTACATGGACAAGGGCCAGATGGCCACCATCGGCAAAAACAAGGCGATTGTCCAGTTTGGCGGCATCAAGTTCGACGGCATCGCAGCTTGGTTTACCTGGCTTCTGGTGCACATCTACTTCCTCACCAGCTTCCGCCACCGCGTCTTTGTGCTCCTGCAGTGGGGATGGTCGTACTTCACCTTCAGCTACGGCGCTCGCCTGATCGTCAACAAGGAGTGGCGCTTCTACCCTGACGCCATCAGAAAGGCGGTCTGCTCCGACGGAGAGGAGGGGTGATGAAGAGTAAATTCACAGCCCCGATGATCACCGGCTCCATGCTCGCAGCAGCCTTCATCGGCATCTCTCTCTACCTCCTCCTCTATCCACTCCCTGCCGCCATGGCAGGGAACCGTGACCTCCGCCTCTACGCCATGCTCATCGGCGCCTACGGAATATGGCGAGCCATCCGCGTCTGGCTTGCGTGGAAAGAAGAAGAGCAATGAAGAAAGAAAAGTAAGCGCAATGCCACCTTCGCCCGCCAAAAACCGCTCACACACTCTCTCTCGAGCCATTATCCGACTTGCTCATACGTTAAAATCCTCTCTGCTTCGCGGCAAATCCATACGATTCTGTGAGTAGGGATATCATGAGTGCAGGGAAAATGTCAGCTGATTTCAACCGAAGAGTAGCACTTCAGGTTCGCTGAAATTATTTTTTTATGTAGATTCACCTTGCCATTATCCTCTCCGGCTGAAAAGAAGGATTGGAGCGAAATGGATATCAGCAAATACTATCCCGAGAGGAAGAGAGAAGAGCATGACACAACTGCCCGTCACCAGAGAGAGTGAACAGAAGCTTTTTTTCCATAACTATGCCCGGCTGCCCATAGCGGTAACCCACGGCGAAGGGGTCTGGCTTGTCGGCGACAGCGGCACCCGCTATCTTGACATGATCTCCGGCATCGGCGTCAATGCACTGGGCTATGGCGACCCTCGCCTCCTGAAGGCGATAACCGATCAGGCCGCAAAACTGATCCACGCCTCTAACCTCTTCATGATGCAGCCACAGTTCGAGCTTGCCGCAAAACTGCTTGAACTTTCGGGACTCTCAAAAGTATTCTTCGCCAACAGCGGCACGGAAGCAATTGAGGCAGCAATCAAGATGGCAAGGAAGTGGGCCGCCCAATCCGGAAACACCGAAAAGAAAGAGGTTCTCTCTCTGAGCAACTGCTTTCACGGAAGGACCTACGGGGCCATGTCACTGACGGCAAAAGCCAAATATAGCGACGGGTTTGAGCCCTTGCTGCCCGAAACCGGCATGATCGCATTCAATGACATAGCCGATCTTGAGGCGAAGGTTTCCGGCAAGACCGCCGCCGTATTCATCGAGGCTGTTCAGGGCGAGGGCGGTATACATCAGGTCTCCCAACAGTTCATCGACCGGCTGAAGGAGCTTCGTCTGAAGCATAACTTCCTGATTGTAGCCGACGAAATTCAGGCTGGATGCGGAAGAACCGGGAAGTTTTTCAGCTATGAGCATCTTCAGGCCGATCCCGACCTTGTCTGTCTGGCCAAGCCCCTTGGCGGCGGGCTGCCGCTCTCCGCAGTGATCGGCAGCGAAAAGGTGGCCGATGTGCTGAGCTACGGCAACCACGGCACCACCTTCGGCGGCAACCCTGTGGCCTGCGCTGCCGGTCTGGCGATGATCGAGGCGATCCATGAGGATCAGCTCATGCACAATGCCAAAACCGTAGGCGACTATATCAGAAAAGAGCTGGAGAAAATGGCCGTAAAGCACAGCCAGATCCTCGATATCCGGCAGTACGGGCTGATGATAGGAGTGACGGTGCAGAGGGAGGCAAAATACTATGTCGAAAAGGCACTTGAGCGGCATGTGCTAGTCAATGCAACAAGCGTGAACGTCATCAGACTTCTTCCACCGCTTACAATTACCAGGGAAGAGGCTCAACAATGCCTGGACACACTCGATGAAATTTTCACAAAAGAATAAGGCGCAGAATACGCAGGAGAAGAGTGTTGCCATGCCTCTCGGAAGAATCAACTACATACTGATTCTCATCGGGTCCGGCTTAATTGCCGCAAGCTTCGCCATGATGTACCTGGAGCGATCGGTCGATGGTGTATTCGCCCTCTTCATAAGCCCGGTACTCCTGATAGCTGCCTACGTCGGAATCGCGTTTGCAATCCTCTACCGCCCAAAGCAAAAAGGATAACGTTGCCGTTATCCTTTTTGCTTTAACCTGTAAAGCCGACCTCTGAAAAGCTGCAGCAGAATCACCTGTTTGCCCATCGCTCCTCTAAAACCCCCTCAGTCGAGCTTGAAAGTGATCGGCACGGTGAGCCATACTCTTATGGGGCTTCCGTTCTGGATGCCGGGATAGTATTTCGACTCCATGACGGATTTCAGCGACACGGCATCAAACACCTCGCAGTCTGCCGGAACACGCTTCATGACCTTAGCCTTGAGGGGCTTGCCATCTTCGCCGATAAGCACAGCGACGAAAACCCTGCCTGTGATGCCTGCAATTCTGGCCATCTCAGGATATTTTGGCTCTCTTTTATCAAGAAAACCAGGCGTTTTTTCACACGGCACGAACATCGGAGTTTCATCTCCCGATACGCCCGATCCTGCACCATGTGACTGAATGGCCTGCTTCAGCTCCTTCTGGGTGGCGACCGTCTGCTGGAGAGGAACCTCGCTCTGATTTACCTGTTTGATTTTCCCCACATTGGGCGGCGGCGCGGTCGATGAGGTCGGCGTTACTGGCGGCGGCTCCGCAGCGCTGAGCGGCGGGGGAGGTGGCAGCTGGGTTACGCTGGTAACGACCTCATAGCACTCGACCATCGGCTTGTCATCCTTGCCAAAAAGGCCGCCAAGAGCGGAAAGACGATGCCAATTGGAGGTCACTATCCAGAAACAGCTCAACATGGCAACAGCAATAATGACGCCATGAGTGAGGAAAAGATGTGCCTGGCGGCGCAGGACAAGATTGCCGTAGTGCAAATTCCTCAACCGGTCCGTATCAAGAAACTCATCGACAAAAGACCACGACAGCGCTCTTTCGGCAAACGTTTCCTTGTGAATTTTCTCAAAATCTGAAGACACCTTCTCGCACTCCTTTGCCGGTTATTGGAGATTAAACGGCTCTTTTTATTTCCTGTGCATCCTGGTCGGTAAAGTCATCGAGACTGAACCGGTCAATTTTCATAAGGTTGAGCTCGTCGATGATGTCGATAAGCTGCTTGTATTTCGCCTTGTCGCTGATTTTGACGACGATGACGGTTTTCTGGTTCGAACTCGCCTGCTGCTTCAAAAGCTGGCGGAGCGGTTTGCTGAGGGCAAGCTGAGGAGTGTCAGCATTGTCATAGAGCGGAATCCTTTTTGGCGACTGATTGGCAATCGAGCAGTAGGCCATGCCGTCACCGGCGATTCTCAGCGTCAGGACATTGTTCTCGGCAACCTTCACCTCCGTTTTTTCAGGCGGAAGGTTGATCTCCATGGTGTTGGATTTCGAGAAGGTGGTGGTCAGCATAAAAAAGGTCAACAACAGGAACGCAACGTCAACCATCGGGGTCATGTCGAGACGGAACCCGATCCGTTTCGAGTGCTTCCGGCCTTTTTTCCTGCCGCGGCCGCCGCCGGGTGTATCTACCATCCCCATCAGTGCGCCTCCCTTTCAAGAACGGTGACCATATTGAAGGTCAGGAGATTCGCCTTTTTGTAGGTCTTGATGACGTAGTTCACCGCCTCAAAACCGGCGCCGATATCGGCCTTGATGACCGGTCGAAGCTTCTGGTCGGCAAAACGGGCCATGACGACATATTTATCGAGCTCGTCACGACTGACCGTAAAGCTTTCTGCCAGACGGAACTGTTTCAGCGAATCCTGCACGGCGGATCCGGAATATCCGGCGGCCTGCAGCTTCTGCTTCACAATGGAGTTGAATATCTTCTCCCTCGTCTGCTGGGAAGAGACACCCATGTAAAAGGTGTTCTGAGGGCTCACCGTCACCGTCATGACATCCGACTCGGGCAGCTTCAGCAACGAATGCGATGCGGGAAGGTCGATACGCACGACCTCCGGTGGACGAAATTTCGTGGTCAGCATGAAAAACGTCAACAAAAGGAACGCGACATCGACCATCGGCGTCATATCGAGACGGAACCCTACCCTTTTTGCCTTGATTCTCGACATGAGCAGTTATTCCGATTTACCTGTTCCGAGTGTCTGGATGATATAAAACGCAGCCTCATCGATCGTATAGCTGAAACGATCGACCTTGTTGGTAAAGACATTGTAGGCAACGATACCCATGATGCCGCCGACAATACCGAGCGCCGTATTGAAGAGCGCCTCGGAGATGCCCAGTGAGAGCTGAACTGCATCAGGTGCTCCGCTCGTAGCCATCGCGGCAAAAGCGCGGATCATGCCGAGAGTCGTGCCCAGAAGCCCGACCATCGTCGAAATGGAAGCGATGGTAGAGATGGCTACAAGGTTTTTCTCCAGGAGAGGCATCTCCATCGTGGTAGCCTCCTCAACAGCCTTCTCCATCTCGCTGATCTTTTTCTCGCGGTCGGTGATGTTGAAGTGAGCAAACCTCTTGTATCTCTCCAGCACCGTTCTGAGCACCACGGCAAGCGAGCTCTCGTGCTCGTCGCATTTGGCAATGGCCTGGTCGATGCGCCCGCCATCGATATCCTGCTTGAGCTCCCTGACGAATTCCGGGATGTTACCCTTGCCGGCAGCCTTGTTGAGAGCAATAATGCGCTCGACAGTGTAGGCGATAACCATCAGGATAAGGGCCATCAGCACCGAGACAACAGGGCCGCCCTTCCAGACTGCATGAAACATGGATCCCGGAGGGGTGGTGCCCATCCATACATAAAATCCAAACGATACAATGTAGGTGGCCGCGATAAGCATGCCAGTGAAAAAACCCTGTTTCATAGACTACAATTTATTTTGACTGTCGCTACGAGTCCCAATGGAGGCTCCGAGCCGCCATGTGATTTGCTATACTCGGGAGCATAGCGTAACATAACGGATACCGTGACCGGCTGAGGTAACGGGCTGAGCGCCTGCAGTATAGTAACCATAGACAGGACAGCAGATTGCAAGGCAATTAAAAAACAATGATCAGTCAGGAATTTAGTAAATAAGGTTGTGATTTTTCAACAGTAATCGAATTCCGCACACGAAAAGCACCTCTTTCACCCATTTTATGGTAATCACACTTCAGGAAAATGATTCCGCATTCAGCAATCGATGATATACGCCAGGCTGCAGATATTGTCGATATCATCTCTGACTACCTGACGCTTCAGCCCTCTGGACGCAACTACAAGGCGCTCTCCCCGTTCACACAGGAGAAAACCCCCTCATTTGTCGTATCCCCCGACAAGCAGATATACAAGTGCTTCTCAACAGGCAAGGGCGGCAATGTCTTCTCCTTTGTCATGGAGATGGAAAAGGTCTCCTTCCCCGAAGCGGTAGAACTTGTCGCGAAGCGCGCAGGAATAGATATCAGCCGGTTTACAGAGAACAAGCGCCAGGAAAACCCCCAGGAACAGAGCTGGACCGAGACCCTCCGCTGGGCAGCAAAGCTCTTCCACAAAACGCTTCAGAGTGAAGCCGGAAAACAGGGGTTCGATTATCTCACCGGGGAGCGCGGCGTATCGGAAAAAACCATTCGAAGCTTCGGCATCGGCTATGCCCCTGAGGCATGGGAGCACCTGCTCGGCGAGGCAAAAAAAGCATCCATTCCCTCAGAGCACCTTGCCGACCTCGGCCTCATAACCCACAACAAGCAGCGGAAATCATGGTATGACACCTTTCGCAGCCGGGTGATCTTCCCCGTTTTTTCAGTAGGCGGGCAGGTTGTCGGATTCGGCGGTCGAACCATGAAGAGCGACCCCAATACCCCGAAATACCTGAACTCCCCGGAGAGCCGGATGTTCGAAAAATCGAAATTGCTCTACGGCCTTCACGTCGCCAAGCAGGAGATCCGGCGTGCGGAATCGGCACTGCTTGTCGAGGGATACATGGATGTCATCGCCCTTCACCAGGCCGGGATCACCAATGCTGTGGCCTCATGCGGCACGTCACTCACCCGCTACCAGGCAAAAATCCTGCAGAAATATACCTCAAACGTGCTCTTCATCTACGACGCCGACAAGGCCGGCCTGAAATCGATGATGAGCGGCATCGACACCCTGCTCGGCGAAGGGCTCTCGCCCTCTGTCCTCATGCTTCCTTCAGGCGATGATCCCGACAGTTTTGTGCGCAGGGAGGGACGCGACGGCTTCCTGAACTACGTCGAAGGGAATCGCCTCTCGTTTCTCGAGTTCCAGATCCGGTATTTTACCGAGTCAGGCGAGTTCAGCCGGCCGGAACAGAAGTCGAAAGCGATCCGTGCGATGACCCACACCATAGCAGAGATACCCGACAGGATCCGCCAGGAGCTCTACCTCCAGGAGCTCTCTGAAAAGCTCGGCGTCAGCCTCCCGGCACTCCGGGAGCTGATCGGCGAGGAGCATGCCGGGCAGAGGATGAAAGAGTCCAGAGAAGAGCGCGGCGCACTGAACCAGGCGCCTAAAGCCGCCCAAAAAGCTTCACCGGAAACCATATCGGTCCTTGAAAAAACATTTCTGAAAGCGTTGCTCGAAAGCACCGGCTACGGCAACGTGGTTCTGGAGTTCGCCGCATCACACGAAGAGATGCTTGAACTCTCACATCCCGAAGCAAAGCGGATTTTCTCCCATATGATCCGCCGCTACCATGAGATTGCCGGCAATCCTGATGAGCGTATCGACATTGCGACCGAAATCAGCCTTTTCAGCACCCCTGAATCGAGAGACCTCGCCTCCGGACTGCTGATGGACCAGCCAGTCAGCAGCAAATGGCATGAGCTCATCGACCAGCAAGCCGAAAATGCAAAGCGCTGCCTTGCCATGTTCCTCGATGCCTTCAAGAACCTGATTCTCGAGCCGCTGCTCCGCCGAAAGAGTGAAGTCACCGAAAACATCCGCCTTGAAAACGATACCGAGCGGGAGATCGAACTCTCCAGGGAAAAGATAGAGCTGGACCGGAAAATCCGGAAAACCTCGAAAGAGCTTAGCGCAATGATCACCAGCATTCTCGAAAACTCCTGACTCCCGCCCACTCTTCCCTTCTCACCAATAAAAAAGCCGCCCAACACAGGCGGCTTTTTTATTAACTCGGAATCGATAAGGTAATCACTCGGTCGGGCCGTAGCCAACAAGCGGGTTGCGAAGGCAGAGCGCCTTGACCTCCTCCCTGACACCGTGGCAGATAGCAGTGACGTCGGCCTTCTCGGCAGAGATGATGACGCGGTCAATAAGGCCAGCGATGGCGATGCTGTCAGCTTCGTTCATCCCCCTGGTGGTCATTGCCGGAGTGCCGATACGAATGCCGCTGGTCACGAAGGGCGACTTGTCATCGAACGGAACCATATTCTTGTTGACCGTGATGCCAGCTTCGTGCAGAAGGTTCTCGGCAACCTTGCCGGTAACGTTCTTGTTGCGCAGGTCAAGCAGCATGAGATGGTTTTTCGTGCCGCCGCTGACAATATTGTAGCCGAGCTCGACAAACCGGTCAGCCATAGCCGCGGCATTTTTGCGAACCTGCACGGCATACTCCCTGAACTCGGGCTTCAATGCCTCGCCGAACGCAACCGCCTTGCCGGCGATGACGTGCATCAAGGGACCGCCCTGGATACCAGGCATAACCTCGGCATCAATCACCTCACTCATCATTTTCAGGCGCGAGCCGGTTTTGGTCTTGATGGTAATGCCCATCGGATTCTCAAAGTCGGACCCCATCATGATCATGCCGCCCCTTGGGCCGCGAAGGGTCTTGTGGGTCGTGGTGGTAACAAAATGGCAGTGCGGCATCGGATCGCCAAGCAGGCCCGCGGCGATGAGACCGGCAGGATGGGCGATATCGGCCATCAGAAACGCGCCAACCTTGTCGGCAATCGCCCTGAACGCCTTGAGGTCGAATCCCTGGGAGTAGGCACTCGCGCCGGCGATAATAAGCTTCGGGCGAACCTTCAGGGCGAGCTCCTCAACCTTGTTCATATCAATACAGCCGGTCTCGCGGTCAACCCCGTAGGAGTGGGCGTCAAAAAGCTGGCCGGAAAAGTTGACATGGCTGCCGTGAGTGAGGTGACCTCCGTGTGAAAGATCGAGACCCATGATGGGGTCGCCGGGCTTCAGTACCGCAAAGAGCACGGCCATGTTGGCGCTCGAACCGGAGTGCGGCTGCACGTTGACATAGTCGCATCCGAAGAGCTTCTTTGCCCGGTCCCTTGCAAGGTTTTCGGCCACATCCACAAATTCGCATCCGCCGTAGTAGCGCTTTCCGGGATAGCCCTCGGCATATTTGTTGGTCATCAGCGATCCGCAGGCCTGCATGACTGCCCTGCTGGTGAAGTTTTCAGAAGCAATAAGCTCAAGGGTTTCAGTCTGCCGCGTCGTTTCGGCTGCAATTGCTGCAAAGACCTCTTTATCCTGCAACTGAAGGATGTCGGTATCCATCGCGAGTCGTTCCTTTTCCTTTCGGAGATTTACTTGTTGGTATGTGTTCTGCCTGTAAAGTGTATCAAAAAAAGAGTCCTCTCCGCTTACAGCTTTTTGCCGGAGCAGGAGCAACCAATCATATGGCCGAGCTTGTCACGTTTGGTATCCAGATAGCCCTGGTTGATTGCATTCGGGGCGATCTCAAGCGGAATGCGCTCAACAATTTCAAGCCCGTAGCCCTCCAGACCGACAACTTTTTTCGGGTTGTTGGTAAGGATTTTCATCTTGTGGATGCCGAGATCCTTGAGAATCTGGGCGCCGATACCGTAGTCGCGCAGATCGGCCTTGAAGCCGAGTTTTTCGTTGGCCTCGACGGTATCGAGCCCCTCATCCTGGAGATTGTATGCTTTAAGCTTGTTGATCAGGCCGATCCCCCGGCCCTCCTGCATGAGATAGACAAGCACGCCGCGACCCTCTTTTTCGATCATGGCAAGCGCCGAGGCGAGCTGGAGACCGCAATCGCATCGAAGTGAGGCAAAGGTGTCGCCGGTGGCGCACTGAGAGTGTACCCTGACAAGTACCGGCTCGTCAGTCGTGACATCCCCCTTCACAAAAGCCATGTGGTTCTGCTGGTCGGTAAATGATTCGTAGGCAATCAGGCGGAAAACACCGTAAGCGGTCGGAAGAGTAGACTCCACCGCACGGCTGACGAGCTTGTTGCGCTGCATCTGGTATGCGACAAGCTCCTTGATGGTAATCAGTTTGAGCCCGAACTTCTCCTTGATCTTGATCAGTTCGGGAAGGCGGGCCATGCTGCCGTCATCATGAAGGATCTCGCAGAGCAAACCGACAGGGCTGCAACCGGCGAGCCGGGCAAGATCGACGGCGGCTTCGGTGTGACCGACACGGCGCAGAACGCCTCCGGTCATGGCGCGGAGAGGGAAAATATGGCCCGGGCGGGAAAAATCATCAGCCGTGCAGGAGGGGTCGCCGAGCATCTTGATGGTCGTCGCCCGGTCAAAGGCGGAGATGCCGGTCGTCACTCCTTCGGCAACCGCATCGACCGATACGGTAAAATTGGTTTCGTGCTGGGAAGTGTTGCGCTGGACCATCGGGTCAAGCTGAAGCTCCTTTGCTCGCTCCATGGTAACGGCAACGCAGAGAAGACCCCTTGCCTCACGGGTGATAAAATTCACCATTTCGGTGGTCACCATGTCGGCCGCGGCAATAAAATCGCCCTCGTCCTCACGGTCCTCGTCGTCAATGACGATGACCAGCTTGCCCTGGCGGATATCTTCGAGCGCGGCTTCGATTGAATCGAAAATCTTCTTGTCCATATGCGTGGTTACACCCTTTTTCGGAACTGAAATTACTCGAAAACACCTGTAATGTAAAAAAATTCCCGTTCCATTTTCACGGCTCAATAAAAGAAGAACAGGCAGCCAAAACACTCAGCTTTGAGAAGCAGGTGCATTTTTGTATTATGCACCGGTTTCATATGAAGAGGTGAATTATTACCTTTACATCTGCCATATCCCGAAGCTTTCCTAAACTATAGAGACTGCATGACCACACAAGCTTCCGACCTGACGCAGGAGGTTGTTGAACTTGCCCGGAAATTCCCGAAAGAGCGCCTTCTGCAGGCAAAACAGCACGGGTTTTCTGATTTTCAGCTTGCCAACATCTTCAATACCACCGAACCCGCCATCCGCGCCCTCAGAAAACATCATGGCGTAGAGTCTGTCTTCAAGACCGTCGACACCTGCGCAGCGGAGTTCGATGCAAAAACACCCTACCACTACTCGACCTACGAAGTTGAGAATGAGTCCGTTTCCTCCGACCGCAAAAAGGTCATTATTCTCGGCGGTGGCCCAAACCGTATAGGACAGGGCATCGAGTTCGATTACTGTTGTGTCCAGGCGGTCTTTGCCCTCCGGGAGGCAGGCTATGAGACCATCATGGTCAACTGCAACCCCGAAACTGTCTCTACCGACTACGACATTGCCGACAAGCTCTACTTTGAGCCCCTCACCTTCGAAGATACCATCCGCATCATTGAGCACGAAAAGCCTCTTGGCGTCATCGTCAGCTTCGGCGGCCAGACCCCGCTGAAACTCTCGACAAAGCTGCATGAAGCCGGCGTCACCATTCTTGGCACCTCCTCCGAGGGAATTGATCTGGCCGAAGACCGCAAAAAGTTCGGAGCGCTGCTCGAACGGCTCAACATTCCTCACCCCGAATACGGCACGGCCATCAGCTTTGAAGAGGCACAGGCTATCACCCGCAGAATCGGCTACCCCGCTCTCGTCCGCCCGAGCTACGTTCTCGGCGGCAGGGCCATGAAAATCATCTACAGTGACGACTCGCTCAAGGAGTATGTCGACCAGGCGCTCTTCATCACCGAGAAGTACCCGCTCCTGATCGACCGCTTCCTCGAAACCGCTGTCGAGTTCGATATCGACGCCATCGCCGACACCACGGACTGCGTCATCAGCGGCATCATGCAGCACGTCGAGGCGGCCGGCATTCACAGCGGCGACTCGACCTCCATTCTGCCCTACCACAACATCAGCCCGAAGGCCATTGCGACCATGAAGGCCCATACCCGAACCCTTGCGACCAACCTCAAGGTAGTGGGTCTGATGAACATTCAGTATGCCGTGCAGAACGACAGCGTCTTTGTTATAGAGGTAAACCCGAGAGCGAGCCGCACGGTCCCCTTCGTCGGCAAGGCGACCGCCATACCGGTTGTCAAAATCGCCACCCGCGTCATGCTCGGCGAAAAGCTCAGCGACCTGCGAAAGGAGTACGACCTGAAGGATTGCGACGAGCTCGGCCTGAAACACATGGCCATCAAGGAGCCCGTATTCCCCTTCTCGAAGTTCGTCAAGTCAGGCGTCTACCTTGGCCCGGAAATGCGCTCGACCGGTGAAGCCATGAGTCTTGCCAACGAGTTCCCCGAAGCATTCGCCAAAGCCTATCAGGCGGCTAACATGCATCTGCCTCTCTCCGGAGCGGTCTTCATCAGCGTCAACGACCAGGACAAGAACCAGCGCATTATCGCTATCTGTGAAGCGCTCTACCGCATGGACTTCGACCTGATTGCAACCGAAGGCACCTACAACTTCCTGAAGGAACACAACATCGAGTGCAAGAAGGTATACAAGGTAGGTGAGGAGGGGCGTCCCAACATCTTCGACATCATCAAGCACGGCAAGATCAACTTTGTCATCAACACGCCGAGAGGCGAAAAGGCGCTGCATGACGAGGAGGCTATCGGTGCCGCATCGGTGCTGAGCAATGTGCCCTTCGTCACCACCATCGAAGCGGCCGAAGCATCAGTCCAGGCTATTGACTGTATCCGCCACCAGGAGTTTGGCGTTAAAAGCTTACAGGAGTACGCGACCTACCGCAACAGATAAAACGGAGAAACCATGTCTGAAGCACCGCTTAAACAGCTCGACGAGTCCATTGCCCTTGAGCTGAACCTTGCAAAGCTCTACACACTGTTCCACGACAGCCTCTCGGAAGACGAGGATTTCTGGTGGCAGCTCGCCATGGAGGAGAGAGGCCATGCCGCCCTCCTGCAGCAGGAGAAAAAGCAGCCGCAACCGACTGAGTTCTTTCCTGAAGGGCTGATTGACTTGAACCTGGACGAGCTGGTGAATGCCAACCAGCAGGTCACAAAACTGATCGGACAGTTCAGTGTAGTGCCACCATCCCGCTCCGAGGCATTCAAGGCGGCGCTCCACATGGAAGAGGCTGCGGGCGAATACCACTACCAGCAGTTTCTCGACAATCCATCAAACTCCTATTCAGCAAATATCTTCAAACAGCTGAATCAGGAAGACCGGGATCACGCCGAACGCATAAAGCTCTATATAAAGCACAACCATATCGTGTAGCCCGCAGCTTCCCGCCACTCATACTACAGCCGTAAACCGCTGCCGGAATTCCCCCCCCTGCCCGATGATGAGCTCACTGTACTGCATCGGGCTGTACTTGAAACTTCCCCCGTTGAAAAAGCTCAGGCCGTTGACCTCATAGGACTGAAACCGGTGAAAATGTCCGTGCAGCACGAGCTTTGCATCGATGGCTTTCATAACCTCGAAAAACTCGTCGCGGTTCTTCAGCTCCATTGTCCAGTCAAACGCCTGATCAATGAGTGAATCGGTTCCGTATACCTTGAAAGCATGGTGGCAGAGGCCGATGACGAAACAGTCGGCCAGTGAGTCGGAGACCTCCGGGAGCTTGAGCGCCCGAAGCTGACCCGGAGTGATCCACCCCCTCGCCCCGAGCGGGTTTTCGGCTGGATACCACGGGTAGACGGTGTTGAGTGCGGTAATGGCGATCCTCAGCGACTGGTAGTTGATGATTTTCACAAAAGGAAATGCAGCATCGGTACGCTCCTCTCCGGTAATCAGCTCCTGAAAAAACTCGCAAAAACTGGCAAGTTTGCGCTCAAACGCCTTTTTTCTTACCCGCGGAAGAGGGTTCAGCGCATTATAAAAACGCATTTCCTCCTCAAGATTGATCAAATCGTGATTGCCTGCAACAACCGTCGTCTTCTCCCAGTGATAGAGTCCGTGCGCCTTGAGTTTATCGCGTACAAGCTCCCATTCCCGCTGGTCTGCGTTATGGCTAAGATCCCCTGAAATAACGACATGATCGAACCCGTCGGCATTAAAATGTTCCAGCATACGATCAAGATGCTCAAGCTGGCGGATATCCTGCGGACCGGAAATATGAAGGTCCGACAGGTGTGCAATCTTTACTTCTTTAGTAATCAATTCTTTATGTTTGCGGTTTTTTATGCGAAAACACTAAATTGTGCGATGTTTTATTCATCCCGCACGGATCGTAAGTCGAAAGAATATCGATACTGCTTACTCTTCAACCTGCTGCTGCAAAGCATACACCACCCCTGAATCAATTATGCAAAAAAAAATATTCGCACTTAAGGAACTGACCAAAAATCTCTGGTGGTCGTGGGACACCGAGGCCAAACAGCTCTTCGAGGAGCTCTCCCCTCTGCTCTGGGAGAGAAACAATCACAACCCGGTAGAACTGCTTCGTCATATATCCAATGATGAGTTGATAGCACGCTGTCATTGCAAATATGCTGAAAAACTTGATCGTGTCTATGCCCGTTACCAGGCTTATCTTAACGAAAAGAATACCTGGGCTGCACTTAACGCCCCCGAGCTTGTCGCAAACCCGGTAGCCTACTTCAGTGCCGAATTCGGCATCCATGAGAGCGTCAGAATCTACTCCGGTGGACTCGGCGTGCTTGCCGGCGACCACATCAAATCAGCCAGCGACCTCGGTCTCAACTTTATCGGCATCACCCTGTTCTACAAAGAGGGTTACTTCCGCCAGCACCTCAACCACGACGGCTGGCAGATGGAGGACTACCCCCTGCAGTACCCCGAAAATCTTCCCGTAGAAAAAGTTACCGGACCTGACGGAAAGGACCTCATCATCACCGTCAATATCGCCCAGAGTGAAGTCTATGCACAGGCATGGCGTCTCAAGGTTGGCCGGGCAACGCTCTTTCTGCTCGACACCAATATCCCGGCAAACGAATCCCACTACCGCGACATCTGCTGCAGAGTCTACGGCGGCGACCAGAATATGCGCATCAACCAGGAGATTATTCTTGGTATCGGCGGCGCAAAGCTGCTCGACAAGCTTGGCCTCCAGCCGAAGGTCTACCACATGAACGAGGGACACTCGGCATTTCTGACCCTCGAGCTGCTTGCCAAGGAGATTGCCAAGGGAGCAACAGAGACGGCCGCTATGGCAACAGTCCGGTCACGCTGCGTCTTCACGACACACACGCCCGTTCCGGCCGGTCACGACCGCTTCTCCCGCGACATGATGCACTACACCTTCGACAAGTACCTGACCAGCATCGGCATGGAGTTTGATGACCTGATGAAGCTCGGCTCCGAAGATCCAAAGAACATCCACGGGCTCTTCACCATGACCGTACTTGCCCTGAACCTTTCACGTGCGGCTAACGGCGTCTCGAAACTCCACGGCCAGGTTTCGCGCGAAATGTGGCAGCACCTCTATTCCGACAAAAAAGTATCCGAGGTGCCCATCGGCCACATCACCAATGGTATCCATACCAGCAGCTGGTCGTGCGGCCTGACCGACACCTTCTGGAAAAACTACACCGGAAGCGTTGACGAGATGACCCTGTCGCGTGAAAATGCTGAAGCTGCGCTTGCAAAAGTGAGTGACGACGAGATCTGGTCGCTGCGCTACAGCCTGAAACGCAATCTTATCGACTTTATCTACCGCTACCTGGCAAACCAGCTTTTTCACCAGCACACCCACTCATTCTACAACGAATACGATGTGATGCGCTCGGCAAAAAACACACTCTCCCCCGACGTGCTCACCATCGGATTTGCTCGCCGCTTTGCTACCTACAAGCGCGCACCGCTGATCTTCAGTGATCTCGACCGCCTCAACAGGATCATCAACCATCCGACCAGGCCAGTACAGATTGTCTTTGCAGGAAAAGCGCATCCGCATGACGATGCAGGCAAGGACTATATCCGCCAGATCGTCGAGCACTCACGCCGGCCGCAGTTTACCGGCAAGGTCATCTTCCTTGAGAACTACAATCTCGGTGTTGCAAAACGGATGGTTTCGGGCGTCGACGTCTGGCTCAACACCCCGGTCAGGCCGATGGAGGCAAGCGGAACTTCAGGTGAAAAAAATGTGCTGCACGGCGGACTCAATTTCAGCGTCCTCGACGGCTGGTGGCCTGAAGCCTACAACGGCGATAACGGCTGGTCAATCGGCAACGGCGAAGCCTTCGAGAATTACGAGGAGCAGGACCGGTTTGATGCCCAGCAGCTCTACGCTACCCTGGAAAACCAGATCATTCCGACATTCTACGAACGCAACGAGCACAACATCCCGACAAGGTGGATCAAGAAGATCCGCAATGCGATCACCACAATCGCACCGCAGTACAACACCCACAGGATGGTCAGGGACTACGCGCTTCGCTACTATCTGAACCAGGAAGAGAAGTAAATCCGAAAACAGCCTCGCATCTCATCGACCCCTGAACGGCAACACTGCCCGTTCAGGGGTCGAATGGCTACAACAATACCAATGCTTTTGAAAGCGGCACCATGACCCAACACGGAACCGACCTGAAAGCCACCGCTGCTTCTGTATCCCTCGGACGGGGACTCGAGCTGCGCTCCCCCGTAATTCTCGCATCCGGCACCGTCTCTTACGGAGAGGAGCTAAGTCAGCTTACCGATCTCTCCCGGATTGGAGGCATAGTCACCAAGGCAATCTCACTCGAACCCCGCACAGGCAATCCGCCGCGCCGCATCGCTGAAACTCCTTCGGGAATGATCAACGCCATCGGCCTTGCCAACGTCGGCCTTGAGCGCTTTATTGCCGAAAAAGCACCCTTTCTTCGCACGCTTGATACCGCCGTCATTGTCAATATCGCCG
The DNA here is from genome assembly GCA_903824045.1 of uncultured Chlorobiaceae bacterium. Classification (GTDB taxonomy): domain Bacteria; phylum Bacteroidota; class Chlorobiia; order Chlorobiales; family Chlorobiaceae; genus Chlorobium. The sequence continues at coordinate 51,506 of CAIJVD010000024.1, forward strand.
GCCGGTCGATCGACGAATACCTCGAGGTCGTCTCACGGCTCGACCAGGTCGAAGGGCTTGACGGATACGAAATCAACCTCTCATGCCCGAACGTCAAGGGAGAGTGCATGATCATGGGCGTCAGCCGCGATGCCACCTTCGAGATCGTCTCGGAACTGCGACGCATCACCTCCCGCCACCTCATGATCAAGCTGACGCCGAACGTCACCTCAATCAGCTCCATAGCCCTCGCGGCTGAAGAGGCCGGGGCCGACTCCGTCTCCTTGATCAACACCGTAGTCGGCATGGCGGTCGACTACAAAACCCGTAAACCCCTCCTGAAAAACGTAACCGGAGGACTCTCCGGCCCGGCCATCAAGCCTATCGCCCTGGCAAAGGTCTGGGAGGTCTACAATGCAGTCAAAATACCCGTCGTCGGCATGGGCGGCATTTCCAGCTTCAGTGATGCGATGGAATTCCTCGTCACGGGAGCGCGCGCCGTGCAGATCGGAACGATGAACTTTGTCTATCCCGATATCGGCGAAAAGGTTGCAGATGCAATAGAATCGCACTTCTCTGCACCCGGAGCACTGCCCATCGGCAGCTACACTGGAAGCCTGATACTCTGAAGTCGTAGAGCCGGCAATCATTGAAACCCGTGAGTGCTGTTCACTAAACCAATTAATCTTCTCCTCTTATGCGTATTGGAATAGGTATCGATGTACACCCCTTTGAAGAGGGGCGCAGACTGGTGATCGGCGGCGTTCATATTCCCGGAAGCCGAGGGCTTGAAGGCCACAGTGATGCGGACGTCTTGCTTCACGCCGTCAGTGACGCCTTGCTCGGCGCCGCGGCACTTGGCGACATCGGGCTGCACTTTCCGAACACGAGCATGGAGTTCAAGGATATCGACAGCATGATCCTGCTTCGACATGTCGGCAAGCTGCTCGAAAAAAACGGATATACAACGGTGAATGTCGACGCCATGCTGCTGCTCGAAGCGCCGAAAATCGCCGCCTACGTTACCGATATGCGCAAAAATATCGCCCGCGCGCTTGGTCTTGAAATCGGCGCAGTATCGGTCAAGGCGACCACCAACGAAAAGCTCGGCTACATAGGCCGCGAGGAAGGGGCCGCCGCACACGCCGTATGCATTATCAAGCAGCTCTAAGCGCCAACATCACCTCTCAGAATACTCACCGGAAGATACCTTGTGGCCTTTCTGGCGGGGCTCATCGATGAAACTACGGCGATAATAAGGCCGAAGAGGATCACAATCAGATGAGCCTCAGGGGTTTCGATAAGGTTGATCTTGTCGCTTTTCAGCACCCCGGCGGTACTTGCCTCAAAACGGATGGCAGAGACGAAATGGCAGATGATATGGCCGGCAGGGCTGCCAATAGCCACGCCGAGCAGGCCGATCATCAACCCCTCGAGCATGAATATCCTGGTAATGACCGCGCTCTGCACGCCCATCGAACGCATGATGGCAATATCCTTGAGCTTCTGCAGTACCACGGTTGTCATGACTGACGACACTCCAAGACCGGCAACGAGAAAAACAAACCCGACAAGGAGCAACGTGATGACGGCGTTGCGGTTATAGAACTCGATGACGTTCCGGTTCGACTCCTCCCACCCCTCGCTTTTATAGCCACTGAGCGACTGCACCTGGGCTGCGGTCCGGGCTGCACGTTCAACATTGGCAATCCTCAGGCCAATACCCGTAACCGAGTTTGCAGCAATGCCCTCTATTCGCTGTGCAAGAGCAAGATTGAGATAGGCTTCGCGCTCATCCTTGGCATTGAATCCGCTGCTGAAGCGACCCACCACCGTCACCGGATACTCCTCGCTTTTCTTGGTTACCAGCACAATCCGGGAGTGGTAGCCCGCATTGAGTTTTTTTGCAAGCAGATCGCCGACAAGAATGCCGTTTGGCGTAAAAGCAAGCTCTTCAAGGGCGTTTTTTTCCAGAAGGTTCTTTTTCAAACCGGCGATATCCCCTTCGAGCCTGGGCATGACACCACGCCCGACACAGGGGGTGAAACGGGTCTTGTTTCGAGCGATGAGCTTGGTGAGAACAAAGGGCGATATGCTTCGCAGCTCCTTCACCGGCTTGATGCTCTCGACCACCTCGGAGTAGTTCTTGATCACCTCAACCTCCTCGGGAGTGGTATTTCTGGTTACCATTGACACCATACTCTCACTCCGGCCGATAACGTTTTCGGGTATGCGAGGCAGAACCCGTTCCGCCTTGACCAGTATGTGAGGAGAGGTATCGATCACCTTTTCGATGACATTCGACGATGAGCCGCGCGAAACGGCGATGGTGGTCACCAGCATTGCTGAGCCTACAGCCACGCCAAGTGCGGTAAGAATTGTCTGGCGTTTCCGCTCCCTGAGATGCACAAAGGCGAAGTGCGCCTGATCCCTGAAATTCATCGAACAATCCTCATTTCAGACGGCGCCACAAAGCACTCCGCCATGGTAATTATTCCACCCGACGTTAGAAAAATCACACAAAAAATCTATTTTGATTGCCATAAGGCACCGGAAACGAATCACCTGACAAATAAGTAAATTCGGCCATTAAAAACTAACCAGGGCATTGAAGGAGAGCATAACTGTGAAAAAAATCGGAATACTGACCAGCGGCGGCGATTGCGGAGGGCTCAACGCGGTGCTTAAAGGCGCTGCAATGATGGCTCTTTCAAAAGAGCTTGAACTCTATATCATACCAAACGGCTACGCCGGCCTCTACAACCTTATCGACCAGGAGCAGATCGTCCGTCTCGACATCGAACGTCTCGACAGGTTCGATGCCAGCTTTGCCGGATCAGAAGCAGGCCACTCAAGGGTCAAGATCAAGGCGATCAGCAACCCGGAAAAGTACAATCGCATCAAGGCAGGCATGAAGAAATTCGCTCTTGACGCGCTCGTCATCAGCGGCGGTGACGATTCCGGCAGCGTCATGGTCGACCTCAACCAGAACGGCATTCAGTGCATTCACGCGCCGAAAACCATGGACCTCGACCTTCAGACCTACTCGGTCGGCGGCGACTCGACCATCAACCGCATCGCCCAGTTCGTGCACGACCTGAAGACAACCGGCAAAACCCACAACCGGGTGCTGGTCACCGAAGTATTCGGCCGTTATGCAGGCCACACGGCCTTCCGCAGCGGCATCGCAGCTGAAGCCGACTGCATCCTGATCCCGGAAATTCCGGCAGACTGGGATACGGTATACGAACACCTCAAGGAGCGCTTCACCCGCAGGATCCGCCACAGCGACGTCCACAGCGGCACCTACACCATCGTAGTCGCTGAAGGACTGAAAAACGCCGACGGCACCGATATCGTTGACGAATCGGCCGGTGTCGACGCCTTCGGTCACAAGAAACTTGCCGGTGCAGGCAAGTTCACCTGCCAGCAGATCCAGAAGAGAATGAAGGCCGATCCCGACATGCCGCTCTTCATGAAGGAGACCGGAATGTTTGTCGAAGGGATCTACGAAATCCCGGAAGTCCGTGAAGTCCATCCGGGCCACCTTGTCCGCTCGGGCAACTCCTCGGCTTACGACATCAACTTCGGCTTTGAGGCTGGTGCGGCGGCTATCCTTCTGCTCCTCGACGGCAAGACCGGCGTAACGATCTCGAAAGTCAAAGGCCGCAAGATCGAATACATCGAGTCCAGCAAGGCGATCGTGCAGCGCCATGTCGATCTCGACCATGTCTCGCTCTACGAGTCGCTCGGCATCTGCTTCGGACGCAACGAGGGCGAATACGAGCCTATTCTGCGAGAAGTGGACGGCGTCTACGACAGGATCTACTGACCCTGTTACTCTTTCCTGAAAAAAACCCCGCCAGAAATCGCGGGGTTTTTTTGTATCCCCTCTTCTGCCTCATAAAAAAAGCCGGAGTGCTTTCAAAAATCTCAAAACAGACTATCTTTGAAGATTGTACCGGTTATGCCCTAACGCTATAAATTCAACTCCCGCACCATGAACAAGACTGCCAAAATCTGGATGAACGGCGAGCTCATCGACTGGAGTGACGCAAAGATACACATCCTGTCGCATGTCATCCATTACGGTTCATCCACCTTCGAAGGAATCCGCTGCTACGAGACCGCAAAGGGATCAGCCGTGCTCTTTCTTGACGAACACATACGTCGCCTCAGGGACTCTTCGAAAATATACCGGATCGAGATCCCCTACTCCGAAAAGGAGCTGAAAGAGGCCGTCATCAGCACCATACATGCCAACAGCCACAAAGCCTGCTATATCCGTCCGCTGGTATACCGTGGCCAGGGCGCCGTGGGCGTCAACCCTCACCGCGCTTCTATTGAGGTTGCCGTCGCCACATGGGAGTGGGGCACCTACCTTGGCGAGGATGTGCTTGAAACCGGCGTCGACGTGCGCGTCTCCTCATGGACCAGGCCTGCACCAAACACGCTGCCGTCATGGGCAAAAGCCGGAGGAAACTACCTCAACTCGCAGCTCATCAAGATGGAAGCCGTCATGGACGACTACGCCGAAGGGCTGGCACTCGACTCGAACGGCTATGTTTCCGAAGGAAGCGGCGAAAACATCTTCGTGGTGCGCGACAACATCATCTACACACCGATGTCGGCCCAGTCGATCCTCCCCGGCTTCACCCGCTACGCGGTCATGCATATCGCCAAAGAGCTCGGATACGAGGTTCGCGAAACGCTTATTCCCCGCGAGGCGCTCTATGTTGCAGACGAGGTCTTCCTCACCGGCACAGCTGCCGAGATCACCCCGGTCAGAAGCATCGACAAATACCCGATTGGCAACGAAAGGCGCGGCCCCGTTACCGAAGCGCTTCAGCACAACTATCTGCAGATCGTCCAGACCGGCGTCGATCCCTACAACTGGCTGACATTTATCTGAGACCGGCAGAACAGCCATGAGCTGGAAAAGCATTATCGGCCAGAAACCGCAGATCCGCGTCCTGCAGAATGCCCTTGAAACAGGACGTTTCGCTCATGCATACCTCTTTACCGGCCCGGAAGGGTCGGGCAAGGAGTCTCTGGCCTTCGAAATCGCCGCCATACTCAACTGCCGCTCCGGCGGAAGCGGCGGTTCTTGCGGCAGCTGCCCCGACTGCCTGCAGATAAAAGAGTTCATGCACCAGAACGTGGAGTATCTCTTTCCTGTAGAATCGGCACTCCTCGATCCCGGTGACCTTGCAAAAAAAGAGAACAAGCGGTTCCTGGACGCAAAGGAGCGCTATGACGCTCTGATTGAAGAGAAGAAGCTCAACCCCTCCTTCACCCCCGCCATGGAGCGATCGATGGGAATTCTCACCGAGCAGGTCGTCGCCCTTCAGCATAAGGCAACCTTCATGCCCGGCGAGGGAAGCAAAAAGATTTTCATCATTTCGCAGGCCGAACGGCTCCACCCTTCGGCGGCAAACAAGCTGCTGAAACTGCTTGAGGAGCCTCCGCCGCACGTCCTCTTCATTCTTGTCTCGTCGCGTCCCGACTCCGTACTGCCGACCATCCGCTCGCGCTGCCAGGTTGTGAAGTTTTCGAAAGTGACAGCTCTGGAGTTGAGACGCTGGCTCCAGGAGAATCGCCCGGAGATCATCGACCCTGAACTGAGCTTCATCATCAGTTTTTCGAGAGGAAACCTCCGTCTTGCTTGGGAGCTGATCAACAACCAGGACAGCAGCCGCGCCGAATCCCCGACCATCGTGCTGCGCAACCAGGCGCTCGACTACCTGCGCAAGGTGCTCACGCCAAGCCGTTTCCACGAAGCCATACAGGCCGCCGAGGAGCACGCAAAAAACCTTTCACGCAGCGAGCTCACCCTCTTTATCGGCGCGCTCCTCCTCTTCTTCCAGGACGTCACTCACCGCCGGATCGACCCGGCATTCGAGGGGCTCAACAACCCCGACATCACCGACTCGGTCGACCGCTTTGCAAAAAACTTCCCCGCAGCCGACTTCCTCCTGATCTCAACCGCAGCCGAAGAGGCCATCCGCTCGATCGAACGCAACGCCAGCCCCCTGCTCGTCATGGCCGGGCTAAGCGCAGAGCTGAAAGGATTGCTCGCAAGAGGGTAAAGGGAAGAGCCGGGAGAAAAGCGCCAGTGGACATTGTGGACGAAGAAATTGTGGACAAAAGTCCACCAGCGTCCACCCTCTTTCTTATCCACCAGCGCTCTCCCCTTCACTGAATTCAGAGTTCTATCAGCTCTTTGGTGAAGCGCTGAAGAGGAGTGGCTCCATCCGGGCCCATCAGAACCGTATCCTCAATGCGCACGCCAAACTTTCCTTCCAGGTAGATCCCCGGCTCGATGGTGAAGACCATCTTCTCCTGCAACAGATGCTCCCCTTTCGGGCTGATACGCGGTTCCTCGTGCACGTCGAGCCCAACGCCGTGTCCAAGCCCGTGACCAAAGGCTTCGCCGTAACCACGCACTGCTATGTAGCCGCGAACGATACCATCAAGCTCACTGGCCGTCATGCCACAGCGTGCCGAAGCGATGCCAAGCTCGTTAGCCTCACGAACGATCGAGTAAACAGCCCTTGCCTCATCCGGCAGACGACCGAGGACCACGGTTCTTGTCTGGTCGGAGGCATACCCCTCATAGACGCAGCCCATATCAATGACAATAAGCTCGGAGGGCTTGAAAAAGGCAGATGTCGGTCGGGCATGGGGCATCGCGGAACGGGGACCGCTGGCCACAATGGGATCAAAGGAGTCTTTTTCAGCCCCGAGCTTCCGGTGCTGGAAGGAGATCTCCGCGGCGATATCGAGTTCCGTTGTCGAAGTTGAAATCAGCGGCAGCACACCTTTAAGCACCTCTTCGCTGATCTCGGCAGCCTTGCGCATCCGGGCGAGCTCGATCTCATGCTTGAGCATCCTGAACTCGTCAAAAAAAGAGTCCACCGGCACCACAATCTGTCGGCCATGAAGAAGCTCGACAATCCTGGTCGCCTCGTGCCAGGTAACATTGTCCGACTGCAGGCCGACAATCTTGCCGAGGGGAAAGCGCCCGGAAAGGAGCTCTGAGGAAAACCCCTCAGCAGTGATGACTGTTTCAGCCGCTTCAACCTCCCGTGCCGCCTGCTCGCGGTAACGGAAATCTGTGAAAAGCCAGCTCCGTTCTCTGGTCACAAGGAGTCGCGCACTTGATCCGCTGAAACCGGTCATCCAGCGGATAACCGAGAGATCGGTCACAATGCAGGCGTCAAGCGCCCTGCTCATCATTTTCTCAAGGACCAGCCGACGGGCCACCTCCCTGCTGGAGTTCAATTGCATGCAATCACCGCGTTAAATTGAGATGTATAATCAATGCTCATTATTACTTACATTTACGAATATTCACTCTCATTTGCCAATACCCTGAATCCATGCTGCATAAAAATTTACTGCAAAAGCTCCTCCAGGAAGAACATTTTTCTCAGGATGAGATGACCTTCTGCATGGACAGCATCATGGACGGGCGCTTTTCCGATATCGTCATAGCCGCCACGCTCGCCCTCATCCAGAAAAACGGGGTCACCCCCCCTGAAGCCGCCGGGGCCTACTACAGCCTTATGGCAAAGGCCGGCAAGATCACCCTCGATCCTGACGCCGTCGATACCTGCGGCACCGGCGGTGACCATGCAGGCACCTTCAACATCTCAACAACAGCTTCGATTATTGCCTGCAGCGCAGGGGTGCCGATAGCCAAGCACGGAAACCGTTCGGTAACCAGCAGCTGCGGCAGCGCCGACGTGCTCGAGGCTCTCGGATTCGCCATCGACCTGCCGCCGGAAGCGACACAGGAGCTTTTTCAGGAGACCGGATTTTCCTTCCTCTTTGCCCCGCTCTACCACCCCTCGATGAAACGGGTTGCCCACATCCGCAGGGAGCTCGGCATACGGACAATCTTCAATATTCTCGGCCCCCTGATCAATCCTGCCGGCGCAAAGCGGCAGCTTGTCGGCGTCTTCAACCGCGAGCTCATGGAACTCTATACCGAAGTGCTGCTCCGGACAGGTACCCGCCATGCAATGGTTGTCCACTCCATGACCCAGGAGGGTCTGGCCCTCGATGAGCCGAGCCTCAACGGGCCGACAGAGGTCATAGAAATCAGGAACGGATCGACGGCCCGTCACACCTTTTATCCTGAAAATTTCGGTCTGGAACACCATCCGCTCTCGGCAATTCAGGGCGGAGATGCAGAAAAAAATGCCAATATCATCAGGGCCATCCTCGACGGAAGCGCATCCCGGGCGCAGCTTGACGCCGCCATCTACACCACGGCAATGGCCTGTCACGTCTCCGGAAAAGCCTCAAGCATCGCCGAAGGGTTCACGATGGCAAGAGATGCTCTCGAAAGCGGTCGGGCAGAGAAGCACTTCGCAAGAATCTTGCAGATAAACCTAAGCCTCGCAAAGAAATACGGGAATGGAGAAAACTAAATGCTTATCTTTGTGCCAAAAAACATGTATACTGTCTGCCTTGATGTTTTGATGAAGTGAGCACCCCAATGACCATGAACACACGCGACACGCTGAGCCCTGAAACAGAGGGAAGCATAAGCGAAAAGCTTCAACGCTCCGGAGTGAGCAGTGCCCGGCAGAAGGTTATACGGACAGCGCTTGAAAATGTCAACAAGCCCGGCTTCCGCATAGACCCCTCCGCCATTGTGCCGCTGATGAAACCCGTCACCTGGTTTCCTCCAATGTGGGCGTTTGCCTGCGGCGTGGTTTCAACAGGTCAGGACGTTGCAGCGAACTGGTCCATTCTTCTCAGGGGCGTGCTGCTTGCCGGACCGCTCATGTGCGCCATGTCGCAGACAATGAACGACTACTTCGATCGCGAGGTCGATGCCATCAACGAACCTGAACGCCCGATCCCTGCCGGAAAAATATCAAAACAGGCAAGCTGGCTGATCACCTTCGGCCTCATCATCAGCGGATTCCTGGTCGCCCTCTCCATCCATCCATACGTCGTTGTCATAGCCTTTGTCGGCGTGCTCATGTCGCACGCCTATTCCGGCCCGCCCATCCGTGCCAAACGAAACGGATGGTTCGGCAACCTTATTGTCGGGCTTGCCTATGAAGGGGTCGCCTGGCTGACCGGCAGCTTCGCCATCACTCAAGGGGTGCCGTCGACGGAGACCATCGCCCTTGCCATAATCTTCTCCCTCGGAGCGCACGGCATCATGACCCTCAACGACTTCAAGTCGATCGTCGGCGACAAGATCCGTGAGGTTGCCTCCATTCCGGTTCAGCTCGGCGAGCGGAGAGCCGCCATTCTTGCCTCGGTGCTCATGGACGCCGCCCAGCTTGCGGCCCTGGCCATCCTTGTGTCAAAAGGGGCCATAACAACAACAATCATCGGCCTCGCCCTCCTCGCCGCCCAGCTTCCGATGCAGAAAATTCTCATCGAGAATCCGGAGAAAAAGGCGATCTGGTACAACTCATTCGGCACACTGCTCTACGTCCTCTCCATGATGGTCTGCGCAGTCGGCATCCGGCCATAACGACTTCATCCGGCATAATACTTTTCCGGTTTACAAAACTATTGTTATATTCAGATTCGTTTTTTTAACACCAATTGATAGCACCATGCCCAAAGTCTGCCTGCTGACCGGTAAAAAACCTATATACGGCAATACGGTATCCCATGCGAACAACCATGTCCGCACCCGTTTTGAGCCTAACCTTCATACCAAGAGAGTCTGGATAGAGGAAGAGAAGCGTTTCGTCAAGGTCAAGCTCTCGGCAAAAGCCATGAAGATCATTGCCAAGACCGGAACCGCCGAACTCGCAAAACTGCTGAAGTAACAGCAGTCACAACCCGGCTCTTAACGATCGGTCTACTCTCAATATCTTGCCAAGGCCCAATCATCAACGGTTGGGCTTTTTTTTGTCGATGCAGAAAAGAATAATCATATACACAGACGGCGCGTGCAGCGGCAATCCCGGCCCGGGTGGCTGGGGAGCGCTTTTAATGTACGAATCGGCGACCCGTGAAATTTCGGGCTATGAGCCCGCCACGACCAATAACCGGATGGAGCTTTCTGCGGCGATCGAAGGGATGGAAGCCCTCAAGGAGCCCTGCAGGGTGGAGATCTACAGCGACTCCAGCTACCTGGTCAACGCCATCAACGAAGGGTGGCTGAAACGGTGGGTCAAGAACAACTGGAAAACTGCGGCAAAGAAAAATGTGGAGAATATCGACCTTTGGCAAAAAATACTGAAGTTGATTAGATTGCACGAGGTGACCTTCCACAAGGTGAAGGGCCACAGCGACAACCCCTACAACAACCGATGCGATACCCTGGCCCGTGAGGCCATCAAGAACCACCCTTAACCATGCGATCAATGCAGAGGAATGCCCCTACAGAAGCCGCACCGGAAAAACGCTCCCTGAAAAAAGGATCCGGGCTTTTCTTTTCGATCACGAGCATCCTCACGCTCTGCTTTTTTGGCATTGTCATCTGGGTCAACTGGCCCAAGGCCCGCATTCAGCCTGAACCACTGAGCCCTGAACTCCGAAGCGTTGTCGACCGCATACCCGAACGCTCGGACGCCCTGATCTACATCGGCTTCAAGGATATCCGCGAGAGCCGCTTCTGGAAGGAGGTCGTGCCCGACTCCCTCAAAAAAGCCCCGCTCTTTGAAGCAAAAGGACGGCTTGACCAGCTCATGAAAGCTGCCTCAATCAATCCCATGCAGGACGTTGACACGCTTCTGGTGAGCTTTCGCCAGCATGGATACCGGCAGCAGCAATTTCTCGGCGTGGCATGGGGCCCGTTTTCAAAATCACTTCCGGAATCATTCCTGAAAGCCCACAGCCGAAGCACCGAAACCATCGGCGGCCACAAATGCTACGCGCTTGACAGCACCCTCTGGGTCTGCCCCGTCAGCCCCCGTCAGATCGCGCTGTCGAGCAGCAAGACAATGCTCGGGGAGTACCTTGTACCACAAGGAAGCTTCTTCAAGCGCGACTCACTCTCCACCGCACTCATCGACAAGGCGGTCTACAAATCGCACCTCTGGTTTGCTCTCCCCTCAGCCGCATGGACCACGAGCGCCCTGCAGAGCCTCACCTCATCCAACAAGGACATGAAGAACCTGGGCAACCTCAACAGGATCCAGCACCTGGCGCTCTCAATGAAGTTCAATGAGGGAATCGAAGCCGAAAGCGAATGGGTCTACAATACACGGAGGGCGGCATACTTCGCTTCGACCTTTCTCTGGGGTGCTGTAAAAATTTCGGAAATCTCGAGTTCACGAACGAGCGATCAGGCCAAACAGCTGCTGAAAAACCTTGAGATCCAGCAGAACCTTGAATCCGTAGTCGTTCACACCCGGCTCCCCATTGAGCTTTTTCTGCAGGCCAAAAACCGGAAGTAGCAAGCCCTTCCGCCTGGATCACTCCTCACCCGAGAGAAAACAGAGCTTCTTCCCCTTCCAGAGTACGCGCACCTGCCTGCCTGCCATGACCACCCTGCCGGGCTGCGTGCCCAGAAGATCGACAAGCTTCTGCAATCCTTGAGCATCAACCGGCGCACCCATCTCCATGAGCGCCCGCTTGAAAATCTCTTTCTGCTCGAAAACACTCAGACGGCGCAATGCATCCACCTCAAGCGTCCCCTCCCGGAGCGAAAGCCCCGGCTCCTGTTCGATCAGCCTCCCGAAATAGAGCTCCAGAAACAGCTCAAGCTCACCCGCCTGCTCGGAGAGGCGCTGGAGAGAGACCATCAGCTTCCCCTTGAAGCGCTCCTCGATAAGCGGGATGATGCGGTTGCGGATGAAATTACGGTCATGGTCATCAGCGAGGTTGCTGCTGTCCGTTCTGAAGGCAATGGCTCGCTCTTTCAGATAGCCGGAGATATCCCTCTTGCTGATGAGCAGCATCGGGCGGATAACCCTGCCGTTGCGCGCCCGAATACCTTTGAGGCCGGGAAGGGAGACCCCCCGGAAAAGGTTGAAGAGCATCGTCTCGGCATTGTCGCTGATATGATGGCCAGTGGCGACTGCTGTATAGCCGAGCTCCAGCTGTAGCCGCTCAAAATAACGGTAGCGAAGCACCCTGGCCGTCTCCTCAATGGATCGCTTCAAGAGGGTTGCCTGTTGACGGGTATCAAACCGCTCAACATGGCACTCCAAACCAAGCGCGCGGGCATGGCTCACCACGAAGGCCTCATCGGCATCGCTCTCTGCGGCACGAAGCTGAAAGTTGCAGTGCGCAACCGCAATCCCGAGGTGCAGAACCGGCTGAACGGCCGAGAAAAGGGCGAGCATGGCCATGGAGTCCGGCCCCCCGGAGAGTGCCACAAGGACGCGATCTCCCTCCAGGCAGAGCCCGGCTTTCCTGATCTCTCTGAGAAACTTTTTTTCCAGCGCGTTCAACTGGCTCCCCGGTTTATGGCAATAATCGTCACGACGGCATGCATTCGAATAGAGAAAAAGAGAAAAAGGCCGTTCCTGTTTTTTTTCAGGTACAAGATAAATAAATTATGCCGCACGCATCCGAATAGATAATCGTCAATTCAGAGGAAACCAGATGTTCACTCCCTACGGCTACGCCACTATCCGACAAGTTTTTTTCCTCTCACTGCTCTTCATCTGCGCCGCCATATTCTCCCCTCTCGCGCTCACTATTGCCCTGGTTCTCACGGCACTCCTTGCAGTGACTTTCACCCTCTACTTCTTTCGTGACCCCGAACGGAAGGCTCCCGACGACAAACGGGCCGTTCTGGCTCCTGCCGACGGCAAAATCCTTCTTGTCAAGCCGCACAGCGACTCCTCAACGCTCGTCAGCATCTTCATGTCGCCCTTCAATGTGCACGTCAACCGGATCCCGATCGACGGAAAGGTGACCACCCTCACCTACCATCACGGCAAGTTCATGATGGCCTTCGACCACCGGAGCATGGAGAGCAATGAAAAGATGGAGATCGGCATAGAGAACGGTGACATAACGGTGCTCTTCAGCCAGGTCTCGGGATTTCTGGCCAGAAGGATCGTCTGCGACCTCAAGAAGGGGCAGCAGGTCAAGGCCGGTAACCGGTTCGGCATGATCAGGTTCGGTTCAAGGGTTGACCTCATTCTCCCCGCAGCGGCAACAGTGCTTGTCAAGCCCGGCGAAATCACGAAGGCGGGAGAAACCCTCATTGCCCGGTATTGAAGCCGACATGGTTGCTTAAGGCAATTGTTTTGGTTATATAATGAGCAAAGGCGTAGCTATAGTGATCAATTTTCATCCCCGGAGGAGTAACCATGTTTGGAGTAGGCAGCGGAGAACTTGTTCTCATTCTTCTGGTCATTCTGGTACTCTTTGGTGCCAAGAAAATTCCCGAGCTTGCCAGAGGTCTGGGAAAAGGAGTGAAGGAGTTCAAGAAAGCCCAAAGCGACCTTGAGGATGAGTTTCACAAGGCCACCGACGACTCCCCCAAAAAGGAAAAATGAGCCCATCCGGGAGTCATCCTGATTTCCCTTTTTTGCGTTATCTTTGCATTCGTGACCGACAGCGCACCTCAACATACCCCGACAATGCTTTGCACTCTGTATATCAGGAATTTCGCACTGATCCAGGAGCTCACGGTCGAATTCAAGCCCGGATTGACCATCATCACCGGCGAGACCGGTGCCGGAAAATCCATACTTATCGGAGCGCTGAACCTTGTGCTCGGCGAAAGGGCAAGCAGTGAGCTGGTCCGCTCCGGTTCGTCAAAAGCGGTCATAGAGGCGGTTTTTACCGAACCGCCCGCAGAGAAGATCTCTTCGCTGCTTGAGGAAGCCGGAGTTGAAGCATCCCCTGAACTCATTCTCCGCAGGGAGCTCTCCGCCGCAGGCCAGTCCCGCTGCTTCATCAACGACACGCCAGCAACCGTAGCGCTGCTCAAGCAGGTCGGCGAAGTGCTCATCGACCTCCACGGCCAGCACGAACACCAGCTTCTGCTCCAGCCGGGCACCCACGAAACCCTGCTCGACGATTTTGCCGGCACCGGACAGGAGGTTGCCGCATATCGCCAGACCCGTTCACAACTCCAGATGCTCCGTCAGCAGCTTTCGACGCTCGAAAATGAGGCGGCCGAAATCCGCGATAAAAAAGAACTGCTCGACTTCCAGCTCCAGGAGCTCAGTGAACTCGACCTGAAAGCCGGTGAAGATGAGGAGACAGAGAACGAAATCACTCTTCTGGAAAACGCCGAAACCCTCTTTACCCTCACCTCTTCGCTGAACGAGCGGCTCTACGACAGCGAGCACTCGGTCTACTCCGAGCTTGCTGCGGCACTGCACACCCTCGAAAAACTGGCCGTGATCGACCGGCGCTTCGAAGGCCACAGCGAAGATGCACGAACTGCCAAAAGCATCGTCGACGAGCTATCCCGCTTCAGCCGCACCTATATCTCGGAGATCGATTTCAACCAGCCGCGGCTTGACAAACTGCGCGAGCGCCAGCTTCTGCTTCAGCGCGTCACCCGCAAGTACGGCCGCACCCTTCAGGAGCTGATTGAGCTGCGCGAAGAGCTCGACGCAAGAATCGCCCTCGAAGACAACCTCGAAGCGGAGAAAACCCGCTTTGAAGAGGAGATCGGCGTAGCGAGATCGGAACTCTCCCGTCGCGGCATCGCGCTTTCAGAAAAACGCAAAAGCGCAGCCAGCAAACTTGAAACCCTCATCCAGAATCAGCTGGCCCATCTTGGCATACCGAGCGCAACCTTCATCGTCGCCATGTCAAGAGAGGAGCAGCCGCAGGGCGACATTCAGGCCGGCGGCAAATGCTATGCGGCACTTGCAAACGGCTGCGACCATATTGAGTTCCTTGTATCAGCCAATCCCGGCGAACAGCCGCGACCTCTCGTCAAGGTCGCATCCGGCGGCGAGATATCGAGAATCATGCTCGCCATGAAAAGCGTACTGGCCGAATCAACCCGTCTGCCGATCCTCGTCTTCGACGAAATTGACACCGGCATCAGCGGTCGCATCGCCGAAGCGGTCGGAAAAAGCCTCAAAAGCCTCTCGCGAAAACACCAGATCATTGCCATCACCCACCTCCCGCAGATCGCAGCAATGGGCGACCTGCACCTCTCGGTCCAGAAATCGGTACAAGAAGAACGGACCGTAACCGAGGTCATTGCGCTGGATCACCAGAACCGCCTCCAGGCCATCGCCAGCCTCTTCAGCGGCAGCGAAATATCGTCATCATCCCTCAAGCTGGCCGCAGAACTGGTTGCAGCTGCGGAATCCTGTTAGAAAATTCAGGAAGTTTCCCTTATTATTCGTACCATTATTGGGCACTATTGCCATTAACAAGGAATTACAACGAGCATGTCCACACGATACCTTTCAGGATCCGCCGTTGCGCTGGTGACACCCTTCCGGCAGGACGGCACTGTCGACACCGACGCATTGAGGAGACTTGTGCAGTTTCAAATAGAGGCTGGCACAGATATTCTGATTCCCTGCGGAACCACCGGCGAGTCGCCGACGCTTTCGGGAGCGGAGCAGTTTGAAATTATCCGTACGGTAAAAGAGGAGGCTGACGGGAAGGTCATGGTAGCGGCCGGCGCCGGCACTAACTCTACCCGGGAGGCAGTCGAACTGGCTCAAAATGCAGTCAAGGCTGGAGCCGCGGCCATACTCTCGGTAGCGCCATACTACAACAAGCCCTCCCAGGAGGGGGTCTACCAGCACTACCGCCATATTGCGGAGGCTGTAGCCGTGCCTATCATCATCTACAACGTGCCGGGAAGAACCGGAAGCAATGTTGCCGCATCGACCATTTTGAGGCTTGCCAGGGAGTTCCCGAATATCGCCGCCGTCAAGGAGGCCACCGAAAACATCGGCCAGATCTCCGAACTGCTCGAAGAGCGCCCGGCGGAGTTCTCTGTGCTGACCGGCGAGGACTCGCTCATTCTGCCCTTCATGGCGATGGGCGGAGACGGGGTAATTTCCGTTGCAGCCAACGAGATTCCCCGCCAGGTTCGCCAGCTGGTCATGGCAGCGGGAAGCGGGGAGCTCGAAACCGCCCGCAAGATACACACCGCCTGCCGCAAGCTCTTCAGGCTTAACTTCATCGAGAGCAACCCGGTGCCCGTAAAATATGCACTCTCACGAATGGGGATGATCGAAGAGAACTACCGCCTCCCCCTCGTCCCGCTCTCGGAAGAGAACAAGAAGCAGATCGACCAGGAGCTGAAAACGCTCGGTCTGATATAAAATCAGCGAGATAATATTTCCGGCAATCAAAAGGGGGACGTTCACAACTACTTCAACTTACTCAAAAGGGGGACGTTCACAACGGACGAAAAGGGGGACGTTCACAACTACTTCAACTTATCACCAAATCCCCAAAAGCAACTTGAGCGTCATTTTGCAAGTGCCTTCAGCTCTTCGGCGAAGGAGTCGAGTTCTGCGAGAGTGCGCTTTTCGGTGACTGCAATGAGCATGCCTGTCTCATCGTGGGCTGCAAGGTCGTAGCCGGCAAAGAGCTTTTTCTCGAGCATCCGGCTGATAACCTCTCCGGCCGGAATCGGCATCTCGACAACAAACTCACGGAAAAACGGTGAGCGGTACTTCAGCGAGAAGCCGGGTATTGCTGCGATCTTCTGGGCAAGGTAGTGCGCCTTTGTGGCGGACTGGGCTGCGACCTCACGGACTCCCTGTTTGCCAAGCAGCGAGAGGTAGACTGCGGCCTGAAGGGCGTTGAGCGCCTGGTTGCTACAAATGTTGGATGTCGCCTTCTCCCTGCGGATATGCTGCTCACGGGTCTGAAGGGTAAGAATGAATCCGTCCTCGCCATCACGGTCTTTGGTCATGCCGACAAGGCGTCCGGGAATCTTGCGCACAAGCGCCTGCTTGACGGTAAATATGCCGAGATAGGGACCGCCGAAGCTCTGGGGGGTACCGAGCGGCTGGCCCTCGCCTACCGCAATATCTGCCCCGTAGCTGCCGGGATCGGCAAGCACGCCGAGCGAAATGGGGTCGGCCGAAACAACAAAGAGCGCGCCCTTTTCATGGGCGATCTTGCCGATCTCCTCCACCTCTTCCAAAGAGCCGTAGAAGTTCGGCTGCTGGACAACGACGGCGGCAACACCTTCATCAACAAGAGTTTTCAGGCTGGAGAGGCTTCCGATGCCATCCTCAAGCGCGTTCTGGATGACGGCCGTGTGACCGGCAGCCTCGAGATAGGTTTTCAGGACAGCACTGTTGTAGGGGTGCAGTTTGCCTGCCACTACAACCTGCTGGCGGCCTGTAACGTTCATGGCCATCAGCACCGCTTCGGCAAGAGCCGTCGCGCCGTCATACATCGAGGCGTTGGCCACATCCATGCCGTAGAGGCGGCAGATCAGGCTCTGGTACTCGTAGATAGCCTGCAGGGTACCCTGCGAGACCTCTGCCTGGTAGGGCGTATAGGCCGTATAGAACTCGCTGCGGGAGACAATGGTCTTTATAGCAGCCGGAATGAAGTGGTCGTAGGCGCCTCCACCCAGAAAGCTGACATAGTCGGAGGTACTGCGATTTGCAGCCGCGAGACCTTCAAGGAGTTTTCTGACCTGCGGCTCATCACAGGGAGCAGCAAGCTCAAGCGCTCTTTTCAGTCGGATCTCTTCAGGAATATCAGGGACAAGTTCCTCGAAAGAGGCGACTCCAATCGCCCTCAGCATCTCCTCTCTCTCGGCAGGGGTATTGACAATAAATGGCATCGCTCGAAAAAAAATCTGTTTTATGGAGAAGGTTACTCGCCGATCAGTTTGCCGTAGGCGGCCGCATCAAGAAGTGCTCCGACTGATGCCGGATCGGATACCTTGAGCTTGACCAGCCAGCCCTCTGTGTAGGCATCCTGGTTGACGATTTCAGCATTGTCGAGTAACGGGTTCACCTCGAGAATCTCTCCGGCAACCGGAGCAAAAAGATCCGCAACGGTTTTGACCGCTTCGACCGTGCCAAACACCTCGTGCTCCTTCAGGCTGACGCCAACTGCTTTCAGCTCCACGAAAACTATATCACCAAGCTCATGCTGGGCAAAGTCAGTAATGCCGACCAGTGCGGTGCTGCCGTCCGGAAGCAGTTTGATCCATTCGTGGTCTTTGGTGTACCGGAGATCTGCGGGAATAGTCATGGCTGGAAGGGTGTATGGTTTGGGTTGCTGCGGCAGTAACTTTTTCTTGTGAAACAAGGTAATATATTTTTCAAAGAGCTGAAAGAGCGGGTGATGCCGGATTTTCTTTCAGCCCCCGACTTGACGGGGGGGCGGCGGCATGCTATCAATCAGAACAGCTACCTCTATAAAAAGTCAAAATACAAGACCTGACCCCATTAGGCGAGGCGCTGGCGCATGGCCTCGTAAAGGAGTACGCCTGCAGAGACGCTGACATTGAGCGATTCGACGCAGCCGGCCATGGGAATGCGGACGACATGATCGCAGAATTTCATAGCCTCGGGAGCAATGCCGCTGCCCTCCATGCCGAGCAGTATGGCCGTGGCTTTTTTCCAATCGGCATCGGTATAGTTGAGTTCCGCATCCATATCGGCCGCGATGACCTGAATGTTCTGCTCGTGGAGGAACTCGAGCGCGCGCACAAGGCTTTTCACCTTGCAGATCCGCATGTGGGAGAGCGCACCGGCCGAGGCCTTGTGAACTACCGCATTGACCGGTGAGCCCTTGCCCTCGACCATGACGACCGCATCGGCAGCAACAGCTTCGGCGGTGCGGATAATGGCGCCAACATTGTGCGGGTCGTCCAGACCCTGAAGAATCACCAGCAGGGGAAATGTGTTGCGTGGAGCGGCAAGCACCTCTTCGAGAGAGTAGTAGGTAACGGTGCTGATGAGAGCGCAGACCCCCTGGTGCTTTGTGGTTCCTGCAATCAGCGAGAGCTTTTCAAGTCGGGCCTTGCCGGTAACCAGCTTCTGGCGCCGGGCGGTGATAACAATTTCCTTGAGCTTGGGATGGGTGGTGTTGAACTGAAAATAGATCTTTTCGATGCTCTCGGGCTTCTGCTGGAGCAGCTCGAGCACGGCATTGCGACCGTAGACAATGTTCTCGGAATGTTCAACGTCCATAACTGCTCGATTGCGTTAGAGGTCAAATTGATAAGTCTTCACTATGCCGAAAAAGGCCAACCGCTCAGGCTTCAGATCCCGGGCTGCGGAGCCTGGCCCGGCCTGAATCTAATTAAGATTTAATAAAAATCGTTTTTTTTAATATCTTTCCCCTCGTTTCACTTCGATTTATCGTCTACACGATTGTAACTTTCTTTTCTGCGTTCAAAGTTAGCCATATCGTGCCCCTGTACATGTATTTATCAATATATATCTTTGGACAGTTAGTATGAGTCGGACCTACAAGACAATGGAGGGAAATGAAGCAGTTGCTCACATCTCCTACCGTACCAGTGAAGTTATCTGTATCTACCCAATCACGCCGGCCTCGCCGATGGGTGAGTATTCCGATGCCTGGGCTGCTGAAGGGAAAAAGAACATTTGGGGGACAACTCCAAAAATAGATGAGCTGCAGAGCGAAGCCGGTGCTGCGGCAGCGGTGCATGGCGCCCTTCAAACGGGAGCCCTGACGACCACGTTTACTGCGTCGCAGGGTCTTCTGCTTATGATTCCGAACATGTACAAGATTGCCGGTGAACTGACTCCGTGCGTCATCCATGTCTCGGCACGCGCTCTTGCAGCACAGGGGCTCTCGATTTTCGGCGACCACAGCGACGTCATGAGCGTCCGCGGCACGGGCTTTGCCCTGCTTGCATCCAGCTCCGTGCAGGAAGCTATGGACATGGCCCTCATCTCCGCTGCGGCCACCCTCGAATCACGGATTCCATTCCTCCATTTCTTCGACGGATTCAGAACCTCGCATGAGATTGCCAAAATCGAGATCGTTTCCGACGACGTCATCAAAGCACTGGTCACCGACGATCTCGTCATTGCCCACCGCAACCGCCGCATGAGTCCGGACGCTCCTGTTCTGCGCGGAACTTCGCAGAATCCTGATGTCTATTTCCAGGCAAGGGAGACCGTCAACAGCTACTACGACGCATGCCCCGGCATCACCGAAAGGGTGATGGAAAAATTCGGGCAGCTCACCGGCCGCAACTACAAGCTCTACCAGTACTACGGCGCTCCCGATGCCGAGCGCGTCATCATCATGATGGGCTCCGGCGTTGAAACCGTCCGCGAAACCGCAGAGTATCTCAACCAGTCGGGTGAGAAGGTCGGCGTCATCAATGCCCGCCTCTTCCGTCCCTTCGACATCGAGCGTTTTATTGCCGCCCTGCCTGCCACCATCAAATCCATATCAGTCCTCGACCGCGTCAAGGAGCCAGGAAGCATCGGCGAACCGCTCTATCTCGATACCGTCAATGCACTGGTCGAAGGCTTGCAGAAAGGCCTGCTGAAATCCATGCCAAAGATCACCGGCGGACGTTACGGGCTCTCTTCCAAGGAGTTCACTCCTGCAATGGTCAAGGCGGTCTACGACAACATGGCCTCCCCTTCGCCGAAAAGCCATTTCACGATCGGCATCAACGACGATGTAACCCATACGAGCCTCAATTTTGACCACAGCTTCTCGATCGAGCCGGACGAGATGTTCCGGGCGCTCTTCTACGGCCTCGGTTCAGACGGCACGGTTGGAGCCAACAAAAACAGCATCAAGATCATCGGTGAAAACACCGACAACTATGCCCAGGGTTATTTTGTCTACGACTCCAAGAAGGCTGGCTCCATCACGACCTCCCACCTGCGCTTCGGACCGCACGAGATCCGCTCGTCCTATCTGATTACCGAAGCACAGTTTATCGGCTGTCACCACTGGATCTTCCTTGAGATGATCGATCTGGTGAAATATCTCAAGAAAGGAGGCACACTGCTCCTTAACTCACACTACACTCCCGAGGAGATCTGGGAGAAACTGCCGAAAATTGTGCAGCAGCAGCTGATCCGCAAAGAGGCGAAGCTCTACAGTATCGACGCCTACAAGGTTGCACATGCAAGCGGCATGGGACAGCGCATCAACACGATCATGCAGGCCTGCTTCTTTGCCATTTCCGGTGTGCTGCCGGGTGAAGAGGCGATTGAGAAGATCAAGACCGCCATCCGCCAGACCTACGGCAAAAAGGGCGATGAAGTCGTCCGTCAGAACATACAGGCAGTTGACGATACCCTCTCTAACCTGCACCAGGTAACCATCGGCACGGTAGCCGACAGCAGAACGGAACTTCGCTCCCCTATCGTCGGCGAAGCACCGGAGTTCGTCTGCAACGTCCTGGCACGAATCATTGCCGGAGACGGCGACAACATCCCGGTAAGCGAGCTGCCTGATGACGGCACCTACCCGACCGGAACCGCAAAATTCGAAAAACGCAACCTTGCCGACGAGATCCCGGTATGGGAGCCGGAGCTCTGTATCCAGTGCGGCAAATGCTCCATGGTATGCCCTCACGCGGCAATTCGCGCGAAGGTCTATGATGCTGGCTATCTCGGCAACGCACCCCACACATTCAAGTCCACACAGGCAAAAGGCGCTACCTGGGAAGGGATGAGCTACACCATCCAGGTCGCCCCCGAAGACTGTACCGGTTGCGACGTCTGCGCCCATATCTGCCCGGGCCGCGACAGACAGAATCCCGACAGGAAGGCTCTGACCATGAGCCCCTACGCACCGCTTCGCGAAGCCGAGATCGACAACTGGAACTACTATCTCAACATTCCTGATTTCGACCGCACGAAAATCAACAACAAGCTGATCAAGGAACAGCAGCTTCAGGTGCCGCTCTTCGAGTTCTCAGGCGCATGCGCAGGGTGCGGTGAAACACCCTACATCAAGCTGATGACGCAGCTCTTCGGCGACCGCCTTGTCATCGGCAATGCCACGGGATGCTCATCGATTTACGGAGGCAACCTTCCGACAACCCCTTACACGACCAATGCCGCAGGTCTCGGACCAGCCTGGTCTAACTCGCTCTTTGAAGATACCGCTGAGTTTGCACTCGGATTCAGGATCTCCATTGACAAGCAGCGCGAATATGCCGGCGAGCTTCTGCGCCGCCTCTCTTCAGTTATCGGCGACTCTCTGACCGGAGAGATCCTTGAGGCCAAAGAGCTGAGTGAGCCGGAAATTTTCGAGCAGAGAAAGCGTGTCGCAATCCTGAAACAGAAACTGCTTCAGATAGACTCCCCTGATGCAAGAAACCTGCTCTCCGTGGCCGACATGCTGGTCAAGAAGAGTGTCTGGGGCGTTGGCGGAGACGGCTGGGCCTACGACATCGGCTACGGCGGCGTCGACCATATCACTGCCGGCAACAAGAACATCAACCTTCTGGTGCTTGATACCGAGGTCTACTCCAATACCGGTGGCCAGGCATCGAAGGCCACTCCAAAGGCTGCGGTTGCAAAATTCGCAGCGGCAGGCCGAACGGTGACCAAGAAGGATCTCGGCATGATCTCGATGAGCTACAACAACGCCTATGTCGCCTCGGTTGCTCTTGGCGCACGCGATGACCATACCCTTAAAGCCTTCCTCGAGGCGGAGGCATACGACGGGCCATCAATCATCATTGCCTACTCGCACTGTATCGCGCACGGCATCAACATGGCAACCGCACTCGACAACCAGAAAGCCGCAGTCGATTCAGGACACTGGATCCTCTACCGCTACAATCCGGAAAGGCTGAAGGAAGGAAAGAATCCTCTGCTGCTCGACTCGAAAAAGCCGAAGATTCCGGTCGCACAATTCCTCAACATGGAGAACCGGTTCAGAATGCTCAAGAAAAGCCACCCTGCGCTTGCCGAAGAGTATTTTGCCGCCATCCAGAAGGAAGTGGACGCACGCTGGGCCCATTACGACTACCTCGCAGCCCGCACCTTCGACGAACTGAAGTAAGCAGTATGCTGAATTGAACCAACAGAAAGGGCGGGTTGAAAAACCCGCCCTTTCTGTTTTTGGGGGAAGCGGGAAGAGCGCCTGTGGACACTCTGGACGAAGAAATTGTGGACAAAAGCGTGGACGAACGTGGACGGGCGCGAAAAGGAAGAGTGGAGTGCACACAGCTCACGCTGCCGAGCTTTGCCTGCCGCTCTTCAGCGCGTCCACTTTCGTCCACTGGCGTCCACCCTCTTTCTTGTCCACGAGCGCTCTTCACTCCACCAGCGCTCTTCACTTCGCTCCGAGTTTTCGGGCTTTCTCCCTCAGCTCACTGGCTTTGGCGGCGTTACCGAGTTTTTCATAGACGGCCGAGAGATGGTCGAGGATCTCTGCCTCACGGGGGTCGAGGGCTGCGGCTTTTTCGAGCGTCTCGCGCGCCTTCTCATACTCGCCCATAGTGAAAAGGACCCATCCGAGGGTGTCGATGTAGCTTGCATTGGCCGGGTCGGCGGCAACAGCCTTCATGGCAAGCGACCGGGCCCTCTCCAGATTTTTTCCCTCACCGGCAAGCATGAATGCGAGGTTATTCATCATCAGGGAGTTGTCAGGATCCAGCTCAAGCATGACCTCATAAAGCCGCATGCTTTTATCGGCAATGCCAAGTTTATCGTAAGCGAGCGCCAGGGTCGTGCCGGCCTGGAGAAAGTGCCGTTTTTCCTTTCGGATTGCGGGCTGCATCATCACCTTTTCAAGCAGCGCAACTGCTCTCGAGATCTCTCCCTGCTGAAAGAGCAGCTCCCCCTCAAGCACCATGAAGTTGACCTTTTTTCCGGGAAAGAGTCGTTTTGCACTGCTGATCTCACGACTTGCCGCCCTGAAATCCCTCTGCATAATTTTGGCTGATACAAGATCCTCCCTGATTGAAACCTCATGCGGCGCCAGCCGAATGGCCTTTCTGAAATCCTTGACGGCACCGGCAATATCCTTCCGCTGCAGCCTCGAAAGCCCTCTGAGCTGATAGCCCGGACTGCGTGACGAAAAGCGCTCGCACATTCTGGCAATCATGACGGAGGCTGCCTCAGTATAGGTAGTGTCGCTCGAGGAGCGCGAAAGAAAGAGGCGGGCAATGTCGGCTTTCTGTTGAAGCGCGATCTGGGGTGCAGAATAAAACTTGTCGAGATCCTCCCGAAACGCGTGAAGGTTCCCCGACTGTACCGAGACCTCGAACAGCTCCAGCCAGGCAGGGAGAAATCGGGGGTTCTCGTCGAGCAGAGGGCGAATAGCGCTAAAAGCCTGGTCATACTGGTGCGTCTGCATATAGAGCTCTCCAAGCGTGAGCTTCAGCTGCTCCTTCCCCTCGCCCTCACCGACAACTCCTTTCAGGGTATCAATAGCATCATGATAGTGGCGCAGCTTGATTTCGAGCAACACCACCTGTGCCTTGTTCGCATCATTCAAAGGGTCGAGCTTGAGGATCTCCTGAAAAACCTCAAGGGCCTTCTCCGCCTGATCGGCTGAAAGATATTCGAGCGCAAGAAGCGTAAGCGGCTCCGTACGTCCCGGCTCAAGCTCTGAAAGCTTCCTGTAGAGCTCTGCCGAACGGCCGTATTCGGTCATCTGATGACAGATACCGGCAAGAAACCTCAGATAGTAGGCGCTTTGGGGATCAAGCTGAACACTTTTCTCGGAGTGAAAACGGGCGGAATCAATGATGCGGAGAGCCGCAAAGCCTTTCGCCATTGCGTAATGGATCGCGGGATTTGCCGGATCGTTTTTCAGCAGCTGGCGGTATACATCCACTGCTCCGCGATACTCCCCTTTCGCTCCGAGCAGTGAGGCGGAGGCAAAAGCGCTCCTGGCGGCTGCGGAATCGTACTCCGCTACGGCAGGTATCCTGCCCTGTGTTTGGCCGGAAAGCAGAGACGCTGAAGAGCAGGCGGAGAGAAAAAACAGAACCGACAGTGCAAGCGGGAGCAGAACGGTGCGGAGCACCACCCCGACGTGCCGCAGTGCTCGGGGTTCAGAGGCTTGGCGGGGCATCGAAAAGCGGGCCATCGTTACCCCCTGATCCAGTTGAAAACCTCATAAGCGCCCTCGGCGTCGCAACCCTTCCACGGGGCGTTCTCGACAGGTAGCCCGCCTGGATGAGATAGGGCTCATAGACCTCCTCAATGGTATCCTGCTCCTCCCCCACCGAGACGGCAAGAGAGCCTACGCCTACCGGGCCGCCGTTAAACTTGTTGATAATGGTCTCCATGATCTTCTTGTCCATCTCGTCGAGTCCTTCATGATCAATTTCAAGGCATTCGAGCGTCTTCATGGCTATGGCCCGATTGATGCGCTCCTGGGCCTCGACCTGCGCGAAATCCCTGGCCCGTCTGAGCAACCGGTTGGCAATACGCGGGGTTCCTCTCGAACGTCCCGCGATTTCGGCCGCTGCATCACTGTCGATGCCGATACCGAGAATTCCCGATGCCCTGACGATGATCTTTTCGAGCAGCTCGGGCGGATAGTAGTCGAACCGGCTGTTGATGCCGAACCTTGCCCTCAAGGGCGAGGTGAGCAGGCCTGAACGGGTGGTGGCACCGACAAGGGTAAAGGGCTCGATGCGGAGCTGTACGGCACGCGCCGAAGGGCCGCTGTCGAGCATGATGTCGATGCGAAAATCCTCCATGGCCGAATAGAGATACTCCTCAACGGCCGGTGGAAGGCGGTGGATCTCGTCGATAAAGAGCACATCACCCTTCTGCAGGCCGGTGAGAAGGCCCGCGAGGTTACCGGCCTTGTCGAGCAGGGGGCCGGAGGTCGCCTTGATGCTGCCGCCCATCTCGGAAGCGATGATATAGGCAAGTGTGGTTTTGCCAAGACCCGGAGGGCCGGAGAGCAGGACATGATCGAGCGCGTCGCCACGCATTCTGGCTGCCGACATGAAAACCTTGAGGTTGTCGGTCAATCGCTGCTGGCCGGTAAAATCCTCCATCCGCAGCGGACGTATCTGCTCCTCGAACCTTGTTTCGAGTGCGTCCGGCGGGGTATTGAGCAGCTCTATTCTCACAGCGGGTCGTGTTTCATGGTAGTCAGGGCGGCAGTCACAGTTTGATCCTCGGGTCCACGACGGCATAGAGGACGTCAGCGGCAAGATTGCCGAGCACGATCAGCGAACCGGAAATAAAGGTATTGGCGATAATCAGCGGATAGTCTCTGGCGAAAATGGCCTCAACCGTCACCCTGCCCATGCCGGGAAAAGCAAAGATCACCTCGATGAAGAGCGCTCCGCTGAAGATGAAGGGAAGCGAACTTCCCATAAGCGTCACCACAGGCAGAAGCGCGTTGCGCAGGGCGTGCTTGAAGATGACGACCTTCTCCGGCAATCCCTTGGCCCTTGCCGTGCGGATATAGTCCTGGCGGATCACTTCGAGCATGCTCCCCCTCACATAGCGCGCGATGCCGGCCGCACCGTTGATGCTGAGCACGGTGACAGGCAGGGCGAGATGCCAGAGCCGGTCGAGCACGAAGTCAACCGGGCCAAAGCTTTCAGCGCCAATCTCGTTCAGCCCCGAGGCTGGAAAAAGGGAGAATTTCAGGGCGAAGAGGATGATCATCATCAGCGCGAACCAGAACTCGGGCATCGAATAGAAGAAGAGCGCCGTCACCGTCAGGAATCGATCAAGAAAGCTGTTCTGGCGAACCGCGGAGATGACCCCGATAAGGATGCCGAAAGTGAAATTGGCAACGAGGGTGAGGGCGGCGATGGTCACTGTTATCGGCAACGCTTCGGCAATAACGTCAACGACCGGCTGCTGTGCGCGGCTGAAGCTGCGGCCGAAATCACCCTGGAGGACATTGGAAAGCCACTTGAAATACTGTACCGGAAGCGGATCGTTGAGTCCGTACTGTGCCCTGATCTGCTCGGCCACATTCGGGCTTATTCCCGGCTGTATAAAAAAGGCCGCGGGATCGCCCGGAGCAAGCCTGATAATGAAAAAGGTAAGGGTCAGCACCCCGAAAATCAGGGGGACGGCAATCAGCAGTCGATTAAGAATGTATTTGAGCATCCCGCTTTATCTGGCAATATTAGCCGAAGGCCGCAGCCTCCAGTCATCAACGTTATAGAAGGTTCCGGAAATATTGAGCTCCGCACCCTCGATCCTCTTGTTAAAGCCGTGGGTCTCCTTGATCCAGTAGAGGAAGGTGACGGGCTGATCGCGGTGAATGATATCCTGATACTCCTGCCAGTAGGCTCTTGCACCTGTCGCCTCCATCTTCTGCTTGGCAAGTTCGCATATCTGGTCGATCCTCGGATTCCGGTACCCCGTAAAATTGAACCGGCTCTTGTTCAAATCGGAGCCCCAGACATCGAGAGGGTCGATCTCCAGACCGATAGACCAGCCGGCCATCCATGCGTCGAGCTTTCTCGACTGGAGATTCTCAAAAAAGACATTGGACTCCTGCACGTCAAGCTTGCACTCAATGCCGATTGCGCGGAGGTTCTGCTGGATGATGACGCTGGCATAGTTCCGCCTCGCATTTCCCGCATTGGTGTAGAGCACAAAGCTGAACTTCCGCCCGTTTTTCTGCAAGATGCCGTCCGGCCCCGGCAGCCACCCCTCAGCCTTGAGCAGGGCTGTGGCTTTTTCAGGGTCGTAACCGTGAGCGGTGATTTTCGGGTTGTAGGCCCATTTGAGAGAGGGCGAAATATCGGTATTGCAGACAACCCCGTACTCCTTGAGATAGCCGTCGATGATGGACTCCCGGTCGATGGCGTGCGTCAGCGCAAGGCGGACCTTCGGAGAGCCGAAAAGCGGATGGGGCTTTATGACGCCGCTCTTGCGGTAGGCCTCATGGTCGATATTCGACCAGCCGACATAGTCATAGACCCTCAGCCCGACCGTCTTGACCTCTATCTGCGGGTTGGCTTTGAGGAGTGCGGTAAAATCCTCCGGCTTGATATTTTCAACCACATCGGCAGCACCGGTCTGGAGCTGCGTCAGCCTTACCGTATAATCGGGCACAACCCGGAAGGTGATTGAAGGGATGGTACCGGGCTTCGGCAGATTCGATTTGCGGTTTGAACCAAGAACAATCTCCTGCTGCTTCTGCCAGCTCCTCATGGTATAGGGACCTGCGCCGACCGGCTCCAGGTTGAGCGGAGAGTGGCGGAACTCCTCCGGCTTGACATCCTTCCACAGATGCTTCGGAAGAGGGGTCAGGGAGGTATGGAAGAGGGCAAGATGTTCCGGGACAGGCTTGTAGAACCTGAAAATCAGTGTCGTGTCATCCGGCGTCTCGATCGCCCTGGAAAAATCGACCTTTCCCTTGTCGGCGCCGACCAGTTCCGAAAGGTACTGTTGGCGGGCACTTGCAATCACCGGGTTGCCGTAAAGCTCGTAGGAGAACTTGAAATCGGCCGATACAATCGGCTTTCCGTCTGACCAGAACGCATCCTTGCGGAGGGTGTAGGTGATGGATTTATGATCCGGAGCCATGCTCCAGCTTCTGGCGATAGCCGCATCAGGGGCCTTCTTGCCCTGCCCCGGCGTAATGGGGCGAAGTTTCTTCTCGAGAGCCATATAGTTCACCAGACCGGTCTGGGTATCGAACTCGCTCTGCAGCAGTGAGGGATAGATCAGGCCGATGATGTTGCCGGAGGTAACGGTGCTGGCCAGCACCGGATTGAGATAATCGGCATCGCCGAGCATTGCAATGACAAGTGTCGAATCCATGACCGCCGCATTTTTCGAGGAACCTCCCCCCTTGCGGCCGCATCCGCTCACACTCAGCGCCAGAAGCGCCAGGAGCAGGGCAAGCAAGCGCCGGCTTGATGCATGGAGCCCTGAAGAATCCCTCTCAACCCTCACCTTCATCCTGACTCCTGTCATTGTTGATCACTTTTTGTATCCGGTCGGTCAATGCCTCCGCAGCGACATAGTTCGAATATCGCTTGAGGAGGAAATTGAGCGCAACCACCTCGATAATGACGGTAATATTCTTACCGGGAAATATAGGTAATTGTACCAGCGGAACATCGACGCCGAGAATTTTAATGAATTTGGTATCGAGCCCGAGCCGCTCATAGTTCATCTCCTTGTTCCACTCAAGCAGCTCCACGACAACCTGCACCTCCTTCACGTCACGGATAGCCCGGATACCGAAGTTCGCCTTCACATCCACAACCCCGAGCCCCCTGATCTCCATAAAATGGTCGATAATGTTGTTTCGCTTGGCATTGAGCATCATCGACTCCCCCTTGCGGTGGATAACGACGACATCATCCGCCACCAGACCATGACCCCGCTCGACAAGATCAAGCGCAATCTCGGACTTCCCCAGACCGCTCTTTCCGGTCAAAAGAACCCCGACGCCGTAGACATCAACCATCGAGCCATGATACTGCTGATAGAGCGAAAACTGGTCATCGAGAAAGCCCGTAACCAGATAGATGGTCTTCGTTGAGGACTGGCGGGTACTGTAGACCGGAATGCCTGCCTTTGTAGCCATGTCGATCAGGTCCGGCGGCAGCTTGTTGTTGCTGGTCAGAATGATGCAGGGAATGCGGAAGCGTACAAGGTTTTCGAAGACCCTGCGCCTCTCATCCTCGGGAAGATGGTTCAGAAACCTGGTCTCGGTATTGCCGAGAATCTGAACCCGCTTGTAGGTGAAGAGATTGGTGAATCCAGCAAGGGCCAGTCCGGGCCGATGGAGGTCGCGCTCAAAAATCCGCCGTTTCTCCTCGTCGACGTTGTTCATGCGCCGAAGCCTGGTGTCGTGCTTCGTCCCGATGGTAGTAAAAAAATAGGCGACCGTGATCGATCGCTTCTTTAATCCTTTCTGGTCAAGATTCATTGCATCTGCATCCAGGTGAGAAAAACTCCGGCAAAAAGCAGCAGGGCGTCCGCCTTACGCCCTGCGAAAACAAAAAAACTTCCGGCCGGTCAGGCCAGTTTCTCCTTGTGTCTCTTGAGCTGACGGGTCAATGAGGCAATACAGTCATCGATACTCTGCTCATAGTTTGCGGCTGCATCCTTGGCAACGAGCACCTGCTGGGGCACGGTCACCGTGATTTCGGCAAGCTTGTTCTTCTCGAACTCGTGCTTCTGATGATCAAGAATCACATGGCAGCTGATGATGCCCGGAAAAACTCGGGTAAGCTGCATCACTGCGTTGCGTGCATACTCCTCTATGGTATTGTGGTTATTTGAATGGCGCAGGGTAATCTTGACGTTGGGCGTCTCGCTGGCAACAACTTTTGTCATAATAACCTCCATGAAATATGATGATAATAATGATGAAGGAACAAGAGTCCGGCCGCAAAGGATCGGAATTGGAAAAAAAGCCTACGCCCTGGGATGCGATTTCAGGTATACCTCCTTCAGGCGCTCAAAGGTAACATGCGTATAGATTTCGGTTGTCGAAAGGTTGCTGTGCCCGAGCATTTCGCTGACACTTTTCAAGTCGGCCCCGCTGTTGAGCAGGTGTGTGGCAAAACTGTGTCGCAGAATATGAGGATTTTTCTTTTTCTGTTCAGTAACAAGAAGAAGGTATCGTCTGGTCAACCGCTGGACAAGCACCGGATAAATCTTTTTGCCTTTGCTGGTTACAAACAGGTAGGGCAACTTTCCCGCTGCGCCCTCACCTTTTATTCTAAAGAAGTTTAACCGGACTTCAAAATATTTTTTAAGCGCCAGAAGAGCCGGTTTTCCGACCGGAACAATCCTCTGCTTGCTGCCTTTTCCGGTCAGTTTCACAAAGCCTGCGGTGATATCGAGATCCTCCACCTTCAGGCCGGTAAGTTCCGAAACACGAAGCCCGCACCCATAGAGCAATTCAAGGATGCTCCGGTCCCTCTCCAGTGTAAATGCCTCTTCCGGCCCAACGGTTCCCGAAGCCCCGGTTTGGGCCAGGGGGATCACATCATCGAAGAGTTTTTCGGTCTGCTGTTCGGTCAGAAAACCGGGAACGCGCCGGGGAAACTTCGGCGTGGCAATAGAGGAGAAAACCTGGTTAGCACTCGCACCAGTCTCATTCAGCCAGCGATAGAAACTTTTCAAGGAGGCCAGGTTGCGCGCAATGGAACGGGGCTGCAACCCTCTTTTGAGCATTGCCCCCATATAGAGCCTCACGTCGATGGCCGTTACCCGCCCGGGCTCAAAACTCTCCGGACTCTCCTGCCCGTAATGGAGAGCCATGAACTCCGCAAAGCGCAGAAGGTCCCCCCTGTATGCTGTGACGGTATTTGACGAGAGATTTTTCCGGCTCCGGAGATGCTCCATGAACCCGCCGATCAGGCGGCTCCCGTCCGGAGCTTCAGCAACCCCGAAATGTGGCGTTGCGGCCGGCATCAGAGCGCTACCGAGACCAGTTGCGATTTTCCGGCAATGTAGTAGAGGGTGCCCTGGCGGATCAAAAAGTTGCTGAAACCCGGCCTCTCCACCTTTGAGTCCATCAGATCCTGATAGAGCAGGCGCCCACCGCGCCAGACCCGCAGAGAGGAGCTCCACTGCCCGGTTAAGCCATCCGGCTCGTGCAGGGCGGCAACAAGCAGCTCACCCTGCTGGATGCACTCGCAACGGGCACTTTCCGGCACTCCGGCCGCCTGCAGACGTTCGGAAGTTACCGCGTCCGTTACAAAATCGGGAAGCAGGATCTCCTGGCGAAGATCCTCCGCCATCGCCTCATCCCTGAGCTGGTTGACAGCATGCGCATCGTCACCAAACTGGCGGATATCAGCGCCCGTTTCAGGATCGATAGAGAGAAAGTGCCGCTCGGGAAAGCCGGCAAAGACCGAAGTGCGGTAGACAAGAAGCTCGCTCTGGAGGTTTGCGGCAAAGACAAGCTCAGGCCTCGACCATGCCACCCTCTCGCGGCGGAGGTCGACTGCCCATATCCCCTGGTGTTCGGGGCTATGCTGGCGGTAGGCATAGCAGCAGACAAGATCGTCCGTAGTCGTTTCGATCCCGGTGAACCACCCCTCTCCGGCGGGAACCCCGTTACAATCGTCCAAGAGCAGATAGTCATCGCTAAAGGCCTTGCCGCTCGAAATATCGATACCAAAAAGCCGTGCCTGGCGGGTGGCAGGAAACCGCTTCTGACCAACCAGATCACCCTTGGCCGTAAACATCAGCTGCCAGATGAGGCCGTCCGGCCCCGCAAGATAGCGCCACTGTGCTTCAAGCTCTTTCAGACTGCCCTTCATCTGCCCTCCGCTCCCTTCCTCGTTATCCTGTAGATATTGACCGACACCGCCTGTGTTCCGCCACGGTACTCCCGGGCGAACGGAACTACCGTAAAACCATTCTCCTCGGCCAGCTCCACAAACTGGGCGGCCATTCTCCGTCGGGGATCAGCAATATATGCCTCCCCCTCCGGCTTGAGAAGCTTGTCGATCGCATAGACTATGGGAAGCAGGTTCACCCGCTCGTAAAGCACATCGGCGGCAAAGAGCAGATCGAATTTTTCAGGGCACTCCACCTGCCGCCAGTCAAGACGGGCGATCTCAAGATCCACCCCGTTTTTCAGGGCATTGTATTGTATAAATCGGAGTGCCTCCAAAGAGTAATCGGTAGCGTAGACGCTTGCCCCCTTCGAAGCGGCGACAACCGAGACCATCCCGACGCCCGCGCCAAGCTCGAGCGCGCGAAGACCCTGAAGCGGCCGTTCACCGGAAAGAAATGTGGAGAGCGTTATGGCTGAAGGCCATATCTCCGCCCAGTAGGGCATCTGCTCATCCTTGACAAACTCTTCAGGAGAGATCCGGTCGAGCAGGGCATAGCTGTCGAGCACCGAGAGAAAAATGAAGGGACGGCCGCCGAAATCGTAGTGATGCTCGGCAAGCTCATATTCAAGCGCCAATGCAGCGCGCTTCTCTTGCAGCTCCTCGCTCCGGGCAACTTCCTTTTGGTGCATGATAGCGTGTTTTTTTTATCGCGCCTGCCATTCGCCATTTTCGGCAGAAAAGGGGCGGTGAGGATTAATAACCAGCTGAATTTACCGAAAATCGCGGCGGATTTCTATTTTGCACCAGAAAAGAGCCCGTTTTACGGGCCATCACCTTCACACAAAAACCAATCCCGCAACCGATGAAAAGAGAAATTCTTGAGGTCTTCGACAACACCTACCCCCAGAGGGAGTACATCATCGAGATCGTCAACCCCGAATTCACCTCCGTCTGTCCCATAACCGGACTGCCCGATTTCGGCACAATAACCGTCCGCTATGTGCCCGACCGCAGCTGCATCGAGCTGAAATCGTTGAAATACTACTATTTCGAGTTCCGCAATGCGGGAATCTTCTACGAGAACATCACCAACAGAATCCTCGACGACCTGGTCGCCGTCCTCGAGCCGCGCTCACTCAGTGTAAAAACCGAATGGAAAGCGAGAGGGGGCATCACCGAAACCGTCACCGTCGACTACACGGCCTGATGCCGCTAAGAGATGAAACGAAAAAGCCCCGGAGGGAGACCCCGGGGCTTTTTGCAGAGCTGTACTAATCTTCCTCAGAGCTTCTCGTTCAGATACTTCATGATAATAGCACCATCTTCCGGCGTTATGCCCGAACCTGGCTGTTGCAGCATCCTGGTAACGATAATATCGATCTTGCCTGTCTTCTTGTACTTGGTGCGCAGCACGTCCATCGTCGAAGCCTGTGTATGGCACTTGTTGCAGCGCTGCTCCCAGAGAGCCTTGGCCCCGTTAAAATCAAATCCCGGAGGGGCAAGAGGGACATTGGGCGAATAGACCGGTTTTGCAAGAAAAGCGGTCCACTCGTCGACCGAACGGATATAGGTTCCATCCTTAAGGGTGGTCCGACCCGACTCGGTTCTGCCTACCAGTCCATTTGGCAGCAGCCAGACCGAGCCGAACATGGCGGCAACGATAATGATAATGGTAAGAGGGAAGCTCAGGAACCACTTGTCATTGATGCGCGCGGACATCTTGCCAAGGCCCATGATGACCAGAGAGGCAAAGCAGATAAGGGCAATCCAGCCTCCGAAGGATTTAAGCGGGGTCAGAATGGCCGAGATGTTTGGCGCCGGCACCTCATATCCTGTTATAAAAGACAACCCGAAAAAAAGCGACCCCATCAGGAGAGCACCGCCTGCTGCCAGAGCGAGAAGCTTACCATTTGATTTGTTGTCCATGTCAGATAATGGATTAGGTGTTATTGGCTTATCCAAAATTATAAATCAAGATAAGCATAATTAGTAAAGGGGGCAAACAGAAACAGTGAAAAAGCTCTCCTTTTGCCGCCAGGCGTCTCGTCACCCTCTTTACCTTTCATATGATATGGCTTTCCGGGAGAAATGGCCGCTTGCAACTGAACCGTTTTTTTCGAATACTGCAAAAAGTAACGCCCAATAAAGCAACCGCCTCCCCCAATGATAACGACCACCAGCAGCGTCATCGATTTCGAAAAAGCCGAACGCGATTTCACCTTTCTCTGCGACTGCTTCCGGGAGGTGCTCTGCGGCCTCGGGGAGCAGGAGCTTGCCCGCCATCTCCCCTGGCAGAACGCAGGCAATCCCCTGGAGTGCTATCCGGATGCCAGCCGGGCCATACAGGCATTCTCCATATTCTTCCAGCTTCTCAACATGGCCGAGGAGAACTCAGCGGCGCAGAACAGGCGTGCGCTCGAGGCCGAAAAGGGTACGGCTCACCTGAACGGTCTCTGGGGCAGAACGCTCCTGCGATTCCGCGAACTGGGCATTTCCGAAGATGACATCTGCACGAAGCTTCCGGAGGTGAGCATCGAGGCGGCACTCACCGCCCATCCCACCGAAGCCAAGCGCAAAAGCGTGCTTGAGCAGCATCGCCAGCTCTACCTGCTCGTGGTCAAACGCGAGAACCAGATGTGGACCCCGCAGGAGCAGCTCGACATCCGCAACGAGATCAAGGTGGTCATGGAACGGCTCTGGAGAACCGGTGAGATTCTCTTCGAAAAACCCGAAGTGGCTGATGAACGAAGAAACGTCATTCACTACCTGAACAATATCTTTCCCGAGGTCATTCCCATGCTCGACAAGCGCCTCCTGCAGGCGTGGAGCGAGACCGGCTTTGACCCCGACATGCTCTCCGACCCCGAGAATCTGCCCAGGCTCAGCTTCGGAAGCTGGGTAGGCGGCGACCGGGACGGCCACCCTCTTGTCACTGCCGGAGTAACCGCCGAAACCCTCACCGAGATGCGCCGCACCTCCGTAAAGCTGGTGAGACGCTATCTCAGGGAACTTGCCTCCAAACTGAGCCTCTCCGAAACCCTCCAGACCCCCTTCGCCCCCCTTCAGCTCCGCATTGAGGAGCTAACCCTGAAACTCGGAGAAAAAGGCAGAGCGGCCCTCAAGAGAAACCGCCATGAACCCTGGCGCCAGTTCCTGAACCTGCTTATTGCCGCCCTTCCGCTCGATGAAGAGCGGGATGCTCTCCCCCGTCACTTCCGCTACACCGACTCCGAAGAGCTGCTCCTTGACCTGACGCTCCTGCGCCGTTCCCTGCTTGAAATCGGGGCACGCCATATCGCCGATACCGAGCTGTCACCTGTCTTCCGTATCGTGCAGACCTTCGGCTTCCATCTCGGCAGGCTCGACATCCGCCAGAACAGCGGGTTCCACGAACTCGCCCTCTCTCAGCTGATGAACGCTGCCGGCCTTGACGGCAACGGGTTTCTTGAGTGGAACGAAGCCGAACGAAGGGCATTCCTCGACCGGGAACTTTGCTCTCCGCGCCCCTTTACCCATCCCGACATGACCGCCGGCGCTGAGGCTGAAGCGGTACTTGCCTGCTACAGGGTAGTTCTCGCCCACAGCAAGGAGTATGGCACCGGCGGGCTTGGCTCCCTGATCGTCAGCATGACCAGAAACGTCTCCGACCTTCTGATCGTCTACCTTTTTGCCCGCGAGGTAGGATTGATGGTGCCCACAGCTTCCGGAGACGCCTGCATGCTCCCTGTCGTACCGCTCTTTGAGACTATCGATGACCTGAAGAAAAGTCCAGCGATACTCGAGGAGTTTCTTCGCCACCCCGCAACCCGACGCAACCTCGATTACCTTGCCGCATCATCCGGCCGCGGAAGCCGGGTACAGAAGGTGATGATCGGGTACAGCGACAGCAACAAGGACGGCGGGATTTTTGCAAGCACCTGGACGCTCTACCGCGCTCAGGAGGCGCTCCTCGAGGCTGGGCGCCGCTCTGCCACCGACATCCTCTTTTTCCACGGCAGGGGGGGCAGCATCAGCCGGGGCGCCGGACCGACACACCGCTTCATCAAGGCCCAGCCGCGCGGCTCATTCAATGCCGGAGTCTGCTTCACCGAACAGGGAGAGACCATCGCACAGAAATATGCCAACCGTATCAGCGCCGTCTACAATCTCGAGCTCTTCATGGCGGGCGTCACGGGAGCATGCATCCGCCAGCAGGAGGAAAGACCGCCGGCGCACCCTCTGGAGCACTCCATGGACATGCTCTCCGATACCAGCTACCTTGCCTACCGCAAGCTGATCGGCGGAACCGGATTTCTCACCTTCTTTCGACAGGCCACCCCGATCGACATCATCGAAGCCGCAAGGATCGGCTCGCGTCCGGCGCGGCGAAGCGGTCAGGCAAGCATTGAGGATTTGCGCGCCATCCCCTGGGTGTTCAGCTGGAACCAGGCACGATTTTTTCTTTCGGGATGGTACGGCGTCGGCTCCGCACTCCAGCAGCTCAAAGAGAGCAGCCCCGCATCATTCGAGGAGATTCTCAACCGAAGCCACGCTTGGGCGCCCCTGCGCTACATCATAAGCAATGCCGATACCAGCCTTGCCGCAGTCGACCTCGAAATCGCGCGCCAATACGCCGAACTGGTCAGCGACGACACTATCAGGACAACCTATCTCCAGATGATCGAAGCGGAGTACCACCTCACCAAATCACTCATCGACGAGCTGTTCTCGGTTCCTCTCAAAACCCAGCGCCTCAATGTCGACCGCTTCATCATCCAGCGCCGCGAAGGTCTCGACCTGCTGCACCACCGCCAGATAAGCATGCTCAAAGAGTGGCGCGCCGCGATGAAAGAGGGAAAAGAAGAAGACGCCCACCGCATGCTCCCCGAACTCTTTCTCACGGTCAACGCCATCTCCGGAGGACTGCGGACCACCGGGTAGGAGAAGAGCGAGGAAAAGCGCTGGTGGACAAGAAAGATGGTGGACAAAGTGGACACTGGTGGACGGCGCGAAAAGGAAGAATGTGGCGATCTTCCCTCTCTAAAAAAAAGCGTTATTTTTGCGTACTTTTCCTATCTTGAAGAAAACGCAAAAACCGATGCTCTCAACCCTCAATGCGGCGGCGCTGATCGGTATTGATGCCATCAAGGTGGCGGTCGAAACCAATGTGAGCGGCGGAATCCCCTCCTTTACGGTTGTCGGGTTGCCGGACAACGCCATCAGGGAGAGCCGGGAGCGGATTCTCACGGCCATCCGGAACTCCGGCTTTGAAATACCCCCAAAAAAAATTACGGTCAACCTTGCTCCCGCCGATATCCGCAAAGAGGGTACCGCGTTCGACCTGCCGATTGCCATCGGTCTGCTCGGCTCGCTCAACCTCATAAGCCACCGCTTCGAGGATACGCTCATTCTCGGAGAGCTGGCGCTTGACGGCGCGCTGCGAAGAGTCAACGGAGCGCTGCCGGTTGCAATCATGGCCGGAAAAGAGGGGATAAGGCGACTGATTCTTCCCAGAGAAAACGCCCCGGAGGCAGCCGTGGCGGTATCGGCATCAAAAAAAGAGATCGAAGTCTACGGGGTCGAAACCCTGAACGAAACCGTCGCCCTCATTAGCGGCCGAGGCGGCAACCCACCGGTAAGCGTTGATGTCACCGAACTCTTCAACAGCGAACCGGAATATCCTGTCGATTTTGCCGACATCAAGGGGCAAGGGGCGACAAAAAAAGCGCTTGAAATTGCCGCGGCGGGGGGACACAATATTTTGATGGTCGGCCCGCCCGGCAGCGGCAAGACCATGCTTGCAAAGTCAATGGCGGGGATACTCCCCCCTCTCAGCTTCGAAGAGTCACTCGAAACAACAAAAATCTATTCGGTTGCAAACCTGCTTGAGCACCAGCACCCGCTCATGGTCACCCGCCCCTTCCGCAGCCCCCATCATACGACAAGCAATATCGCCCTGATCGGCGGTGGACCAACGGCAAAACCCGGGGAGGTCAGCCTTGCCCACAACGGCATCCTCTTTCTCGACGAACTGCCCGAGTTCACACGAAACGCCCTTGAGGTGCTCCGCCAGCCCCTCGAAGATCGCGAGGTCACCGTATCGCGAATCTCAATCACCACCCGCTACCCGGCAGGCTTCATGCTCATCGCCGCAATGAACCCGAGCCCGGCCGGAGCACTGAAAGACCGCGAAGGCAACCTCACGGCAACTCCGCCCCAGATCCAGCGCTACCTCTCAAAAATCTCCGGACCGCTGCTCGACCGGATCGACATCCACGTTGATGTGCCGAAGGTCGAGAACGCCGACCTCTTCGCCTCCTCATCGGCTGAAAGCTCGCAAACCATCCGCAAAAGGGTCATCGCCGCCCGAAAGATCCAGCATGAGCGGTTTGCCTCAAGCGGCATCTTCACCAACGCCCAAATGAATGCAAAGCAGATCAAAACCTTCTGCCCTCTCGACCAGGAAAGCTCCGCCAAGCTTATGGATGCCATGAACAGCCGGAACCTTTCAGCCCGGGCGCACGACCGGATCATCAAGGTAAGTCGCACCATCGCCGACCTCGACGGGGCCGACTCGATTGCCATGAAGCATCTCATCCAGGCCATCCAGTACCGCAACCTCGACCGCGATTTCTGGAGTTTTTGAGAGCGGATGCCTCATCCGGAAGCGATGAAATTGTTCCGGCTCTGACTATATTGGCGCATTCACTCTCATGAGGGCAGAACAACAAAAACGGAGCTTTATGAAACTGCGTTACACTCTCCTGCTTGCCGGCTCACTCTTTGCCGCAGCACCAGGCTTTGCCGCCGAAACCCCGGACCCCCAGACTCTTCTCAACCAGCGCATCAGCCGCCTGGAGCAGGAGCTGGCCGAGCTGAAAGCGCTCATCAAAAACACCCCCGCCCCGGCTCAGGCACTCGCGGCTCCGACTGTTTCCACCGCCTCGGGAGCAAAAATTCAGCTCTACGGCTTTGCCCGGTTTGACGCATCATACGATTCCGGAATAATGGTGCCCGGCAACATCGCCCTCTACGCAAAACAGAGGGCTGGCGGCAGGAGCGACGCCGAATGGAACCTGACAGCAGGGGCCACAAGGCTCGGCCTTAACCTCAGCGGCCCCGACACCCCCGACATGAAGCTTACGGGCAACCTCGAATTTGACTTTCTCAGCAATCTCGGTGCAGAAAACAACTCAAGTCCCCGCCTGCGTCACGGCTACCTCAAGGCCTTCTGGCCCGCATCCGACTTCAGCATCGTCGCCGGCCAGACCTGGGATCTCGTCTCCGCTCTCATCCCCTTTGTGGACGACCCGGCCATCATGTGGGATGCCGGCAACATCGGAGGACGCCATCCGCAGCTCCGTATAACAAAGGGGCTCCCTGCCGGTGAAAAAGGCCGTCTGGAAGTGGCAATAGCCGCATCGCGAACCATCGGCGAAACCAATACAACTGCAGGCGTAAGCGCAACCGATCCCGGCAAGGATGCAGCAATGCCGACACTTCAGGGAAGGGTTGCCTGGTCCGGCCCGGTGCTGACAGGAAGCCAGCCGGCAACGATAGGCATCTCCGGCCACTACGGCCAAGAGGAGTGGGACAGCAACAACACGGGAAGCCATAAAACGCTTGACTCATGGTCGTGCAACCTCGAACTCGCCATGCCGATCTGTCAAAAGCTGACTCTGGCAGGTGAATACTTTACCGGAACAAATCTCGATGACTACTGGGGAGGGATCGGCCAGGGCGTCAATACCACCAGGACGAAAGAGATCCGTGCACACGGCGGATGGGCTGCGGCAAGGTTTGCCGTGAATGCAGAGACCACTGTCTGCCTTGGAGCAGGTATCGATGAACCTAACGACAGTGATTTGAGCGCAGGAACGGCAAGGACAAGAAACCAGACCATTTTCGGAACGCTGACCAACAAGGTATCGCCGAACATGATCCTCGGCCTTCAGCTCGGACAGTGGAGAACCAGCTACTTCAACGGCGACCAGGGTAACGCCCTAAGAGCGCAAAGCTCGCTGACCTACAAATTTTAGGGAAGAAGAGCGCGGGTGGACGCAGGTGGACGAAGAAACTGTGGACAAAAGCGTGGACACAAGTGGACTGCGCAAAGAGGAAGAAAACGCCCCCACGTTCACGCCAAGCCCCCAAGCAGAAGAGCGCAGTGGACAAAAGCGTGGACGAAGAAACTGTGGACAGAAGCGTGGACACAAGTGGACTGCGCGAAGAGGAAGACAACGCCCCCACGTTCACGCCAAGCCCCCAAGCAGAAGAGCGCAGTGGACAAACGCGTGGACGAAGAAACTGTGGACAGAAGCGTGGA
>CAIJVD010000025.1 GCA_903824045.1 uncultured Chlorobiaceae bacterium
GGAGCATCGATCAAGAGCCTGAGTGGAGCCGGCAGTGTTGCGCTGGGTGAAAAAAGCCTTGAGCTGACAGCTGCAGCGGGGACGTTCAGCGGTTTAGTCGGCGGCACCGGTGCCGTGAGTGTAACGGGAGGAACGGAGACGTTGCTGGGTGCCAATACTTACACTGGCGGTACATCGATATCGTCGGATGGTACGTTGATTGGAAATACAACGAGTTTGCAGGGTGATATTGCCAACTCAGGTGCTCTGGTTTTTAACCAAACAAGCGATGGATCCTATGCCGGCGTGATAAGCGGCACTGGCACATTGACGAAAACAGGCGATTCACTCCTTACCCTGACTGGCGCAAACTCCAGCGTTGGAGCTACGACTGTTACGGCAGGAACATTGGCGGTGAATGGTACCCTTGGCGGTCCGGTCACTGTCGAATCTGGCGCAACGTTGCAGGGCAGGGGCTCAATCAATAATTCGGTTTTAGTCTACGGTGCGATTGCTCCCGGCAACTCCCCGGGTACGCTGAGTGTTACCGGCCCGGTAACGATGTTTGCCGGCAGTACCATGCAGACCGATATTGACGGAGTGGGAACCGCCAATGGGGCGGGCAACTATGACCGTCTTGTGATCAGCGGATCGACTGGTTCGTTTAGTGTTGGCAGCAATGTCACTCTTTCTCTAAAACTCAGGGGGATCAGTGGATCCGCTGATAATACTTTTACGTCGTCACTGGGCAATAGCTTCAGGATTGTAACGGCCGATGGCGGAGTCTCAGGAAGATTTTCCGTTGTTGATCAGCCCGCCTCAGGTCTGCCAGCCGATACACGCCTCTATGCGTTTTATAACATGTTCGGCAACAACAGCATCGACCTGCGCCTGATACCGACCTCATGGAAGAACTACCTCTCCCTGAATGGCGGGAACGAAAATGCACAGTCCGCAGGAAAAGTGCTGGATCTTTTGATTGCATCAGATTCCTCTGCTTCTGCAACACTCAAGCAGCAGGAACTGCTTTATAGTGTAGCCGGTGCCACCGGAGCTCAGCTGCCTGATCTGGCCGCAAAGCTTTCGGGACAGGTGCATGCAGCTATGGTGGCAGAGATTCCTCGTTCGTCTTTCTTGCTGCAGTCGACCGTTTCGGATGTTCTTGGCAAGTCGCCGCTTGGCGGGTCGAGCAACTCCCATGCTGACGGGGTCTGGTTTACCGCCAGCAAAAACTGGGATAAATGGTATGGAGATGAAACCGCATCAGCATTTCGTGCGGATCGCAACCAGTATATCTTGGGCAGAGACCTGTTATCGACTAAAGATTCACGGATTGGTGTCGGTTATTCTCATGCCAACATAGACATCACTGCTTCATACGATGAAAAGGGAACCGTGACTCAGGAGACAGCCTTCCTTTATGGTCAGCAGCGTACTGGACGCGTCGTGGTTGAGGGCGTTGCCTCAGTCGGGTCAACGTTGTGGAAAACAACCCGGCCTGATCCGCTGAAACTAAGCGCAAATGAGCTGACAACCAGAGAGAGTGGAGTCAACAGCATGGCGGGCCTCACGCTTCGTATCCCGACTGCATCAAGAGGCATCAGCGTCCAGCCGTATGCATCGGCACTCTATCTGCACAACGAAAGAGG
This sequence comes from uncultured Chlorobiaceae bacterium, assembly GCA_903824045.1. Lineage (GTDB taxonomy): Bacteria > Bacteroidota > Chlorobiia > Chlorobiales > Chlorobiaceae > Chlorobium. The sequence goes on from CAIJVD010000025.1 coordinate 1,629, forward strand.
AGGGCTCAATGAAGAGGCCGTTACTCCTGCGGCTCTGAGCCTTTCTCGGTATAACCTGAATGGAAGCAGGCTGATAGCCGGTCTGTCGCTCGGTAGTGAGGCAACCAATCCAGCAAGTGCACCTGCTACGTTTACCGTGAACCTTGCCGGAGGTTTCGATAGCTCGAAACTTTCCAATGCCCAGGTTGAGGCTGCTCTTGGCGGAACATCATACACGATTCTGTCGCCAAGTGTCTCTCAATCCTTCTTCAAGACAACTGCCGGGGCTACGCTGCGTGTGGTAAAAGACGGATATTGCTACCTGAACTACGCAGGCGAGTTCAGAAGCGGTGCCGCGGCCCAAGGTCTCGAGGTTGGCGTAAAGGTACTGTTCTGATAATGCACATCCCTGCCGCATGCACCGTTCCGATTGTCATGGTGCATGTGCGGGTGTGAACCTCCCCCCGTTTACAAGCCCTCAGAAGGTCAATTCGTCCTTCTGAGGGCTTGTGCATTGAGGAGTCCGCCTAAAGAATGATGTCTCCTGCGGCAAGGTGAGGAGTCCCTACGAGCTGGATGGCAAATTCGGGACTCGGATCACTGTTGGTGTTGCCGTAGAGGATTCCATGGGCAGTGTCGTACCACAACTGACCCGGCGCGGTGAAGGTATTGGTGCTGCCGATGTTGAGCGTGGTGAATGCCTGGTTTCCTGCCCTCAGGCTGTCGGCGTCGATAGCTGAGAGGTCTATCTGGTCCTGCCCCGGAACAAAGTCCGTGATTACGTCCCAGGTAGAGGCGGTTGTTCCGCTTTCGCTTTCGGAGAGGTATTTGAAAATATCATTGCCACTGCCTCCCGTTAGCGTATCGGCGCCGGCTCCGCCAATGAGTACATCGTTGCCTGCACCGCCGTCCAGCGTGTCGTTGCCTGCACGGCCATTGAGCGTGTTGGCTGCGCTGTTGCCGGTGATGATGTTGTCGAGGGTATTGCCGGTTGCGTTGATGGCTGCGCTTCCCGTGAGTGTCAGGTGTTCAACATTGGCACCCAATGTGTAGCTCACGCTTGAGCGTACCGTATCGGTGCCTTCTGATGCAAGTTCGGTAACAACATCTGATACACTGTCAACGATATAGGTGTCGTTACCGGCGCCTCCGTACATGCAGTCGTTACCGGCCCCTCCATCCAGCGTGTCGTTGCCGGCACCGCCGGCAAGCGTATTGTTGGCACTGTTGCCGATGATGATGTTGTCGAGTGCATTGCCTGTTCCGTTGATCGCTGCGTTGCCGGTAAGCGTAAGGTTTTCGACATTGTCTCCCAGTGTATAGGAGACGCTGGAGAGAACCGTATCAATGCCTTCATTCGGCAACTCAAAGACGACGTCTCGTATGCTGTCGACCACATAGGTGTCATTGCCGGTTCCTCCGGCCATGTAGTCATTGCCAGCCCCTCCTTCCAGACGATCATGACCCTCTCCGCCAAACAGTGAGTCATTGTCAGCTCCTCCATAGAGCGTGTCGCTGCCGGAACCGCCATACAAAATGTCATTGCCGGCAAGGCCATAGATCGTGTCAGCACCGTCGCCACCTTCGATTCTGTTGGCAAGGCTGTTTCCGGTCAGGATGTCGTCGTACGCCCCCGAAACAATGTTCTCGATTCCGGAAAGCGTGTCTGTGCCGGTTCCAGCCTCATCATGACCTTCTGTGGAAACAGCCGTTCCGAGGCTCAGGTCGACGCTAATTCCTGCCTGAGCGCCGCTGTAATCTGCGGTATCGATGCCATCCCCGCCGTAGAGCGTATCATTTCCGCCTCCTCCGATGAGCGTGTCGTCACCTGTTCCACCGTCAAGAGTGTCGTTGCCTGCTCCGCCATCAAGCGTATCATGGCCGGCATAGCCGTATATCATCTCGTCCCCGGCAGAGCCGAAGATCGTGTCATTACCCGCTGTCCCCTGATAGGGGTCACTGCCGACAAGACCGGTAGCGGCGCTGGTGACAGATTCATAGTGGCCGTGAAGGTCAGTGTAGCTGGCGTGGACGGAAATAGCTTTGTCGATCTGCGCAGCACCGAGAACCAGAGTGCTGGCGGTCGCGCCGCTGATAGCCGATCCATTGGCATACCACTGGTAGTTCAAGGTTCCGATGCCGTCCGCATCAGCAAGGGTGTTGTTGGCTGTCAGCGTCTGACCCTGTGCTGGCGTGCCGGTGATCGTCAGGTTGCCGGTCGGGGCATCGTTGACGTTGGCAACAGTCGCCGTCGCATCGCTGGCGACGCTTTCGGGTGAGCCGTGTGCGTCTGAGTAGCTGGCCTGAACGGTAATGGTTTTGCCGACCTGAGCTTCAGCGAGACCGAGGGTAC